>NZ_JASHKO010000005.1:0-33022 GCF_030056745.1 Rhodococcus sp. IEGM 1406 | reverse complement strand
ACGAAACCCCCTTTGCGGGGCGAATTTATAAACCGCCCGGGTTAAATAACGGCCCACAGCACTATTTCTTGGCTTTCGACAAAATCTGCATCAACTGAAGTAGTGCCGAGAACTTCGCGAATACCGAGCGCGAGACCACCGGACCGAAAGCCGCGGTGTCGGTTGCATCGAACGCGTCGAGCAGATCGCGGAAGCTTTCGACCTGTTTGACCATCGCGTCGAGATCGACGTGCGTGGCGGCGTCGGCATCACGCAGAGCTAGTAGGTACTGCGGCGCCGTCACCAAGGCGACTGCCGGGATCTTCCGCTCGAACAGTGGTTCACCCTCGCCGAAATGAATGACCGGTCCTGGCGCCACGATTCGGCGATCGCCTGCCCCGATGTCGCGCCACAGCGGTGCAACGATGTCGTGTACTTCTCGGCTCGTCGCGTAGAGCAGTTCCGGTTCCGGAGTGGTCACCAACGCATAGCTGCCGGTCGAGGTGTCCTCGGTATCACCCAGCGCGCCGAGGTGTTCGATCGCGATCCCGGCTACTGCGCGCGCCTGACCGGCTTCGCCCTTCCACATCTCGGGGTGCGCTTCGAGCCAGGTGGAGGTTGCCTGTCCGTGCTTGGACACCGCTGGAATTCGCAGGTGGCCAGTCGTCAGCACAAAAACGTACGACCGTCGATGCGGCTGCGCGACGGCGTGCCGCGCCAAGGCCAACATTCCCAGATGCCCGTTCTCCTCGACGCCGTTGGTTCCGTCGCTGTGAGTGATGAGCAGAATCGTCTCTTCCGGTGATGTCCCCGGGGATACCGCCCACACCGTGTCGGTCCGGGTGTCCGGATGCAGAGTTGCATCCAGAACCAGAGTCGCCCGCTGACCGGAACGAGCTGCAGCGACAACCTTCCTGCCCTCGTCGCCGGCCACCCAGACGGCGGGGATGTCGTGGTACGGCTGCGTGAACGGAAGATATTGTCCCAGTGCGTTGTCCGGAGCGATGTCACGCCACACCGCGATCACGCCGAGCACTCCGGCCTTGCGGGCCTTGTCGAGTTTCGGGCCAAGAAGGGTTGCGGAGAGAACCGGATTTCGAAGAGTCTCGTCGGTGGCGATCGGACCCCACTCGCTGACCAGTAGCTTGCGGGGAAGATCGACGTGCGGGACCTCGATCACCGCGATCGCGCCCTTGGCCAAGGACCACTTGGGGCGTCGCGCGCTGACGTAGACCAGGGGAGCGGAGATTCCCTGAGGCCCGGTCAATCCCGAGTAGGGGAATGCGGACGAAACATTGATCGGTCCCGTCGGCAATCCGATGCGAAGCCCCTCAGATGTGTCCGGTAGATCCCAGCGTTCGAAAGTGTGTGAATCACGCCGGACTTCGAGGCCCAGTTCGGTCAGTTCGTTCGCGACTTCTTCCACCACAGCGTGGTGTGAAGGTGATCCTGTCAATCGTGGCCCCAGCGCGTCGAGTCGCTGTTGGCCGGCAAGGAGGAGATCGCGATCGACGGCCTGGCCGTGATTCATGGGATTGCCTTTCGTACTACGCGGCGTCTGCTCTGGTGAGGCGCCTGCCCGTGTCGTGTCCACGGTACCGAGCGGTCTGAAAAGGAGACGGAGAGCGCGCCGGATATGCCGTTTTCGCAGATATACCGGGTGCCAATGGGCCGATCGGTCCGTACCGTATGACCTTGGCACCGAAAGACTCCGTGTTCTTCGGACAGACCAGTCCACGGCGAGAGAGGCCTACGTTGGCTACGTATCTTTACAGGTTGGGGAAGTTCGCTTTCCGCCACAAGTATCTTGTGGTGGCCGCGTGGATTATCGTGATCGCGGTGGTGGGGGGCGCTATCAGCGCCACAAATCCGACGTTCTCCAAAGAATTCAATCTTCCGGGCACCGATTCACAGCGTGCGACCGAGTTGATGAACGAGAACTTTGCAGCGGCAGCGGAGCAGCAAACTCAGGCGTCGACCAGCATTCTCATCGCGGCAGACGACGGGCTTGCCGCGCACAGCGATCAGATCGACCAGTTGATCGCACAGGCGAAGACGTTGCCGGACATCGTCGATCCCGAGAAGATCGTCAATCCGGTCACTCTCGCGGAGGCCAATCCGGCGGTGGCGTCCGCCGTTCTCGGCGACAACGGCAAGGTCGGGCTGATCCAGCTCAATCAGTCGATTCGCATCGAGGATCAGACGCAGGCGAACAAGACGGCGTTCCTCGATTTGATGGCAAAATTCCGCACCGGTGGCCTGCAAGTCGAAGGCACCGGTTCGATGATGCAGGTGCAGGCCGCGGGCGGTCTGTCGGAGATGCTCGGCTTCGCGGTGGCGTTCATCGTGATGATCGTGGCGTTCGGCGCACTCATCGCGGCGTTCATCCCGTTGTTCACTGCAATTCTTGGAATTGCGCTGGCCACTCTGACGGTCACACTCGGCTCGGGCTTCTTCGACATCAACGAAGGTGTCACGGGAATCGTCACGATGATCGGCATCGCAGTCTCGATCGACTATGCGTTGTTCATCGTCTCGCGCTACCGCAGTGAGCTCAATCTGGGCGGAACCAGGGAAGCTGCTGCCGGACGCGCAGTAGGTACAGCAGGTTCGTCGGTCGTATTCGCGGGCCTGACAGTGGTGGTCGCGCTGGCAGCCCTGGCGGTGGTCGGGGTCCCGATGATCACGCAGATGGGAATCTCGGCGGCGGTTGCCGTCATCATCGCCGTGCTCGGCGCAATCACGTTGATCCCGGCAGTTCTGGGCATCTTCGGTCGGTTCGCGTTCTCGCCTCGTATTCCCGGGCTTCGCCACGGTGACGAGCCCGAGACGATGGAATCCAACGGACATCGCTGGGCCAAGATAGTCACCAAGTACCCGTGGCCGATCGCGGGTGCTGCTCTGGTCCTCCTGGTGATCGCGGCGATTCCGATGACGAAGCTCGAACTCGGACTCTCGTTCACTCAAGACGAAGAGCGACCGGCACTGGCCCTCCTGCAACGAGGATTCGGTGAAGGCGTCAACGGCGAATTGTTCGTCGTGCTCGACGCGCCCGACGGCACCGACATCACCGCGATTGCCGAAGGCACTGTCGCGCACATCAAGGGCCTCGACAACGTCGCAACGCCGGATCAGTTGATGTGGGTCGGAAACGGACCGGACGCGGCAAACCCGATGGCGGGCGCAAACTCTGCGCTCATCGCGGTCACCCCGCAGATGTCTCCGAGCGGCCCCGAAACCCACGAGCTGATGAATCAGATCCGGGACTACGGATCGACGGTGAAGTCGGAAGGCGCAGAACTCGGTGTAGCGGGTCAAACCGCGATCGTTGCAGACATGTCGTCGAAGCTCAGTTCCGCGCTCATCCCGTATCTCATCGTGGTTGTGGGGCTGGCGTTCATCATCATGATGGTCGTCTTCCGCTCGATCTTGGTGCCGCTGACCGCAACTCTCGGATTCCTGTTTTCCGTCTGTGCGACCTTCGGCGCCACGGTGGCCATTTTCCAGTTGGGCGACTTCGGGCTGATCGAGCACACACAACCCATCATCTCGTTCCTGCCGATCTTCATGATCGGTGTGGTCTTCGGGTTGGCGATGGACTATCAAGTGTTCCTCGTGACGCGAATGCGCGAGGAATACGTGCACGGATTGTCGGCCAAGGACGCCATCATCTCCGGCTACACCCATGGTGCTCGCGTGGTCGCGTCGGCGGCCATCATCATGATCTCCGTGTTCGGCGCATTCATGCTGTCCTCGGAGACGACAAGCAAGATGATGGGCTTCGGTCTCGCGGCGGCAGTCTTCTTCGACGCCTTCATCATCCGCATGATCGTGATCCCTGCGGTCATGTCGATCCTCGGTGATTCGGCGTGGAAGTTGCCCGCGTGGCTCGACAAGATCCTGCCGAACGTCGACATCGAGGGTGAAGCGATTCGGCGGATTCCGATCGAGCAGGATCCGGATTCCGATCCAGACCCGAATCAGGTGCCTGTGAGGGTTTAAGCACTCAGGTCGTCAGGACGGGGTGCCGGTTGCACAGCAACTGGCACCCCGTTCTTCTGTCTTCATGCGGCGCTCGCGCGATAGGAAACCATCCGGTTGGTAACAGAAATCGCTGTGATCGCGACAGGACTTCCAGAGGCGACGCGCATCGGGAGCGAGCCGTGACAGTGACTGCGAGGGTACGTGTCGAAGGAGCAAACCGATTCGAAGCGGGCCGAGAAGTGGACCTTCGCGCTGACGGTCGTCTCCCTGATCGCCGGTGGGACAGTGGTTGCCGGGCTGGTGGATCGGTGGAGCAGCTCGCCGTCCGATGACATCTCTGTAGCTGCGTCATCTTCGATCACCATGACGTCCACACCGGACGAGATTCCGGCGGAGGACGTGCCTGAATTCTCGTACGTCACGCCGAGCGCGGTGTACCCGACAACGATTCCGGGTTGTGAAAGCGTCGCAGCGCCAGAAGAGGATTCGTTCTTCTCCTATATTCTGGACGGATCTGACACGTACGACGATCCACGCTTTCCGTGGTTCTCGAGCGCCAAGGCCGCCGCGATGTCGGAAGCGGTCAAGCAGGCGCTCCCGAAAGATGTCGAGCTGAAGTTCGCCAGCCCGGGTAATTCGCTGCAGTTCGGGCCGATCTCTGCACCTTCGAACACAGATGGGCTGCCCGAGGGATTCTCGCTCGAGGAGTTGGCGTCCACCACTGCGTCCGGGACGCTGATTCGGGAGGGGAAGATCGGCGCGCTCAGCCTGATGCTGCACTCGAGTTCTGATCCGATCCCATCGTGTGTTGCGGGGTCGCTCGTCGAACGTCGGGTGCTGGCCGACCAGTCTGTGGTGGATCTGCAGGATACGTGGAGCGAAACCAATGGTGTACGCACCCTTAATCGGTCGGCAATGTTGTACGGAGTCGACGGGACCCGTATTCAGGCGTATCTCAACGACACGAACAACGACGGAGGTCCGGACGCCGAGAGTTCCGGCGTGGTGCCACTGACGCTCGACGAACTTGTAACCCTTGTCGAAATGCCACAGCTGCGAATCACCACGCCAGTTCCCCCGGGTACGGCACCGCTTTCGCCCGGGTGCCACGGGATCCCTCGAGACTCTAGCGACGTGGCCGAACTCGATCGCGCGACGATCGAACGTCTCAACGCCGTACTCGAGATCAGATGGCGCGCTGTACCTCCGGGTTTTCCGATTCTTGATGCCGGACCGGGCGCTCTGACGGTCGCGGAGAATGACAGGTCCACCGCATGTCAGAGATTTCTCACTCGGACGGGAGAGAACGAGTCGACGCTCAACATGACAATTACCGGCGGACAACCACTCCCCGCGGAGCCCAACAAATACGACCCCTCCTACTACGGGCACCCCTTGGAGTTCGTGACGGGACCGGATGGATCCGTGATCGAGCGAGACGAACGGGATTACTCGACCGTACCCATGACAAATGACGGCTCGAAAGCAGAATCGACGCAGGAAACGAGCAGGTCGGTGGTCGTCACCCGTCCGAATGGGACCCAAGTCTCGGTTTCGTCGTCGGCTGCGATCCCGAACGTGCCGATGACGTTCGAGCAGTTGGAGTTTCTCGCGACGACCGAAGGCTTGGAGATTCGATGACCGCCAGGTATTCGCCCAAGGCCCGCCTTCGGATCGCAGCCGCCGTAGCCGTAGTCACCGTCACCGCCGCCATCGCCACGGTGGTCACGTCGACGAGTTCCGAACCGACAGCGATCTCGTCGCCGCTATGGAGCGTCGAGGCCTCCGAGATTCTCGGGCGCGAGTTCGCGATATTTCGGAGCCCACTTGTTGGCACCGAATTCAACATGGACATGGGCGGATTCATCGACGCCGGATCACTCGCGGTCACGATGATCGGTATGCCGGATCGTCAGGCGTATTCGTTGGACGACGCAGAATTGGTCGGATTGGACGCCGAAGATGGCACAGTTCGTTGGCGCACGTCGGCGGTCGACATCGGTGGTTGCTCCGAGACTCTGCTCGGCAGTTCGGTGCTGTGTTTCTCCGGGCCGTACGTATCCGGTGGTTCGTACTCACTTTTCGATATCGAGACAGGAGAGCGTCGAGACATCAAGACGCCGTGGGCACCGATCATCGCGGTTGTCTCGGGTGACACGGTCCTCGCGCTCGAGGGTGATATCGAGAGCAACGACGTTCGCGTGCACAGCGGAACCGTCGACGATCCGGAAGCGAACTGGTCCAAAGCGTTCGACGTCGGTGGATCGTGGGAAGCCGGATACGTCGATCCGGTGATGTCGGTGCACGGCGATCTGGGTGTGATCGCTCTCGACGAGTCTCTGGGATTCGATCTGAAGACGGGCGAACAGCGGTGGGTACACGGTTACTCCACCTGTTCGACCGCGCATACATCGTCGGACGGCGTGACATTGGTGTCGGATGGCGGTTGCGAAGGCGATGGCCGTCCGACAAGTGAGTACGCGCTCGATCAGAACGGGCGCGAGTTCGCCAGGACGGACGAACTGCCCTCGGAGTCCTCGTACTACGGCGGGCGATACAGCCGAGATGATCCCGCGGGAAGATCGACTCCGATCATTCTGGGACACAGCGGTTTCGACCGGACTTCCGGCGAGAAATTGTGGTCCAACAGTGAACTCTTCGACACCGCACAGTCGTTGGCGGTGATCGGCCACGTGGTTGCCGTGACACGTTCCGGTCCCGAACCCGAGGTCCAGTTCGTGGACCTCTTCACCGGTGAGGTCCTGTGGCGATCGAACGCTGAGCGCGCCGGGGCGGTTGTCTGGCACGGCGATGTCGTTATCGACGAGGGAAACGTCTACGGAACGGATGTCCTTACGGGCCAACGTAGTTGGGAGGTTCGGGTGGATCAGGACGGGGACGACGAGTTCACCCCCTGGGCGATGCCGCGGGAGCTGTGGGCGGGGGACAAGGTGCTGTTGCGTTCCAGTGAAGACCGCATCACGGCGTTGAAGGTGTCGTGAGATCCGGTGTGGTGCATGTCCGTTAATACACTCGGATAAGCGCTCGGTACTCGGCGGTCAGCGGCCCGCACGGTCATCGATGAGCGGGTTTCGGTGTACCTCGTGGAGGACGCGGCGGACTTTTGTGCGCATCAGCAACGAGGGGTCTCTGCTGCACTGTCACTTCGCACCTGTAGTGAATAGCGAGGCTGGATTGGCTACTGGTTGACCGGCATGATTCGTCCTTGCGATTTGCCGAACAAGCGTCTGAACTCAAAACGCTCCTGCTCGAAATTGTATGCACGGTATATCGGCCATGCCAAGGCGTGGACAACTGTGTCCAGCCGGATCAGGAACTTGAAGCGCCAATTCATGACGTTGTGGAGTCGAAGGACCGATTCAGAAGCGCGGTTGTACTTCGAGTATTCGCGCGGAGGTGTTTCTCCCCGCCTCCCCGATGTTTCGACGCGCATGGAGTCGCACTGTCCGATTGTCAACCCGATCTTCTGGAGACATATCGAGAGATCCATGTCTTCGTGAATGTCAGTGCGCTCGCTCAAATTCTTCCGCACTTCTAGCCACGCTGATCTTTTCACGGCCATGTTCGCTCCGGTAGCAGCTAGCACTCGGCGATCATGATTGAACTTTCCACGTCGAATTTGTCGGTCAAGTACGAACCGGTGGACGCGCGAGAAAGGGGATTCGAAGAGGTATGTGACGCCCGCAACGGCGCAGTGGGTGGAGTTGGGGCCGAGGAATTCGCAAATCGCGGCCGCCCATCCGGTCTGGACCCGGGTGTCGGCGTCGATTCGGCCGACCAGTTCACAAGAAGACGCGTCAAAACCCGCATTTCGGGCATGCACAACACCTTGGCGTGACTCGAAGATATATCGAACTTTTTCGTGTGACCCTGCGTAGCGTTCTATTATCGAGGCAGTTCGGTCGGTGGAGTTGTTGTCGACTATCAAGATTTCGTCGATTGTGTCACCTTGCGCGAGCAGACGGTCAATGCAGTCCGCGATTCCTGCCTCTTCGTTAAACACAGGTACAACGACCGACAATTTATTTCGGTGAGGATTCTCAGTCGATTGCTTTGGGGACGTCACAATCGTTCCTGAGGTTTACGGTTTGGGCGAATCTTCACAAAATAACGGTATCAATCAATTTTTCACCTTCAAAATCGTGGCACTCGGGTAGGTAGGCCATGCCGAAACGGCCGCATGGCTACTGGTGTACGATTTGTTCTTTTTGTTGAGATTCTTGTTTGTAAAATTGCAGGTAGCGGGATATCTGATCGATAAGAGGGCTGTGGCGGCGCCGGCTGTCGGTCGATGTGTGGGCCGTCGTTCGAGTGCCAGAACTTATGCCGTATCTCACGCATTCCATACCGTGGTGGATGACTTGATGAGACGGACTGCCCGACCGTTTGGCCTCGGCGTAGGTTTACTGCGAGATTCAGATCGAACTATGCCGAACGGCCTTCCCGTGCGGATCGACTTCCCCGAGCGATGGAACGTCTTCGCCCCCGTGTACTCGGCGCATGAGCTCGTCGTCGAGTTGCCAACCGCCGTCGGTAAGGTGTTCAAGATTCCACTGATCAATGGCGCAACGCGACGGGTGATCGACGAAGAGGTTGTCGACCTCGCCCTCGCGGCCGAATTGTCGTCGATGGTGACCGGGCATCGGTATACCTCGACCAGTTGTCGGCGAACGATCGTGTGGATCAGCTACGAGACCGTATTCTGCACTATCACTTCGAATCTGCGGTGATTATCGAAATCGATGGGCTACTGGTGAACCGGCATGATTCGACCCTGCGATCTGCCAAACAAGCGCCTGAACTCCAGGCGCTCCTGCTCGAAGTTGTAGAGGCGGTAAACGGGCCACACGAGGGCGTGGAGCATCGAGTCGCCCCAGATTGTCAGTTTGAGGCGCCAATTCATGATGTTGTGAAGGTGCAAAACCGATTCGGATGCCTGGTTGTACTTCAGGTACTCCAACGGAGGGGTTTCACCGCGTCGACCGGACGTTTCTGCTCGCATGTCGGCGATCTGACCGATCGTCATCCCTTCCTTCCGAAGGCACAGTGAAAGGTCGATATCTTCGTGGATGTCCGGCCGGTCGCTGACTCGCTCGCGGACGGCCAGCCATGCGCTTTTTCTGATCGCCATGTTTGCTCCGGCGACAGCAAGTACTTGACGTTCGCAATCGAACTTTCCCTGCTTGACCTGACGGTCCAGTGCGAAACGGTGGATTCGGGCAAACGGCGATTCGAAGAGATAGGTGAGTCCGGCGACCGCTGAATGCGCAGTGCTGCGCTGGAAGAAACCTTTGACCGCACGGGCCCATCCCGGTTGGACCCGCGTGTCTGCGTCGATCCGACCGATGATGTTGCCGGTCGAGGCGTCGAAGCCGGCGTTCCGCGCATGAACGACGCCTTGCCGGGCCTCGAAGACATATCTCACTCGGTCGTGCTTCTCGGCGAACTTGTGAATGATCGATGCGGTGCTGTCCGTCGAGTTGTTGTCGACGACCAGAATCTCGTCGATTTCGGACTGGATCAGTAAGCGCTCGATGCAGTTCGAAAGGGAGTTTTCTTCGTTGAATACTGGAACAACCACGGAGAGTCGATTAGTGGACAAGTGTTCAATTTCTTGCATGGACTCGGTCACTTGGCTCCTTTGCTGGGCAATTAGTCCAGTCCTTCGCAAAGGTTACGATAGCAATGGGTGTCCGTTTCGGCAATTTGGAGTGGTGAGATTTCGGTCATTTTTGCAAATGCCCACTCCGTCGAGGAGTCGACATAAGTGCAGCTAGATGCGCGTTTCTGTGTTCGGAAGAATGGTTTCCGCAATGTTTGATTCTTTGCTCACTCGAGTCTGTTTGTCGGCTGAACAGTGGACTTTAGTCCTTCTATTTTCGGCAAACATAATGCTGGCAGTTCGCTGATCTTCGGATCTGAACAATGGCAACCGCGTAGCAATATTGAGATAGTGGAGGATGCTTTCCCTGGTGCCGAGTTAGCCCAGCGCACGTGGAATATCTGTGAATTCACCAGTCCTTAGTCGGCAAGCTCGCCACCCCCTGCAAATATTTGCGTTCGGGCGTGCTGGTCTGAGTATTCCGGTCAAGTACGTCCCCGCGAACCTTCAGCACCGATTCCGACGCGCAGCCGGTGGTCACCATCTCCTCAACGGGGCACGGCGCCCTCGGCTTCGGGTGCCGGAACAGTTTTCCCGGTGATCGGATCGACTTCCTCGAGCGGTGGAACGTCTTCTCCGTCGAGCACTCGGCGCATGCGCTCCTTGTCGAGCTGCCCCTCCCAATTCGCGACCACGAAGGTAGCGACACAATTCCCGAGCAGGTTCACCGAGACTCGCATCGAGTCCATGATTCGATCGGCGCCCAGTAGGAGGGCGACTGCGGCAACCGGAATTGCGCCGTGACCGATTGCGGCCACGGTGGCGGACAGTGCCAGGAATGACGATCCCGGCACGCCGGCCATTCCCTTGGACGTGAGCATCAGTACCAGGACGGCAGTGATCTGTTCACCGAGTGTCAGGTCCACGCCGAGTGCCTGAGCCAGAAACAGCATGCAAATCGACAGGTACAGCGTCGCGCCGTCGAGATTGAACGAGTAGCCGGTAGGCACCACCAATCCTGTTGTAGTGCGCGAGCATCCGGCGTTGGTGAGCTTGACCATGATTCGGGGCAGAACTACTTCGGTCGACGCCGTTCCCAACGCGAGGAAGAGTTCGTCCTTGATGTACTTGACGAACTTCCACAGATTCACGCCCGCGAAGTACCTGACTATCGCCGCCAGGATGAGGATGAACAGGACGGCCGCGAGATAGCATGCGGCGATCAGCTTTCCGTAACTTCCGAGCGAAGCGATCCCGTACTGGCCGACGATGTACGCCATCGCGCCCAAAGCGCCCAACGGCGCCAGTCTCATGATCCAGCCGATGATCGTGAAGAACAGATGACTCAGACGATCGACTAGTTCGAACACGATCGGTGGTCCACTCTCGCCTGCCTTGGCCAAGGCGAGCCCGAACAGTACGGCGAAGAAGAGGACTTGGAGGAGTGCGTTCTCGGCGAAGGCCGAAACTATCGACACCGGAATGATATTGAGCAGGAATTCGACGGTGTGGGGAAGCTCGCCGCTTCCAGTCTTGGCGGCCACGGCGTCCGCACCGTTCGCCAGCGTCTCCGGATCGATGTTGAATCCCGCACCCGGCTTCATCAGATTTCCGATGAGCAGCCCGAACAACAGGGCGAAGGTGGTCACCACCTCGAAGTAGATGAGTGCTTTGACGCCGATACGCCCCACGGCCTTCAGATCCCCGACGTGAGCTATCCCGATCACGACGGTGCAGAAGATGATCGGCGCGATCAGCATTTTGATCAGCTTGATGAAGCCGTCGGCGAGGGGCTTGAGATTCGCGCCGAATTCCGGCCACAACCAGCCGATGAGAACGCCGATGACGATAGCGGCGATCAATTGCACGAACAGTGATCGGTACCAGGGCGGCTTGTTGGCGAGTCGCGCGAGCTCGCTGTTCGGCAGTTTTACGGAAGTTGGCATGGATGGGAACGGTAGGTCTGCTTGATTGCGAAAAAATAACTCGCGAATGTCGTGGATGTAACGCGTCGAGGTTGCATCTCGGACAACAATTCGGTCAACAAGCGACAGTTGTGTGTGACTGTGGTTATTGTTTCCCTGAGCGGTGATCTTCCGTCCGCGTGCATGCACGACGTGTGAGAGGGGCTGTCATGGGGCAAATTATCGGAACCATCATTTTCGGCGCAGTCATCGGAATCCTGGCTCGTCTCGTACTGCCAGGTAAGCAGCAGTACGGCATGATCATCACCGTCGTCCTCGGTGTCGCCGGAGCGCTTATCGGGTACTGGGTCTGGGGAGCGATCTCGGACAAGGGCGACACGGGTGGAATCGACTGGATCCGCTGGATCATCAGCATCGCCGCGGCGGCCGTGCTCTCGATCGGCTACAGCGCCGTCACTGGCAAGAAATAGCAAGCCAACGCGATTCGCGAAGTGCGCCCTCCCGAAGTTCGGGAGGGCGCACTTTTGGTTTGCCCTAGTTGTCCGACCCCAGTTGTGAGCGAACGGCACTCTCGTCGCCTCAGATGCGCCGAAAGGCGCGTTCGCTCAGGGGAGGGTCGCTGTAAATTCAGAGCGCCCGTCGCTGAAGATGAAGCGCCTCGAGGAACTGCGCCGGCAGATCCTGCTCGAGGATTTCGTCATCGGGATGCGGTAGCGCTTTGATTTTCGCGAACTCGTCGTTGAGGCGTTCCATCTTGACGTCGAGGCGGTGTGCCGCGGCAGCAGCCTCGGTGAGTTCGTCGAGAAGCTCGACGGGAACCTCGCGGTTGTACTTGTAATAGATCTTGTGCTCGAGGCTCGCCCAGAAATCCATCGCGATGGTGCGGATCTGAAGTTCGATCGGTACGTGCCTGACGCGATCGCTCATGAAAACCGGGACCTCGACGATCAGGTGCAAGCTCTTGTAGCCGTTGGGTTTCGGATCGGCGATGTAGTCCTCGCGCTCGATCACCCGAAGGTCCGTCTGGCTGGTGAGCATCTCGGCGATCCGGTACGTGTCGGAAATGAAGCTGCAGGTGATGCGCACGCCGGCGATGTCGAAGATGTTCTTCGAGATGTCGTCGATCGTGAGCGGGATGTTCAGGCGTTGAGCCTTACGCAGGATGCTGTCCGGCGACTTGACCCGTGACGTCACGTGTTCGATGGGGCTGTACTGATTGATGTGAGTGAACTCGTCCTTGAGGATGTTCACCTTGGTCATCAGTTCGGAGATTCCGAATTGGTACAACATCATGAAGCGGGAGAACTCGGTCCGCAGTTCGGCGAAATCGGCTCTGCTGACCCCACTGCTGTCTTCCACGTTCGGCACCCTCATCTGTTAGCTGGTGTAACCAGTCTGCCACCGATTGTGCCGTGTCCGGTTTCAGTGGGTGCGCAGTGCGGCGAGCGTCATATCCCGCAGGACGCGACGTGCGCGTGCCGGCGAAGCTGGGTTGGCGCTGTGAGGGGTCGAGTTGATCAGTCCGAAAGTGGCATGCGCTTTGATGCGGGCATCCGCCTGATCGAGCTGGGGATCGAGTTGCTCGAGGACTCCGACCCACACCTCGACGTACTTGCGCTGCGTTTGGCGCACCTGTCGACGCGCGTCGGCCGGCAGGCTTTCGAGGTCGCGGTCCTGGATGCGGATCAGGTCCGGCTCGCCGAGCGCGAAGTCGAGGTGGAACTCCACCAGTGCGTCGAGAGCGGCGCTCGGTGAGTCCGCTGCCTCCGCTGCCGCAGAACCGCCTTCGTGCAGGCGCGTGCTGATGCCGACGAGAAGTTCCACGAGGACGGCATCCTTGTTGGGGAAATGCCGGTACACGGCCGGGCCGCTGATACCGACGGCCGCGCCGAGGTCTTCGAGTCGCACACTCACGAATCCGCGTTCGGCGATCAACCGTGCGGCGGCATCCAAGAGCTGACGACGACGGTCGGCCTTCATCTGATCGCGTCGCGTCGGAGCTGCTACCTGCTCAGAGGTCATTCTCTCGATCTTTCTTCGCTTGTGTTCTGGACAACTCAGTTAATCATAGTTAATCTAGTTTCAGTTATCGAGCATTAACTCATGGCGAAGGCGGCGGGATGACTCCCAGTGGAATCACGCAAGGATCGGGCTACCGGTCCGATCACACCGTTCTGGTGGACGAACTGAAGAAGAAACTGGCGCAAGCAGCGCTGGGTGGCAACGAGCGTTCTCGCGAGCGCCACGTGAGCAGAGGGAAACTGCTGCCGCGAGATCGCGTCGACTCGCTGCTCGACCAGGGCAGCCCGTTCCTCGAGTTGTCGCCGCTGGCGGCCAACGGCCTGTACGACGACGAGTGCCCCGGCGCCGGCGTCATCACCGGTATCGGCCGTGTGTCGGGCCGGGAGTGCGTCATCGTTGCCAATGACGCAACGGTCAAGGGCGGCACGTACTACCCGATGACGGTGAAGAAGCACCTGCGCGCGCAGGAAGTTGCGCTGCAGAACAACCTTCCATGCATCTACCTCGTCGACTCCGGCGGCGCCTTCCTGCCGCGCCAGGACGAGGTCTTCCCGGACCGTGAGCACTTCGGCCGGATCTTCTACAACCAGGCGACCATGAGCGCCAAGGGGATTCCCCAGATCGCCGCAGTTCTCGGTTCGTGCACCGCGGGCGGCGCTTACGTGCCCGCGATGAGCGACGAAGCAGTGATCGTCCGCAACCAGGGCACCATCTTCCTCGGCGGCCCGCCGCTGGTGAAGGCAGCCACCGGTGAGATCGTGACGGCAGAAGAGCTCGGCGGCGGCGACCTGCACTCCAAGGTTTCCGGCGTCACCGACCACCTGGCCGAGGACGACCGCGACGCACTTCGTATCGTGCGCAACATCATTGCCACGCTCGGCCCCCGCTCCGAGCGCCCGTGGGACGTCATCTCCACGGTTCCGCCCGTCGCCGATCAGAGCGAGCTGTACGACGTCGTCCCGACCGATCCCCGTACTCCGTACGACGTGCACGAGGTGATCACCAAGCTCGTCGACGGTGGCGCGTTCCAGGAGTTCAAGGCTGAATACGGCAAGACGCTCGTCACCGGTTTCGCCCACATCGAGGGCCACCCGGTCGGCATCATCGCCAACAACGGCGTTCTCTTCGGCGAATCCGCCATGAAGGGAGCACATTTCATCGAACTGTGCGACAAGCGCAGTGTGCCGCTGCTGTTCCTGCAGAACATCGCAGGCTTCATGGTGGGACGCGACTACGAGGCCGGCGGCATCGCCAAGCACGGCGCCAAGATGGTCACGGCAGTTGCGTGTGCACGGGTCCCCAAGCTGACGGTTGTCATCGGCGGCTCGTACGGCGCCGGCAACTACTCCATGTGTGGACGCGCGTATTCACCTCGCTTCCTGTGGATGTGGCCGAACGCGCGCATCTCGGTCATGGGCGGCGAGCAGGCAGCTTCGGTGCTCTCGACGGTTCGTAGCGAGCAGCTCGACAGCGCGGGCAATCCGTGGTCGGCCGAGGACGAAGAGTCGTTCAAGGCGCCGATCCGTGAGCAGTACGAGGCTCAGGGCAATCCGTACTACTCCACTGCGCGGCTGTGGGATGACGGTGTCATCGATCCCGCAGATACCAGAACTGTTCTCGGCCTGGCCCTTTCGGTGTGCGCAAACGCACCGATCGAGCCGGTCTCCTACGGCGTCTTCCGGATGTGAGCGAAATGACTGAGTTGCGCACTATCGATACTGTTCTCGTGGCCAACCGCGGTGAGATCGCGGTTCGCGTGATCCGCACGTTGCGTGAGTTGGGAATTCGCAGCGTCGCCGTCTACAGCGACGCCGACGCGAATGCTCGCCACGTCCGCGAGGCCGACACTGCCGTCAACATCGGACCGGCCGCGGCGCGTGAAAGCTACCTCGTCATCGACAAGGTGATCGACGCTGCCAAGTCCACCGGTGCTCAGGGTATTCACCCCGGTTACGGCTTCCTGTCGGAGAACTCGGCGTTCTCGGCTGCTTGCGCGGCCGCCGGAATCGCCTTCCTCGGCCCCTCCGAGCGGGCTATCGAGGTGATGGGCGACAAGATCACCGCGAAGAACGCGGTTGCCGCGTTCGACGTGCCGGTGGTCCCGGGTATCGCTCGCCCGAATCTGACCGACGAAGAACTGATCGCAGCGGCCGAGGACATCGGCTACCCGGTGTTGGTCAAGCCTTCGGCAGGCGGCGGTGGCAAGGGAATGCGTCTGGTCGAGGATCCGGCCAATCTGGCCGAGGCTCTTCGCAGTGCCCGCCGTGAGGCCGCGTCGTCGTTCGGCGACGACACCCTGTTCCTCGAGCGATTCGTCCTGCGGCCCCGGCACATCGAGGTCCAGGTTCTCGCCGACCAGCACGGCAACGTCGTTCACCTGGGTGAGCGCGAATGCAGCCTGCAGCGGCGTCACCAGAAGGTCATCGAAGAGGCTCCGTCGCCGCTGCTCGATCAGGTGACCCGTGACCGGATCGGCGCGGCAGCCTGCAACACCGCTCGAAGCGTCGATTACACCGGCGCCGGCACTGTCGAGTTCATCGTCTCCGCCGACAAGCCGGACGAGTTCTTCTTCATGGAGATGAACACCCGCCTGCAGGTCGAGCACCCCGTCACCGAAATGGTGACCGGACTGGATCTGGTCGAATGGCAGGTTCGTGTGGCAGCAGGGGAGAAGTTGGCCTTCTCCCAGAGCGACATCACACTGACCGGGCACGCTATCGAAGCTCGTGTGTACGCGGAGGATCCGGGCCGTGGGTTCCTGCCGACCGGTGGCCGCGTCGTCGATCTGGTCGAGCCGTCAGGTTCCGGCGTGCGCGTCGATTCCGGACTGCTCGCGGGCACCGTCGTCGGCAGTGACTACGACCCGATGCTCAGCAAAGTCATCGCCCATGCTCCCGACCGCGCAGGCGCACTGCGCAAGCTCGATCGCGCACTCGGTGACACCGCAGTGCTCGGAGTCGTGACCAACATCGAGTTCGCACGATTCCTCCTCGCTGATCCGGATGTGATCGCGGGCAACCTCGACACCGGTCTGCTCGATCGTCGCGTCGAAGACTTTGTCGCGGCCGATGCCTCCGACGAGGTTCTCATTGCTGCCGCGGCGTATCGCTGGCTCTCGCGATGGACAACTTCGGAATCCGTTGATCCCTGGGACGTCCCGAGTGGGTGGCGCGTCGGAACTCCCGCTCCGACCAGCATCAGGCTCGCCGCCGGCACTCGAACGGCGCACGTTGCGATCGTCGGCGTTCCCGCGGATGCAAAGGTCGAGGTCGAAGGTTCACAGCCGCGCGCATTCAGCGCGACCCTGACGGGATCCGAACTGGCGGTGGTGATCGACGGACGTCGACGCACGTTTGTCGTCGCCCAGACCGATGGTGGTCTGTGGCTGGCAGGCGGCGGAACCTGGCACGTGCGCGAGGTTGCCGAAGTCAGCGTTCGCGGTGAGGACAAGCATGCCGGTGACGCCGAAATCGCCAGCCCCATGCCCGGTGCCGTCATCGCAGTCAACGTCGAGAACGGCGCGGCAGTGAGCGCGGGACAACCACTCGTCGTGGTCGAGGCCATGAAGATGGAGCACTCCTTGACGTCCCCGATCGACGGGATCGTGGAAGTGCTTGTCCGTCAGGGCGATCAGGTGATGGTGGATCAGGTTCTGGCCCGCGTGGTACCTGTCGCGGACGAAGAGACTGCAGAAGTAAAGACCGAGAACACGACGCAGAAGGAAGACGCCTGATGTCCGATTACCTTGCCACCGGAGCGCTTCCGGACGAATACCAGCAGCTCGCCAAGACTGTTGCGGATTTCGCGAAGACCGTCGTGGCACCGGTTGCTGCCGAGCACGACGCCAACCACACCTTCCCGTACGAGGTAGTTGCCGGTATGGCGGACATGGGACTGTTCGGCCTGCCCTTCCCCGAGGAGTACGGCGGAATGGGTGGCGACTACTTCGCACTCTGCCTGGCGCTCGAAGAGCTGGGCAAGGTCGACCAGAGCGTCGCGATCACTCTCGAAGCTGGTGTGTCCCTCGGCGCCATGCCGATCTACCGTTTCGGCAACGAGGCGCAGAAGGAAGAGTGGCTCCCGCAGCTCACCAGCGGGAAATCGTTGGCTGCTTTCGGCCTGACCGAGCCGGGTGCGGGTAGCGACGCCGGCGGCACCAAGACCACCGCGAAGTTCGACAGCGGTGAGTGGATCATCAACGGCAACAAGCAGTTCATCACCAACTCGGGCACCGACATCACCAAGCTCGTGACGGTCACCGCGGTCACGGGTGTCAAGGACGGTGGCAAGAAGGAGATCTCGACGATCCTGGTGCCGACCACGACGCCGGGCTTCACGGCCGAGCCGGCGTACAACAAGGTCGGCTGGAACGCATCCGACACCCATCCCCTCACGTTCGCCGATGTTCGTGTCCCCGAAGAGAATCTGCTCGGTGAGCGTGGCCGTGGCTACGCGAACTTCCTGCGCATCCTCGACGAAGGCCGCATCGCCATTTCCGCGTTGAGCGTCGGTGCCGCCCAGGGCTGCGTCGACGAGTCGATCAAGTACGCCAAGGAGCGCGAGGCGTTCGGTCGGCCCATCGGACACAACCAGGCGATCGCGTTCAAGATCGCGCGCATGGAGGCTCGCGCCCACGTGGCCCGCACCGCGTACTACGACGCGGCCGCACTCATGTTGTCGGGCAAGCCGTTCAAGAAGCAGGCGTCCATCGCCAAGCTCATCTCCTCCGAAGCTGCCATGGACAACGCTCGCGACGCCACCCAGATCCACGGCGGATACGGCTTCATGAACGAGTACGCCGTCGCGCGCCACTACCGTGACAGCAAGATCCTCGAAATCGGTGAGGGAACCACCGAGGTGCAGTTGATGCTCATCGCCCGTGAGGCAGGGTTGTGACGAACCCCAAGAAGATCACTCAGCGCGGGCTCTGGTTCGAGGAGTTCGAGGTCGGCGCGATCTACGAGCATCGCCCAGGCCGGACGGTGACCGAGGCTGACAACGTCCTGTTCACGACTTTGACCATGAACACGCAGGCGTTGCATCTCGATGCCGCGTACAGCGAGGACACTCAATTCGGTGTGCGGCTGGTCAATTCGATGTTCACCCTGTCGACCATCGTCGGCCTGTCCGTCGCGCAGTTGACGCAGGGCACCATCGTGGCGAACCTCGGTTTCTCCGAGATCAGCTTCCCGAAGCCGCTCTTTCACGGCGACACCTTGTATGCCGAGACGCTCATCGCGGACAAGCGCGAATCGAAGAGCCGTCCAGGTGAAGGCATCGTGACGCTCGTGCACACCGGGCGTAACCAGCACGGTGACGTCGTCGCACTGGCCACGCGCAAGACCCTGGTGCAACTGCGTCCGGCAGAGGTGTCCTCATGACGTGGACGCCGCCGGGGCCGGCGTGGTTGTTCTGCCCGGCGGATCGTCCCGAGCGCTATGCGAAGGCCGCAGCTGTTGCCGACGTCGTGATCCTCGATCTCGAAGACGGGGTGGCTCCGGCCGACAAAGAAGCCGCACGTGCAGCCCTGATCGACACTCCTCTCGATCCGGACCGGACGATTGTGCGCGTCAATCCGGTCGGTACGCCTGATCACGAACTCGATCTGATCGCGCTGGACGGCACACACTATTCGCGTCTCATGCTGTCCAAGTGCGAATCGGCCGAGGACGTCCTCTCGCTCGCACCGGCGGACGTGGTTGCACTCGTCGAGTCCCCGCGAGGAGCCCTCGCCGTGGCCGACATCGCGCTTGCTGCGAACGCCATCGGTGTCATGTGGGGAGCCGAGGATCTTGTGGCCGGTCTCGGCGGTAATTCGAGCAGGCACCCGAACGGTTCGTACCGCGACGTTGCCAAGCACGTCCGATCGACGTCTCTCCTGGCTGCGAAGAGCTACGGCCGGTTGGCTGTCGATTCCGTTTATCTCGACATCAAGGACCTCGTCGGCCTGGGCGTCGAGTCCGCTGATGCTGTCGCAGTCGGCTTCGACGTGAAGGTTGCGATCCACCCGAGTCAGGTCGAGGTCATCCGTGGTGCATTCGCACCTTCGGAAAAAGAGATCGACTGGGCCACACGAGTGCTTGCCGCGGTGTCTACTGAACGTGGTGTGTTCGCGTTCGAGGGCAAGATGGTCGACGCTCCCGTTCTTCGTCACGCCGAGAAGCTTCTTCACCGAGCCGGAATCTTTCAGCAGAAGGAGAACTAACGGATGAGCAAAGTCGTGAATACGGCAGCTGAGGCAGTTGCCGACATCGCGAGCGGATCCAGGCTCGCAGTGGGCGGCTTCGGGCTGTGCGGTATTCCCGACGCACTGATCGCGGCGATCGCCGACGGCGACGCCACCGATCTCGAGGTGTTCTCCAACAACTGCGGTGTCGACGACTACGGTCTCGGCATTCTGCTCGGCGCGCACCGGATCGCCAGGGTGACGGCGTCGTACGTGGGGGAGAACAAGGAGTTCGCCCGCCAGTATCTCGCCGGTGAGCTCGAAGTGGAGTTGACGCCGCAGGGGACGCTGGCCGAGCGGCTGCGAGCTGGCGGTACCGGCATCCCGGCGTTCTACACTCCGGCCGGCGTCGGCACACCGATCGCCGAGGGCGGCTTGCCGTGGCGATACAACCCGGACGGTTCGATCGCCGTGGCGTCGCCACCGAAGGCGACGGCAGTGTTCGGTGGCCGCACGTATGTATTGGAAGAGGCGATCACCGCTGACTTTGCGCTCGTGCACGCGGACTACGGCGACACCGAAGGAAATCTCGTCTTCAACAAGACGGCGATGAACTTCAACCCGCTTGCTGCCATGGCCGGCCGGATCACCATCGCGCAGGTGGAGAACCTCGTAGAGCCGGGCGACATCGACCCCGCGCACGTGCACCTACCTGGGGTGTTCGTCGCGCGGGTCGTGCACACAGGTCCACAGGAGAAGCGGATCGAGAAGCGGACCGTCTCAGGAGGTACCAAGTGAGCAGCGCAGAGGAAACTCGTATCGGTTGGACCCGCCACGAGATGGCTGCTCGCGCTGCTGCCGAGATGCGGCCGGGTGAGTACGTCAACCTCGGTATCGGCCTGCCGACGCTGATCCCCAGTTACTTGCCCGAGGGTGTCAAGGTGGTCCTGCACAGCGAGAACGGCATCCTCGGTACCGGACCGTATCCGACCGATGATCAGGTCGATGCCGACCTCATCAATGCAGGTAAAGAAACCGTCACTGTCAATCCTGGTGCCGCGTTCTTCGACTCGGCCCTCTCGTTCGGGATGATCCGCGGCGGCCACATCGACACCGCGGTGCTCGGCGGGATGCAGGTGTCGAAGACCGGTGACCTCGCCAACTGGATGGTCCCCGGCAAGATGGTCAAGGGCATGGGCGGGGCGATGGACCTGGTCCACGGTGCCCGCCGCGTCATCGTCGTGATGGAGCACACCGATCGCGACGGAAACCCCAAGATCGTCGAGGCGTGCACCCTGCCGCTTACTGGGCAGGGCGTCGTCCACCGGATCATCACCGACCTCGCGGTGCTGGACGTCACCGCGGACGGGCTGGAGCTTGTGGAGTTGGCTCCAGGTGTCACCAGTGAACACCTGAAGAGTGTGACTGGTGTGGGTTTTTCCTGAATCTTCGTACCTTCAATCGAAAGAACGCGCCGACCGCTGGTCGGCGCGTTCTTTCGTCGGTCTGTCGGCGTGTACCGATAGTCTCGATCAGCGACTGTCGAATCTGGTTCGAGCTCGGGCACCAAGTAGCTGAGGGGCCTGTAAATTGTCCGAGGTGACTGATGTGGATGGGGGTGCAGATCGTCGGCAGCAAATTGATTGTTCCAGGGGTGGAGATGTCGCGCACAGTGTCTGAACCGTGCGTTTCGGCAATGCGATCGGGGGGTAGATGAGCTGGGCGATTTGTAACGAATTGCAGCAAAACCGTCGATACACCGGGGTATGGATTTCTCTTGTCACCTATGTATCGGAGACAATGGGTGGTTCTGGCTCGTCGAGGTTGGATGAGGTCGGTAGCTGCTGCGAATCGGACGTTCGGCTCGCACGGGTGCGCAATGGTGTGGAAGAGAGGCTGTGGGCGTGAATTCGCTGGGTAACGGAGAACTGGGGAGCGGCAAGCCGGAGGTCGGCAGCTCGCCGGAAGACGTTCAGCGATCAGACGCATTCCCACTTTCGGCGGCCCAGCTCGGTATGTGGTTCGCGCAGCACCTAGATCCCGCAGTACCGGTCAACATCGCCCAGTACGTCGAACTCCGTGGTGCTCTGGAGCTTGACGCCCTTCGCCAGGCCTGTGCAGACGCCGGTCGCGAAATCGGGTCGGCCTTCGTCCGGATCTTCGAGATCGATGCCCAGCCGTACCAGATCATCGACCCCACACTCGATGATTCAGTCGGCTACGTCGACCTTCGTAGTGAAGACGACTCGCACGACGCCGCCATGCGGTGGATGCGAGCAGATCGCAGCCGGCCGATCGACATGCTTACGGACCGACTGATCTCTGCCACGATCCTGCGCCTCGGCGAGAACCGCTACTACTGGTACACGCGGGTCCACCACACAATTCTCGACGGTTTCGGTGCGTCGACGTTCGTCACTCGCGTGGCGGAGCTGTACTCAGCGCGCGTGGAGGGCCGGGATCCGGAGCCGAGTGAGGCCTCCGATCTCCGGAACGTCTACGAGGTAGACAACAAGTACCGCCAGTCGAGTCGTTTCGAAACCGATCGCAAGTACTGGGCAGACAAGATCGAGAATCTCGACGAGATCTCGAGCCTCGCGGGTCGAAGTGCCGCGCCTGCTCCAGTCAGTCGGATCGACAGTGCATCGCTGTCCAACCACGTCGAGGCTCTGCTCGGGCGGTTCCTCGAGCGCGTAGAGAAGACCACTGTTGCCGGCACTGTCGTCGCGGCGTTTGCGGCGTACCTCGCTCAGATGACCGGGCGAGAGGACGTGTCGCTGAGTCTGCCCGTTTCCGGTCGAACGACAGCCGTGCTGCGTCGATCCGGAGGCATGGTCTCCAACGTCGTGCCGCTGCGACTGACCGTCACTGCGGACACCACCGTCCAGGAGCTTCTGGACGACGTCAGGAACGAAATGTCCGGCGCACTGCGCCACCAGCGATACCGACACGAGGACATGGTTCGCGGCGGTGACGGGCCGGGCCGGGGCGGATTCTTCGGCCCGTGGATCAACATCATGATGTTTTCCACCGAGTTGGCGTTCGGGCCCCTTGTCGGCGAGCTTCACATCTTGTCCACGGGTTTGATCGAAGACCTCGGTGTCAACCTGTACCAGAGCGTCGGCGATACCCGCACACACATCGACTTCGAGTCGAATCCCAATCTGTACGCGCCCGCGGACGCCCAGCGAAATCACTCGCGGTTCGTAGAGTTTCTCGAGAAGTTCGTCTCGGCCGAAACGAGCCGCAAGGTCTGGGATCTTCCTGTCGCAACCGACGAGGAGCGAAACAAGGTTGCCTTGTGGAACCGCACCGGCTTCCACGTTGCCTCGCAGACCATCACCGAAGCATTCGAGCGTCAGGTCGAGAGAACTCCCGATGCCACCGCTGTCGTTTTCGAAGGCGCCAGCCTCACATACGCCGAATTCGACTCTCGCGCAAATGGTTTGGCTCGTCAACTCATCGCCATGGGTGTTGGGCCCGAATCGCTTGTAGGACTGTCGATCCGCAGGTCTTTGGACTTGATGGTCGGTCTGTACGCGATTGCCAAGGCTGGCGGAGCCTGGGTGCCGGTGGATCCCGACCACCCAGCGGAACGCACCGCCTACATTCTCGAGTCGGCGCAGCCCACGTGTGTTGTGACCACTGCGCGGGACGACGTGGATCTGCCCTCGGGCACACGGGTCATCGAGATCGACACACTGGACTACGGGCAGCTCGACAGCAGGCCGATCGTCAACGCAGATCGCCTGTCTCCCTTGCATTTCTCGAACACTGCGTACGTGATCTACACCTCGGGTTCGACCGGTCGACCCAAGGGTGTCGCGGTCACTCACGCGGCGATCAACAATCAGCTTCAGTGGATGAACGCCGAGTACGAGCTTTCGGCGTCGGACATCTACCTGCAGAAGACCGCTACGACATTCGACGTGTCGCTGTGGGGATTCTTCATGCCGTTGCAGGTCGGCGCCACGCTCGTCGTCGCGACTCCGGACGGTCATCGAGACCCGATCTACGTGGCGAACAAGATCGCGGAGCTCGGCGTCACGATCACCGACTTCGTGCCATCCATGCTCACGCTGTTCACTGCGAATGCACCTGCCGGATCTTGTGATTCGTTGCGCCACGTGTTCGTCATCGGCGAGGCGCTCCCGCCCGAGACGTCTTCCGCCTTCCGTGAACTCTGTGGAGCCGGACTGCACAACCTGTACGGTCCGACCGAAGCCGCGGTATCGGTCACGTACTACGAGGCCGTGGCCACGGATACTACTTCCGTGCCGATCGGTATGCCGCAGTGGAACACTCAGGCGCACGTACTGGACGGACAACTTCGCCCGACCCCCATCGGGCAGCCGGGTGAGCTCTATCTCGCCGGCGTTCAACTCGCGCGCGGATACGTTGGTCGACCGGACCTGAGCTCGGATCGGTTCGTAGCCAATCCGTACGGCACGGCCGGTGAGCGTATGTACCGGACCGGCGACCTCGTCCGCCGCCGTGAGGACGGAAACCTCGACTACATCGGGCGTACCGACTTCCAGGTGAAGTTCCGTGGGCAGCGCATCGAGCTCGGCGAAATCGAGACCGTCCTTCTGGCACACCCCGACGTTTCCCAGGCTGTTGTCTTGGTGACCGTCACCCCGACCGGTGATCAATTGGTCGGCTACGTCGTGCCGGGCCCGGGCCGAAACATCGATGCTGCGGTGCTCAGTGAGTTCGCCGGTCGAAGCCTCCCTTCGTACATGGTTCCGGCCGCGTTGATGGTGCTCGATGCGTTGCCGCTCAACACGAGTGGCAAATTGGATCGTGCCGGGTTGCCCGAGCCGGTGTTCGCGAGTGCGAAGCAGTACCGCGAGCCCCGCACCGAAATCGAGCGGGTTGTCGCTGACGTCTTTGCCGACGTTCTCGGTGTCGAGCGCGTCGGTATCGACGACGACTTCTTCGAACTCGGTGGAAACTCGCTGGTTGCAACACAGTTGGTGACCCGCGTGGGTTCCGCCTTGGGAGTGCAACTCGGCGTTCGAGAGCTTTTCGAGTCCACCACGGTCGCTACCTTGGCGGCCCGCGCCGAGTCTGTGGCGGGTAACGCGCGGCAGCTCACCCCGCTGATCGCCAAGCCTCGTCCCCAGGTTGTCCCGCTCTCGCTTGCACAGCAGCGCATGTGGTTCATCAATCGTCTCGAGCCGTCGACGCCGGCGTACAACCTTCCGTTCACGGTCCGGCTCACCGGTTCGGTGGACCCGTCCGCCCTGCATGCCGCGGTGATGGATCTTCTCGAGCGACACGAGTCCTTGCGGACGATCTACCCTGATGTCGACGGAACCGCGCAACAGCTGGTTCTGCCGGTCGACCGGGCCGCGGTGGAGTTGAATCCGGTCAAGATTCGGAATTCGCATCTCGACGCGGCGCTGTTCGACGTGGCGTCTCGTGGCTTCGACGTGACGCTCGAAATCCCGGTACGGGTTGCCCTCTTCGAGGTGTCTCCGACGGACTACGTCCTGGTGATGGTTCTCCATCACATCGCTGCAGACGGACTGTCGTTCCGTCCGCTCGCACGTGACCTTCTCGTCGCATACTCGGCGCGAAGTGAGAAGTCTGCGCCGGCGTGGACGCCGCTGCCGATTCAGTACGCCGACTACGCCCTGTGGCAGCGCGAAGCACTGGGATCCGACGAAGACCCGCGCTCGGAGTCGTCTCGCCAGATCAACTTCTGGCGCCGGGCACTTGCCGATTTGCCGGATCAGTTGGATCTGCCGACCGACCGACCTCGTCCTGCCATCGCGTCCAATCACGGTGCCAAGCACCATTTTCAGATCAGCGAACGCACGACGCGCAAGTTGAACGAGTTGGCGCGCTCGAGGAGCGTCTCGCTGTTCATGGTGTTGCAGGCGGCATATGCAACGCTGTTGAGCCGGCTCAGTGGTACCTCCGACATCGCGATCGGTGCCCCGATCGGCGGGCGAGGCGATCAAGCGCTCAACGACGTGATCGGCATGTTCGTGAACACCCTGGTGCTTCGCACCGAGGTCGATCCGAACGAACGATTCGAAGAGTTGCTCGCTCGGGTAAGGGAATCGGGCTTGTCTGCCTACGGGCATGCCGATGTGCCGTTCGAGCGGTTGGTCGAAGTCCTGAGTCCGGCGCGTTCGCAGGCTCGTCACCCGCTGTTCCAGGTTGCGCTCACTGCGGAGATCAGTGGACGACGCGAACTGGAATTCTCAGGTGTCAAAGCAGTTGCAGCTGAATTGGAAGTACCGGTCGCCAAATTCGATCTCGAACTCATGGTGTCCGAGAATCCCGAAGGAACCGAAGACGCGGATGTCTTGAGTGCCACCTTCACCTACGCCACGGACTTGTTCGATCCGGCCACGGTGAACACTTTCGCTACTCGGTTCGTGCGCATTCTCGATGCCGTGGCTACCCGACCTGAAACGATCGTCGGCGATATCGACCTGCTCTCACGCTCCGAGCGCACCGATCTGACGGTCGTAGCCGCGGATGACACGATGCCCCGGCAGAGTCTCGTCGACATCTTCCTGTCCGGCACGGCTGAGGCGGATTCGGTTGCTGTTCGCTTCGAGGGTCGATCGATCACCTACCGCGAGCTCGATGAGCAGTCGTCGAAGCTCGCACGGGTTCTGATCGGACGGGGCGCCGGCCCCGAGACCATTGTTGCTCTCGCCTTTCCTCGCTCGTACGAGATGGTCTGTGCAGTATGGGCGGTGGCGAAGTCAGGGGCGGCATACGTCCCAGTCGACCCGAGCTATCCGGAAGATCGTGTCCGGCACATGCTGGCCGATTCTTCGGCCGCGATCGGACTCACGTCGGGACAGTTCGTAGATCAGCTTCCTGCGGTCACAGAATGGTTGGTCCTTGACGGCCAGGCGCTGAACGGAGAACTGTCGACGCAATCTTCAGCGCCGGTCACGGACGAGGACCGAATCGCTCCGATTCACAGTTCTCACGTTGCATATGTCATTTACACATCCGGTTCCACGGGAAAACCGAAGGGTGTCAGCGTCACTCACGGTGGTCTCCGTGGGGTCAGAGACGCAGCACAGCGTCGCTACGAGGTAGAACAGTCCTCACGCTTCCTCCATATCTGTTCACCGAGCTTCGACCCGTCGGTACTGGAATGGATGGTCGCCTTCTCTGCGGGTGCAACTTTGGTGATCGTTCCCTCGACAATTATCGGTGGACACGAGTTGTCGGATCTTCTTCATTCCGAGAAGGTCACACACGCGATCATCACTCCCGCAGTACTCGGGACCATGGAGCCGGCAGAGCTGCCTGAATTGCGAGTCGTCTCCGTCGGCGGTGACGTGACCACTCCCGAGTTGCTGGCGAAATGGGCCCCAGGGCGCGCCTACTTCAATGGGTACGGTCCGACTGAGACCACGATCATCTCGTCGTTCGGCGATCTCGCGATCGGCCGATCGATCGACATCGGGCGTCCCGTCGAGGGCATGTCGGCACTGGTACTCGACGAGCGTCTGCATCCTGTTCCAGTCGGCACCAGGGGAGAGCTCTACTTTGCGGGCGCTGCATTGGCTCGCGGCTACCACGAGCGGCGAGGTCTTTCTGCGGAACGGTTTGTTGCCAACCCGTATTCGCCGGACGGCGAGCGAATGTACCGGACCGGCGATGTCGTGCGCTGGACCGGCGGAGACGCGCGCGGTGACGCGGGGGTCCTCGAATACGTCGGCCGCAGTGACTTCCAGGTCAAGGTTCGCGGATTCCGTATCGAACTCGGTGAGATCGACGCAGTTCTGTCCTCGCACGAGTCTGTGCGCTTCGCGGTGACAGTCGGAAGCGAAGGCGCGGCGGGTGTCACAACCCTCGTTTCCTACGTCGAACTGGCTGACGGGTCGAGTTTCGATCGGGACGTGCTCGCCTCGTTCGTGGCGGAGGCTCTGCCGAGCTACATGGTTCCGTCCGTCATCATGGAACTCGCTGAGGTTCCGTTGACCCCGGTGGGCAAATTGGATCGCCGGGCTTTGCCGGAGCCTGTTTTCGAGGTCCGCGAGTTTCGTGCACCCACCACGCCGGTGGAAGAGATTGTCGCGCAGGTGATTGCGGATGTTCTCGGAGTGGAACGAGTCGGCCTCGACGACGACTTCTTTGAACTCGGTGGCAACTCCCTGGTGGCTACTCAGGTCACCTCCCGATTGGGGCGGGCGCTCGACACTACGGTGCCGGTGCGAACGCTATTCGACGTTTCCACCGTCGAGGCGCTCGCCGCACACATCGAGTCGCACGTAGGTAGCGGCGGGCAGAAGGCGCTCGTCGCACAGGTGCGTCCCGCGGAAATTCCGTTGTCGCTGGCGCAGCAGCGCATGTGGTTCCTGAACCGCTTCGACACCGACTCAGCTGCTTACAACATCACTTTTGCTCTGCACCTGACTGGTCATCTCGATACTGCCGCGATGGAAACTGCGCTCGAGGACGTACTGGCCCGGCATGAAGTGCTCCGAACGGTATATCCGGACGGGGCTTCCGGACCGAAGCAGTCGATTCTGTCGCTTTCGGAGGCGTTCGGTGGACTGACCGTGGAGTCGGTTTCGGATCCGGACGAGCTCGAAAGTCGAGTCGCTGCAATCGGATCCTCAGCGATCGACGTCACTGTCGACGTGCCGATCCGTGTCCGCCTGTTGACGGTCAGCGACACCGAGCACACCCTCGCGATCGTGGTTCATCACATCGCCGCTGACGGTTGGTCGATGGCGCCCCTGGCTCGCGATGTCATGATTGCCTACTCGGCACGCAAGGATGGGACCGCGCCGGCGTGGCAGCCGTTGACTGTGCAGTACGCCGACTATTCGTTGTGGCAGCGTGAGGTTCTGGGGTCGGAAGACGACTCGGAATCACTGATCTCGCAGCAGATCTCGTACTGGACCGAGACTCTGGCAGACCTACCGGATGTGATCGAGCTTCCGTCGGACCGGTCTCGGCCTGATGTGGCGTCGATGCGCGGCGAGCGATTCGCGTTCGAGATCTCCGGGGATGTGCACCGTCGATTGGACGCGCTGGCACGGGAGAACAACGCGACGCTCTTCATGGCGTTGCACTCGGCGCTTGCCGTTCTGATGGCCCGACTGAGCGGAACCTCGGACATCGCCGTGGGCACTCCCGTTGCCGGTCGTGGCGACGAGGCGCTCGACGATCTCGTCGGCATGTTCGTCAACACGCTTGTTCTGCGGACCGAGGTCGACCCGGCCCAGGCATTCACGGATCTGCTGGCTGCGGCGAGTGATTCTGCGCTCGGAGCGTTCGCTCACTCGGACGTGCCCTTCGAGCGGTTGGTGGACGTCTTGGCTCCCGCCCGGTCGCAGGCCAGACATCCGCTGTTCCAGGTCGTGCTGTCCTTGCAGAATCTCGCGCAAACGGCATTGGAACTGCCGGGACTGGCGATCAAGGCCGCCGAAATCGACACGACCACTGCCAAGTTCGACCTCGAACTCGCAGTAACCGAGTCGATCGGCGAAGACGGGATCCAGCAAGGGCTCTCGGCCGAATTCACATTTGCTGCAGATCTGTTCGACGTTTCGACGGTCGAAGGGTTTGCTCGGCGTCTGGTTCGTATCCTCGAGACTGTCGTGTCGGTTCCTTCGATTGTCGTCGGTGACATCGATATTCTCGATGCGGCCGAGCGGGGTGTGCTGGCCGATGTTCATGGAGGTCAGTCGGTCTCGGGAACCCTGGTCGAGATTCTCACAGCGGCGGCCGCTTTGGATCCGTCGGCGGATGCGATTCGCTTCGACGGTCAGTCGATCAGCTACCTCGAACTCGACGAGCGGTCGTCGCAACTCGCTCGTGTTCTGATTGCGAAGGGCGTCGGGCCGGAGGATCGGGTCGCGATCGCGATTCCGCGTTCGGCCGATTCGGTTCTCGCTCTGTGGGCAGTGGCGAAAACGGGTGCTGCGTTCGTGCCCGTCGACCCGACGTATCCGGTTGACCGTATCGCCCATATGATCTCCGATTCCGGTGCGGTGCTGGGTCTTGCGCTCAGTGACGTCGAGGCAGGATTGCCGTCGGCGTTGACGTGGGTTGTTCTCGACGACGAGAAGACAGTGGCGGCGTGCGCGGCAGAATCCTGCGCGCCGGTGAGTGATTCGGATCGACGTAGTGCGATCGACGAGCGGCAGCCTGCGTACGTCATCTACACGTCCGGCACCACAGGTCTGCCCAAGGGCGTTGTGGTCACCAACGCCGGTGTGGCGAATTTCTGTGCCGAGCAGGTCGAGCGCTATGCGCTGACCGCGGATGCTCGGACGCTGCATTTCGCCTCGCCGAGTTTCGATGCGTCTGTCCTCGAGTTGCTGATGGCATTCGGCTCCGCGTCGACGATGGTGATTGCGCCGACGACGGTGTACGGCGGTGCGGAACTGGCCGAGATCTTGCGTTCGGAGGGCGTGACGCATGCGTTCGTGACGCCCGCTGCGCTGGCATCAGTGGATCCGAGCGGGCTTGACGCGTTGCGGGTGGTTGTCGTCGGTGGCGAAGCCAGTTCGCGGTCTCTCGTTGCCAAGTGGGCGGTGCCGCTTCCGGATGGCGGTGTGCGTGGATTCTTCAATGCGTACGGTCCGACGGAGTCGACGGTCGCCTCGAACATCAGCGATACGCTGACCGCGTTTGATCGCATGAACATCGGCGGCCCGATTCGGGGTATGGCCGCGCGGATCTTGGACGGCCGCTTGCAGCCTGTGCCGGTTGGTGTCGCAGGTGAGTTGTACGTGTCGGGTGTTCAGGTCGCTCGTGGATACCTGGGACAGCCGGCATTGACGGCGGGTCGTTTTGTCGCAGACCCGTTCGGGGCGCCGGGTGAGCGGTTGTACCGCACGGGTGACGTGGTCCGGTGGATCGACGGTGGCGCAGTGGAGTACGTGGGCCGCAGTGACTTCCAGGTCAAGATCCGTGGGTTCCGTATCGAACTCGGCGAGATCGAGGCCGCGCTGACCCGTTGCGCGGGCGTTGCGCAAGCTGTTGCTCTTGTTCGCTCCGACGATCACTTCGGAGATCGTCTCGTTGCATACGTGGTGCCACAGGCCGGCGCCGAGGTGGATCCCGCACAGGTCATCGAGTCGGTGTCGACGTTCCTGACCGGCTACATGGTCCCCGACTCGGTACTGGTACTCGATTCGATTCCGTTGACCACCGCGGGCAAGACGGACATCAAAGCTCTGCCCTCGCCCGTGTTCGAGTCGAAGGTGTATCAGGCGCCGATCACGACCGTCGAAGAGACTGTCGCGCAGGTGTTCTCCGAAGTTCTCGGAGTCGCACAGGTTGGCCGCGACGACGACTTCTTCGAGCTCGGAGGCAACTCGCTGATCGCGACCCGTGTCGCCGCACGGCTGGGGGAGGCGCTTGACACAAGCGTTCCGGTTCGTGCGCTCTTCGAAGCGTCGACCGTGCAGTCACTCGCCCTCCGGCTCGAGCTGCACGCCGGTTCGGGTGCCACGGCCCCACTGGTCCCGCAGTCCCGGCCCGCTCGGATCCCACTTTCGTTGGCGCAGCAGCGCATGTGGTTCCTGAACAGGTTCGAACCCGCGTCGGCAGCGAACAACGTTCCGGCGGCGATCAGGATTTCGGGCGCCCTCGACGTGGCAGCTCTCAACGCTGCCGTGCTCGATGTCGTGGGCCGACACGAATCACTGCGGACGCTGTATCCGGACGTCGACGGCGTCGGGTACCAGGAAATCCGTGACGTTCGAGACGTTGTTGTCGATCTCAGCCCCGTGTCGATCACGGAAGATCGCCTGGCTGCAGGCGTCGCAGAGCTGGCGACGGTCGGCTTCGACGTGACGTCTGAAGTCCCGTTGCGCGCCAAGCTCTTCAAAGTCGGCGACAGCGAATACGTCCTGGTGTTCGTGGTGCATCACATCTCGACCGATGGTTTCTCGATGGGCCCGTTGACCCGCGACGTGATGGTTGCCTACGAAGCACGTACACGAGCGTCCGTGCCGGCTTGGACGCCGTTGCCGGTGCAGTACGCCGATTACTCGTTGTGGCAGCGTGAGGTTCTCGGGTCCGAGGAGGATCCGCAGTCCGTGATCGCGAAGCAGATTGCGTTCTGGTCGGATGCGTTGGCTGATCTTCCGGAGCAGTTGGATCTGCCTGGTGATCGTCCGCGTCCCGAGGTCGCTTCAGGGCGCGGAGCCGAGGTCGAGTTCGATATCGACGCCACTCTGCACGAAGCTGTCAATTCGATTGCGCACAGCAGTAACTCGACACCGTTCATGGTTGTTCACGCAGCGCTCGCCGTCGTACTTTCTCGTTTGTCTGCAACGACCGACATCGCGATCGGTACACCGATCGCGGGTCGCGGTGAGGCGCAGCTCGACGATCTGATCGGTATGTTCGTCAACACTTTGGTGTTGCGTACCGAGGTTGATCCGTCGATGTCGTTCGCGGATCTGTTGGCTTCGGCGCGTGAAGTGGATCTGCAGGCGTTCGCGCATGCGGATGTTCCGTTCGAGCGTGTGGTGGAGGTTCTCGATCCGGTTCGTTCGCAGGCTCGTCATCCGTTGTTTCAGGTGGCGTTGACGTTCCAGAACCACGAACAGACAACGCTCGAACTGGGCGACCTCGAAGTGTCGATCGAAAGTGCTGATCTTGCACTGGCGAAATTCGACCTCCAGTTGACCCTGACCGAACGGACCGACGAGGCCGGCGCACCCGCCGGAATGTCCGCCTCCTTGACGTATGCGACGGATCTGTTCGACGAGTCGACCGTTGTGGAATTTGGTGATCGGCTGGTACGGACCTTCCGTGCGGTGACTGCTGATCCCACCGTAGCGGTGGGTGACGTTGACATCTTGGTCGATGGTGAACGAAACCTGCTGTCCCGCTTCAGTGCTGGCCAGATCGATCGTGGTGTGGAGTCGACGTTGTCGGCGTGGTTCGATGATGCTGCTGCGCGGTTTGGTGATCGGGTTGCGGTGCGGTTCGGTGACGAGTCGTTGACGTATGCGGAGTTGTCGGTTCGGTCGAATCGGTTGGCGCGCAGGTTGATTGCTCAGGGTTGTGGTCCGGAGTCGTTGGTGGCGGTGGCGTTGCCGCGGTCGGCTGATCTTGTGGTGGCGTTGTTGGCGGTGGTGAAGTCCGGTGCGGGGTATTTGCCGGTGGATCCGTCGTATCCGGCTGATCGTGTCGAGTTCATGTTGGCCGATGCTGCTCCGGTGGCTGCGATTTCGTGGTCCGGGCGTGAGTTGGTGTTGCCCGCTGGTTTGCCGGTGGTTGATATCGACGCGGTGGATGTGTCGGAGTTCGATGGTTCGGTGGTGACGGATGCGGATCGTGTTGCGCCGTTGCGGTCGTCGAATGTTG
>NZ_JASHKO010000059.1:0-210 GCF_030056745.1 Rhodococcus sp. IEGM 1406 | reverse complement strand
GACCGCCGCAGCGGGCAGCGCCGGAGCCAAGGGCCGCGACGATGCCGCTCGGGCTCTTACCCGGGGTCGCACTGCTGTCACAGTGGCACACCGACTCTCACCGGCCGTCGACGCCGATCAGATCCTGGGGATGGACGACGGCCGTGTCGTCGAGCACGGCTCTGACGACGAGTTGGTCAACCTCGGGGGTCGGGAGGCGGAACTGTGGGA
>NZ_JASHKO010000058.1:0-210 GCF_030056745.1 Rhodococcus sp. IEGM 1406 | reverse complement strand
CCCGATACCCGGAATGCCCCGGCATCGATTGTGGTGACAACAGCCTGGTCGCCGACCTCGGCGGTGTACGAAACGTCGGGTGACGTCTCCGGAGCTGCGTAAGACGTACCTGCAGCGATGCCCGTAGCGGCAATGGTCATCGCTGCGATGGCCGCAGCTGTACGAATGAACATTTTTGATCCTCCCCGGGAGCGAGCGGGCGCAAGTCGA
>NZ_JASHKO010000057.1:0-211 GCF_030056745.1 Rhodococcus sp. IEGM 1406 | reverse complement strand
GGCTGTCAGGGCGCGGTCTCGTCACGTGTCTCTTCCGGCCTCTTGCAAGAATGTTCGACCCACATAGCTGCCGCTAACAGCGCAATTGCGCCGCCCAACCCCCCCCACCCGTCGAGCCACACCGACCCGCTCCCCACCCGCCGCCGCACTCCCTCGCGCCGCCGCCGCCCCACGCGACAGCAGCGGGACCGGGGCCCCGCCGGCAGCGGCG
>NZ_JASHKO010000056.1:0-212 GCF_030056745.1 Rhodococcus sp. IEGM 1406 | reverse complement strand
CATCCGTGACGGCCGGTGGGCGGACCGAAAAGCGAAGTGCCACATAGATCCCGATGGCCAGCAGGATCGTCGCCGTGATGGGGACTGCCGCTTCGGTGGACCGACCCGATAGCCCGGTTGCGCCGATGAATGCACCGACTGCGCCGGGCACACCGAGCTTGGCGACGCGCGGACCGTCGATGGTCTTGAACTTCCAATTCGACACCCCCGAA
>NZ_JASHKO010000055.1:0-212 GCF_030056745.1 Rhodococcus sp. IEGM 1406 | reverse complement strand
CCGCTTCGAGTGCACGGCAAACGGGATGTGCACCAGGTAGATCGCGAGGAGAACGATCAGCAGGATGTACGGGTAGGTGATGAGTGCGGCCGCAGCCACCGTCACCAGGACGAGCAGGCCGGCCGCCATGGGCGGCGGCACGGATACCGACTTCATCGCCAGCGTCGGGATGCGGCTGACGAACAGTGCAGCCGAGAAGAGCGTCCACACGA
>NZ_JASHKO010000054.1:0-214 GCF_030056745.1 Rhodococcus sp. IEGM 1406 | reverse complement strand
CCGCCCGCCCCCTCCCCGCCACCAACGTCCCCCCCCCCCTCGACCCCGCAGCCCCGCCCCCCAGCGCCGCCGCGGGTCGCGGCCCCCCCTGCGCCCCCCGCGCCGCGCCCGCCGAATCCAGCCACCCCCCCCACCCCCGCCCACACAGCCACCCCCCCCGCACCCCGTCGTGTCACTCCCGCAGACCGAACACTCGTCCACGGCGCCACCCCAG
>NZ_JASHKO010000053.1:0-217 GCF_030056745.1 Rhodococcus sp. IEGM 1406 | reverse complement strand
CGCCGCCGCCCCACGGGCTCGACGAACACCGCCCCGCGCCCTCCGCCCCGCCCTGCTGAGCGCCCCCACCCTCCCCCCCCCGCGCCCCGCCCTCCCGCCGGGCCGCCAGACCCCCGCCCCCCCGCGCCCCACGCGCGCTCCCCGCCCACACCCACCCACCCCACGCCCCCAGGATGAGAGTGGGCGACCGGCCACGCCCGCAGCACCCCCCCCACCC
>NZ_JASHKO010000052.1:0-218 GCF_030056745.1 Rhodococcus sp. IEGM 1406 | reverse complement strand
CCGACTTCCCTCGGGGATCAATCCCCGCGCCGCCGGCGCACGCCGCGCCTGCCCCCGGGCCACCGGGGTCACCGCCCCGGCAGCCCGCCGGCCCGCGCGGCCCCCACCCCCGGGCCTGCCTGCGCCGAGCCAGCGGACCCCACGCCCCCGCCCGCAGCTCCTCGCCCTGCTGCCCCTTCCCTTGGATGCAGATCCGTCCAAGCCACGCCGCCGAGCCC
>NZ_JASHKO010000051.1:0-220 GCF_030056745.1 Rhodococcus sp. IEGM 1406 | reverse complement strand
GTGCAGTGGCGTCGGGCCGCGGCTCGAGCGGTCGCGCCGCGCCTGGTGGAAGCAGCGACGACCGAAATCGCGAGCCGGACCGGGTTGCGGCGTGAGCCCGGCAAGTTGGTCGAAGAAGTGCGTCCACCCGTTGAGGAGGACAAGGGGACAGGCCTCCTTCGCGTGATCTCCACCGCAGGCGTCGACGTCGTCGCGTACGCGGGCGACGACCGTGGTGACC
>NZ_JASHKO010000050.1:0-222 GCF_030056745.1 Rhodococcus sp. IEGM 1406 | reverse complement strand
GCTTCCCCCCCACAGTCACCCCCCCACCCCCGTACCCCCCACCACCCCAACCCCCCCCCCTCGCCCCCCCCCGAGCACCCGCCGCACCCCCAACGCGCCCCCACCCCACCCCCCGTCCGACGCAGGTGCACACCCCGCGCCGCCCTCCCGCCCAGCCGCGAGCACCACTGGCCCCCCCTGACCGCCCCGGCCCCCCTCGGCACAGCCACCGTGCCCAATCGC
>NZ_JASHKO010000004.1:0-690039 GCF_030056745.1 Rhodococcus sp. IEGM 1406 | reverse complement strand
CGGCATCGGCGCAGCCGCACTCTGCGGCGGCGGCGGACAAGGCGACGCACTCATCGTCCGCGTCCCCAAGGCTTGAGTGTCTAAATACACCTGAACGAGCGCTCTCGCTCTGCGACGCCCCGTGGTTTTGCTCACACAACTACGGGGCGTCGTAGTTGTTCGGGCACAATGGCCTCATGGCGAACATCTTTGACGTATCCACTCCCGCGAAACGCTTCCGTCTGGTGGCGTGGTGGGAAGCTGTGACCTGGGCGGCCTTGCTGGTTGCCATGTTCTTCAAGTGGGTCCTCGGACACGAAGAAGCGATTCGCATCCCCGGAATGGTCCACGGCACCGCGGGCTTCCTGGTGTTCATCGTTGTTGCTCTGCTGACTGCGTGGTCGCTCAAGTGGGATATCAAGACCACGATCCTTGCGCTGATCTCGAGCGTTCCCCCGTTCGGCACCGTCATATTCGAACGCTGGGCAGTGCGAAACGGCAAGCTCGGTGAGCTGTCCACGGAGTTCGAGGCGTCCAAGGGCAACGCGGCGCTCGTCTGAGTGCTGCATCCCTCTACGTAGCTTCGCGCAACTCGTGACAAACTGGGAGCCGTGACTCGACCAGGTTCCAGGCCCCCCGCGCGTTCGTCCGCAGTTGCTGCCGCCATGAGCGGCGCAGTCGACTTGTCCGCCTTCAAAGAGCGGGCCACGGCCCCACCACCGCCGCGTAACACCAGCGGCGACGGGGCCGTTTCTGCTGTCTCCGGGGCAGTGATCGAGGTGACCGAGGAGAACTTCGAAAGCGAAGTCCTGCTCAAGTCGAGCCAGGTGCCGGTCATCGTCAACATCGGTGGCCGCGCATACGAGCCCTCGGTCGTGTTCACCGAAGTTCTCGAATCATTGGCGGCGCGCGCCGGCGGCAAGTGGATTCTTGCCAACGTCGACGTCGACGTGAGTCCTCGCATCGCGCAGGCATTCGGTGTCCAGTCGGTGCCGACGGTTGTTGCCGTCGCAGCTGGTCAGCCGTTGGCCGATTTTCAGGGCGCTCAGCCAGAGGCGCAGCTCAGCCAGTGGTTCGACGCAGTGCTCCAAGCTGTCGAGGGCAAGTTGAGTGGGCCGGTGTCCGACGGGGACGAACCGGTGGAGGAGGTCGAGGATCCACGCTTCGTGGCCGCTGAAACCGCGCTGGACGGGGGCGATCTCGACGCCGCCATCGCTGCGTACCAGATGATTCTCGACGCCGAACCCAACAATGCGGAGGCCAAGAGCGCTGTCCGCCAGGTGAAGTTCATGGCTCGGGTTCAGGGCGTCGATCCCGAGTCGATCGCGGCCGCGGATGCTGATCCGTCCAATCTCGAACTGCAGTTCGCTGCGGCCGACCTGGAAATGTTCGCCCAGCAACCCGAGGCGGCGTTCGCGCGCTTGATCTCGGTGGTTTCGCGAACTGCCGGCGACGACAAGGCCGCAGCGCGGACGCGCCTGCTCGAGCTGTTCGAACTGTTCGACCCGGCAGAACCGATCGTCATCGCGGCCCGGCGTAAGTTGGCTTCCGCTCTCTACTGACGTGTGGACCGGCAGCCGCTACTCCGTGTAGCGGCTGTCGCACACTTCCCGGCCACCCAGTACGCCGGTCCGGAACGCGTCTACGCGTGCAAACCCGCTCGGCACCGTCTCACCGTTGACGTCACTGGCGGCGAGGCCATCGGTCAGCAGCCCCGATACGGCTTCGTCGAGGTCGCCGGGGGAGAGTGTGACTTGAGCTCCGGACGCCGCAGCGTTGGTGGGACTGAGCGCTGCGGTGATGACGCCGGACAGGCAGGCGGCGCGCAAGGCAGTCTGCGGAGTGTCGAGCGATTGGCCGTTCTCCTTCTGCATCGCGAGGGTGTACCTCGACGCGAGCAGGACGTAGGCGTTGTAGTCGCCGGTGATGTTGGTCTGGATCAACTCACGTCGACCGACGCGACCCGGCGTGCCGCGCTCGGCCAGGTCGTCGACGCTGATTCCGATGGTGTTCGTCGACGGGCAGTACGAGACGGGCTCGGTCGCAACGGCGTCGCTGCACCCGGTGTCTGCGCCGGTGAACACGACCTTCGGCGGCTCGGGTAGATCGAAGATCGCTTGGAATGTCTTCACGAACTCGTCGAGCGTTGCCTCGGTGACAGGCAGTTCTCCGGAGTCGTTGCCTTCGGCGAATTGCTGCGGGAGGTCTGCGCGTCGTGACTCGATTTCGTCGGCGTCCATCTTCGCGCAGGCGCCGGCGCCGTCGGTGAAGCCGATCTGAGTGGCGGTGACGCGCTCGAACGCCGAACCATGGTGGCTCTCAGGATCATTAGGGTCTTCGTCGCGGATGGCGACCGCCGAGGCCAACACCTTGTTGAGGCCGTCGGAGGTGTTCATCGTGAAGTGTGCGGCCTTGTCCTCGGCGACGTGCCGCAAGAAGGCGCCACCGAAACAGTCGGCTTGCTGTTCTCGCACCAGGGCCGCATCTCGTTTGCCGCCGACGATCCCGGCTTTGCGTTGAACGGCGTGGCCGTACTCGTGCGCGAAAATGAAGGCGACGGCCACTTCGCCGAACTTCTCTCGTACCTCGGGCAGTAGCAGTTCGCGATCCCAACCGATGGTGTGATCGATGCTGCAGTACCCGGCGTTGATGAGTTCTTCGGTGGTCTCTTCGCAGAAGTCCGGGCCGTTCGATTCGGTGGGGTCCCACGAGATCAGCTCGTCGACCGGCTCGAAGGGGTTGTCGAACAGAGCCGGGTACTCGGTGGCCCAGTAGGTTTCGATGTCGGTGATGGCGTTGGCCGCCAGGGCGTCGATGTCCCCGCCGTCGGTACCGGTGATTGCTCGGTCGGCATTGGGGGCTCCCGGGCGCAATCCGCTGGGGCCTGCTGTTGCGTCGAGTCCGGCGACGCGGAACGGATCGTGATAGATCGAGACGGCGTGCCCGTTCGTTCCGCTGGCACAACCGGCGAGCAGTGCGGCCACTGCGAACAGTGACGACGTGACAATGACTACTCGCCGGCCGACCATCAACGCTCCAGACTTATCCAAATCGCTCCAGCAGCTGGCAGCGCCACCTGTGCGGAGGCTGGCCGACCGTGCCACGAACGCGACGTTGCCGTGACCGCTCCGAGGTTCCCGACTCCGGAGCCGCCATACACCTCGGCATCGGTGTTGAGAATTTCCACCCATCGGCCGGGCTCTGGTAGCCCGACGCGGTAGCTCGAGTGCTCACTGCCCGAAAAGTTGAACAGGCAGGCGACAATCGAACCGTCAGTACCGTAACGCAGAAAACTGAGGACGTTGTTCTCGGTGTCGTTGGCGTCGATCCAGGAGTATCCGCCGGGGGAGGTGTCGAGGGTCCACATCGCCGGATGGCGTCGGTACGCGGAGTTGAGATCTCCGACCAGTCGCTGGACGCCGCGGTGGAGAGTGCCGGTGTACTGATCGTCGAGTTGCCACCAGTCGAGGCCGCGTTCTTCGGACCATTCCGCGCTCTGACCGAACTCCTGTCCCATGAACAGCAGTTGCTTGCCCGGATGCGCCCACATGTACGCAAGCAGTGAGCGCAGGCCGGAAGCCTTGGCGAAGTCGTTGCCGGGCATCCGGGTCCACAGAGTTCCCTTGCCGTGCACCACTTCGTCATGGCTGATCGGTAGCAGGTAGTTCTCACTCCACGCGTACATCAGCGAGAAAGTGATCTCGTGATGGTGGTAAGTCCGGTGCACCGGGTCGTGACCGAGGAACCCGAGGGTGTCGTGCATCCACCCCATGTTCCACTTCATGTTGAACCCGAGGCCACCGACATTGGTCGCCCGAGTGACTCCGGGCCACGCCGTCGACTCCTCGGCGACGGTGACGACTCCTCGGTGGTTCTTGTGGACGGTGGCGTTCATCTCCTGCAGGAACGCAACAGCTTCGAGATTCTCGCGGCCACCGTGAATGTTGGGAGTCCATCCACCTTCCGGACGTGAGTAGTCCAGGTACAGCATCGATGCGACGGCGTCGACGCGCAGTCCGTCGATGTGGAACTCCTCGAGCCAGAAGAGCGCGTTGGCGACGAGGAAGTTCCGGACCTCGCGGCGACCGAAGTCGAATACGTATGTGCCCCAGTCCAACTGCTCGCCGCGACGCGGATCGGCGTGCTCGTACAACGGCGTTCCGTCGAAACGGGCAAGCGCCCATTCGTCTTTGGGGAAGTGTGCAGGAACCCAGTCGACGATGACGCCTATCCCTGCGGCGTGCAGGTGGTCGACGAACCAGCGGAAGTCATCCGGGGTGCCGAAGCGGGAGGTCGGTGCGTAGTACGAGGTGACCTGGTACCCCCACGATCCACCGAACGGATGCTCGGAGACGGGCAGCAGTTCGACGTGGGTGAATCCGGTTTCGGTGACGTATACGGCGAGTTGCTCGGCCATCTGCCGGTAGTCGAGTCCCGGACGCCACGATCCGAGGTGCACCTCGTACACGCTCATCGGGGACTGCGAAGGGTCGACACCAGCGCGGGTTTCCAGCCAGGCCGCGTCGTTCCATTCGTGCGAACTGGTGGTCACTCGCGACGCCGTCGCCGGCGGTACCTCGGTACCGAATGCCATGGGATCGGCCTTGTCGCGAACCGAGCCGTCGTGGCCGTGGACCCGGAACTTGTACAGCGAACCGACTGCGATGTCGGGCAGGAAGAGTTCCCAGACCCCGGTGGAGCCGAGGACTCGCATGGGGGCGAATTGCCCACTCCACCCGTCGAAGTCGCCGACGACGGTCACGCCGCGGGCGGCCGGAGCCCAGACGGCGAACGAGGTGCCGTCGACGGGTCCGTCCGGTGTCTCGTACGAACGCGGATGTGCGCCGAGGATGTCCCACAGTCGTTCGTGCCGACCTTCGCCGAACAGGTGAAGGTCGAGTTCACCGAGAGTCGGCAGGAATCGGTAAGGGTCGGCTGCGAGAACTGTGTGGCCACCCGGGTACGTCACGGAATAGCGATAGTCGATCAGGTCTGGGTAGGGGACCAGGGCCGCGAATATTCCGTTCGAAACATGTTCGAGAGGAAAGGTTTTGCCGCCGATGACGGCACTGACGGACTCGGCGTTGGGACGCAACGCTCGGAGAACGGTGCCGTCGGCGTGGGGATGGGCGCCGAGGACACTGTGCGGATCGTGATGTTCACCGCGCGCCAACAGTTCCAGATCGTGATTGTCCGGCGCGATACCCGAAGGGGACTTTTCGGTTGGCATCACTTGCCTCCACCTGCGCGGTGCGCATTGCGAGCTTGGTAGGCCAGAGAGATCCGGGCCGGATACGGAACGGGTGGGAGCGCGAGGATGTGCGCCACCGAACGCCAGGGCTCGAGCCGGACGAAATTGGCCTGGCCCCAATTGAACTGCTCACCGGTAACCTCGTCGAGCACGGTCATGTGGTCGTGCCATTCGCGTCCGAGCGCCGGCATGTCCAACCAGACGGTGCCCTCTTCTGCCGCGAACGGGTTGAGGTTGATCACCGTCAGGACGGCGTCACCGGTCGAGGCGTCGAACTTCGAGTAGGCGATCAACGCGTCGTTGTCGATGTGGTGAAAGTGCAGGTTCCGCAACTGCTGCAGGGCCGGGTGTGCACGCCGGATGCGATTGAGTGCGGTGATCCACGGCTCGAGAGATTCGCCTCGCGCTGCCGCTTCGGCGAAACGGCGCGGACGAAGTTCGTACTTCTCGGAGTCGAGGTATTCCTCGCTGCCGGGGCGAACGGCTTGATGTTCGTAGAGTTCGTAACCGGAGTAGACGCCCCACGTCGGCGCCAGGGTGGCGGCGAGAGCTGCTCGCAGTGCAAACATTCCGGGCCCACCGTGCTGGAGGGACTCGTGCAGGATGTCCGGTGTGTTCACGAAGAGGTTCGGTCGGGCCTCGTCGGCCTTTGCCGCCAGCTCGTTACCGAATTCGGTGAGCTCCCACTTTGCAACTCGCCAGGTGAAGTACGTGTACGACTGCGTGAACCCGCGCCTGGCAAGGCCGTACATGCGCGCCGGACGAGTGAAAGCCTCGGCGAGGAACAAGACGTCGGGGTCGGTTTTCTTGACCTCCGAGATGAGTGTTTCCCAGAAGTTGGGCGGCTTGGTGTGCGGGTTGTCGACACGAAAGATCTTGACTCCGGCGTTGATCCAGTGACGGACCACGCGCAGGATTTCCTTGTCCAGACCGCGAGGATCGGTGTCGAAGTTGATCGGGTAGATGTCCTGATACTTCTTGGGCGGGTTCTCGGCGTAGGCGATGGTGCCGTCGGGAAGGACGTTGAACCACTCCGGATGCTTCTGAGCCCATGGATGATCCGGGGCGCACTGCAGCGCGAGATCCAGTGCCACTTCGAGATCCAGCTTGCGGGCCGCAGCGACGAAGGCCTTGAAGTCCTTGAGCGTGCCGAGTTGGGGGTGAACAGCGTCGTGCCCGCCGTCGGCAGAGCCGATCGCCCACGGCGAACCAACGTCGCCGGGTTCGGGGGTGAGGGTGTTGTTGCGTCCCTTGCGGTTGATCTCGCCGATGGGATGGATCGGCGGAAGGTAGACGACGTCGAAACCCATTGCGGCGATGCGGGGCAGATCTTCGGCCGAGGTACGGAACGTGCCGTGCTGCGGTACTCCGTTCTCGTCCCATCCACCGGTCGAACGGGGGAAGAACTCGTACCAGGAGCCGAACAGTGCACGGCTGCGATCGACGACGACAGGGTGGGACTCGCCCTTGGTGACCAGCTCGCGAAGCGGAGTGGCGCGGAGCAGTTCGGCGACGTCGGAGGCGAAGGCCGGAGCGACGCGAGCAGTCAGCGCCTGATCGCTGCGCAGCGACGCCGTGACGGCCTCGAGCCTGGACCTGTTGCCCCGCGGCACTTCGTGCGCGGCCTTTTCGAACAGGCGCGCACCGATTTCCAGGTCGTTGGCCAACTCGGCCGCCCCTTGCCCGACGGCGAGCTTTGCTTCCACGGCGTGCTTCCAGGTGGCGATGGGATCGCTCCACGCCTCGATCCGGAACGACCACATACCTTCGGCGGACGGCGTGAACACCGCGTCGACGGTGTCCGGTTCGGTCCCGGGATCCATCGGAATGCGCAGCGGCTTGGTACCGCGCGGACCACGCACGACAAGAGTGGCGGAAATGGCGTCGTGGCCTTCTCGCCACACGGTGGCGTGCACCGGGAAGACTTCACCGACCACGGCCTTTGCCGGATAGTTACCCGAGATCTCGGGTACCACGTCGTCGATACCGAGGCGTCCTGACACGGGAAGCTCCATTTCTGATGATGGATCGCGGTAAAACTTTCTTTCGCCGGGTTCAACCGTAGTGGGTGCGACGCTGGAGTGCTGATAACGACGAATTCGGGTCTGTCGGTGGTCAGGTCGGCTCGGGCGTTCGGTTCCACCGGACAGAGTGCAAGGAACTCGACTAGGGTTCGCGGGGTGAAAGCCTTGCGTCGGTTCACTGTCCGAGCCCACATTCCGGAGCGCCTCGCCGCGCTCGGCCCCCTGTCCACCAACCTTCGGTGGTCGTGGCATCCCGAGACACAGGATCTGTTCTCGCGACTCGACCCCGAACTCTGGCAAGCAGTCCAGTTCGATCCGGTCCGCATGCTCGGGGAAGTCAACCCCACCCGTCTCGACGAACTCAGCAGTGACGAGGCATTTCTCGGTGACCTCGACACTGCAGCAGCCGATCTCGATGCCTATCTGAGCACGCCGCGCTGGTATCAGTCCCAGCAGGCCAAGGGCACATCGTTGGCTGGCGGAATTGCGTACTTCTCCATGGAGTTCGGAGTCAGCGAAGTTCTGCCCAACTACTCCGGCGGATTGGGCATCCTCGCGGGCGATCACCTCAAGGCCGCGTCCGACCTCGGGCTGCCGCTCATCGGCGTCGGACTGCTCTACCGATCCGGCTACTTCCGCCAGTCACTGACTGCCGACGGTTGGCAGGCCGAGCACTACCCGCCGCACGACCCTCAAGGGTTGCCTCTTCGTTTGCTGACGGACGCAGGTCCGGCGTCCGACGACGGATCACCGGTTGTCATTCACGTCGCGATGCCCGGTGGACGAGTGCTGCGAGCGCGAGTGTGGATCGCTCAGGTCGGACGAGTGCCGTTGCTGCTGCTCGATTCCGACATCTCCGAGAACGACGCGGATCTGCGCGGCGTCACTGACCGTCTTTACGGTGGGGACCAGGATCACCGCATCAAGCAGGAGATCCTCGCAGGTATCGGCGGCGTCCGCGCGGTGCGTGCCTACACCGCGGCGTACGGATTGCCCGATCCCGAGGTTTTCCACATGAACGAGGGGCATGCCGGATTCCTCGGCATCGAACGGATTCGGGAACTTGTGACCACCAGCGGTCTGGACTTCGATTCGGCTCTGGCCGCGGTCCGCGCCGGAACGGTCTTCACGACGCATACTCCGGTTCCCGCCGGAATCGACCGCTTCCCGGCGGATCTGGTCCGTCACTACTTCGGCGGAGCGAACGGCGAGAACGAATCGAGTTTGCTTCCCGGACTGACCGTCGACCGCATAGTCGGGATGGGGCGCGAATCCGATCCGTCGATCTTCAACATGGCGCACATGGGTCTTCGCCTGGGCCAGCGAGCCAATGGCGTCTCGAAGTTGCACGGCATCGTCAGTCGCGACATGTTCAACGGACTCTGGCCGGGATTCGACGCCGACGAGGTGCCGATCGGATCGGTCACCAACGGTGTCCACGCTCCGACGTGGGCTGCGCCGGAGTGGATGGACGTGGCCAGGCGGATCGTGGGGCAGGAGCAACTCGAAGAAGCGCGAGGTTGGGAGCGCCTACACGAGTTGTCGGCCAACGAACTGTGGGAGACACGTAATGCGTTGCGCGGCAAGTTGGTCGACGAAGTCCGTCGTCGCGTCCGAGCGTCGTGGCTCGAACGCGGCGCGACCGAAGCTGAACTCGGCTGGACTACTGGAGTTTTCGATCCCAACGTCTTGACTGTCGGATTCGCCAGGCGCGTGCCTACGTACAAGCGGTTGACGCTGATGCTCCGTGATCCCGAGCGTCTGCGTGCGATGTTGCTCGACGAGAAGCGTGCGGTGCAGTTGGTGGTGGCCGGTAAGTCGCACCCCGCCGACGACGGCGGTAAGGCACTCATCCAGCAGGTCGTACGGTTCGCCGACGAAGCGGATGTGCGTCACCGCATCGTCTTCCTGCCCGACTACGACATGTCGATGGCCCGGTACCTCTACTGGGGCTGCGACGTGTGGCTCAACAACCCACTTCGCCCACTCGAGGCGTGCGGCACTTCCGGCATGAAGTCCGCGCTCAACGGTGGACTCAACCTCTCCATTCGCGACGGATGGTGGGACGAGATGTACGACGGCGAGAACGGGTGGGCCATTCCGACGGCCGACGGTGTTCTCGACGACGTGCGGCGTGACGATCTGGAAGCCAGCGCGCTCTACGAACTTCTCGAGCACGCGGTACTGCCGACGTTCTACGACCGTGATGCAGCCGATCTGCCGACGCGCTGGGTCGAGAGGGTTCGCCACACTCTCGAGAATCTGGGCCCGAAGGTGTTGGCATCACGCATGGTTCGTGACTACGCCGTCGACTACTACGCCCCTTCGGCGGAATCAGCTCGAGCGGTAGTGGCGGACGATTTTGCCGGCGCGCGTGAGGTGGCCGAGTTCCGTCGTCGCATCGAATCACAGTGGCCGTCGGTCGCCGTCGAGCAGGTGGACGGTTCCGGCTTGCCGGACACTCCGGAGATCGGTGCGACCATCTCGTTGAAGGCCAAGGTCCGCCTCGGCGGCTTGTCGGTCTCGGATGTCCAGGTCCAGGCAGTCCTGGGACGCGTCAGTCCGGGCGAGGAACTCACCGACGTGGTGACGTTCCCGATGACACACTTCGGCGCCGAGGAAGGAACCGAGATCTTCGAAGCCGAGGTTGCGCTTCCGGTCTCCGGTTCCGTGGGATACACCGTGCGGGTGCTGCCGCATCACCGGTTGTTGGTCGATGCGTCCGAACTCGGGTTGGTGACCACTCCGAGCGTCTGACGTATTGCATTCTGCCCCGGTCCGTTCGGTCGGTACCGGGGCAGAATTGTGTCCGCGTGAGAACTGGCTCAGGGACGTGAGTCGCGGATGCGGGTGAGCGCCTTGCGGACGACTTCGGGGTTGGTCGTCTCCCAGAAGGGCGGCAGCGATGCGCGAAGGTAACCCGCGTATCTCGCCGTGGCCAGACGCGGATCGAGCACGGCCACCACGCCCTTGTCGTCGGTGCTGCGAAGCAGGCGACCCACGCCCTGTGCCAGGAGCAGCGCCGCGTGATTGGCCGAGACGCTGAGAAAGCCGTTACCGCCATGGGATTCGATGGCTTGTTGGCGAGCCATCAACAGTGGATCGTCCGGGCGCGGGAACGGAATCCGGTCCAAGATGACGAGGCTCAGCGATGGGCCAGGGACATCGACGCCCTGCCACAGGGACAACGTGCCGAACAGTGACGTGGGTTCGTCCTTGGCGAAGGCCTTGACGAGGGTGCCGGTGGCGTCGTCGCCCTGGCACAGGATCGGGGTGTCGAGGCGTTCGCGCATCGCCTCCGACGCGGCTTTGGCGGCGCGCATCGAGGAGAACAAGCCGAGGGTGCGTCCGCCGGCGGCCTCGACGAGTTCGGCGATCTCGTCGAGATAGACCGGGGAGAGGCCGTCTCGGCCGGGCGTGGGCAGGTGGCGGGCGATGTAGATGATGCCGGCCTTGGCATGGTCGAAGGGCGACCCGACGTCGAGTGAGTTCCAGCGGAAAGCCGAAGCGTCAGAAGGTGCTTCGGTGCCGATGGCCGTACCCGAGTCAGGGCGCACCGACGATTCCGCAGGAAGGCCCCAGTTGACGGCGAGACCGTCGAACGATCCGCCGACGGTCAGCGTCGCGGAGGTGAGAACGACGGTGGATTCGGCGAACAGTCGCGAGCGCAGCAATCCGCCGACGGAGAGCGGAGCCATCCGGACGGAGCGCCGAACCGATCCGCGGAACTCGTCCGAGGACAGCCAGACGACGTCCTTGCGCTTGGCCGGGTCTGGTTCGTCGAAGGCGGTGAGAATACGCACGGCACTGTCGTGGACGTCGTCGACGGACGAGAGCGCAGCGTTGCGGGCTGCAGCGGCTTCGGGGTCTGCGGCTGCCATGCCCGGTTTGGCCGGACCGATCGCGGTGCGCAGCGACCAGGCCGCATCGCGTATCGCGGCCAGTGCGGGGGCTGCCCCGTCCGGGAGGCCTTCCCATCGACCTGGACGCAATTCCTCGAGGAGTCCCGCCCAACCCTCGCCGGCAGCTTCGAGTCGGTCGGCGTCCTGCTCTTCGGCGATCTTGCCGCAACGCCTGGCCGCGGCACTGATCGACGAAGCTGTGAGATCGGCCGTGGCAACGCCGGTGACGCGGTCGACCAACTCGTGGGCTTCGTCGATCACCACGACGTCATGGTCAGGGAGGATCTGGATGCCGGTGATGGCGTCGATAGCGAGCAGTGCGTGGTTGGTGACGACGACGTCGGCCTTAGACGCCTCGACGCGGGCGCGCTCGGCGAAGCAGTCCTCACCGACCGGGCACTGGTTCTTTCCGATGCACTCGCGGGAGGTGACGCTGACCTGCCGCCACGCCTGATCGGATACGCCCGGTACCAATTCGTCACGATCACCGGTTTCGGTGTCGGAGGACCATTCGGTGAGGCGGACGACCTCCCGGCCGAGACGCGAGACCGTGAACGGATCGAACAACTCGTCCTCGGGTGGCTGTTCGGACGCGCCGGTGTGGATCTTGTTCATGCACAGGTAGTTGTTGCGGCCCTTGAGGATTGCGAACTCGGCGCGCCGGCCGAGTGGCTTCTTCAGTGCATCGGCCAGCCGTGGCAGATCTCGATCGACGAGCTGGCGCTGAAGCGCGATGGTGGCGGTGGACACGACCACAGTGCGCCCAGACTCGACCGCATGGCGCAGGCTCGGAACGAGGTAGGCGAGTGACTTACCGGTACCGGTGCCGGCCTGGACGGCCAGATGCTCGCCCGTGTCGATCGAGTGCGCCACGGCCGACGCCATCGTCAGCTGACTGGTTCGTTCGGCACCGCCGAGCGACCGCACCGCTGTCTGGAGCAGTTCGGGAACGTTCGGGAGTTGATCGGCCACCCACGAAGGTTAATGGATCCCTACGTCAGAAACGTCCACGGATGATTCCCGGGGTAGTTCCCCGGCATTCGAGTCTTCTTCCGACGACGCCTCGTCTCGCCCGATCAGCTGCACTCCCGCCTCCTGCATCTGTACCAATGCCGACTCGATCGTGGCAGTCGACACACCTGCGGTGAAGGGGAGAAGGACCGTCGTGGCGAATCCCGCGCGCGCCGCGTCGATGGCCGTGGCCTTGACACAGTGATCTGTGGCAATGCCGATCACGTCGACGTCGGTGATCTTGTGGGCGCGGAGCCAGTCCTCGAGCGTCGTGCCGTCCTCGGCTGCTCCTTCGAAACCGGAATAGGCCGCGCTGTAGGCGCCCTTGGAGAAGATCGCCGAACCGGCGACGGAAGCGTCGAACGCCGGGTGGAACTCGGCGCCGGCCGTCCCGACGACGCAGTGAATCGGCCAACTGTCGACGAAGTCTGGGGTCTCGGAGAAATGCGCCCCAGGATCGATGTGGAAATCGCGAGTCGCGACTACGGCGTCGTACTCGTGGGAGTTGACGAAATCGTTGACGGCCGCCGCAACCGCAGCGCCGCCGTCGACCGCGAGAGCGCCACCTTCACAGAAATCGTTCTGAACGTCGACGACGATCAGTGCTTTAGCACTCACTGGTGCTCACCTCCGGAGAATCGAACGGGCACAGCCGAGTCTCCGCGCGAGAGCTTGAGTCCTTCCCACGGCAGGCTCACGAGCCCGGCCTTCAGAACTGCGCGGCTCTCTTCGAGCGTCGGTGCGCTCTCGACGACCTTGCCTTCGCGAACCAACGGGATCAGCAGTTCGGTCGCGCCGTCCGCCTCGGAAACCGGAGCGGGCGAGCCGGCAGGGTAGATGACTTCTTCGACGATCGTTCCGGTCGGGCGAACCACGCGCAGTGCTTTCTTGGCGCCGCCGCGAGATGCCTTGTTGGTACTTCTCTTCTCGACCGCGATTCCGTCGACCTCGACCAGCTTGTAAACCATGCCTGCCGTGGGCGCGCCCGATCCGGTGACCAGTGAAGTACCCACGCCGTACGAGTCGACGGGTTCGGCGCGCAGAGCCGCGATCGCGTACTCGTCCAGGTCGCCGGAGACGACGATGCGTGTCTTGGTAGCACCGAGATCGTCGAGTTGTTGGCGTACCTGACGAGCAAGAACGCCGAGATCGCCGGAGTCGATGCGAACCCCACCCAGCTCGGGACCGGCAACGGCGACAGCCGTTTTCACACCCTCGGTGATGTCGTAGGTATCGACGAGCAACGTGGTGGATACGCCGAGTGCCGCGACCTGACCGCGGAATGCCGCTGCCTCGTCCGGACCGTCTTCGGTGGTGTGCAGGAGAGTGAAGGCGTGCGCACTGGTACCTGCGCTGGGTACGTCGTGACGCCGCGCGGCTTCGAGGTTGGAGGTGGCGTCGAAGCCGGCGAGATACGCGGCACGTGAAGCGGCGACGGCGGCCTGTTCGTGTGTACGACGCGAGCCCATCTCGATCATCCGTCGACCGCCCGCTGCGCTCACCATGCGGGCTGCGGCCGAAGCGATCGCGCTGTCGTGGTTGAGGATCGAGAGAATCAAGGTTTCGAGGATGACGCACTCGGCGAACGTTCCGCGGACCGAGAGGATCGGTGAGCCGGGGAAGTAGAAGTCGCCCTCGCGGTAGCCGTCGATGTCACCGGAGAATCGATAGTTGCGCAGCCACTCGACGGTCGTGTCGTCGAGGAATCTCGCAACGATCGCCAGTTCCGGTTCACCGAACCGGAACTGCTCGAGTGCGTCGAGAAGGCGTTCGGTACCGGCGACGACGCCGTAGCGACGACCGTCTGGCAGCCGCCGTGCGAATACCTCGAAACTGCAGTTGCGGAAGGCAGATCCGTCGGCGAGAGCCGCCGAGAGCATGGTCAGTTCGTACTGATCGGTGAGCAGTGCGGTGCTGGCACCGGCGTCGCGGATGTCGGAAATTTGCGTAGGCACGCACACAACTCTATGCGCGAGACGACGTGGGTGGGTGTTGTCGCCTCTCGTCGCGCCGTACCCTGGATACATGGTTTTCGGCGGCGCGACCGTGTCCGGCACTTACTCGGCGAACGTAACGATGAGAGGCGCTACGGCTTCTTCTCCTCAAGCCACGCCCGAGCAGTCGGAGGCTGTTGCGACCATCGAAGCCGCAGATCGGCCCTGGGTGACCATCGTCTGGGACGACCCGGTCAATCTCATGCATTACGTGACTTACGTGTTCCAGAAGTTGTTCGGTTACAGCAAAGCCAAGGCCACCGACCTGATGATGCAGGTCCATTCGGAGGGCAAGGCCGTGGTCTCGAGCGGTTCGCGCGACAAGATGGAGGCCGATGTTCGTCGCCTCCACGCTGCCGGTCTATGGGCCACGATGCAACGCGACGACACCTGAGAAAAGCACTTTTTCGACCGATTTGTTCGCCTAAACTCGTAGACGGGAGTCCGACGCGTGCGGACGTGGAGTAGGAAGAGTTCACTCGGCGGAGTGAAGTTCAAGTCCGAGATGGACGGCCACGAGGCGGCGGTTCTGCGCTCGCTCGTGGAGTCGGTGACCGGGCTTCTCGACGAGCGCGCGTCTTCGGCGCCGCAAGACGAGCTCGCTGCCCTGACGGGCCTTCGTACCGGAAACTCGGAGACGCCCGACAATCCGGTGTTGGCGCGTTTGCTTCCCGACTTCCAGCGCACCGATCCGGACAAGGTCGCTCCGGACAGTGACGATCTCGACGACGCCGGCGCCAATGTCAACGGCGCGCTGCGTAGTTTGCACGAACCCGAGATCATCGACGCCAAGCGTGAGTCCGCTCGCATGTTGTTGGCTTCGCTTCCGGAGGCCGGCGGCAAGGTCGTTCTCACGCAGGAACAGGCCGATGCGTGGCTGTCCTCGCTCAACGACGTCCGTCTCGCGCTCGGAACCAATCTCGGCATCGACGCCGACACCCCGGAGAGCCTCGAACCCGACGACCCGCGCGCCCCGCATCTCGACGTCTATCACTGGTTGACGTGGATGCAGGACTCCCTCGTCCAGGCGCTCATGCCATGACCACGACGCGGACCGGGCCCACTGATTCACTGACAGATGTCGCCGGCCTCGCTGTCGGTCATCACCACAAGCTCGACGAGGGAGCCACTCTCGGAAGCGGCGCAGCCACCGGCTGCACGGTCGTGCTCGCGTCGGCCGGTGTGGTTGCCGGAGTCGACGTCCGCGGCGGCGGTCCGGGTACCCGCGAGACCGACCTACTCGACCCGAGCCATTCGGTCCAGCAGGTCAATGCCGTGCTGTTGACCGGCGGTAGTGCCTACGGACTTGCCGCGGCCGATGGAGTGATGCGCTGGCTCGAGGAACACGATCGCGGGATCGCGATGGGTGCTCCTGGTCAGGTGGTACCGATCGTGCCCGGCGCCGTGATCTTCGATCTGCCGGTGGGGGACTGGACCGTTCGTCCGACCGGAGACTTCGGATTCCTCGCTGCCGACACCGCTTCGCGCGAATTCGCCACGGGCACGGTCGGCGCCGGGGTAGGTGCCAGAGCCGGAGCGCTCAAGGGTGGGGTGGGAACGGCCAGCGTCGTGATCGCCGACGGCCCGGCCGAGGGTACGACGGTCTCCGCGTTGATCGTGGCGAACCCGGTGGGTTCGGTCTTCGATCCGAGAACAGGCTTGCCGTGGGGCGTCGGCTCGGACGGGGCGGAGTCGTTCGGGCTCAGGCTTCCCGACGCGTCCGAACTCGCGGCGGCCAACGCCGTTGCAGCCAAGGGAACAGTCCTCAACACCACGATCGGTGTGGTCGCCACTGACGCCGCCTTGACAAAAGCCGGGTGCCGACGCGTCGCCGTCGCAGGGCATGACGGTCTGGCTCGTGCGATTCGGCCCGCGCATTCGCCACTCGACGGCGACACGATCTTTGCGCTCGCCACCGGCGATCACACTCCGAATTCGGAGATCGCAGTTCCGGCCGCTTTCCCGAACGATCTGCCGATACTCGACGCGGTGTGTGCCGCCTCGGCGCAGGTTGTCGAACGTGCGATCGTCACAGCGATTCTCGACGCCACGTCAGTAGCCGGAATCCCGAGCTACCGCGAGCTCTTTCCGTCGGCATTTCTCTAGGCAGCACTCCTGGAATCGGCGGTAATCTCGAATTGAGCCTGGTCGCGAGTGACCGAATCAGAAAACCGGATCGACCGTGGAGGACGCACACGATGACGATGGATTTCAACAATCCGGACTTCGGCACCCGGACGCCGGCACCGAAATCCGGTCCGCCCTCGGTGTGGAAGCAGTCGGCCGTGTTGGTGGGCGGCTTCGCGATCCTGCTCTACGTGATCGAGATCGTGGATGTCATCTCCGGTCAGAACGCCCAGAACGCCGGCGTCACCCCGCGCACGCTCGACGGCCTGTGGGGAATCCTGTTCGCCCCGGTCCTGCACGACGACTGGGCTCACCTGATTGCCAACACCATTCCGGTCCTGATCCTCGGGTTCCTCGTGCTGGTGTCGGGAATTGCGCGCGGACTCGCGGCGACCGGCATCATCTGGGTGATCGGCGGTGTCGGGACCTGGTTGTTCGCCGGCTCGAACTCGAACCACGTCGGTGCGTCCGTGCTGATCTTCGGCTGGGTCACCTACTTGCTGGTGCGCGGGTTCTTCACGCGGAGCTTCACACAGATCCTGATCGGCGTTGCCGTCTTCGTCGTGTACGGCGGAGTGCTGTGGGGCGTTCTCCCGAGCGATCCACGGGTTTCCTGGCAAGGACATCTGTTCGGAGCGATCGGCGGCGTGGTGGCCGCCTGGGCGCTGACGTCGGGGGAGAGGGCCAAGCGCGCAGGGTCGGCGCCGGCCGTCCGACCACCGAGTTTCTGAACGGACGTGGGTCACACCCTCGCTGCGGTGTGACTTCGACGCGCCAAAACCACCAAGAGCTTTTTTCCAGACGGGTAGACGTGGCAGCATGACCGGTATGCGCATGACCGTCCTGGGGTGTTCCGGCAGCGTCACGGGTCCGGATTCACCGGCTTCGGGATACCTGCTCACGGCACCGGGAACTCCGCCGCTCGTGATCGACTTCGGCCCGGGAGTTCTTGGGGCGTTGCAGCGATACGCCGATCCGGGCGAGGTGACGATCCTGCTTTCGCACCTTCATGCGGACCACTGTCTCGACATGCCCGGCCTGCTCGTCTGGCGTCGCTATCACCCCAACCCACCGGTCGGGCGGGCTCTGGTTTACGGCCCCACCGACACGGCCTGCCGCATCGGAGTGTCCTCCGCCGAGTGCGCCGGCGAGATGGATGACATCTCCGACACCATCGACGTCCGGCTCTGGGCCGAGAACGAGCCGGTGACGTTCGGAGAACTGAGCGTCGTCGCCCGTCGGATGAATCATCCTCCCGAGGCTTACGGTTTCCGGATCACCGGCGCCGACGGCCGCGTGCTCGTCTACACCGGTGACACGGGTATGTGTGACAACGTCGTCGAACTCGCCCGTGGAGCGGACGTGTTGCTCTCCGAAGCTTCGTGGACCGACAGTCCGGATCGCCCCGAGGGAGTTCACCTCTCCGGTAAGGAAGCCGGCCGTGTGGCTGCCCTCGCCGGCGTCAAGGAACTTCTCCTCACGCACATCCCGCCGTGGACCTCCCGCGAAGACGTGATCGCCGAAGCGAAATCCGAATTCTCCGGACCAGTCCATGCCGTCTCCGCCGGAAGCGTCTACGACATCTGATTCCCCTCACATTCGATGCAGTGCCGACCGGGCGACCGCTAGGCTCACGAAGGTGACTACACGAGAAGACGGTAGGGCGGACGACGAGCTCCGCACGGTCAAGATCACCCGCGGGTTCACCAGTCATCCGGCCGGATCCGTTCTGGTCGAGTTCGGGAACACTCGCGTCATGTGCACGGCCAGCGTCGAAGAGGGTGTACCCCGCTGGCGCAAGGGCTCCGGCTTGGGTTGGCTGACAGCCGAATACGCGATGCTTCCCGCCGCCACGCACACACGCAGTGGCCGCGAATCGGTCAAGGGCAAGGTCGGCGGCCGTACGCAGGAGATCAGTCGACTCATCGGCCGATCACTTCGGGCCTGCATCGATCTCGCCGCGATCGGCGAGAACACCATCGCCCTGGACTGTGATGTCCTCCAGGCCGACGGCGGCACCCGCACCGCGGCAGTGACGGGGGCGTACGTGGCCCTGGTCGACGCCGTGACGTACCTGCGCGCCGCCGACCTGCTCTCCGACCCTCAGCCCATCTCGTGTGGCATAGCGGCCGTCAGCGTCGGCGTCGTGGACGGACGAGTGCGCCTCGATCTTCCGTACGAAGAGGATTCGCGCGCCGAGGTCGACATGAATGTCGTGGCCACCGATACCGGCACGCTGGTGGAAATCCAGGGAACCGGTGAGGGCGCCACGTTCCCACGCTCGACGCTGGACAAGCTGCTCGACTCCGCTCTGGCTGGTTGTGAGCAACTTTTCGAGATCCAGCGTCAAGCGTTGGCCGAGCCGTATCCCGGGGTGCTACCCGAACCGAAGAATCCGGAACCCAAAAAGAAGTTCGGTGCCTGAGCTGTGAGCGTACGAGTACTGGTTGCCAGCCGAAATGCCAAGAAACTGAAGGAACTTCACCGGGTGCTCGACGCCGCTGGAGTGAACGGAATCGAACTGGTCGGGCTCGACGAGGTGCCGCCGTTCCCCGAGGCCCCCGAGACCGGGGCGACGTTCGAGGAGAATGCACTCGCCAAGGCGCGTGACGGCGCGGCGGCAACCGGAATGCCTTGCATCGCAGATGATTCCGGTGTCGAGATCGATGCACTCAACGGTATGCCCGGCGTGCTGTCCGCGCGATGGTCGGGCACTCACGGAAACGACGGTGCCAACACGGCGCTTGTCCTGGCTCAGCTGGGAGACGTGCCAGACGAGCGGCGCGGCGCGGCATTCGTCTCCGCCTGTGCACTGGTGATCCCCGGCGGCGACGAGACTGTCGTGCGCGGCGAATGGCGCGGGGTGATCGGCCGAGAACCAGCCGGCGACGGGGGCTTCGGATACGACCCCATCTTCCGTCCGGACGGCGACACCCGCTCTGCCGCAGAACTCACCCCGGCCGAGAAGGATGCGGCGTCACATCGAGGGCGCGCGCTCGTGCAGCTCGTTCCGGCGCTGGCGGCACTGGCCGGCTGAACCGAATCCGAAAAGTAGAGCCCTGAACGCGTCGCGTTCAGGGCTCTACTTTTCGAAACTCTCAGAGCTGATAAGCCTGCTTCACCTGGGCGGTTCGCTTGTGCTCGAACACGAACGACAGGAACGGGATCGTGCCGGCGAGCGCGGTGGCAACCGTCGTACCGGGCTTCCACCGGGCCTTGATCGCCAAGTCGATCGTGAACACGAGATAGAGCATGTAGAACAGGCCGTGGATCTGACCGATGTAGAACAACCACGACGGTGCGTCCGCCGAATTGTCGAGAATCAGGTACTTGTAGACCATCTCACCGGTCAGGAACAGCAGCCAGAGGCCGGTGATCCAGGCGAGAACGCGGTATCGGACGAGCGCCGACGCAACCTTCTTCTGCTTTTCTGCGTTGACTGCGGGGGTAGCGATGCTCGCTTCCGAACCGGTACTCACGTCGTGCTCCTATCGGACTCGCGAGCGGCGAGCTGCGCAAGGTAGTCGTTGTATTCCAGCATTTGGCGGGCTTCAGGGTCGTCGACGTCGAGGTTCACATCGTCGAACTCGGCCTGCGGGCGTTGCGGCAAGAGGTCGGCGGGAATCTCACGCGGCTCCGCGGCGGCTTCCTCGGCTTCGGCCTCTTCGGGGTCCACGTCTTCGAGCTGAACGAACTTGCGATACGCGTACACGACAAACGCCGCGAACAGCGGCCACTGGAACGCGTACCCGAGATTCTGTCCCGAACCTCCGACGGCTTCGAAGCGCTCCCACTGCCACCAGCCGAGCGCGAGGCAGCCGGCAGCTGACACGATGACCAGCAGAATCAGCGCAGGTCGGCGTTTAGTAGCGTTCTTGGACACACTAAGACGGTACCTGAGAGCTATAGTGCCTCGCCCTGCGATCTCCGACACGGTGTCGTAGAAGCCGTGCCACGGCGTGTCGTAGAAGCCGTTCCACGGCGTGTCGTATAGGCCGTGCCACAGCGCCTGTGCGCTATGCCCATCCTCACCCGCAACGCCAGGCACTGAACACATTTTCCCAGCTGTGCTGCATCGATAACCTCGGGCGTATCCGAAAGCAGGGGAGTGTTTCATGCACATCAGAGTGATTCGCCCGGTCATCGACACCACACTGACTCCGGCGGTGACAGACGAGGTGGAGCACTGGGCGGCGCCCGGCACGACGGTCGATGTCGTGTCACTGCTCTCTGGCACGGCGAGCATCGAGTCCGAGTACGACGAGGCACTGGCCGGCCCCGGGATCGTGCAGCGGGTCGAAGAGGCGGCAGTCGACGGCGTCGACGGTGTATTCATCACGTGTTTCGCCGATCCCGGAGTGCATGCCGCCCGAGAGATCATCGACGCACCGGTGGTCGGCGGCTTCGAGCCGTCATTTCTGACAGCGATGAGTCTGGGCGATCGCGTCGGTGTCGTGACCATCCTGCCGAACGTCGTGCCGATGCTCCGATCGCTCACTCGGCGGTATGGGCTCGATAGTCGGCTGGGCAGTATTCGAGTCGTGGACATGCCGGTGCTGGGCCTCACCGATCGGGAGGAACTGATTGATCGACTGGCCGCTCAGGCGTCTGCGGCAGTGCAGAACGGCGAGGCCGATTCCGTCGTTCTCGGTTGCACCGGGATGCTCGGTGTGACCAGTGCAGTCCGAGACAGGCTGCATGGCAAAGGGATTCACGTTCCGGTTGTGGATCCGACGGCGTCGGCGATCACGTGGTTGGAGAGCTCGGTCCGTCTGGGGCTGACGCCGAGCCGGACGACGTACATGACCCCGCCGGTCAAGGCTCGAAAGCGCTGAGCCTGATCTAGAACCGAAAAAGCCCCGCCGGATCTGATCCGGCGGGGCTTTTTCGTTGTGCGCGAGGGGGGACTTGAACCCCCACGTCCTGAGACACTGGAACCTAAATCCAGCGCGTCTGCCAATTCCGCCACTCGCGCGCGGAATTCAAAGGATACGCGAGTGGAATCGCTCGCGGGCACACCACCCTGGTCGGGATGCGCCCGCCCGCTCTCAGGCCGTTTCGGCGAGTGGATCCGCTGCGGGCGGCGTGGTGGATTTCTTCGACCGGCGCGGTTGCTCGGCCGTGCGTTGATACCGCCACGCAGCGTGGGTGAGTGTTGGAACATCGACATCGAGATGTTCGGCAACCGCAACTAGCAACTCGGCTGCGTCGGTGCTCGACAACAATTCCTCGCTACTGCTTGCTTCGGTGGCGAACCGTGCAAGTAGATCTATCGAAGTTACCGTCAACTTCCCGGACAGGAACACCAGCGTCTCGAAGGTCCTGGGGCCCAGGCCTGGAACGGAGACGACTGCCGAACGGAGGCCTTCGGTGTCCTCGACGTCGGCACCGCACCGGCAACCGGCGTCGGCGAGCGCTTTGGCCGCACGAGCCGCACCCTCGGCTTTGGTGAAGTAGTTGCCCGGCACGCGCTGGCGATTGCCGAGAATCGTTGCGAGCTCGTCGCCACGGTCGGTGAAGGCGGCGAGAGCGGACAAGCTGTCGAGGTGTTCGCCTGCGGCTACCGAGCGGTGTGTGCGCCAACGGTCGAGGACGGCGCGGACTCCGGTCTTCGGTGTTCCGTAGGCGGCGCGCGACGAGAAGATCGCATCGAGAAGGGCGGCTTCGGACTCGCGCGGCCATCCCTGATTCCAATGCGGCCACGCCTCGCGCGGAAGCTCGGCGCCGATGAATTCGGCCGCTCTGACTACGTCTGTGTCTTTCATGATTTCTCCCCCTGAGAAGTCGTCCGGTGTGGACGCGCTGAACGTAGCGAGGGGGTCCGACAGATGGTGGCCCGGAACGCACGGGATCGACCGTCCGTCAAGGAGGTCACGAATTGGTAACAATAAATATGAGGGGTTCCTCAGGTTTCTGAAAATCCCGGTAACAGTCCCAGGCAGGGCGTTCGCGACCTACTCGCGAGTCACTTTCTCGAAGTCTCGTGAGGAAGATCACGGCCTCGAAAGTCCAGATTTCCAGGGTGCCGACAAACGTGAGGAAATCCTCATGATTCTGTGTAAACCTTGTCTTGCACGAACGCCCTGACTCCGTCGATTCTCTCGACGAATTCGCGAGCACTTCAGCCGGGCAGCACACCGCAAATCCCACCTCGCCGCAGAGGTGACCAGGAGAGGACGTACGCGTGACGATCGATGACACGACACCTACAGGAAACGGACGCGACTCGAAGGGTGGACGCCGTTTCGGCGTCGATGGGGGACAGTCCCGCACGACCAGCAAAGGTGCCCTCGTCGATTCGCTGAACAACGGCGTTTCCTACGCAATCGCTTTCGGTGGACAGGGCGCTCCCTGGCTCACCTCACTCGAGGAGCTCAGCCGTGACAACGGCCTGGAGCCCGTTCTGACCGATCTGGTCAATGACGCAGCCGCACGCCTCGCGCCCGTCGCACAGGATCTCCTCGTGGTTCGCCCGGTCGGATTCGATCCGATCGCGTGGATGCTCGAAGCCGAGATCGTCGACGAAGAAGAAGGTGAGAAGTCGGCCGGGCCTTCCGCTGCCGCGCTCACCGCAGCTCCGGTGTCACTCCCCGGCGTCTTCCTCACGCAGCTTGCGGCGTTGCGTGCACTCTCCGCTCAGGGTCTGGATGTAGCCGGTAACCCGCCTGCTGCCGTCATCGGCCACTCGCAGGGCCTGCTGGCCACCGCTGCCGTAGCCGCGCAGGGCAACGACGACGGTGAACTCCTCGCCGTCGCACAGCTCGTCGGTGCTGCTGCCAGCCTGGTCGGCCGTCGCCGCGGCGTCATCGCCGGCGCCTCCGCGAAGCCGATGGTTGCGGTCTCGGGCGTCGATCCCGAGCGTCTCGCCGCCATCGTCGCCGAGCTTGCCGAGGGTGTTGCCCCCGAACGCGCGGCTGTCCTCGCCATTCGCAACGGCCGTCGCCGCGTCGTTCTCGCCGGACCGCCCGCTCAGCTGGCACGCGTGCAAGAGCGTTGCGAGCAGATCGAAGCCGAAGAAGCTCGCGAGCGAGAGGGCAAGAAGCGTGGCGGTTCCGTCTTCGCTCCGTCCTTCGATCCGCTCGACACCGAAATCGGCTTCCATCACCCAGCATTGGCCGAGGCCGTCGAACTTGTCGGCAGCTGGGCAACCCGTTGCGGTCTCGATGCCGACCGTGCGCGTGAACTTGCACAGGGTGTCCTCGTCGATCCGGTCGACTGGGTGGAGGCTGTCGACGGCGCAATCTCCGCCGGCGCCAAGTGGATTCTCGATCTCGGGCCCAGCGATCAGCTGACCCGTATGACGTCCTCTTCGCTGCGTGGGCAGGGCATCGGCATCATCGCCGCCGCCACCCGCGGCGGACACCGCAATCTGCTCACCCCCGGTGCTGCGCCTGAGGTCTCACGTTCGTGGAGCGAATTCGCGCCGAAGCCTGTTTCGCTTCCCGGTGGCCGCATCGGCGTCGAGACGGCGTTCACGAAGCTGACCGGTCGTTCACCCATCCTGCTCGCAGGCATGACGCCGACGACGGTCGACGCCAAGATCGTTGCCGCGGCAGCCAATGCCGGTCACTGGGCTGAGCTCGCCGGTGGCGGACAGGTCACCGAGGAAATCTTCGAAGACCGTGTCGCAGAGCTGAAGATGCTGCTCGAGCCGGGCCGCGCGGTCCAGTTCAACTCCCTGTTCCTCGACCCGTACCTGTGGAAGCTGCAGCTCGGTGGCAAGCGCCTGGTGCAGCGTGCCCGTACTGCCGGCGCTCCCATCGACGGCGTCATCGTCACCGCCGGTATCCCGGAACTCGAAGAGGCCGTTGCCCTCATCGACGAGCTGTCCGAGATCGGCATCACCAACATCGCGTTCAAGCCCGGCACCGTGGCGCAGATCCGCTCCGTGATCCGCATCGCCAACGAGGTTCCGAACTTCCCGGTCATCGTCCACATCGAAGGCGGCCGCGCCGGCGGACACCACTCGTGGGAAGACCTCGACGACCTGCTCCTCGACACGTACGCCGAGCTGCGTACACGTCCGAACTTGGTCATCTGCGTCGGCGGCGGTATCGGAACACCCGAGCGCGCAGCCGATTACCTCACCGGTCGCTGGTCTGCCGCAGCCGGTTTCCCGGCCATGCCCGTCGACGGCATCCTGGTCGGCACGGCAGCCATGGCGACTCTAGAGGCCACCACCTCTCCTGAGGTCAAGCAGCTCCTCGTCGACACGCCCGGTACACCGGATTGGGTCGGTGCCGGTACCGCCGAAGGCGGAATGGCCTCTGGCCGTAGCCAGCTCGGTGCCGACATTCACGAGATCGACAACGCGGCTTCGCGCACCGGACGCCTCCTCGACGAGGTTGCCGGCGATTCCGAGGCAGTGGCAGAGCGCCGCGACGAGATCATCGCCGCCCTCGACGTCACCGCCAAGCCGTACTTCGGCGACGTCGAGACCATGACGTACGCACAGTGGCTGCGCCGCTACCTCGAGCTGACCGTCGGTATCGACGCGGCGAAGGAATTCGATTGCGGCGCAGATCTTCAGGACGCCATCGTCGAGGCGACCTCGAGCCCGTGGCTCGACATCACCTGGCGTGCTCGCTTCGGCGAGATGCTCCAGCGCACCGAGGCGCGTCTGCACCCGGTCGACCGTGGCCCGATCCCCACACTGTTCGGCGACGCCGAGACTCTCGAGCGCCCCGAGGCTGCGATCTGCGCACTGCAGGCGTCGTACCCGGACTACTCGACGACGGTTCTGCATCCCGCAGACGTCTCGTTCTTCACCTCGTTGTGCAAGACGCCGGGCAAGCCGGTCAACTTCGTTCCCGTCGTCGACGGCGACGTCCGCCGTTGGTGGCGCAGCGACTCCCTGTGGCAGGCACACGATCCCCGCTACACCGCCGATCAGGTTTGTGTCATCCCCGGCACCGTTGCCGTCGCCGGCATCACCCGTGTCGACGAGCCGGTCGGTGACCTGCTCGATCGCTTCGAGAAGGCGACCTACGACGAATTGGTTGCTGCCGGAACCGCTCCGGTTGCACTCGCGAGCCGCCGCCACCAGGATTCCGCACCCGGACTTCTCGACGCCGTCCTCTCGGCTCCCGACCTCCAGTGGGCAGGACGCCTGACCCAGAACCCCGTCCGTCGCCTCGGTGACCTCGACGAGTGGAACGCAGAGTCTGCCGACAAGGCAGTTCACGGCACCACGGGTTCCAGCTTGACCGTCGTCGATTCCTCGCACGTGCTGCTCTCGGTTCCGTTGGTGGCAGACAAGTCGGTCGACATCACGATCACCATCCCCGCGTCCGTCGTGGACGGCGGCGCTCCGGTTGTCACCGAGGCCGACGCCGAAGGTGCGATGTCCGCGCTCCTGGCAGTTGCTGCCGGACAAGAACTTCCGACAGTCAAGAACGGAAAGGCTCGCCTCAACGTCGCGTGGGTTCCCGATCGCATCGCCGATCACGCCGGTGTCACCGGTTCCGGTCTGCCCGCCACGCTCAGTGTCAGCAGCAAGGCTGTTCCGGACGTCGTCGTCGGAGCATGCTGGCCTGCAGTGTTCGCAGTCCTCGGCGCAGCCAAGCTCGACAGTCTTTCTGTCATCGAAGGCATGCTCGACCTGGTCCACCTCGACCACACCGTCGACTTCGTCGGTGAACTTCCCTCCGAGACAAGCATTCTCGTGGTCAATGCCGAGGTCGCCTCGGTTCTCGACACCGACCTCGGTCGCGTCGTCGAGGTCAAGGTCGAGGTCGGTGCCATGCTCGGCGAGGGCCTCGACGCCCCCGCAGTCGTCACCATGACCGAGCGTTTCGCGATCCGCGGACGCACCGGCGCTGGCGAACTCGCCGACCCGGCTCGCGCCGGTGGATCGATCAGCGATGCGGCTGTCGACACCTCGCGTCGTCGTCGCCGTGACGCGAAGATCCTCGCGCCGGTCAGCATGGGTGCGTTCGCTCAGGTTTCCGGTGACCACAACCCGATTCACACCTCCGACAACGCCGCTCTGCTGGCCGGCCTCGGAACCCCGATCGTGCACGGCATGTGGCTCTCCGCCGCAGCGCAACAGGTAGTCACCGCAGTCGACCCGGCCGAGACCCGCGTCCCGCCGCGCCGCCTGACCGCCTGGACCGCCCGCTTCCTCGGGATGGTTCGCCCCGGCGCCGAGATCGACGTCCGCGTCGACCGTGTCGGCATCGACCAGGGCGCAGAAATCGTCGAGGTCGGCTGCCGCATCGACGGCGAACTGGTGATGGTCGCCACCGGCCGCACTGCCGCACCGAAGACCGTCTACGCCTTCCCCGGCCAGGGCATCCAGCGCCCGGGCATGGGCCTCGACGCTCGTGCACGCTCCAAGGCCGCCCGCGACGTCTGGGAGCGTGCGGACAAGCACACCCGCAAGGCGCTCGGATTCTCGATTCTCGCTGTCGTGCGCGACAACCCGGTGACCGTCAAGGCGCGCGGTGTCGAGCACAAGCATCCTGACGGTGTCCTGCACCTGACTCAGTTCACCCAGGTGGCCATGGCCGTTCTCGGTGTTGCCCAGGTTGCCGAGCTGCGCGAATCCGGAACCTTCATCGAGGATTCCCTTCTGGCCGGTCACTCGGTCGGTGAGTACAACGCACTCGCTGCTGTCGCCGAGGTCTTCCCGCTCGAAGCACTTCTCGAGGTCGTCTTCCAGCGTGGCTCCGCCATGCACCAGCTCGTTCCCCGTGACGAAGCCGGACGCTCCGACTACCGCATGGCCGCTATTCGCCCGTCGCAGATCGGTGTTTCCGACGACGACGTGCAGGGCTTCGTCGCCGGTGTCGCCGAGACCTCCGGTGAGTTCCTCGAAATCGTCAACCTGAACCTGCGCGGCAGCCAGTACGCCATCGCCGGTTCGGTAGCCGGTCTCGACGCACTCGAGGTCGAAATCGATCGTCGCCGAGCAGAATTCGGTGGCAAGCGGGCATACATCCAGGTTCCCGGCATCGACGTGCCGTTCCACTCCACCGTCCTTCGTGGCGGCGTGGCGGACTTCCGCGTGTGCCTGCAGGACTTGCTCCCGCACGACATCGATCCGGACATCCTGATCGGCCGCTACATCCCGAACCTGGTTCCGAAGCCGTTCTCGCTGCGTCGTGACTTCGTTCAGGAAATCGCCGACCTGGTGCCGTCCGAGCCGCTGCAGGAAGTCCTTGCAGACTTCGACAGCTACGCAACGCGCACTCACGAGTTGTCCCGCATCATCCTGATCGAGCTGCTCGCTTGGCAGTTCGCCAGCCCGGTCCGTTGGATCGAGACGCAGGACCTGCTCTTCGGTGACGAGTCCGAAGGTGGACTCGGGGTCGAACGCTTCGTCGAGATCGGTCTCGGCGCTGCCCCGACCGTTGCAAACCTCGCGTCGCAGACCCTCAAGCTGCCGGGCCGCTTCGGCTACCCGGTCGAGGTTCTCAACGTCGAGCGCGAAGCTGCGATCGTCTACGGCACCGACGTCGACCCCGCCGTCGATGACGACGACGAGATCGAAGCGCCTGCCGCGCAGGCTGCATCGGTTGCCGCGGCCGCTGCTCCGGTTGCAGCTGCTGCGCCGGCTGCACCCTCGGGTGGACCGCGTCCGGACGACCTCACCTTCAAGGCGCCCGACGCCACGAAGGTCCTGATCAGCCTGTGGACCAAGCTCCGTCCCGATCAGGTCGGCCCCGCCGACACGATCGAGGCACTGTGCGACGGCGTCTCCTCGCGTCGTAACCAGCTTCTGGTCGACCTCGGCTCCGAGCTGTCCCTCGGCGCCATCGACGGTGCCGCGGATGCCGACATGGGCTCCTTGGGAGCAACCGTCGACAAGCTCGCCCGTACGTACAAGCCGTTCGGACCGGTGCTCTCCGATTCGATCAACGATCACCTGCGCAAGGTCTTCGGCCCCTCGGGCAAGCGTCCCGGCTACATCGCCGACCGCGTCAAGAAGGTCTGGGAACTGGGCGACGGCTGGGCGCACCACGTCACCGCAGCAGTGGCTCTCGGCACCCGTGACGGCGCCAGCATCCGCGGCGGCGACCTCGGTGGCCTGAGCTCCGGCGCACTGGCCGACGCCGCAGCGGTCGACGCAGTCATCGACAGCGCAGTTGCCTCGGTCGGCTCTGCACGCGGAGTCAGTGTCTCGTTGCCGGCTACCGGCGGCGGAAGCGGCGGAACCGTCGACGCAGCCGCCCTGGGTGAGTTCACCGAGAACATCACCGGGCGCAACGGCGTTCTGGCCTCGGCTGCACGCCTGGTGCTCGAGCAGCTCGGACTGAACGAAGAAGCGGCAGTCGCGACGGTCGAGGACACCGAACTGGTCGACCTGGTCTCGGCTGAACTCGGCTCCGACTGGCCGCGTCTGGTTGCTCCGGCATTCGACGCACAGAAAGCCGTGCTGCTCGACGACCGTTGGGCAAGTGCGCGTGAGGATCTCGCTCGTATTTGGCTCGGTGACACCGCGTTGTCGGTCGAGAACTTCATCGGTGCCGGTTCCACCGTCGCCGCACAGGCCAAGTGGTGGGCCACCCGTGCAACCGACGAGGGCCGCACGGCGCTCGCCGAGGTCTACACCCGCATCGTTGATGCAGCCGTGACGACAGAATCCGACGCACCCGAGTGGGCAGGCGAGGTCGCAGTAGTGACCGGCGCCAGCAAGGGTTCCATCGCGGCAGCGGTCACGGGCAAGCTCCTTGCCGGTGGCGCAACGGTATTCGTGACCACCTCACGACTCGACGGTCAGCGTTTGGGCTTCTACCGCGACCTGTACCGCGAGAACGCTCGCGCCGGTGCCGCCCTCTGGGTGGTTCCCGCGAACATGGCGTCGTACACCGACGTCGACGCACTGATCGACTGGATCGGCAACGAGGCCACCGAGAATGCAGGCGGCGCAAAGAAGCTCATCAAGCCGGCCATGACGCCGACGATGCTCTTCCCGTTCGCAGCTCCGCGTGTCGGCGGCGAACTCTCCGACGCCGGCGCTCGCGCCGAAATGGAAATGCGCGTGCTGCTCTGGTCGGTGGAGCGCCTCATCGGCGGTCTGTCGAAGATCGGTTACGACAGCGATGTCGACACGCACCTGCACGTAGTGCTGCCCGGTTCGCCGAACCGCGGAACGTTCGGCGGCGACGGTGCATACGGTGAGGCCAAGGCTTCGCTGATCGCCGTGGTCAACCGCTGGAAGGCCGAGCGCAACTGGGCCGAGCGGGTCACGTTGGCACACGCGGTCATCGGTTGGGTTCGCGGAACCGGACTCATGGGTCACAACGATCCGATCGTCGACGCGGTCGAAGCTGCGGGCGTCCGCACCTGGTCCACCCAGGAGATGGCGACCCAACTGCTGAAGACGGCAACCCGCGAGTCGCGGCGCGCTGCAGCAGAGGCTCCGCTCGAGGTCGACTTGACCGGCGGACTGTCCGAGGCCAACCTGGATCTGGGTGCTTTGGCCAAGGAAGCTGCCGAGGTTGCCGAGATCGCCGAGGCTGTCGACGAAGCAGTGGACGAGTCCAGCATCCTGGCGCTGCCCACGCCGGCTCGCATCGACGACTCGGTCAAGGCTCCGAGCTGGCCCGAACTGGACGTCACCCCCGCGGACCTCGTGGTCATCGTGGGTGCCGGAGAGCTCGGACCCTACGGTTCCTCGCGTACCCGCTTCGAGATGGAGGTCGACGAGCAGCTCTCTGCCGCAGGCGTTCTCGAATTGGCGTGGAACACCGGACTCATCGTCTGGGAGAACGACCCCAAGCCGGGCTGGTACGACGTCGAATCCGGTGACCTGGTACCCGAGGCGGAAATCGCCGACAAGTACCACGACGCAGTCGTCGAGCGTTGCGGCATCCGTCGCTACGTCGACGAGGGCGCGATGATCGACAACACCGCTCCGCTGCTCACCTCCGTGTTCCTGGACAAGGATCTGAGCTTCGTGGTCGGCAGTGAGGCAGAGGCTCAGGCCTTCGTCGAATCCGATCCGGAGAACACGACGGCGACGGTTTCCGCCGAGTCCGGAGACTGGACAGTCACTCGCCGCGCAGGCACCGAGATCCGCGTCCCGCGCAAGATGAAGCTGACTCGCAGTGTCGGCGGCCAGATCCCGACCAACTTCGACGTCACCAAGTGGGGCATCCCCGCCGACATGGCAGATTCGGTCGACCGCGTCGGACTCTGGAACATCGTCGCAACGGTGGACGCCTTCCTCACCGGCGGCTTCACTCCGAGCGAACTGCTTCGCTGGGTACACCCGAGCCTGGTCGCCAACACGCAGGGCACCGGCATGGGCGGCATGACCTCCATGCGGAGCCTGTACATCGACACGCTGCTCGGCGAGAACCGTCCGAACGACATCCTGCAGGAAGCGCTGCCGAACGTCATTGCAGCGCACGTCGTTCAGTCGTACGTCGGCGGTTACGGCGCGATGGTTCACCCCGTCGCCGCCTGCGCCACGGCAGCGGTATCCGTCGAAGAAGGCGTCGACAAGATCCGACTCGGCAAGGCGCAGTTGGTTGTTGCCGGTGGGTTCGACGATCTGAGCACGGAAGGCATCATCGGCTTCGGCGACATGTCCGCCACTGCGAAGACCGAGGACATGCACGCCAAGGGCATCGAGGATCGCCGCTTCTCGCGGGCCAACGATCGTCGCCGCGGCGGATTCGTCGAGTCGGCCGGTGGCGGAACGATTCTCCTCGCTCGCGGTGACCTGGCACTCGAGATGGGCTTGCCCGTCCTCGGTGTGGTCGCTTGGGCCGGATCGTTCGCCGACGGTGTCCACACCTCGATCCCGGCACCGGGACTCGGAGCACTGGGCGCCGGACGTGGGGGAGCGGATTCGCAGCTCGCACTCTCGCTCAACGCTCTCGGCGTGAGCGCCGACGACATCGCCGTGATCTCCAAGCACGACACCTCCACTGCCGCCAACGATCCCAACGAGGCAGAGCTGCACGAGCGCCTCGCCGGGGCATTGGGACGCAGTGAAGGTGCGCCGATGTTCGTGGTCTCGCAGAAGAGCCTGACCGGTCACGCCAAGGGTGGTGCCGCAGCCTTCCAGCTGATCGGGCTCTGCCAGGTACTGAGCCAGGGCATCGTCCCGCCGAACCGCAGCCTCGACTGCGTCGACGAGAAGATGGCCGAGTTCGAGCACCTCGTGTGGGCACGTCAGCCGCTCAAGTTCGGTGATCAGCTTCCGCTGCGTGCCGGCCTGCTGACCAGCCTCGGCTTCGGTCACGTCTCCGGCCTGATCGCAGTCGTGCACCCGCAGGCATTCGTCGAGTCGGTTCCGGCCGACAAGCGCGCCGACTATGTTGCTGCGGCGCAGCAGCGGACGATCGACGGTCAGCGCCGCCTCGCCAAGGCGATGTGCGGTGGCGACAGCCTTTACGAGCGCCCGGCGGATCGTCGCCTCGGTGCCGACGGAACGCCGGCCAAGGCGTCGCGTCAGCTCGAAGCGGACATGCTGCTGAGCGAGGACGCACGACTCGGCGCAGATCTGGTGTACCGCTCGAATCTGCCCGGCTGCAAGTAATAATCACGGTATGGGAGTTCTGGGTATCGGCTTCGACCTCGTGACGGTGTCGGAGTTCGCCGAGCAATTGAACAGGCCGGGAACGGCAATGCTCGACAACTTCACACCGGGCGAGCGTCGAGACGCCGCTACCCGGAGCTCCGAACCGGCACGGCATTTCGCCGCCCGGTGGGCAGCGAAGGAAGCAGTGATCAAGGCATGGTCAACTGCTCTCTTCGCCAGCCCGCCGGTGCTGGGGGAGATGATCCACAATCAGATCGAGGTCGTCTCGGACGCCTGGGGTCGCCCGGGCATACGGCTTCGCGGTGACGTGGCCAAACACCTCACCGGAGTGAAGATTCATATCTCGCTCACCCACGACGGGGACATGGCGGGCGCTTTCGCGGTCATCGAATCCGACCCGGAGTAACACTGCCCGACACGAAAGAGCCGGTCTCCCAAGGGGAGACCGGCTCTTTGTCGTTCGACTAGTCCTTCGTGCGGGATTCCTTCTCGGCGACGAGGAGATACGCGATCATCAACCTTTTCAGTTCGGCGACGGCGTCGGCATGCGACTGACCGTCCTGAACCGAGAAATTGAGCATCGAATACACCACGTGGACAAGAACTTCCGCCATCATCAGGCGACGATCTCGCCGCGTACGCGGCGTCAACGGACCGAGCATTTTCGCTACGGTCTCGGCGAATTGCTTTTCGTGAATGACTCCGGTGGCCCGCGTGGACGGCGTCGACTGCATCGCCAACCAGACCTCGCGGCGCGACGGATCGGACGTCCACAGTCCGGCCATGTGATCGACGAAACTGTTCAGGAACCGCAACCAGTCGAGTGACGGTACTTCGCCGCCGAACTGCGCAAGCTCGTGCTGGACTCCGACGAGGTCCTGGCGGTTCAATTCGCACACGATGACGTACTTGTTCGCGAAGAATTGGTAGAGCGTCCCGATCGGGACGTCAGCACGTGCCGCGACCTCTTCGCAGGTGAACGATTCGAAACCGACATCGGTGAGGAGTTCCCGTGACGCTGCCAGGAGTGCGTCGAATTTACGCTGGCTGCGCTCTTGCGTCGGACGCTTGCGCGGCAGCAGTTCCTGCGGTTCTTCGAGGCTCTGAGGATTCTCCAGTGCTGGGTCGACTCGTCGCCGCGCGCGGTTACGAGTCGTGGGCTGCACGTCTTCCAGGCTATCGGTGTTTTCTGTCGAATTTGGGACTTGTGCATTATCCGGTGTCATCGGCCACCTACTTCGGCGGTCGTGATCGGTCGAAACGCACCGCGCAGGTGCGCGCACACGAGTCCCGATGCTGTTGCCACACCTCGATACTAGGTGACCACCTGTCCAGTAGCTGAAGAGGTTGCTGCGCGGTGTGGCGCAACGGCGATCCTGCCGACTCCCTACGCCCGATTCGGGCACACTGAGATTCTTCGGGCACACCGAGGTTCGATGCCGAGGAGAGGGAGACGATGACGGAAGAACTGCGAACCGCGGTACGTGAACTCATGCCGCGTGCCCATGAGGATCTGAGTGCACTTGTGGCGATGAAGTCGGTCGCAGATGCAAGGCAATACCCGCCGGAAGAATGCGCGGCCGCGGCACATTGGGTCCTGGAGGCATTCCGCGATCAGGGTTTCGCCGATATCGAGGCGATCGAGACCCCCGACGGCTCGGCCGCCGTCGTCGGTCGTCGACCAGGTCCAGACGGTGCTCCGACCGTTCTGCTGTACTGCCACTACGACGTTCAGCCGCCGGGAAACGAAGAGCTCTGGGGCTCGCCGCCTTTCACACTCACCGAGCGGGGTGGACGGTGGTACGGACGCGGCGCTTCCGACTGCAAGGGCAACGTCGTCATGCATCTGACAGCTCTGCGAGCGCTCGCCGCTGCCGGTGTGGATCCGAGCGCCCATCTGACGATCGTCGCCGAAGGATCCGAGGAGATGGGCACTGGCGGTCTCGAGGATCTGGTGCGAGAGCGGCCCGAACTTTTTGCGGCCGACATGATCCTGATCGCCGATACCGGCAACACCGAGGTGGGGGAGCCGACGATCACGACATCACTGCGCGGGATCGCCAACGTGGTGGTCCACGTGTCGACGCTCGAGGGTGAGATTCACTCCGGTGTCTTCGGTGGACCGGCACCCGATGCGATCACCGCGCTGGTGCACATTCTCTCGACGCTGCACGACGGCGCCGGAAACACCACTGTCGAAGGCTTGACCAACGACCAGGAGTGGGAGGGAGTCAGTTACGACGGCGATCAGTTCCGCTCCGACGCCGGGGTACTCGAAGGGGTACAGCTGACTGGTTCCGGTTCGGTCGCCGAGCAGGTGTGGGCTCGTCCAGCGCTGACCATCCTGGGTATCGACTGCCCGCCGGTCGTGGGTTCTGCGGCGGCAATCACGCCCCGTGCATCCGCACGCCTGAATCTTCGTGTCCCGCCTGGCACGGATCCGGCGCAGGCACAGAAGTTGTTGACTGACCACCTCCGCGCAGCGGCGCCGTGGGGCGTCCACATCGAGGTCGTACCGGAATCGACGGGATCACCGTTCTCGTCGTCGACCGAAGGAGCGGGTTTCGCGCAGCTGAAGTCTGCGCTGACCGATGCCTACGGCCGCGAAGTGGGGTTTGCCGGCCAAGGGGGATCGATTCCGCTGTGCAGTGCGTTGGCCGAGCAGTTCCCCGACGCGGAGATCGCGCTGATCGGCGTCGAGGAACCGCAGTGCCGCATTCATGCACCTGACGAAAGCGTCGACCCGTCGGAGATCGAGAATCTCGCTTTCGCGGAGGCGCTGTTCTTGAGCAGGTACGGGAGTTAGACGGATAGATCGCGTCGTAGCTTGGCGACGTGGCCGGTGGCCCGGACGTTGTACTGGGCCACCTCGATCTTGCCTTCCTCGTCAACGAGGAACGTCGAGCGGATGACGCCCTGGACCGTCTTGCCGTACATCTTCTTCTCTCCGAATGCGCCCCAGGCTTCGAGCGTCGCCTTCTCGGGGTCGGAGAGCAGCGGGAAGGTCAGCTCTTCGGTATCGCGGAACTTCGCGAGTTTTGCTGGCTTGTCCGGCGAGATTCCGACGACCTCCAGCCCGGCGCCGTTCAATTCGGCGAGGCTGTCGCGGAAGTCGCAGGCCTGCTTGGTGCACCCCGGGGTGCTGGCCGCGGGGTAGAAGTACACGATGACCTTGCGGCCGCGGTAATCGTGAAGCGAAACCTCGTTGCCGTCGGCGTCTGGGAGCGTGAAATCCGGCGCGACGTCGCCGGCGGACAATCTACTGTTCTCGGTCACGGGAATCGAGGTTAGTCGAGAAATTGCGCGGCAGGTGGGCGCGAGGGCATTCTGCTCCTCTACGGTAGAGCGAAGTGTCGGCGCGCTGCGTCCGCACAGCAGACCCGCACACAGAGCAGCAGAACACAGACAAGTTGGAGGACACGTGCCCAGGGACACCGAGAGCATCGAACGCGAGATCGAGAAGGCGCGTAACCAGCTCGCGAGCACACTCGACGAACTGACGGTCCGCACCAACCCGAAGCGGCTGGTCGAGAACACCAAGAAGACGGTGCTCGCCAAGCTCAACGAGCCGGCCGTGAAGTACGCGCTGATCGCAGTTGGTTCAGTGGTGGGACTACTCGTGGTCCGGAAGATCATTCGCTGACCCGAGTTTTCGAAGGCAGAACATGAAGAAGGCCCCCACCTGGTGAGGTGGGGGCCTTCTTGCAAGTGCGCCCACAGGGACTCGAACCCCGGACCCAGTGATTAAGAGTCACTTGCTCTACCAACTGAGCTATAGGCGCTCGCTCTTGCGAGACAGAACATTAGCCGACAGGCTCAGGAGTTTGCAAAACGCGTGTTCATCGTGGTGACGATGGTTACATCGCTTCCGAAATTCACGAGTGTGGCGGGCGTGAATCCGGCCAGCGGACGGTGCTTTCCAACTGCTGTGCGACGGCGAGAATCGCCGATTCGCCACCGCTGCGCGCAACCAGTTGGACGCTCAGGGGGAGTCCGTGTTCGGAGAAGCCGGCGGGTACTGCGGCCGCCGGGTTGCCGCAGACATTCCAGATAGAACAGTAGGCGGCGATCGGCAACGCCTTGCGGACTGCGGACAGAAGGCCGGTTCCTTCGAGTTGTCCGATCGGGCGTGGCAGCGCGGGCGTCGTCGGCATCAGGACCAGGTCGAAGGTGTCGAAGACCTGGTTGACCGTCGCTGCAATTCGCTGACCTTTGCGGTAGGCGAATTTGCCGACGCGCGCGGGTGCAGCTATCCGGCCGATCGAGGCGAGCGCTCGCGTGCGCTTCTCGAGAAGCGCTGGATGATCGACACGAAGCGCTTCGTCGCGGACACCGCCGAGTACCTGCGGGAGAAAAGCGGCAGTGGCGTCCGGGTACTCGGGATCGTGTTCTTCGACGTGATGTCCCAACGCGCTCAACATCTCTGCGATCGAGAGCACCGCGGCAACGATCTCCGCTGACGGGCGGACGCCCCGGACCGGACTCCGGGTGGACACCGCGATGCGAAGCGGCCCGGGTGCCGACACGGCCGCGTCGGCAAAGCTGGTTCGGAGCGTTTCGGCTGTGTAGTCGTCGGTCTCGGTGGTGCCGGTGATTGCGTCGTATACGAGCGCGCTGTCCTCGACCGAACGAGTGAGAGGCCCGAGTGTGCCGAGTGCGCGCCAGAGGTTTCGGTTCGGCGCGGTGCTCACCCGACCGCGTTGCGGCTTGAGTCCGAACAACCCGCAGAACGCCGAAGGCAATCGTATGGAACCGCCGCCGTCGCCGCCTATTGCCGCCGCGACCATTCCCGACGCGACGGCCGACGCAGATCCTCCGCTCGATCCGCCGGTGGATATGCCGGTGTCCCAAGGGTTTCTCGTGTATCCGTTTGCGGCAGTCTCGGTGAAGGGCCAGATGCCGAACTCGGGCATCGTCGTCTTGCCGACGATCACCGCACCCGCTTCGCGCAACCTGCGGACAACCTCTGAATCGGCCGATGCGATGCGCGTGGCTGCCGCACCGCCGTACGTCGTCGGCGTTCCGGCGACGTCGTTCTCGTCCTTGATTGCAATCGGGACTCCGTGCAGTGGGCCCAGGGTTTTGCCGTCGGCCTGACGTTGATCGAGCCGTGTCGCCTCGTCGAGTGCTTCGTCCGCGAGAACTCGTACAAATGCGTTTAGCGTCGAATCGAGGCGCTCGATACGGCGAAGTGTGGTCTCGGTGAGTTCGCGGGCGGACAAAGCTCCGGACCGGATCAGAGCTGCCTGACCTGCCACCCCGGCAAATGCCAGTTCGCCGCCGGGCGTGAATTCGCGCTCAGTCATCAGACCTCCAGGCCGTGGTTCCGGTAACTGTGAAGTCTATTCACCACGACCTGTCCACCAAGCCACAAAGAAAAATCCCCACCTTCCGAAGAAGGTGGGGACCTTTGCAAGTGCGCCCACAGGGACTCGAACCCCGGACCCAGTGATTAAGAGTCACTTGCTCTACCAACTGAGCTATAGGCGCTCGCTCTTGCGAGACAGAACATTAGCCGAATCGCCGGTTCGGGAGCAAATCGCCAGGTGGCGGCCTCGCTGCCGTAGTCCAATCGGAGGAAATCCGCTGAAAGCGGTAACAAAACGGACGGTTCGGAGCGATTGATACTTGAATGTTACTGACGGCGTGGCCCTTCATGACCGTTGGTAACGAGCGCGCCTGGCATCATTGGTGCAGCGCAGTCATACCGCAAGTCCCACTTGCCTTCCGGTAAGTGGGATTCGCATGTGATGCGGAAGTTAGTCGGAGAAATTGTGAAGCGGAGTCGAACGATGAGTCGTCAAAGGTGGGGTCTGTCCGTGCGCGGGGGGAACGGTCGAGTGTCGAAGAGTGCGGCGATGATCGCGGTGTCTCTCGGTGCGCTCGTTCTGGTCACCGCGTGCACGTCGGGTGGCAAGGACGTCAGCACCGAGGGATCGGCGCCGATCGATTCCAATCCGCTCACCGAACTCATCAAGCCGAAGCTCACCTCGACCGCCGCCGACGGCGCTGTCGGCTTCTCGCCGGGCGACCCGGTCAAGATCAACGTCGCTGACGGCGCCCTGTCCGACGTGACGATGGTCAATCAGGACGGCAAGGCAGTTGCCGGCGCGATTGCTGCCGACGGTGCGTCGTGGACGACCACCGAACCGCTCGGCTACAACCGCAAGTACAAAATCGAAGCCCGCGCATTCGGATTGGGCGGCGCCAGTACGACGGTCACGTCCTTCACCACCAGCGCACCCGGCAACGTCACGAAGCCGTATGTCTTGCCGAACGAGGGCGATGTTGTCGGCATCGGTCAGCCCATCGCGGTGCAGTTCGACGAGAACATCCCCGATCGCAAGGCTGCCGAAGCTGCGATCACCGTCACCACGACTCCGACCGTCGAAGGTGCGTTCTACTGGGTCAACAATCGTGAGGTCCGTTGGCGTCCGGAGAACTACTGGGCACCCGGCACCAAAGTCGACGTGAGCGTCAACGTGTACGGGCGCAATCTCGGCAAGGGAGTCTTCGGGCAGGAAGACGCGAAGAGTTCCTTCACCATCGGTGATGCCGTCATCGCCACGGCGGACGACAACACCAAGCAGGTCACTTTCCAGGTCAACGGTGAGACCGTCATGACCATGCCCACCTCCATGGGCAAGGACAGCACTCCCACCGACAACGGCGTCTACATCATCGGTGACCGCTTCGCGAACATGATCATGGACTCGTCCACGTACGGCGTCCCGGTCACCTCGGCGCAGGGTTACAAGACCCCCGTCGACTGGGCGACCCGAATGTCCTACAGCGGCATCTTCTTCCACTCGGCGCCGTGGTCGGTCGGGCAGCAGGGGTACTCCAACACCAGTCACGGCTGCCTCAACCTGAGCCCGTCCAACGCCAAGTGGGTCTACGACAACACCAAGCGTGGGGACATCGTCGTCGTCAAGAACACCGTCGGCGGAACGCTCTCCGGCACGGACGGCCTCGGTGACTGGAACATTCCCTGGAGCGTCTGGAAGACCGGCAACGCGGACGTCTGATCGCGTCCCTGAAGCACTGAACGTCAGAATGCCCCCGACCGTCCGGTTGGGGGCATTTCTGCATCTGTATTCCTTTTGTGAGCGAAAGTGCCTCTCGGTCTATCTGAGGCGACGGGAGGTACGTTCGCTCGGCGTCAGCGCCGACCGAAGGCGTCCACTCCGGTCATTTCAGCGGACAGTGCCCACAATCTGCGTGCGTCGTCGCGATCGGTAGCCCAAGGCTTCACGCCGCCGACGCTCATGTCATCAGTCTGCGCGACGTCCGCGATGTTGCAGTCCTGGAGGTACGCGCCGGAGTGATCGGCGAGTATCGGTGCCGTCGCTGCCCACACCGTCGTAGCGGCGCCCTGGGAGCGAGTCTTGAATCCCGGCACGGCGTCGCCATTCGACGTCGTCCATCCGAGATCGTGTTTCTCCGATGCAGAAAAGTGACGTTGAAGGGGAGTGAGGATGCTCCCGGGATGGACGGAGAACGCAGTGATACCGCGTGAAGCACCGGAGCTCGCCAGCTGTACAGCGAATAGAGCATTTGCAGTCTTGGCTTGACCGTAAGCAAGCCAGCGGTCGTAACCGTTGCGGAAATGTATGTCATCCCAACGCACTCCCGACAGAAAATGTCCCGCCGACGAGACAGCGACTACGCGAGAACCGTTTGCGGGCATGGCTGGCACGAGCAGGTTCACCAGTACAAAGTGCCCGAGGTGATTGATCGCGAATTGTGATTCCCATCCGGAGCCGACACGGAGTTCCGGGCAGGCCATGACCCCCGCATTGCAGATGATGATGTCCGGAGTGATCCGGGATTCGAGAATTTCTCGCGCACACGATCTGACACTGCTCGGGTCCGACAGGTCGCACGCTCGCACTTCGATACCCGGAAGGTCGGCCACCTCGCTCCGTGCCTGTTCTGGTCGGCGGGCAAGAACTACAACTCGCGCCCCGACCGAAGAAAGTGACCGCGAAATCTCGTATCCGAGTCCGGAGTACCCGCCAGTGACCAAAGCAGTTGTGCCGGTTAAATCTTGTCCGGCAAGTACGTCGTCGGCAGTGGAGATTCGGGAGAATCCGGTGTTGATTTTGCGCTGAGTGGAATTCATGGCCGCGACCGTAAAATCTGGAGTGCACTCCAGGTCAAGGAAAGGTAGACGGGCAATGCGTGAACTATCAATCGGTGACGTAGCTGTCGAGACCGGAATCAGCATCGATTCCCTTCGATACTTCGAACGTGAGGAATTGCTCGTTCACGAGGTTGCGCGCTCGGCAGGTGGGCGTCGGGTCTACGCCGAAAACGATGTCGCTTGGTTGAAGCTGTGCAATCGATTCCGTGACTCGGGTATGCCGATAGCAACGATTCGCGAATTCGCCGCACTCGTCAGGTCAGGGCCGGGAAACGAGAAGGAACGGCTTTCACTTCTACAAAAGCATGAGGTGTTGATTCGATCCAGGATCTCTGCGCTGCAGGACAACCTGACCGTCATCCACGACAAGGTTTCGGCATACGAGCGACACGTTCGCGAGGGGACCGTCGCAGGTGTCTGGGAGCCGCAACCGTCGCCCGAGTGATCGACGGCTGGGCCATTTGCGGCGATTTCCAGCTACCCCGATGTGAGCGAAAGTGGCTTTCGGTCTCTCTGAGGCGACGAGAGGTACGTTCGCTCCGCCCGGGCACGGGTTGCTCGGGAGCGGGCGATTTGTCGCGGTCGCCACCCCACCCACTTCGGGCTGGCGCACAAACCAAAAGAACCCCCGAAAATGTCTTTCGACATCTTCGGGGGTTCCGCTTGGGTGAGCGACGGGACTCGAACCCGCGACAGCCAGGATCACAACCTGGTGCTCTACCAACTGAACTACGCCCACCATTGCCTCGGCCACCGGTTTGACCCGGCTGCTTTGACGAAAGAGATACTAGCGCGAAAGTCGGTCAGGAAGCCAATCGGCAGGTCAGGCGGGACCCAAGCCCTCTACGACGGCTGCGATCTCCGCGCTCGACGGTCCGGGCGCCGCGACGAATGCAGTGCCGCGGTAGTACTTGAGTTCGCGGATGGATTCCTTGATGTCGGCGAGTGCCCGGTGGGCGAGACCTTTTTCGGGCTGGCCGAAGTAGATTCGCGGGTACCAGCGGCGGGAGAGTTCCTTGATGGAGCTGACATCGATCATCCGGTAGTGCAGGTATGTGTCCAGCGCCGTCATGTCACGCGAGATGAATCCGCGGTCGGTGGCGATGGAATTACCTGCCAGGGGAGCCGTACCGGCGACGGGAACGTGCTTGCGGATGTACGCGAGCACCTCTTTCTCCGCCTCGGCGAGGGTGACCGTCGACTTACGAACCTCTTCGGTCAGTCCCGACTTCGCGTGCATCTTCTTCACGACGTCGGGCATTGCAGCCAACGCGTCGTCGTCGGCGTGGATGACGATGTCCACACCTTCGCCCAAGATGTTCAAGTCGCTGTCGGTCACCAGAGCCGCAATCTCGATGAGTTTGTCCGACTCGAGTCGCAGCCCGGTCATTTCACAATCGATCCATACCAATTTGTCCTGCACCAGGAACACAGTAGTGCGCGCGGGCGCGGGATAAGGTCTGCGGTGGAAACTCGACGTGTGTAAGACGGCGTTCGGGTGATGACAAGAACTTCGCCGCATTGCAACGAGGAGGGCTTTTCGATGACCGTGGATCCGAAGGACGGAGCCGCGCCGCTGACGCCGGCGGAGAAGGCGAAAGCTGCCAAGGCTGCCGCTGCCGAAGCCGCTCGGATTGCAGCTGAAGCCGCTGCGGCAGCTGAGGAAGCCGAGAAGGAAGCGGCTGCCGCTGAAGCCGAAGCATCGGCCGGAGCCACCCCCGCTGCTCAGGCGCCGTCGGGTGCTGCAGCTGAAATCGCGGCGGGCTATTCATCCGAGGGGCGGGCACTCGAGCTCGGCTCGGTGGTGATCGACGGAGTGGCAGATCCCACCGCGCGGGTGCGGATTCCATTGGCGACGATCAACCGTCACGGTCTGATTGCCGGTGCGACGGGTACCGGCAAGACCAAGACGTTGCAGGGCATCGCCGAGCAGCTGTCCGCCGCGGGTGTGCCGGTAGTGATGGCCGACGTCAAGGGCGACCTCTCGGGTCTGTCGAAGGCGGGGGATCCGAGCGAGAAGATGAAGGCTCGCGCAGTCGAGACGGGCGACGATTCGTGGACTCCCGCTGGGATGCCAGTCGAGTTCTTGTCGTTGGGTACTGACGGAATCGGTATCCCGGTGCGCGCGACCATCACCAGTTTCGGGCCGATCCTGCTCAGCAAAGTGTTGGGCCTCAACGAGACCCAGGAATCGACTCTCGGACTGATCTTCCACTGGGCCGACACTCAGGGCCTGGCCCTGCTGGACCTCAAGGATCTGCGTTCGGTCATCGCCCACCTGACTAGCGCTGAGGGCAAAGCGGATCTGAAGGGTATCGGCGGAGTTTCCTCCGCGACGGCGGGAGTGATTCTGCGCGCGTTGGTCAACCTCGAAGCCGACGGCGGTGACACCTTCTTCGGCGAACCGGAACTCGAAACCGAGGACCTGCTGCGTGTCGTCGGCGGTGCCGGTGTGATCACGCTGTTCGAACTCGGTGCCCAGGCCGCGCGTCCGGCAATGTTCTCCACCTTCCTGATGTGGGTGCTCGCGGACCTGTTCCAGACGCTGCCCGAAGAGGGAGATCTTGACAAGCCGAAGCTGGTGTTCATCTTCGACGAGGCGCACCTTCTGTTCGCGGACGCGTCGAAGGCTTTCCTGCAGCAGGTCGAACAGACGGTCAAGCTGATTCGCTCCAAAGGTGTCGGCGTGTTCTTCTGCACGCAGCTTCCGACCGACATTCCCAATTCGGTGCTGTCACAGTTGGGCGCGCGCGTCCAGCACGCCCTACGCGCATTCACGCCCGACGATCAGAAGGCGCTCAACAAGACCGTCCGCACGTACCCGAAGACCGAGCACTACGACCTGGAAAAGGCACTGACTTCACTCGGCATCGGTGAAGCCATCGTGACTGTGCTCTCGGAAAAGGGTGCGCCGACGCCGGTGGCCTGGACCAAGATTCGTCCTCCGAGGTCGCTGATGGACACCATCGGCAACGACGCGATCAAGGCGGCAGCGTCGTCGAGTCCGCTGAATCAGAAGTACGGCCAGACCATCGACCGCGAGTCGGCGTACGAAAAGTTGACGGCGAAGGTGGCCGGTGCTCCGACGGCGGATCAGTCCTTGGATCTTCCGTCGCTGCCCGATCTGCCGCCACCGCCGCCGGCCGAACCTGAGGGCCCCAACATCGCCGAGCAGATCTTGGGTAACTCGGCCGTGAAGAGCTTCCTGCGTTCTGCGGCTTCGGCTGCAGGGCGGGAGATTTCGCGAAACATCTTCGGTACCGGTAGCCGTCGCAAGCGCTGAGGCTTAGGCGCCCGCGAGGTCAGATGCCGACCTCGCGGGCCAGCAGGTCGTTGATCGATTCGCGCCTGATCAACGGCCGCGCAATCCCGCCCAGCACAGCCACGACCGGTGGCCGGCCGACGCTGTTGTAGGTGGAGGCCATGCTGTGGTGGTATGCGCCCGTACACGGCACTGCCAACAGGTCACCTTCATGTAGGTCGGCGGGAAGCCTTGCTCCGACGGCGATTTCGTCGCCCGATTCGCAGTGCCGCCCGGCGACGGTGACTTCCTGGAGCGGTGCGCTCGAATGTCGGTTCACCAGTTCGACGTCGTAGTGGCTGTCGTACAACGACACCCGAGGGTTGTCGCTCATCCCACCGTCGACGGAAACGAAGGTTCGACCGCCGCTGATCGACTTGATGTTCTGTACGCGATAGAGCGTGACTCCGGCGCGCGCGGCGATCGCTCGGCCAGGCTCGAGCACGATTTCGGGGCGAGGGAAGCGGTTTCGGGTGCACGCGTCGTCGAGAGTTTCGTCGATGACGTGAGCGAGGCGGGTCAGATCCAGTTGGGCGTCTCCCGGCATGTATGCGATCCCATGGCCACCGCCGAGATCGAGTTCGGTGAGGATGATTCGATGCGTGCGTCGTATGTCGTCCATCTGTGCGATCATCGTCTCGATCGCGGGGCGGAAGAGTTCGGGATCGGTGATCTGGGAGCCGAGATGGCAATGCAGGCCGATGAGTTGCAGGTGCGTCGCGTTGGCGACGACGGATACCGTACGTTCCAGTTCTTCGGAAAACGCTGGTAGGCCGAACTTTTGGTCCAAGATGCCTGTGGACACTGCCTTGTGTCCGTGTATGTCGATGCCGGGTGTGACTCTGATCAACACCTTCTGTCGGTGGGTACACACCGACGCGAGCCGTACCGCTTCGCTGGGGGAGTCGAGGACGATCCGGCCCACACCCGCGTTGACCGCCGCCCTCAGTTCGGAAACCGATTTGGCATTGCCGTGCAGGATGATTCGGTGGGGGTCCACGCCCGCGGCGAGCGCGACGGCGAGTTCACCGGCGGAACAGACATCCACCCCGAGTCCCTCGTCGGAGACCCAGGTAGCCATCGCTCGAATCATCAGTGCCTTGCCGGCGTACACGATCTCCGAGTCGGGGAAGATCTCTCGATACGTGCGGCAGCGGTGCCGCACGTCCGCCTCGTCGACGACGTACGTCGGTGTGCCGTACTGGTCCGCGATCTCTTCGAGGGAGACGTCGCCGATGCAGACACGCCCGCTGTGGTCGTGGCGAGTGCTGATGGGCCACAACGCAGGATCCATACGTGGTGTCATTGCGCCGCGTAGGGAGGGGAAGATTTCGAGTAGCGTCACGTCGATCTCCTGAAGGTGACCCGCCGTGTTGCGGGCTACCTTCAGATCTACTCCCGAAGATCACCGGTGGGGCGGATCTTGACGCTTACTTGACGCGCCGCCGAACGAGGTTGACGCGGCCCTGACGGGGCTCGAATCACTGTGCCTGTCGAATCACTGTGCTCGCCGGCGCTTCCATCCGAACCAACCGAGCACCGCGAGCAATGCCACCGCGGTGCCTCCGCCGATGACCGCCGATCTGTCGGCGGACACACCAACGGACGGAGTTCCGCCGGGGCTCGGGGCGTAACCGGCGCCGTACACGGACTCGACCGCCGCTTGGATGTCGAACCCGGTTTCGGTAGCCGGCCCGCAGCTGTGCCCCTCGTGCTCGGCGTCGACGTCGTACGGCGCAGAAACGAACATCAGCTGCTCGGTGCCGAGCACGTAGCTTGTGCCACAACCGTTCCCGTTCGCGAGTGTCCCCACCGACGTCACCGATGCCAGATCGCCTTTGTAGACCCGGCTGACGTCGAACAGGTAGGTGTCCTCGAACCCGTCCGAAGTTTTCTCCGTCGGAGTCCCGAGGAAAACGGTGCTGGAGACGCTCACGGCTTCTTCCGGGGTAGCCGATGATGCGCACGAACATGCATTCGCTGCCGTGGGCAGCAGTAAGGGCAACCCTCCGGTCAAAAGAAGGATTGCCCCGACTGCCAGTGTTCTTCGCATCGCCATTAACCGACTATATGGTCTGCTATGGCCTGCTCTGAGAAGTTTGCGTGAATCAGCCGCCGAGCTTCTTGTAGAACGTGCCCACGATGGGCGCAACGACGGCACGCGGGCTGTAACCGCCCGCGACGGACATCGCCTTGCTCAAGATGCCCGGTACGACGCGCATCTTGTTCTCGGCCAGGCCGTCGAGCGAGACCTTGGCGGTGTACTCGCTCGAGATCCAGAAGAAGTCCGGGACGAGTTTGTCGACGATCGACGCTTCGGCCGGGTCCGGGGTTTCGGTGCGTACTGGGCCTGGGGCGAGCAGGGTGACGTTCACTCCGGTGCCCTTGAGTTCACCTCGCAACGATTCCGCGAAGGTGTTCACGAACGCCTTCGTGGCGGCGTACGTCGCGTTGTTGGGGATCGGCATGTTTCCGGCCGCGGACCCGACCATCAGGATGGCTCCGGACTTGCGTGCGAGCATGCCGGGCAGCACGGCCAGCGTGAGATCGTGCACTGCAACGGCGTTGAGCTCGACCTGGTCGCGCTCGTATGCCGGGTCCAGCTCGGCGATCGGCCCGAAGGTGGCGATACCGGCGTTGTTGCACAGGATGCTGATGTCGCGGCCACCGAGTTCCTCGACCAGAACGGCACGCGCCGCGCTGTCGGAGAGGTCCGATGCACGGACCTCCACCTCGACGCCGTGCGCGGCGCGAAGCTTCTCGGCGAGGACCTCCATGACCTCGCCACGACGGGCAACGAGGATCAGGGAATGTCCGCGTGATGCCAGATCAGCGGCCAGTGCCTCTCCGATGCCGGAGGAGGCGCCGGTCACTACGGCGCGGGCTGTGGGTGTGGGTGTCGGCAGGCTCACGATCAGTCAGCGTAGCCGGTCAGATCTTCGCGGCCAGTCGTGTGCCCTGTTCGATGGCACGCTTGGCGTCGAGTTCTCCTGCCACGTCGGCGCCGCCGATGATGTGGGTCACCACGCCCGCGACGGTCAGTTCGTCCACGAGATCGCGAACCGACTCCTGCCCGGCGCAGATGACGATGGTGTCGACCTCGAGAAGTCGGGGCTTCTCGTGCTTCTCACCGAAGGTGATGTGCAGGCCGGCGTCGTCGATGCGCTCGTAGTTGACACCCGAGAGCTCGTGGACGCCCTTGTTCTTGAGGGCCGCCCGGTGGACCCAGCCCGTGGTCTTCGCGAGGCCGGCGCCGATGCGTCCTGGCTTGCGTTGGAGGAGGTAGACCTCCCGCTCGGAGAGCTCCGGTACCGGAGTGGTGAGAGCGCCCGGGGCCATTTCGGGTTCGGTGACGCCCCATTCCTGCTTCCACTCCTTGAGATGAAGAGTGGGGGAAGTGGGGTGCGTGAGGAATTCGCTCACGTCGACGCCGATGCCGCCGGCACCGATGACGGCGACGGACTTGCCGACGGGCTTGCCCTCTCGGACGACCTCGGCGTAGGTCAGCACCTTCGAGTTCTCGATGCCGGGGATCTTGGGAACGCGCGGCGTCACGCCGGTGGCAACCACCACTTCGTCGAAGGAGCCGATGAGATCTGCCGGTGCGACGCGGGTTTCGAGCTTGACCGTCACTCCGGCCACGTCCAGCATGCGGGTGTAGTAGCGAATGGTTTCGGCGAACTCTTCCTTACCCGGAATGAGCTGTGCGATCCCGAACTGTCCGCCGATCTTGTCCGAAGCCTCGAACAACGTGACCGAATGACCACGCTGAGCAAGATTGAGTGCTGCGGAAAGTCCGGCAGGACCGGCACCGACAACGGCGAGGTTCTTGGTCCGCCGAGTGGGGGAGAGGATCAGCGTGGTCTCACGGCCCGCGCGCGGGTTGAGCAGGCAGGAGACCTGCTTGTGAACGAAGGCGTGGTCGAGGCAGGCCTGGTTGCAGGCAATGCACGTGTTGATCTCGTCGGACGCTCCACGTTCTGCTTTGTTCACCCAGTCGGGATCGGCGAGCATCGGCCTGGCCATCGAAATCAATTGTGCGTCACCGCGGTTGAGGATCTCTTCGGCAGTCTCGGGCATGTTGATCCGATTCGAGGCGGCTACCGGAATGTCGACGTGCTTCTCGAGTTTGCCGGTGATGTCGACGAAGGCTGCTCGGGGAACCGAGGTGACGATGGTAGGCACCCGTGACTCGTGCCACCCGATGTCGGTGTTGATGATCGTGGCGCCGGCGGCTTCGACTTCCTTTGCCAGTGAGACGATTTCATCCCAGGTCTGACCGCCCTCGACCAGGTCTGCCATCGACAGCCGGAACACGATGATGAAGTTCGGGCCGACAGCCTTGCGTGTGCGTCGCACGATTTCGACTGCCATGCGTCGACGGTTCTCGGAACTGCCGCCCCACTGGTCGGTGCGCTTGTTCGTGCGCTCGCAGAGGAACTGGTTGATGAAGTAGCCCTCACCGCCCATGATTTCGACGCCGTCGTAACCCGCGGACTTGGCCAGGCGCGCGCAGCGAACGTAGTTGCGGATCTGCCAACGCACCCCACGGCCGGTCAGCTTGCGCGGACGGAACGGGTTGATGGGCGCCTTGATCGACGACGCGGAGACACTGAAAGGTTGGTAGCTGTAGCGGCCGGCGTGCAGGATCTGCATGGCGATCTTTCCGCCCGCGTCGTGAACCGCCTTGGTGATCCGGCGGTGACGGCGCGCTTCGATGCGGTTGGTCAGCTTGGCACCGAAGGGCAAGAGCCAACCGGTGCGGTTGGGCGCGTAGCCGCCGGTGATGATCAAGCCGACACCGCCACGAGCACGTTCGGCGAAGTACTCGGCCAAGCGGTCGGTGTCCTTCGCGCGATCTTCGAGGCCGGTGTGGATCGATCCCATGACGACGCGGTTCTTCAGCGTCGTGAATCCGAGGTCGAGCGGTTCGAGTAGGCGGGGGAACTGCGTATCCGTCATGACTGGGGATGTCCTTCCGTGGCGTACTCGCCAGTGGCTTCGGTGGCGTAATCGCCAGTGTCTTCGATGGCATACTCGCCAGTGGGCAATGCGTCCAGAACTTCCTGGCACCAGTCGGTGAATCCTTCTTCGACGCGGATGCCGCCGCGAAGTACCAGATACTGGTGCAGTGAAGAGCCGGAAAGTGCTGCTGGATTGGGGAAGTCACGCTTTTCGATGAGTCGGTAGACGTCGAGGCGGGCGGCGTGGCCGTCGCGGTGGCGAGCGACTTCGCGTCGTAGAGCGGGGAGATCGGCGTGCGCTGCTGCCCTGATCTTGATGGCCAACTCGTTGCGCAGGTGGTTCGGTTCGGACGGCTCGGCGATCCATCGGGTCAGTTCGGCGCGGCCGGCATCGCTGACGCGGTACATCTTCTTGTCCGGGCGGCCGTCCTGCGCGATGGCCTCCACCTCCACCCAGCCTGCCTCGTCCATTCGCTTGAGGACTCGGTAGATCTGCTGGTGCGTCGCGCTGTGGAAGAAGCCGATCGACTTGTCGAACCGGCGTGTGAGGTCGTATCCCGACGCATCCTGTTCGGACAGGGAGACGAGCAACGCATGTTCGAGTGCCATGGAAAAAGTATCTATGCACTCAGGTGCGTATGCAACTAAGTGCGTACTAACTTGGGTGCATAGGACGTCTTGTATGTCGACTCTCGGAGAGAGGCGCCGAGTCGCCCGCGCGCAGTTAGGCTTCGCCGTATGAGCGCCGAGTCCACGAGCATGCAGGCCGAGCCACCCGCAGGCATCGGTGGTGCGGCCACGAAGAGTCAAGTGTTCGCGTGGGGGCTGTGGGATTGGGGATCGGCAGCATTCAACGCCGTGATCCTCACGTTCGTCTTCTCGGTCTATCTCACCGACGCGGTCGGCGACGACCTGCCCGGCACGATTTCGGCAACTACGTGGCTCAGTTGGGCTCTCGGAATCGCCGGCTTCTTCATCGCGATACTCGCCCCGATCACCGGACAGCGTTTCGATGCGTCGGGTAAACGCAAACTCTCGCTCGCGATACTCACCGGCATCACCGTGCTCTCGATGGCGGGTCTCTATTTCGTCGAAGACAACTACCGCTACCTGTGGCTCGGATTGGTTCTGCTCGCAATCGGTTCGGTGATTTTCGAACTGGCCGGCGTGCCGTACAACGCCATGATGCGGCAGGTGTCGACACCGGAGAATCTGGGACGAGTCTCCGGCTTCGGCTGGGCCATGGGATATTTCGGCGGAATCGTGCTGCTGTTGCTGTGTTACTTCGGGTTCATCGTCGGCGACGGCGACACTCGGGGATTCCTGGGATTGACCACCGACGGCGGCATGAACATCCGGATGGTGGCACTGCTGGCTGCAGTGTGGTTCGCGGTCTTCGCGATTCCGGTGTTCTTCAAGGTTCCCGAGTTGCCCAGCCCCGCGGTCGATCCGGGAGCGTCCAAGGCCGGGTTCCTCGACTCCTATCGGGTGTTGTGGCGCGATCTGCGCGAACTCTGGAACGTCGACAGGCGCACGATCTGGTACCTGATAGCGAGCGCACTCTTTCGTGACGGTCTGGCGGGCGTGTTCACCTTCGGAGCCGTGTTGGCTGTCAACGTCTACGGAATCAGTGCGGCCGACGTCCTGCTGTTCGGTGTTGCCGCCAACGTGATTTCCGCAATCGGTGCATTGGTGGCCGGACGCTTCGACGATCGGATCGGACCCAAACAGGTCATCACCGTCTCGCTGGCGTCGATGATCGTGGTCGGCGCGATATTGATCGCGGTGTCCGGGCCGGTGATGTTCTGGATCTTCGGTCTCGCGCTCTGCCTGTTCGTCGGGCCCGCTCAGTCTTCGGCACGAACCTTCTTGGCACGCATCACCCCGCCTGGGCGTGAAGGTCAGATGTTCGGCCTGTATGCGACCACAGGCCGAGCAGTGTCGTTCTTGGCGCCGACACTGTTCGGCCTGTTCGCTTGGCTCTTCGGTGCAGACCGTGCCGGCATCATCGGACTGCTGGTGGTTCTCGGCGTCGGCCTTGCCGCATTGTCGATGGTGAAGGCGCCGGAAGGGGACAGTGCGCTCCCCGTCAATCCTTGAAGTAGACCAACTGGTGTGTCGTAGCGAGCAATGCGCCGTCACTGCCCCAAATTTCGGCCGACTGATCGAAGTATCCGTTTCCGAACCGTTGGGTCCGCGCCGTTCCCAGGACGGAATTGCCTGCCTGTTCGGTCAGCGTCTGAGCGTCGGCGTGGAAGTAGATGGTCATCGAGACCGTTCCGGCCGGAGCCATCTTGCCTCGGCGCAAGAAGACTCGTGGGAAGAAGACATCGCACAGTGCGGTCAGCGACGTGAAGTCGAGAGCGCGTGCCGGTTGATCGCGCACCCAGAGTGTCGTGGTCGAGTCGGGATGCTCGCCCGACTCCAGATCGGGGATCGCACCTTCGACAAAGCGCATCTCGTAGTTCTGTGCCCAGGCGATGAACTCGGGGAACGGCAGCAGCGCAACGTTTTCGGCCGACGGAACTTCCGGCATCGTGATCTCGGTAGACGACCAGGTTTCACGCCTGGTACCGAACACAGCCGTCGCGGTAGTGGCGACGGTTCCGTCCTGAGACAGTTCGATGGACCAGTGCTGCGTCGAGCGGTTGGTACGCACCGGCCGGGCGGAGATCTCGAAGGCGCCCTCGGTGATCGGACCGGCAAAGTTGACGGTCAACGACAGCGGATCGCCGAGGCGTTCGGGGTGCTTCAGTACAGATTCGAGCAACGTGGCAGCGGTGACGCCGCCGAACGGCCCGACCATGTTGTTGTATGCCGGATTGGTTTCGCCGGTCGACAAGCCGGCGGTGAGTGGCGTCAATCCGACAGCGGTGTCGAACGGATGGGGTGGTGCAACGGTCTCGGTCATCGCAGAACTCCTGGTGGTGGAATCAATTCGGCTCTATGTATGACAACATACATAGAGCCGAATTCGTCGCGACGATCAGGATCCTGCACGTGCGAGGATTGCCTCGGCCAACTCTTCGGCTCGCTCTTCCGGAATCCAGTGACTTCCGCCGTCGAGCACGACGAACTCGTAGGGAGCGTCCACGAATTCACCACAGCGTTCTGCGCCTGCGCGGCCGAGCGCTGTGTCGCCGGTGCTCCAGACATACGTGGTCGGCACGGTGGTGCGATCGATGTCGCCGAAGTCGCGAGTCATCGCGCGGTACCAGTTCAAGGCGCCGGTGAGCGCGCCCTCCCCGCTCAGGACACGAATGTGCTCGTCGGCGAATTCAGGATCGATCTGGCCGTCGAACATGGCGCGCAGCCGGCGGAAGTTGTCCTCCGACAACACTTCCTCGGCTTTGCCCTCCTGTCGGAGAAGTCCGATGTACGACGAGCGTTGCTTCTGGTCCTCGTCCTCGCGGAGTGCCCAACCGAAGGCGGTGGGGTGGGGGACCGAGATCGCCGTCAGGCTGCGGATCCGGTTCGGATGGCGACCGGCGACCTGCCAGGCGACCGCCGAACCCCAGTCGTGGCCGACCAGATGCGCGTCGGACAGGCCGAGTGCGTCGAGCAATCCGACGACGTCGGCTACCAGATGCTCGATCTTGTAGGCATCCACCCCTTCGGGGCGCGCGCCGGCGGAGTATCCGCGCTGATTCGGTGCGATCACACGGTATCCCGCCGCGGTGAGCAGTGGTGTGACCTTGCCCCAGGATGCGGCGCTCTCCGGGAAGCCGTGCAGCGCTACCAGCGGAATGCCGTCGTCCGGGCCCGAGATCAGTACGTCGAAGGTGAGGTCGCCAACGGGGATTTCGTATGTACTCGTGGAAGACATGACTCTCACCGTACGTCGAAAAGGTGAACCCGAGGTCAGTTTCGAGGTGGATTCCAGGTGGCCATTCCGAGCATGATGACTCGCAGTTGCTTCTCGGCTCGTGTGATGACGGCGGCTTCGTCGCGATACCCGGCCGTCCCGGCGTCCAGCAGTTCGACGACAGCGCTGAACATCGTCGAGACGATCAGGTCGGCAGCCATTTCCAGATCGTCCGACGACCAGCTTTCCAGTCCGGCAATCCTGGAGAGGTCGATGGTCAGTTCGCTGACGAACAACCGCATTTCAGTGGCTATCGCACGTCGTACCTCACTGACGCCGCTGTAGCGTTCGCGGCAGAGGAACCGAAACTGTCGCTCGTGTGTATGCACTTGTCGCACAAGGATGCCCAGTGACGTAGCGGCGTCCTTGGTGCTGGGATTACGCCTTGCGTCGCGCAGCATCTGGCGCAACATGCGCATGCTCTCTTCGACGAGGACGACACCGACGTCCTCCAGTGAAGCGAAGTGGCGGTAGAACGCCGTCGGAACGATCCCGGCTTCCCTGGCTACCTCTCGCAAGCTGATTCCGGCGAAGCCGCGATCGGCCGAGAGGTCCATGGCAGTGTCCAGGAGCGCTTGGCGTGTGCGTTCCTTCTTTGCAGCACGACTTTCCGGTTCCCTGTTGTCGGGTTCCCTGCGCTCTGGGTTCACCGGTCCGGCCTTCGTCACGACGTCGAGTGTAGGTACAGGCATTCCGGCTCCTTTCGGCAACTCGTGTAACTCGGATCACATTCTTGTTGACATGTACTTGTGTGCACCTGTCACACTATCTTCGGTGAACATTTGTACACTGAATTCACGCAGTCGGGGGAAGCTAGCCCAGCAATCGGTACACCCGGCAATCGAAGTACGAGGAGGGTCATGACAATCGCATCTGCTCCTGAGAACACGACACCGAAGTCCACACCTCGGCGCGGACTGTCCTTGGTGGGACTGATCGAAGCCATGGCTGCTCCACATCAGATCGATCGGTACCTCGAGTTGGTCAACCCGATGGCGACCGTTCGTGACATCCGCGCGCAGGTTGTCGCCGTCGACCATCCGACCGCTGACTCCGTCACTCTGACGCTGCGCCCGACTCGCCAGTGGCGCGGTTTTCAGGCGGGCCAGTTCGTGCAGTTGGGCGTGGTGATCGACGGTGTTCGTCACACTCGCTGCTACTCGCCGGCCGGCGGCGCGTCTACGCGCAACGGTCTGATCGAGCTCACCGTGAAAGCGCATCCCGGTGGCCTGGTGTCGCAGTATCTGTACGCCAACGCGGCGCCCGGACTCGTTGTCAGCCTCTCGCAGGCAGACGGTGTGTTCTCCCTTCCCGTCGACCGCCCGCGTCGGGTGTTGTTGATCAGTGGCGGCAGTGGAATCACCCCGGTCATGTCGATGCTTCGGACGCTGGTGGAGGAGGAGCACTCGGACGAGATCGTGTTCGTGCACTACGCGAACACCGATGCCGACGTGGCATACACGCGCGCGCTGAAGACCATCGCCGAGCAGAACCCGAACGTGAAACTGGTACTCGTGTACACCGAAAGCGGTGGAGGTGACCTCGAAGGTTTCTTCGATCGCGGGCACCTCGACGCCGTGGCTCCGTGGATCGCCGATCCGGACACGATCGACGCCCAGGCTTATCTCTGCGGGCCTCCCGGTCTGATGCGGGGAGTGCGTGAGGTGTTCCGTGAGGTCGACGTCGAGCACTTGCTCAATACCGAGGAGTTCGCGCCGGCGGTGGCCGAGCCGGGTGAGGCCGGCGGCGAGGTGTCATTCACCAAAAGTGGGGTGGCGGCCGAGAACTCCGGCGAAACACTTCTCGAACAAGCAGAAGCTGCGGGCCTCAATCCCGAATACGGATGCCGGATGGGAATCTGCTTCTCCTGCACCTCCGTCAAGAAGGCGGGTCGTACCCGAAACGTGCGCACCGGTGAGACAGACGACGAGCCGGACAAGAAGATCCAGCTGTGCGTCAGCGCTCCCGTCGGCGACGTCACCGTCGACATCTGAAGTCCCATTTTCCACACGACTGTCTGGAGACCGACATGTTTGGACTTTCACTTCCCACCCTCCCGTTCCTCGGCAACGGTTCCGATGCGAAGGACGACGCTCCCGTCGTCCTGACGTACGAGCAGGTCGAGGAGATCGGCCGTGAGTTGGACGCATTGCGTGATCGCACCGTCGCTTCGCTTGGGGCCGAAGACCGGGAGTACATCTACAAGATCATCAAGGCTCAGCGCGGGTTCGAGGTCGCAGGTCGCGGCTTGATGTACCTCGGATTCCTACCGCCGGTGTGGCTCGCGGCAGTCGGTGCGCTGAGTGTGTCGAAGATTCTCGACAACATGGAGATCGGCCACAACGTCATGCACGGTCAATATGACTGGATGCGGGAACCCGGGCTCAATTCCGAAGTCTTCGAATGGGATACGGTGTGCCCGGCCGACCAGTGGCGCCACTCGCACAACTACATGCACCACACGTACACCAATATTCTCGGCAAAGACCGTGACATCGGATACGGCATCCTGCGTATCGACGACGCGCAGAAGTGGAACCCCTATTACCTCGGTAATCCGGTCTGGGCCTTTGCCTTGATGATGCTCTTCGAGTGGGGTGTGATGATGCACGATCTCGAGATCGAGAACGTCATCCAGGGCAAACGCAAGTGGCACGACGTCAAGCCGCTTCTGAAGGGCTGGTGGAACAAGGCGGGCAAGCAGGTCCTCAAGGACTACGTCATCTTCCCGGTTCTGACGGGGCCGCTGTTCGTGACCACTCTCGCGGGGAACGTCACCGCCAACCTGGTCCGAAACGTGTGGACGTACTCGATCATCTTCTGTGGCCATTTCCCCACCGGCGTACAGAGCTTCACCGAGGACGAGACGGCCGACGAGACTCGTGGTCAGTGGTACGTGCGTCAGATGCTCGGCAGCGCCAACATCGAGGGAAGCCCGCTCTTCCACATCATGTCCGGCAACCTCTCGCACCAGATCGAGCACCACCTGTTCCCGGACCTGCCTGCGCATCGTTATCCGGAACTCGCTCCCCAGGTGAAAGAATTGTGTGGGAAGTACGGTTTGCCGTACAACACCGGTGGGTTCTTCAAGCAGATCGGTTCGGTATGGGGCAAGATCTTCAAGCTCGCTCTTCCGCCCGGTTTGGTCAAGTCGAAGACCCCTCCCGGTGTTATCGTCGAGCGCCAGCGAACTGCAGCCTGAGAGGCACACACTGATGGTCGGGAAATTCGAACGCCGCAAGGACACGGTCCAGGAACTGACCGAAAGTGCAGCCAACCACGTGGGCTCCATCGCGATGATCATCGCCGGGGCTGTTCGAGACGTGACGCGCGAGATCGGTGACTGGGTGTCCGACGGAATCGAGATGCGTGAAGCAGCGAAAAAGGCTGCGGCTGACGATCGTTCGGAGTCCGTGACCATCGAGCACGACGAGACCGATCCACCGGAAGATTGGCGTTGATTCCAACTCTTCGATCGCCGAGACAGTAAGGCCGACGGCCGGATCGCCCAACTGCGAGCCGTTTCGCCTGAACGGCCACGTTGCCCTCCGTCACAGATGACGGAGGGCAACGTGGGTTTCGTGGACTGTTTCGGCGGCCGAAGACGCGGATCGAACACCGATCACGAGTGAGGTCCTAAGCAGCGCTTCCGAGGCTCGCCGAGTCGAAGCTGCCGAGCCCGGTGCTGCCGAGACCGCTGCTACCGACCCCGCCCAATGCGAGCGCATTGCTGCTACCCGCGCTCAGTAGCTGGACGATGATGTTGATGACGATGGGGTCGCCGGTGAGCGGAATTGTAGGCACAGGGGGACCTGCTTTCTGTTTCGAGATGTGGTGAGCAAGGTGAGCGGCGACGGGATCGTCGACGTGGTCAGGCGGGCTGTTTCAGCCACTTCCGGTGCTGCCGAGCGACACGATAGAGCCGTTGCCGAAGCCGAGTGCTCGGGAGAGTGAGCCGAAGTCGATGACCAGGCTGCCCAGGGTGTGCTGGTTTATCACGGTGGTTCCTGTCTGTGCCGCGACTTTGTGATGCGAGCGGGTAAGTCGATCAGGGAGCAGGCGTCGTGGGAGTTTCGCCGCCGCCGCCGCCAATCGGAGAGTTGTTGGTGTAGAGGAAACTGCTGCCGGCGTTGAACATCTGTAGGACGGTGTTCAAGACGACGGCCAAAGCGCCTGTGGTTGGTGCGGCGATCATGTGCTTGCTCCTGGTTTCAGCGGTGGCGACGTGGTGGTCACCGTGGTCACCGCCATCACAGTGTCAGGCGGCTTGGAGCGGGCCCTGCGCGAGAGATTCTCTCGCACAGGGCCCGAGATTCGTCCTAGGAGACGCCGCCGCCATCCGTCGAACCCGTGCCGGTGCTGCCCGCGTTGAAGAGCTGCAGGATGGTGTCGAAGAAGGCACCGAGGAGAGCGTTATCCTGGCCGTTGATCATGTGTTTCCCCTTAATTGTTACTGGTTTGCGCGGTGATTCGCACCACACTTTTATAGCCCGGTTCGGAGCGGAAAAGTGGGGTCCAGGCGCCACACGTGGACAGCTAATAGCGAGGATGTGAGTGTTCACATTTTCGCTGGACGATTGTCCACATCAGTGCTTGCGAAAGTCAGAGAGATCATGGCAGCGCGCAGTTTGAGCAGTTCAGAGGGCAGGGCCGGATCCAATCCGGTCAGGGTTGCGATGCGCTTGATTCGATTGTCGACGGTGTTGGTGTGCAGGCCGAGCGCCGACGCGGTGCGCTGACGATGCTGGCCGTTGGCGAGATGTATGGACAATGTCTGCAGCAGTTCCGGATTGCCGTCGAGTGGCCTTAGAAGATTGATCAAGCTGTCGCGGCCTGCGCCACCCCGAGTGAGTTGATACTCGAGCGCGAGGTCTTCCATTCGGTACGACCGCGCCGGCAGTCTCAGGCGCCGCACGAGTTGCGCCAATTCGTGAGTGGTTGCTTGGGCGGCGGCGATATCTCGTACCGCGGCGTTCTCGGCGATTGCTGTGATCTCCACCCCGACCGTTGCGCGTGCACGTTGGATGACCTCGCACACTGTTCCCCAGTCGGGTGTGCCCTCGATCAGGACCAGACCACGTTGCGGTGCAGGAGCTTCGAGCAGCGCCGACCCGAAGTGGGCCGCGATTTTCGATTGAGCGACGGAGAGGTCACGGTAGGCCTGTATGCGCTGGTGGTTGCCGTTGCGTGCTCCCGGGCGGATGGGCGGCAGGTTCACCAGGAGCCGCAGGACGAGATAGCGGGGTGCGAGTTCAACGCCCATCTGCAACGCAAGCTGGGTGGGATCGTCGCCGTCCAGCATGGCTTTCACGAGAGCGCCGGCGGAGTATTCCCCGAGTTGGGAGCCAGCTGGAAGAGCCGAGAGATAGCTGATCGAGATGAACGAGTGAAGCCGCTGCGCGAGTGCGAACAAGAACTCGTTGAGATCCCCGAGATTGGCGGAGTCCTCGGCGTCGGCCCGGCTGAGGATGAGGGTGCGAAAAGTGCTGATGCCCTCGTTGGTCAAGTTGAGGATCGCGCTGAGTGGCACGCCTTTCAATGCTTGTTGGACGGTCATCGTGTGAATGCCGTCCAACTCTTGGTCGGTGGGAAGTTTGCGGTGATCCAGCAGCTGGATCCCCACTTGGAGCCCCTGCACGATCACCGCAATCAGTTCCCGACGAACTGCCTCCGTTTGGAGGGAAGTCAACGTCGGGTTGGCACGGGACAGGTGATCTACGAGATCGCTTGCCAGTGGGATGACGTCGTTGACCGCTGTGGAGGCGGGCTTGCCTCCCAACATGAGCGGTCCCGGGTTGTTCAGCAGCGCTGGGGACATGGGTGGCCTCCTCTAGACAGGTGCGTCGCCTGGCACAGGCACCCGGAGGCTCGGCGCGTTACGAAGCGGGGTACACGCTGAGGCCTTGTTCGGGGGCATACTCGCCGCTGAAATTTGCGGATCGAATTGCGCCAGGCGTTGTGATTTCTACCACATGAACGATCGTCCAACTGTGAAATGGACAAATGTGAAGATAAGTCCATATGCCCCACGCGCTGCGGACCTAAACAATCGTCCACTTACGGTGTTTTTCGACGTCAGAGCGGAAAACGGATTCGGAGGACACCACGAGTTCCGTCTGGGATCATTGCCGGCGCCTACGGTGCTCGTCGCGGGCGATTTGCTCAGATCAAGCTCGAGGGCCCTGGGTCCTCGCGGACCCAGGGCCCTCGAGGCCTAGGTATTGATTCGACCAGTCCGATGTACGGGAACCGGTTCAGGGTGAAATCACCCCTTTTTGTACTGCTGTCTGTATTGCGGAAATCTCTAGATGACGCCCAGTGAAATCATGGCGTCGGCCACCTTCACGAAGCCGGCAATGTTCGCGCCGTGCACGTAGTCGCCCGGCTTTCCGTACTCGGCAGCGGTGTTGATGGTGCGCTTGTGAATGCCGCGCATGATTCCGGCGAGACGCTCGTCGGTGTACTCGAAGCTCCAGGAATCACGCGAAGCATTCTGCTGCATTTCGAGGGCGGAGGTTGCAACGCCACCGGCGTTGGCCGCCTTGCCGGGCGCGAAGGCTACGTTCGCGTCACGGAAGAGCTGGATGCCACCGGGGGTGGTGGGCATGTTCGCGCCTTCGGCAACGGCCTGAACGCCGTTGGCGATCAAGGTCTTTGCGGCATCTTCGTCGAGCTCGTTCTGAGTCGCGCAGGGGAGTGCGACGTCGCACGGCACGTCCCAGATGGAACCATCGGCGATGAACTCGGCATGCGGAACTGCGTCGGCGTACTCGCTGATGCGGCCGCGGCGAACTTCCTTGATCTCCTTGAGGAGGTCGAGATCGATGCCCTTCTTGTCCACGATGTATCCCGAGGAATCCGAGCAGGCGATCGCGACGCCGCCGAGCTGGTGGATCTTCTGGATTGCGTAGATGGCGACATTGCCGGATCCGGAGATCACGACGTTCTTGCCTTCGAGGCCTTCACCCTTTGCCTTGAGCATTTCGGCGACGAAGTACGCGACGCCGTAGCCGGTGGCCTCGGTGCGAACCTGCGATCCGCCCCAGGTGATGCCCTTGCCGGTGAGGACGCCCGACTCGTACGTGTTGGTCAGCCGCTTGTACTGACCGAACAGGTAGCCGATCTCGCGACCGCCGACGCCGATGTCGCCGGCCGGAACGTCGGTGTATTCACCGATGTGACGCTGCAGTTCGGTCATGAAGGACTGACAGAAGCGCATGACCTCTGCGTCGGAGCGGCCCTTGGGATCGAAGTCCGAGCCACCCTTGCCGCCGCCGATGGGCAGGCCGGTGAGTGAGTTCTTGAAGATCTGCTCGAAGCCGAGGAACTTCACGATGCCCAGGTTGACGCTGGGGTGGAAGCGCAGGCCGCCCTTGTAGGGGCCGAGTGCACTGTTGTACTGCACGCGGAAGCCACGGTTGACGTGAACGTTGCCCTGGTCGTCGGTCCACGGCACGCGGAAGATGATCTGGCGTTCCGGCTCACAAAGCCGCTCGATGAGTCCGGCGTCGGCGTAGCGGGGGTGGCGTTCGAGCACTACGTGAAGAGACTCGAAGACCTCTGCGGCGGCCTGATGGAACTCGGGCTCTCCTGCATTGCGAACCAAAACCTGATCGTAAATCTGCGCTACGCGGTCACGTACGGACACCGCTCACCTACCTCGTTGTGAGAACTCTTTTACATTTCCGTTACATACTAGGCGCCTTTATTGCTGTATCGGACAACTGTCCTGTGAAGGTGAAATCGGACACAGCTGTCACTTGTGTCAGTTGAACGGGCGATTTATAACAATTTGCTCAGCTTTCACTCTCTTAACACAGTCCAAATGGTTTGCTTCTGCGGTCGGGGATCACTGTGCCTGTGGTCCGAACGGGAGTCGAAATGATCAGAGGGGCTGCACGTGCGTAAAAAACACTCCATGTCGGCGATGTTGTCGATAGGCGTCGTCACGATTGCCGCGACGATTGCCGCAGCACCGTCTGCGTCGGCGATCGGCGGACCGTGTGGGTCGGGAGGAAGTGGTTCCGCCGGATCGATGACGGGTTCGCTCGGTTCGCTGACCGGATCACTTGGCAGTGGTTCCGCCGGTACCGGCTCCCTCGCCAACGCGTTGCCGTGGATCACCGGCGCGCCCAACGGTGCTCTGCCGGTGCTGACCGGCCGCACCAAAGCGATCGAAATGGTCACTGGCCCAGGCAGTCCCAACAACACGATCGAGCGGTTCAACGTGTCGGGAACCGACCTCGGAATCATGTGGGACAACGGTCTTTCGGGGCCGGATCACGACGTTCTGATGGCATTCGGCGATACGGTTGGCGACTGCGACACCCCGGGTGACGACTGGCGCAGCAACGTGTTGTTCCGCAGCAACGACACCGCCATTGCCGACGGGATGAAAATCGACAGTTCTCCTTTGGACGGCCCCAATCATTCCAAGGAGATCATTCCGGGATTCGGCATTCCGGGTGAGTTCACCACCATCCCGACCGCTGGAATCTCTTACGGTGGTGTGCAGTACATCAGATTCATGTCCGTTCGGTCGTGGGACGAACCCGGAGCCTGGACCACCAACTACTCGGCTCTGGCTTTCTCCACGGACAACGGTGAGAACTGGGAACTCGATCCGGCGACAGTTCGCGCCAATACCGAAGGACTTGGCATTCCGGGGATTCCGGCAGTATCGCCGATCAATTCCAACTTCCAGCAGAGCGCCTTCCTCGACGGTCGGGACGGCTACATTTACGAATACGGAACTCCCTCAGGTCGTTTCGGTAAGGCGGTCCTGGCGCGAGTGGCCGGCGCCGACATCAGAAACCTCGGCGCCTACGAATACTGGGACGGCTCCGGTTGGAGTCCGCGAGATACCGATGCCGTTCAGGTCATCAAGGCACCGGTCAGTGAACTTGCCGTGCAGTGGAACGACTACCTGAACAAGTACGTTGCCATGTACACCAGTGCCGAGGGCAACCTCGTGATCCGTCAGGCCGACCAACCGCAAGGCCCGTGGAGCGGCACCCAAACTCTGTTGAGCGGAATCACGTTGCCCGCGTTGTACGGCGGATTCATGCACCCGTGGGCGAGCGGACAGTTCCTCGAATTCGTCGCCACCACGTGGGACCGTTACAACGTCATCTACATGCGGACCGATTTGAACGGACTCCAGATGGCGTCATCGGATTCGCGCGATCGTCCTGACCCCGCGACCACCGGTGAGGCTCGCGTCCTCGAAGTCACGATGCCGGAAGACCGCTAGCCGAGCAAGCTTCGACAACTGTGGCCTGCAACTCGATCGAGTTGCAGGCCACAGTTTTGTGAGCGTTGATTTCGGTGATGCTCAGAGAATGAAGAGCATTTCCTGATACGTCGGGAGTGGCCAGTGATCGTCGGCGACGATGGTTTCGAGGAAGTCGGCCGCTGCACGTACCTCTGCCATGGCGGGCAGGAGTGCGTCCTGTGCGTGCTTGGCCTGATCGAATGGCGACTCGCCGGAGTCGGTGTCGATTGCTGCGCGCAGGGCCGCGAGCGCTGTGCGCAGAGCCGCAACGGGCGCCGACACTTCTTCGAGCGGAGCTGAATCCGGTTCGAGGCCGGCGGACTTCAGTGCGACGAAGTTCTGCGCAACTTCCGTCTGGTGGCGCACTGCAGCCGGAAGGATCAGCGTCGTACCGATTTCGGCGGCCAGGCGTGCCTCGACGCCGATGCTCAGTGCGTACTGTTCGAGTCCGACCTCGTAGCGACTGTGCATCTCTCGGTGGTTGAAGACCTTGTACTTCTCGAAGAGTTCCATCGAGGACTCGGTGATCAGTTCAGGAAGGGCGTCCAGCGTCGTGCGAAGGTTCGGCAGGCCGCGAGACTCGGCCTCGATCTGCCAGTTCTCCGAGTAGCCGTCGCCGTTGAAGACAACCGCACCGTGGTTGGTGATGATCTCGGTGAGCAGATTCTGGACGGCGGTGTCGAAATCGGCGCCGTCGGCGACCGCGGCCTCCAGTTCGGTGGCCATGTAGTCCAAGGCCTCGGCCATGATCGTGTTGATGGTGACCATCGGGCCGTTGACTGTTTGCAGCGATCCTGGCGCGCGGAACTCGAAACGGTTGCCGGTGAAGGCAAATGGGCTCGTGCGGTTGCGGTCGCCCGGGTCGGTCGGTAGGACGGGAAGGGTGTCGGCTCCGATCATCATGGTGCCCTTGTCCTTCGACGATGTCGCCGCGCCCTTGGCGATCTGCTCGAAGACGTCGGCCAGTTGATCGCCGAGGAAGATCGAGATGATGGCCGGGGGAGCCTCGTTGGCACCGAGACGGTGATCGTTGGTTGCCGATGCGACCGACGCGCGCAGGAGGCCGGCGTATTTGTGGACGGCCCGGATGACGGCGGCGCAGAATACGAGGAACTGGGCGTTGTCATGCGGATTGTCGCCGGGGACAAGCAAACTGCCGAGTTCGGAGTTGCCCAGCGAGAAGTTGACGTGCTTGCCGGAGCCGTTGACACCGTCGAACGGCTTCTCGTGGAACAGACATTCCATGCCGTGCTTCTTGGCGATGGTCTTGAAGGTGGTCATCAGCAACTGCTGGTGGTCGGCGGCGATGTTGCCTCGCTCGAACATCGGGGCGATTTCGAACTGGCCGGGGGCAACCTCGTTGTGCCGTGTCTTGGCGGGGATACCGAGTTTGAACAGTTCCCGCTCGGTGTCCATCATGAATCCGAGCACACGTTCCGGGATCGCCCCGAAGTAGTGGTCGTCGAACTCCTGGCCCTTGGGCGGCTTTGCGCCGAAGAGTGTTCGGCCGGCGTTGAGGAGGTCGGGGCGGGCGAGGAAGAAGTGTCGATCGATCAGGAAGTACTCCTGCTCGGGACCGCAGAACGACACGATGTGCTCGGGGTCGTCGTGGCCGAACAACTTCAGGATTCGTTCGGCGTGGAAACCCATTGCCTGTTGTGAACGCAGCAGGGGAGTCTTGTGGTCGAGCGCTTCGCCGGTCATCGAAACGAACACGGTCGGGATACACAGTGTGTTGCCGTTGGGGTTTTCGAGAACGTAGGCCGGGCTCGTGACATCCCAGCCGGTGTATCCGCGAGCCTCGAATGTGTTGCGCAGCCCGCCGTTCGGGAAACTCGAAGCGTCGGGTTCACCTTGGATCAAGGTCTTGCCGGCGAACTCCGCCAGTGCACTGCCGTCGCCGACCGGCTCGAGGAAGCTGTCGTGCTTCTCGGCCGTCAACCCGGTCAGTGGATAGAAGACGTGGGCGTAGTGGGTTGCGCCTTTCTCCAACGCCCAGTCCTTCATCGCCGACGCGACCGCATCGGCGACCATGGGATCAAGCGGTTTGCCTTGCTCGATCGTCGCCATCACCGACTTGTAGACGAGCTTGGGCAGTCGCTTCTGCATGACCACCTTGTTGAAGACGTTGGCACCGAACACCTCGCCGGGTGTCTCGTCGGTGGTGAAACTGACCACCGGAGGTGTGTAGGCCTCGACGTCCTTGATCGCTTGCAAGCGAACTGCATTTCCACTCATGTGCTTACCCCTCGCCCGGGCCCAGGGCTGCGCTGCTGATTGCGAGCCCGACTTCGGCAAACCCTACGAACCTCCGGTATCGGGGGTGTTTCGTAGATATTGCGCCTGTCCGCAAACTTCGAGTCACAACGGAAATGTCGATCTGTCGGAGGTCTACGGCAGACTTCGAGCCGACGGGCTATTGCACGACAGTCGAATCGGAGAGTCTTTGTGATCAGGGTGTTGGTGCCAACAACGGTGGAGCAGGGCGATCTCGCGGAAGTGCTTCGGTTGTATGACGAACTTGTCACCGAGACCCGAAAAGAGGTCGGCTGCATCAATTACGAGTTACTGCAGCGCACCGACAATCCCTGCGAGCTCGTGTTGGCGGAGGAATGGGAATCGCAGGAGCACCTCGACGCCCACACACATACCGAGCACTTCGTCAGGTTGGTTGAGGCGCTGGACAAGCTCGAGACGGCAGCGCCGGCGCAGATCTTCACGAAGGTTCTGTAGCGGCGGAGTCCGGTCTCAGTGCTCGCTCAGGCGTCGAACGAACATTCCGGAGAGCCTCGAGCGTCAACTAGGCGAGCCGTTCCGACACACGCGGAAACTGGTTTGCATCGACACGCCAGAATCATCGTAGGTCCGTCGAGTCCGATGTAGGACAGCGCCTTCGGGCTCCAGCCGGGCCTTGTGCCGGTGTCGGCCGACCTGCACGGGCGCTCTATACGGTCACGTCGGAGTAGGGCATATGCTCTGACACCCAAGGAAATACGACTTCCATGAGTAGCAGCACCACCGCGACCAAGAGAACGATCGCCAGCAGGGCCTTCACTGGTCGGGGGCCGGGGAGCGCGCCCCAGAGGTAGCCGTACATTCATTGCTCCTGGAATGCCGCGGGAATGGTGCCCGAAGTCTTCGAGATTGTTTCGACGAGAACCGCGTGGACGATCAAGCGTTCGCTGTTCGAGTAGAGCGGATGGCACGTGGTCAGTGTCAACATACTTTCCAGCGTGGCGTCGGGCTCGGCCCAAGGGCTTCCGGGCAGCGGGTTGACGACCGCAACATCCCCGGGCACGGTGATGTGCCGCCCGAGGAGATGGGCGTAGTCGCCTTCGGAAACCCGATCGGCTTGCTCGGGATTCAAGCAGGCTTTCGCCGCAGCGCGACGTTCGGGCGAGGCCTGGTCGAGTGGGAGTAACCGGTACGTCATCCACTGGGACTCGGTCTCCACGACGACGGCATCGCATGCATCGAGTCGATCCAGGTGTTGGAAGACTGCGCCGGAACCATTGCGGTGCCCGGCGAGCGCGAAGTTTCCGGCTTCGCCGGGCATCTGCGAGTCCGGGTAGTGGCCGGGGCCGGCCCGCAGGTCCTCGTTGCGTGTGCCCTCGACGATTGCGTACGCGGCGCCGAGTGTGGGGAAATGCACGCGCGCGAATCCCTCGCCGAGCACAGGGATCAGCGGGGACACCGGCTGACCGTCGATCGCTCCTGGGGCTTCGGGGACTTCGGCCCAGGATTCCTCCAGACTGTTGTTGAGCTCGTCCTGCAGCCGCCCTGAGACGATATTGGTCCAGAACGCCTCATAGATGACGAACAGCAAGATGACGACCCCGGCCGTGAGGAGCAGTTCGCCGATTACCTGGCCTGCGCCCGGCCGCCGACGCCCTGGAACTTTGGTATCGCTCACGGACCGGGGTCTCCTCTTCACAGATCTACCGAGCTAGCTGATGTGTCGAATTGGTGACGTATCGAACTAGCTGCCCGCGTTGATCGTGGCGCTTCCGGTACCGCCGAGGAGATCGTAAAGGAGTACGGACAAGCGACCGAGGCCGTCGATCGCGGCAGAACCAGTGGTCTCGATGCCTTCGATGACGATCGGGAACGGGAGGAATGACATGGTGTTTCTCCTTCGAGGGGTGGCCACGGGGGCGGCCGCGAGATAGATACGTCGTGACGGTGAAACAGGGCGGGGGCGACCAGGCGTAGGTCGCCACCCGCCCTGTTTCGGTATTCCTGGTTGGGAGTTACTCCTGGCCGGGTGCACGCTTGCGGTTACGCAGGGTGAGCCATGCGCCACCGCCGATCAGCGCCAGCGCCAGACCGGCGAGCCAGATGACGTTCGCGCCGGTTACCGGCAGGGACGATGACTGGTCCGGTTTGGCCTGAGCAGGATTTCCTGGAGCAGGCGTGCCCGGAGCACCGTTGTGTCCACCACCGTTATTGCCGGGAGTGTTGTTGCCGGGAGTCGACACGTCGGTGCCTGGTCCTCCGGGCACCTCAGAGCCCGGCCACGTCGGGATTTCCCACGGCGGCAGCGGGATCGGGATGATGATCAGCCCATTGCTGCTGGTTTTGTTCTCGAGTCCCAGGACCACCGACTTGTTTGCTTCGCCGGTGAGCTTGACGGAAGTTGCGGTCGGTTCGCCGTCGATCTTCGAGACGTCCGCCTTGCCTTCCTTGACGCCCCAGATCACTTCACCCCACTTGACGTTGGTGACGTCAGTGTGAGCACCGGTTTCTGTGAAAGTGATGTCGGTGTTCAGCGGGAACTGGACCCGGCCGTCGATGACGGCTGCGTCGCACTGGGCGGTCGGAGTGACCGAAGCGCCCGGTCTGACATCGAGAACACAAGACCGCGCCTCATTGTCGATGTCCGTCCACGTAGCCGTGACCTGGAAGATCGTGGATCCGTCCTTGGCCACCTGGCCGCCCTTGGGGCCGGTCACGATCTTGTCGATATCCACCTCGGTGGTCGGGATCGGGCGGTTGTGGATCTCCACCACAGCCTTCTCACCGGCTACCGCCTTGACGGTGTCGCGGTATTCGGCGTCACCGGCATCCGCGGACACGTAGTAATACGGCCGCGCCCAGTCGATACCGTCCAGGGGCTTGGGGTCGACCTCGGAGAAGGTGATCACGGTGTTCCGCGGCACAACCTCGTCGGACGTCCAGCTCCAGTCGTTTCCGGCATCGAGGGTGATGGTCTGGCCCACTGCCGGGAAATCGGTTCCGGCGGGGAGCGCCGGATCGATTCCGTCGATACGGACTTCGAACTTCGTGCTGTCAGGCAGGTCGGCCTCGGGGGCGCGGACGGGGTTGCCGTCAGCGTCGAGGATGAACTTCGTGAATTCGACCGATCCGAATTTCCATAGCGCCTCGTTCGACAGCGTGATCAGTCGACCGTCGGTCGGGTCGTCGGAGACTATGCCCGTCGCGGTGCCGTCGAGGTTCGAATGCAGCCACGATTCGCCTTCCGGGCTGGTTCCCCAGGAGATGGTGCCCCACTCGACTCCGTCGACATCGGGACGGCCGGTCTCGGTGAAGGTCACCTCGGTGCCGACGGGGAGGTCGACGCCGAGCGGTGTGGTCTGTCCCTGCTTGACGCTCAGCACCTGGGTGCGGTACTCCACACCGTCGCGCCAACGCGCCTCGACCGTGAACTCCACGTCGTCGCCGACGGCCTCGGCGGCCTCACCGCCGACCTGCTTTGCGATGCGCAGAGTGCCGTCGTTGACGTCGACGAAGTTCGACACCTCGATCTTGCGCAGATCCTTGCCGATGGTCACCACGGCTGCGTTGTCCGGATTGATCCTGACATTCCCGGAGTATGCGGGCACGCCATAGGCGAGACCGTCACCGTTTGCCGGAACCAGCTCTGTCAGTGTGACTTCGGTGCCACCGGGCAGGTTCTCGCCGAACGGAACCGCGGTGCCGTCGGACGGAAGAGACAGTGTCTTGCTCTGCGGTTTGTCGTCCGTATCGAGCCAGGTGGCAATCACGTCGAAGCTCGCCGGTACGGCCTTGTCGAACGCCTTCGGGCCCGTGAGTTTCTTGCTCACTTCGAAGGTGCCTTGCGTGATCTTGGCCTCGTTGGTGACGGAGACCGTGTTCGCCGACGCATCGGCGCCGATGGTGAGCATTTTCGGGTTGATCACCGGCTCCGACCAGGTCACGAGGTCGGTGTTCATCGGTTGTACCTCGGTGAAGGTGACTTTCGCTCCGATGGGCAATTTGCCCAGGTCGTAGTGCTGACCGTCCTTCAGAGTGAATTGACGCAACTCGTTGCCGGCGGCGTCGTCACCAAAGGCGATCTCTGCGTTGACGACGAAAGCCTCGAGTCCCGTGCGCGCTCCGTCACCGATGACGGACTTGGTGATCCGCGCCGATCCCAGACTCGCTTTGTTGAGCAGTGTGACACCGACATTGCTCTTCGGTGTGATGGCCACCAGCGCCTCGGTGCGGTCCCCGTTGAGCGTCACACCCTCTGACGGGCGGAACGTCCCTCTCTCGAAATACACACCGTCAACGGTGGGGAGGTTGATCTCGGACAGTCGGATCTGCCAGCCGGTTCCGCGGGGGTTGATCCCACTGACCGGTGTCCCGTCAGCCTTCACCTTGATCTCGTAGGAGCTCACCGGGGCGTCGGTCGCTGGGATTTGCCCGGGGGCGAACTCCTCGACTTTCACGGTGAACTCGGTGTCTTGCGGGAATTTCTCGGAGAAGGGAGCGATCTCCTTCAGCAGCGAGAACGAGCCCCGCGACACACCTTGACCGGTGCCGCCACCGCCCCATTCCTGCTTGACGCTCTGCGACAGCGTCTGCTTGCCGGCATAGGTGAGGGTGTTGGCGTATTCCGTGTCGCGCTGGTCGAGTCCGCCGCTGCTGGTGCACAGGGTGTAGCTGACGAGGTACTTCGTCTGACGGCTGTAACCGTCCGCGTCACGCGGGAGAGTGAGATCGAAACCGCCGTCGGCGCGCGCCACCGAGGTGGCATCGGTGATATCGCGTTTCTTGTTGCCGTCGAAGAAGTCTTGCGCGACGACCTTGAGATTGAGGTTGCTCTTGAGATCGCCGCCGATTTCACACACCGTCATGTTCGGAGAGAACCTGTCGTTGATGACCGCCGGTTCCGTAAGGCCCTCGAGATCGTGTCCGGAGATTTCCACGGTCCAATTGAGGGTGGTGCCTGCCGGCTGCTCCACGCCGCCGACAGTCTGCGACGTGGTGTTGATCGCGCCGTTCTTGCCGCTCGTGAACCCAGGCCCCTCAGTCTTTCCCGTGATCGACGTCTTGTTGACGACCGCCGAGTTGGTGAGATGGTCCTCGGAGTCTGGCACCTCGGTGGTGGTCAGGCAGGTCCGGTACGTGACGTAGTAATACTGCTCTTCGTTGAACGTGTCCGGGTTATCCACAGTGATCGCCGCGGTGAAGGTACTCGCGCCGGCTACTGCGTCGATGGGAGCAATGGTGAATCCTGCGGCAGGAGTGCGGTAGTTGGGTTCGTTCTCCCGACCTGGGAGGTAGTCAGACTTCTCGATGACTACCTGCACGCCCGAGGCACAGACCGCATGGGGGCCGCCGAAGGTGTCGGTGATGTCGATCTTGTGGTTGTTGGCGGCAATGTCGGTGCCCGGAACCACAATCGTCCAGACGGCTTCCATATTGCGCTTACCGCCGTCGAGGTAGCCACCCTTCCAGGGCTCGGTCTGCGGCGCATAGTCCTGTCCCACGCCATCCGAAGCCACCGTGTTGTCACCGATCGTCACGGAGTTGGTGTACTGAGTCCCCTTGAGATCCACCACGCCGCTGGTCGTGCATGAGGTGTACTCGATGCGGTAGAGCTTGTTGCCCTCGAAGGGCGCGCCGTTGTTGATGTTGATGGTGACCTGATCACCCGCGTCGGCTTGAGCGACGGTGACGCCGCCGGGGGTCTCTTTGAGATCGCCCGGGCGACCGGACCACAGCTTCGCGTTGAGCAGGCTGCCTGCACACACCTTCATGTTGTCGGAGAGCTCGTCGCTCAGGGTCACCGAACCGGTGTTGCCTGCGTCCAACTTGGCCAGATCGGCGCCGGGGATGTCGATGGTCCACCGCACTGACTGCTTGTTGTCCTGGAGTTTGCCGGACTTCGTCGACTCGCCGATTACGCGGCCGTCGGTGATGCCGCCCGTGCCGGGCAGGTCGACCGGCGTGACCTTGTTGTTGATCGTGAAATCCACAGTCTCTGACGTGGTGTACTCGACTGCCTTCGTGTAGACGAAGAAATCGCCCTTCACCTCGTCCGGGCGATCCGCCACGGCATCGGAGAGAACACACGTCATCAGATTGGTGGAAGCAACCAGATCGCATGTGCCCCAAACCGTCCCGTCGTCGCCCTCGAGCGCGATCGTCGGGTTGGACTGGAGCTTCAACTCGTCAGGGAATCCGATGGTGAACTGGTCGCCCGGTTGCGGGCTCGCGCTTGACGCGTCCCAGGTGCCCTTCACCGTGACGGAGTCCCCGACCGTGATCTGCTGGTCGTTCTTTCCCTCGACCTGGACGTCGGTGATTTTCACATCGATGCCGGGATTGACTCCGCGTGCGGCCAGTCGCTGCGCCGCCACAGAAGTCGTAGACGGGGGCGCCGTGGTTGTGATCGGCGGTTTCGCAGAAGTGGGTGACTCCGACGTGGAAGTAGGCGGCGCCGTCGTTTTCAGTGGCGCCTCCGTCGTAGTCGCGGGCGGCTTCGTTGTGGTCGGAACTGTGGTGGTCGGACCTGTGGTGGTCGAGGTCCCGATGTCATCTGCTGAGGCAACTTGGACGAATGAGAACGACGATATGACCAGCGCCAGGACCGCAACGATCATCCCCAAAGCTGCCCACCGAGACACCACCCCCTCCCCGGCACGGCGTGGGAAGACACGGTTACGCATGACGAACACCTTTCGTTCAGAACACATGATTTGGGCCCCGTTTCCGGGGCCGTCGAATAGCGAAACGGGACCTTTGAGCAGCTCTGGAGCCTGGATGCGAGCGTTGGTGATTCTCAGGCGTCCTATTGCGGAGCCGAACAGTTGGTAATCGGACCTGGTTGGCGCCAGCGCAGACCGACGGCCGGCTCTGGGTAGGCCAGGAAATTCCAAGAAAGATCGACCGCCGGTATTACCTAACGCGACGACCTACGAGGTACTAAAGGCCGCGGCTGAGGTTTTTTCCTGCGCGATTCATTGCAGTTCGGGCATGAGCACCATCCCGGATAGCAATAGCAACAGTGCGATGGCTCCGAGGGGGAGTCTTCGTGCTGCGTGCTTTGCTGCCGTGACGGTTTTCATGAAATTCCTTTCTCTGGCACAACGTGAAGAAATTTGCGCGGGGCCGTTCGCGAGAAGATGCAAATTCCGCGCAAACAACGCAGAAGGCGCAAACCGGGCGATGCGCAATCAGGAATCTAACACGGGCAAATCGCATAGCTGGACACGCCATGGACGTCCGTCCATGCAAGAAAAACTCCGATTACCTGGCTATATGTATCCTCCGTTGATTTCTGTCAAGTTAACTGGCTGGTTCATCACAATTCGATCTCGACGATCAGTTGCATGCCTGTCTTGGACCTTGCCGACAATCGGTGAGCGGCCGAGCCGAGTCGACGCTGCTGTACGGAATGAGCCTTTATGCAGTTCACTGCCCCTTATTTGCTGTCGGAATGACAAGGTGTGGAGCGAATTTTCTGTGCGCACACGCTCGACATAAATGCAAATCATTTTTCTGCGTATAGGAGGAGGGTGAATTAGGGGGTGAATTCAGTCGAGGGTCATAGAAACCCCTGTTCTGAAAGGATCCAGAGATGGGGGTCACATTAGATTCGTTTTTCTTAGCAGATTGGATTCCGGCCTGAGTTAACCGTCGATAATGCTTCGGCGGCCGACATGGCATTTCGAGACAAAGAATCGCCCAGCTTTTCGTAGAAAGCCTTCGGTACGGTTACGTCAGTCCAGCTGATCACGCGCCGCAGCGACTTTTGGCGACGCTCGTGTGCGCACGGATGATGCACTACCTGGGATGTGTATGGATCTCGGAAAATGCCACGTCGGAGGTTTCTTCGAAGATCTCGAGACCTCGCAAGTTCAGGTCGTTCTCGCGCACCTCGGCACGATGAAATGGCTTACTTTTCAAGCGCTTTCGATGCCCGGAGTCAAATGGTGACGGTCGTTGCGTAGTCGCTGACGGCGGATGTGGCCGGTTCGATCGGTGCGAAGTCGCCACATCCGAGCAACCGCACCGAGTAGCCGCGAGGTCCCACAGCAAGTACTTTTCGCAGCTCTCTGGACACTTCGCGAAATTGGACCTTCGAATCGAGTTCTCGCGCAACCATTCTGACGCAGCTTGTGTCATTGGTGCTACACCCATGGCTGCCCGCAAGGTTCGACTGCCCCGGCTGCTGTTACGCCTTGGGATCCAGAGCCGAGAGGTTCTGTGACACTCACGGCCGCTCTGTATAGCGCGGTGCACGCGACTCAGCCGGCATTGGTGGGCAATTGCCTACCGGCTCTCGTCGTAGAACTTCGTGAGACGGCCTTTGTCGCAAGGGAAGGGCTACAACGATTGGTCTGGCCCGGTCAACGACGCGGGACCGGTCGTCGGTTGGTGTGCGCCGGTGAACCGCTCGACGACGGATACAACGACGATCGCGAGTGCCAGGATTCCAACGGTCCGGGCGATTGACTTCAGGGTCTTCGGAAGTGCCTTCTTCATGCGAGGCAGATTACTGCGGACGGCACGTAATTTGTGGGCTAGGTTTCGGTCCGGATCGGACTGCTCTGCCCAGTGGCCGCTCGTCCACGCAGCGTGACTATCCGTGAATCAAATCTTGTGGTGCCCCCGGCAGGATTCGAACCTGCGACCAAGAGATTAGAAGGCTCTTGCTCTATCCCCTGAGCTACGGAGGCGCGTGGAACATCATACTCGAGGGTTCGGGATGTGACGCGCGCCGCCCAACTCCGACGCGTTGTCGTAGTCGGTTCGCGAAGGTCCTACCCTTGAGGTATGGCTACACCCGACCTCGCGCCGACAGATTCCCCACCGGAGTCCACACAGCACAGCGGTGCACCCGCTTCTTCGACCGCGATATTCGTGGTCAGCGGACTCATCGCAGGGCTCACCGCAGCCGTCGTGGTGGGATTCTCCGCGTCGCAGGCACTGACTCTTCTGGGCATCCCGGATCCAGGCCCGATCACCACGTACGGCCTGCCCGCGATGCGCGCACTGGGGGAGATCGCCGCAGTCATCGCGATCGGGTCACTGCTTCTGGCCGCGTTCTTCGTGCCGCCGCAGAAGTCGGGTGTCCTCGACGTCGACGGCTATCGGGCAGTCCGAACTGCATCGCACGCCGCGATCGTGTGGGCGATCTGTTCGTTCATGATGGTGCCTCTGACGCTCTCTGACACGTCGGGTCAGCCGTTTGCCGAAGCGATCAAACCGGCGAACCTGTGGTCGGGACTCGATCAGGTCGAGATCGCCGGCGCCTGGCGCTGGACGGCGATCATCGCGGTTGTTCTGGCGATCCTGGCCCGACTGACACTGCGCTGGTGGTGGACACCGCTCCTGCTGCTGGTCGGTCTTCTCGGACTGATGCCGCTCGCTCTCACCGGTCACTCGTCTTCGGGCGGCTCGCATGACATCGCTACCAACAGCCTGATCCTGCACCTCGTGGCGGCTTCGCTCTGGGCCGGCGGCTTGTTCGCGCTACTGGCCCACGCGCGGCGCGGCGGCGATTACACCGACGTAGCAGCCCGACGCTTTTCGACGGTCGCATCCATCTGCTTCGTCGTCATGGGATTCAGCGGCGTCATCAATGCGATTGTCCGTCTGCCTCTCGACGACGTGTTCACCACGACCTACGGACGATTGATCGTCGCCAAAACAGTTGCACTGATCATCCTCGGGTTCTTCGGTTGGGCTCAGCGGAGTCGGGCGCTACCGGCGCTGGCGGAGAACCCGAAGAGTCGCTCTGCTCTGATTCGATTTGCCGGCGCTGAAACGATCGTGATGGCGGCGACCATCGGTCTCGCGATCGGCCTCGGTCGTACCCCGCCGCCTCCGCCGCTGTCGATTCCCTCGATCCCCGAGGTCGAACTCGGTTACAACCTTCCGGACCCGCCGTCGTTCATGGCGTTCGTGACGGACTGGCGATTCGACCTCATGTTCGGCACCGCCGCAATTGCTGCGGCGATTCTGTACGGCATCGGCCTGCGCAAGCTGGCCAAGCGTGGAGACTCCTGGCCCGTCGGCCGAACCATCGCCTGGATGAGCGGTTGCGCGGTGCTCCTGATCGCCACGTCGTCCGGTGTCGGCAAGTACGCGCCGGCAGTCTTCAGCGTTCACATGGGCGCACATATGGCGCTGTCGATGTTGGGCCCAGTCCTGCTGGTTCTGGGTGCGCCGATCACTTTGGCTCTGCGGGCGCTCGATCCGGCAGGCAAGGACGGCGTGCCAGGCATTCGCGAGTGGATTCTGACCGCGCTGCACAGCCCGTTCTCACGATTCATCACCCACCCGATCGTTGCGGCAGTTCTCTTCGTCGGCGGTTTCTACGCGCTGTATCTCGGCGGAATCTACGGCGCCACCGTCGACTCGCACAGCGCTCACCTGCTGATGAACCTGCACTTCATCCTCAGCGGCTATCTCTTCTACTGGGTGGCGATCGGAATAGACCCGTCACCACGCCAATTGCAGCCGGTGACCAAGCTGGCGATGGTCTTCGGCTCACTTCCGTTCCACGCGTTTTTCGGCGTGGCATTGATGAGCACCACCGCCGTCATGGGCGGCGCGTACTTCCGCTCGCTCGGACTCGGTTGGAACAACGACCTGATCGGCGATCAGCAGCTGGGCGGCAGCATCGCGTGGGCGACCGGCGAGATCCCACTCATGGTGGTCATGCTCGCGCTGCTGGTTCAGTGGTCGCGCAGTGACGGAAGGACCGCGCGCCGAACGGACCGTGCGGCCGAGCGTGACCACGACGCCGACCTCGCTGCTCACAACGCCATGTTCGCCGAATTGGCCAGGCGGGACCGCGAGGGGTGGAAACCGCGTGAGGCTGCTGACGCAGAGACTGCAAGCGAGGACTCTGCGGACGAGACACCCAGCGAGAAGAAATCCGACGAATCCTCCACTAGCACTTAGTTCCGACACTGCCCGGGCCGTTTGGCTCGGGCAGTGCTGTTTCTCCACAGCTGTCCCGCCGATGCACAGGTGGAAATCGAAATCCCGAGCCAGGCGTTTGCCGTTCCACAATCGAAACTGCCGACGCAATGATCGGCCCCGCGACAGTTGGCGGGTTCTGGAGTTCGAAGGGGGATCGGACATGTACGAAACGCATGCAACGGTTGTCGGAACCGTCATCACCAATCCGGTGAAGCGGCAGACAACCAATGGCGAAGAGGTGCTGAGCTTTCGGATGGCGAGCAACACGCGTCGCAAAGACGCGGTGACCGGAGAGTGGACGGACGGAGCGACCCTCTATCTCACGGTCAGCTGCTGGCGGCGGTTGGTCACCGGCGTCGGCGCATCCATCATGAAGGGTGATCCGGTCATGGTGGCGGGGGAGTTGCGCACCAACGAGTACACGACCAAAGAGGGTGTGCCTCGTTCCGATCTCGAGTTGCGGGCGACGGCAGTTGGCGCGGACCTTGCTCGTTGCATCTCGAAGATCGAGCGTCAGAGCAAGCCGACGTCGGCGGAGAATGTCGAGGACGCAGTCGACACCGTCGCTGCGTGAGAACTCAGATCGAGTGTTTCGGGCAGTCGCGGGGCCGAGAGTCGTGCCCCGCGTCCACTCGCTCGAGAAGTTCGGTGAGAGTTGCTCGCTCCGATTCGTCGAGGTCGTCGAACACATCCGAGGATTCTCGTCGTTGAGCTTTCGCGACGTCGGCAGCGAGGGTAGCGCCGGCGTCGGTGAGCTCGAGTAATACAGCTCGCCGATCGTTCGGATCGGGAGTGCGGCGCACCCATCCGGCCTCTTCGAGGGAATCCACGACGTCGGTCGCCGACCGCGGAACGATGCGCAATCGCTCGGCAAGAAACCCGAGTCGAACCGGCTCGCCCACTCGGGTCAGTACTCGCAGCGCTCGGCTTTGCGACGGCGAGAGACCGAATGGTTCCAGCGCTGCCACTTGGCGTCGGCGGATGAGCCGTGCCACGGACATCACGACGTCGGTGAGTTCGCGCTCTCGGGAATGCATGGCGTCAGTCTAGCGTTGTTGGTGTCAGCCTCATAGTGAGGTAACCTCACCAATATGAAACTAGGGTGAGAAAGCCTCCAGGAGGTAGAACGTGAAACCAGATCACATGCGAAACATCGAACGATCCGCTGTCGAGATCACTCCGGCGGACTCAGTACCGGCAAAGCGCATACTCGGACTGTTCGCGCCGTATCGAACTCAGATCGCCATCGTCACCGCGGTCATCACACTCAGCGCGATCGTGGCGTTGGGCAGTCCGCTGCTCCTACGCGAAATGCTCGACAAGGCGATCCCGGACAAGAACCTCGGACTCGTCAGCGTTCTGGCCATCGGCATGATCGCCATTGCCGTGATCACGAGCTGTCTCGGCGTGGCGCAGACTTGGATGTCCAACAGCATCGGCCAGAAACTGATGCACCAACTGCGTGTGCGGGTCTACTCGCATCTGCAGAATCAGTCGCTCGGATTCTTCGCTCGAACCCGAACCGGAGAAGTTCAGTCGCGCATTGCCAACGACATCGGCGGTATGCAGTCGGTGGTCACCAACACGGCAACGTCCATCGCGCAGAATGCAACGACCGTGGCAGCCACCATTGTTGCTCTGTTCCTTCTGGATTGGCGGCTTGCCATCTTCTCGCTGGCGATCTTGCCGGTGTTCATCCGTATCGCACGCAAGATCGGTGACGAGCGCCGCAAGATCTCGGGTAAGCGGCAGAAGCTACTCAGTGATCTGTCGGTGCAGGTGGAGGAATCTCTCTCCGTCAGTGGCATTCTCCTCGGCAAGACGACCGGCGCGAAGTCGGCTCTGACGGATCGATTCACCGAGCGTTCAGCGGAAGTCGCGGACGTCGAACTCCGGGCCATGATGGCCGGCAAGTGGCGCATGGCGACCATGTCGATCACCTTCGCAGCCATGCCCGCACTGGTCTACTGGTTCGCCGGTTTCACTCTCGATCACGGCAACACCATCACCGTCGGCACCCTCGTCGCATTCACCACACTGCAGACACAATTGTTCCGCCCCACCATGATGCTGCTCAACACGGGCGTCGAGGTGCAGAGTTCGATGGCACTGTTCAGTCGCGTGTTCGAGTACCTGGATCTGCCGATCGACATCGCGGATCCGGAAGAGTCGAAGAGCTTCGACCGCACCAAGATGTCCGGCGAACTTCGGTTCGACCACGTCGACTTCTCGTATCCAGGAACCGACAGCAAGACTCTCGACAACATCGACCTCACGGTCCCGGCCGGCGGAACCTTGGCGCTGGTCGGCTCCACAGGTTCGGGCAAGACCACCCTCGGATACTTGGCCGCACGTCTGTACGACCCGACTGCGGGATCGGTGAGAATCGACGACATCGATGTGCGGGACCTCGATCTGGCGACGGTCTCCGATCTGGTGGGCGTGGTGTCGCAGGAGACGTACCTCTTCCATACGACGATTCGTGAGAACCTTCGGTTCGCGAAACCCGATGCCACCGACGCCGAGATCGAGCAAGCAGCGCGCATCGCGCAAATCCACGAGTTCATCTCCGGTCTCGACGACGGGTACGACACCATGGTCGGCGAGCGCGGCTACCGATTCTCCGGTGGTGAGAAACAGCGCATCGCGATCGCGCGCACAGTTCTGCGGAATCCGCCGATCCTGGTCCTCGACGAGGCGACGAGCGCCTTGGACAATCGCACTGAACGTGCGCTGCAGGACGCGCTCGACGAGCTGATGGTCGGACGCACCACTCTTGTTGTAGCGCACAGGCTTTCCACGGTTCGAGATGCGGATCTCATCGCGGTCCTCGACCAGGGCGTGGTTGTGGAAAAGGGCACCCACGACGAACTTGTGCAACAAGGTGGGCGGTACGCACAGCTGCTCGCGGCTTCCGGTAGTGACGCGGTCGAACTCCCGTCGGAACTACAGACCGTGTGAGTGTAAGAAATGTCGGCCGTTTCACTTCCGCAAGTTTCTAGAACGTGTTCTACTTTAAAGGTCGTTGATCGACTATCAGTGGAGGCGGAAAGATCATGGGTCAGGTTCTGGACAACATCTCACAGTTCGCCGACGAGATCCGCGCCGACGGAGTCGAGGGCGACAAGCTGATGCGCTTGACGGACGGCAGCGCGAAGCGTTTGCGCGACTCCGGCGTCATCCGGATGTTGCAGCCGAAGGAGTTCGGAGGCCTCGAGGCGCATCCGCGTGAATTCGCCGAGACGGCAATGGCTATCGGTGCGATGGATGGTGCCACGGGCTGGGTCAGCGGCATCGTCGGTGTTCATCCGTGGGAGCTTGCGTTCTTCGACCGCAAGGCTCAGGAAGAGGTGTGGGGAACCGATCCCGATACGTGGATGGCGTCGCCGTATGCGCCGATGGGTGTGGCGAGGCCGGTCGAGGGTGGGTACATCCTCAACGGTCGTTGGTCGTTCTCGTCCGGTACTGATCATTGTGACTGGATCATGATCGGTGCGATGGTCGGTGACGAGGCCGGTAAGCCGTTGATGCCGCCGAAGATTCTGCACGTGTTGTTGCCGCGCTCCGATTACGACATCGACCAGGACAGCTGGAATGTCGTGGGCCTGCGCGGTACGGGGTCGAAGGATCTGATCGTCAAGGATGCGTTCCTGCCGACGTATCGGACTCTTGATGCGGGAAAGGTTTTCGACGGGACGGCGTGGAAGGAAGCGGGCCGTACGGAGACGTTGTACAAGTTCCCGTTCTCGTGCATTTTCCCGTTGGGGATCACTTCGTCGTTGATCGGTATTGCTGAGGGTGCGTTGGCGTGCAATATGGCGGCGCAGCGTGAGCGCGTGACGGTCAGTGGTGTTCCGATCAAGGAAGATCCGTACGTGCTGTTCGCGATCGGTGAGGCGGCGGCCGAGATCGCTGCTTCTCGGGCTGCGATCTTGGAGACGGTGGATCGTTTCTGGGACATGACCGAGAAGGGTCAGGAAGTTTCGTTCGAGCTTCGTGCGATCGGTCGGCGTACGCAGACTGCGGCGGCGTGGCGTGCGGTGCGGGCGGTGGACGAGATCTTTGCTCGTTCCGGTGGTGGCGCGTTGCAGTTGAACACGCCGATGCAGCGGTTCTGGCGTGATGCGCATGCCGGTCTCGCGCACGCGATCCATGTGCCCGGTTCCATTTTCCATTCGTCGACGCTCTCGCAGCTCGGTGGCGAGCCGAAGGGCATCCACCGGGCAATGATCTGAGCCGTCCGGGGGACACCCGGAGGTGTCCCCATCGCGGTTTTCGTGGGGGTCGATGAGCATGTCGGTGAATCTGGTCGATGACCTCGGACTGTCCGCAGAACCCGGATCGGAGTGAGTGCCAACGCGCAATGTGGGTTATAGGACAAACACCGATAGGCTGGCGGTCATGGCTGAGTTCATTTACACGATGAAGAAGGTGCGCAAGGCGCACGGTGACAAGGTCATCCTCGATGACGTCACGATGAGCTTTTACCCCGGCGCGAAGATCGGTGTCGTCGGACCGAACGGCGCTGGTAAATCCAGCATCCTCAAGATCATGGCCGGACTGGACCAGCCGGGCAACGGCGAGGCATTCCTGGCTCCGGGCGCGACCGTCGGCATCCTCATGCAGGAGCCGGAGCTCGACGAGACCAAGACGGTTCGCGAGAACGTCGAGGACGGTCTCGGAGAGACGATGGTCCAGCTCAAGCGGTACAACGAGATCGCCGAGCTGATGGCCACGGATTACTCCGACGAGCTCATGGAAGAGATGGGCGAACTGCAGGAGAAGCTCGATCACGCAGACGCGTGGGAGATCGACTCGCAGCTCGAGCAGGCTATGGACGCCCTGCGCTGCCCCCCGCCGGAAGAGATGGTCACCCACCTCTCCGGTGGTGAGAAGCGACGCGTTGCGCTCTGCAAGCTGCTGCTGAGCAAGCCCGACCTCCTGCTCCTCGATGAGCCCACCAACCACCTCGACGCCGAATCTGTCCTGTGGCTCGAGCAGCACCTCGCTGCTTACCCCGGCGCAATCCTCGCCGTGACCCACGATCGTTACTTCCTCGATCACGTCGCGCAGTGGATCTGTGAAGTCGACCGCGGCCGCCTGTACCCGTACGAGGGCAACTACTCCACCTACCTGGAGCAGAAGGCTGCACGCCTCGAAGTTGCCGGCAAGAAGGATCAGAAGCTGCAGAAGCGCCTCAAGGACGAACTCGCATGGGTTCGTTCCGGCGCCAAGGCCCGCCAGGCCAAGAACAAGGCTCGTCTCGATCGCTACGAGGAAATGGCGAACGAAGCCGAGAAGACCCGCAAACTCGACTTCGACGAGATCCAGATCCCGGCACCGCCGCGCCTGGGTGACGTGGTCGTGGAGGTCTCGAACCTCGACAAGGGCTTCGACGGCCGCGTGCTGATCAAGGATCTTTCGTTCACGTTGCCGCGCAACGGAATTGTCGGCGTCATCGGCCCCAACGGCGTCGGTAAGACGACGCTGTTCAAGACCATCGTCGGTCTCGAGGAGCCTGACGCCGGTGAGGTCAAGATCGGTCAGACGGTCAAGCTGAGCTACGTCGACCAGAACCGTTCCGGAATCGACCCCAAGAAGACGGTCTGGGAGACCGTGTCCGACGGGCTCGATTTCATCGTCGTCGGCCAGACCGAGTTCCCCTCGCGCGCGTACATCAGCTCGTTCGGTTTCAAGGGCCACGATCAGCAGAAGCCGGCCGGCGTCCTCTCCGGTGGTGAGCGCAACCGCCTGAACCTGGCGATGACGCTCAAGCAGGGCGGCAACCTGATCCTGCTCGATGAGCCCACCAACGACCTCGACGTCGAAACCCTCGGCTCGCTGGAGAACGCTCTCGAAGAGTTCCCCGGCTGCGCCGTCGTGATCTCGCACGATCGCTGGTTCCTGGACCGGACCTGTACCCACATCCTCGCGTGGGAAGGTGGCTTCGGCGACAACGAGGCAGCTTGGTACTGGTACGAGGGCAACTTCGAGGGCTACGAGGCGAACAAGGTCGAGCGACTCGGCCCCGACGCCGCACGCCCGCACCGCGTGACTCACCGCAAGCTCACCAGGGACTGATCCGGTGTCCGACGTATACACAGCGCAGATCCAGGTCCGGTGGGGCGATTCCGACCGGTTGGGTCACGTCAACAACACGCGTTACGTCGAGTACATGCAGGAAGCTCGCATCCAGTTCCTGGAAGCGAAACTGGCGCCGCTCGGCGGCCGGCCGGGATACCTCGTGGTTCGAAAGATGACCATCGAGTTCCTCAAGCCGGTCACCGATCGGTCCGGTCCGTTGAACGTGGAGATCTTCACGACTCACGTCGGGACTTCCTCGTTCACGGTTCGGCACGTCATCCGTGACAACGCGGGTGTCGAATGCGCCTTCGGCGACGCGTTGATGGTCGGATTCGACACCGTGTCCGAAAAGTCCAGACCGCTGGCGGACAGCGAACGTGCAGTGCTCGAAGCATCGCTTGTTCAGATGACGACATCGTAGATTTCGTTTCTCAGTTCACCCTAGGTACTGGTTGCCGCGGCTAGTCTCGAGTCAGAGATTGGTCGCGGCGATCAGAACCCACAAGGATGTGAGCCAGGAATGACAGACCGTGTACGGCAGCAGGGCACAGGCCTCGACGAAGCGACGTTGTTGACGCGTCTTCGCGAGGCCTTTTTCACGCACATCGACGAGGGTGACAGCGACGACGTCATCAACGGTCGATCGGATCGAGTCCTGCTCGCGCATCTCGCGCTCGGGAGGCAGCGGACGCCAGGCACAGCCGTATGGCGTGTGTACCGCCCGTCAGGATCCGAGGGTCTCGGCGCTGCCGTCCAGATCGTCACCGACGACATGTCGTTGCTCGTCGAGTCCGTTACCGCGATGCTCAACCGACAAGGTGTGGGAATCAGTCAATTCGCCCATCCGATCCTGACGGTTGAACGCGACAACGCGGGCAATCTGATTTCCTTGGGCGACAGCGGTATCCAAGAATCCTGGATGCACGTCCAGTTGGACTCCGAAGTCGAGGATTCCGATCTCGACGCGATCGAAGCCCACCTCGGCAAAGTGCTCGCGGACGTCCGCCAGGTGGTTGGTGATACCCCGGACATGAAGGCACTGCAACTGCGCGTTGCCGACGAGTTGGAGAGTGCTGCAGTAACTGCCTCCGGGAGGATCACCCCCGAAGAATTCTCCGATACCGCTCGGCTGCTCCGGTGGATGGCGGACGGAAACTACGCCGTACTCGGATACCGGCGATTCGAGGGCACGAAGGACGGCTCACGCACGGTCGCCGGCAGCGGGCTCGGCGTGCTGCGCTCCGACGCGGTCACCGAAGGCCCGATGAGTTTGCCTCCAGTTGCAGATCTCCCGGATCGACCGCTTCTGGTCCTGACGCAGGGATCGTTCCCCGCCACGGTGCACCGCGCTGTCTACCCGTACTTCGTGGGTGTCTCGATCCTCGACGACGAGGGAAACATCGTGGGGGAGCACAGATTCCTGGGTGTGTTCACCGTGGTCGCACTCCACGAGAACGTCCTCGCGATTCCGCTGATCGAGCGACGCGTCCGCGAAGTCATCGCGCGTGCCGGTGTCGACCTGCATTCGTACTCCGGGCAGGCGATGCTCGAGGTCATCCAGTCCTTCCCGCGCACCGAGTTGTTCTCGAGCGATGCCGAGACCTTGTTCGAGACCGTCCACGCCGTGCACAGCATCGGGCTGCGTCGACAGGTGCGACTCTTCGTCCGCGAGGACACGTTCGGACGGTTCGTATCCTGCTTGGTGTATCTGCCTCGCGACCGGTATACGACGCGGGTGCGACTGGCGATGCAAAACCTGTTGTGGCGCGAATTCGGCCCAGGCACAGTTGATTACACCGCCCGGGTTACCGAGAACGATCTTGCGCTGTTGCACGTGACGATCCGGCGCGATCCGGACAGTGAGCCGGTTCACCTGGATGTCTCCGAGGCCAACCGCGAGCGAGTTCAGGCCCTGCTGACCGAAGTCAGTCGTAGCTGGGACGACCGCATCAACGACCTTGTTCGCGACATTCCGGGTGTGGATCCGGAACTGGTGCAACGGTATTCGCGGGTACTTCCCGATGGATACAAGGAGGACTTCGAACCGTCACGCGCGTTGGCCGACATCGCCAGACTCGAGGCGTTGGCGCCAGGCGCGATCGACGTACTGCTCTATCGCGCCGTGGACTCCGCGCCCGGTGCCTGGCGCTTCACGCTCTTCGTCGGCGGCGACGGTATCTCGTTGAGCCAGGTGCTACCGGTGCTGCAGTCACTCGGCGTCGAAGTTCTCGACGAGCGACCGCACGTCGTGCAGCGACTCGACGGCGTTCAGTGCTGGATCTACGATTTCGGGTTGTCGGTACCGGCGGATCTTCGGGCGTCGGTCGAGATCGACCTCGATGCGCAGGTGCCACTCGAGACCAGTACCGCCCCGCTGACCGAGGTCCAGAAGCGATTCACGGCTGCATTCGGTGCAGTCTGGTTCGGCCGGGCAGAAGCTGACCGATTCAACGAGTTGGTGCTGCGGGCCGGAATGTCCTGGCGGCAAGCCGTGGTGCTGCGTGCTTACGCAAAGTATTTGCGCCAGGCCACATTTCCGTACAGTCAGTTCCACATCGAAGGAATCGCGCTAACGCACCCGCAGACCGCGTTTGCATTGGTGCAGTTGTTCGAGGCGATGTTCGACCCCGAGAAACAAGACGACATCCGCGTCGCCGAATTGGACGAGCAGTTGCGTGCGTCCATCGACGAGGTACTCAGCTTGGATGCCGATCGCATTCTGCGTGGAATGTTCTCCTTGGTGAAGGCGACCTTGCGTACCAATTTCTACGTCGTCGACGCCGATGGCCGCTCTCGCGACTACCTGTCGGTCAAGCTCGATCCCTCGCGGATCAGCGAGTTGCCCAAGCCGCGGCCGGCTTTCGAGATCTACGTGTACTCACCCGAGGTCGAAGGCGTCCACCTGCGATTCGGCGCAGTCGCGCGCGGCGGACTCCGCTGGTCCGACCGGCGCGAGGATTTCCGCACCGAGGTGCTCGGCTTGGTGAAGGCTCAGGCCGTCAAGAACGCGGTGATCGTGCCGGTCGGCGCCAAGGGCGGCTTCGTCGTGAAGAATCCGCCTCTGCCGACGGGTGATCCGGCCGCTGATCGAACGGCGACGCTGGAAACCGGCAAAGCCTGCTACACCACGTTCATCTCCGGATTGCTCGACATCACCGACAACGTGCACGCGGCCACCGGCGAAGTTGTGACGCCGGATCGAGTGGTGCGCAAGGACGATCAGGATCGCTACCTGGTGGTCGCCGCGGACAAGGGCACGGCGACGTTCTCGGATCTCGCGAATTCGGTTGCCGCCAAGTACAACTTCTGGCTCGGCGACGCGTTTGCCTCCGGTGGCTCCGTGGGATACGACCACAAGGGCATGGGAATCACCGCTCGCGGCGCCTGGGAAAGCGTCAAACGGCACTTCCGCGAACTCGGGGTCGACACGCAGACGCAGGATTTCACGACGGTAGGCGTCGGCGACATGAGCGGAGACGTGTTCGGCAACGGAATGCTCCTCAGTCGGCACATCCGTCTGGTGGGCGCGTTCGACCATCGACACATCTTCCTCGATCCGAACCCGGATGCAGCGAGCTCGTTCGTCGAACGTCAACGACTTTTCGAGTTGCCACGGTCGTCGTGGGCCGACTACGACAAGAGCCTGATCAGTGAAGGTGGCGGCGTCTGGGACCGCACGGTCAAGTCGGTTCCGATCGCCGAAAGCGTCAGGATCGCACTGGGTCTGGCCGAGGGGGTCACGAAGCTCTCGCCGCCGGAATTGATGCAGGCGATTCTGTCGGCACCGGTGGATCTGCTGTGGAACGGCGGAATCGGTACATACATCAAGGCTTCGACCGAGACGAACGCGCAGGTCGGAGACAAGAGCAACGACGCTGTGCGAGTCGACGGTCAAGACCTGCGGGTCAAGGTGATCGGTGAGGGCGGCAACCTCGGCGTGACTGCTCTGGGACGAATCGAGTTCAGCGCCAACGGCGGTCACATCAACACCGACGCCATCGACAACTCGGCCGGCGTCGACTGCTCCGATCACGAAGTGAACATCAAGATCCTTCTCGATTCGCTCGTGCGTTCGCAGTTACTGCCGACTCAGGAACGGAATCCGTTGCTGGCGTCGATGACCGACGACGTGGCGGCGCTGGTGTTGGCGGACAACATCGCCCAGAACGCGCTGCTCGGAATCTCCCGCGTGACCGCGCCGCAGATGCTCGGTGTTCACCGCCGTCAGTTGACGGATCTGACCAAGGCGCGTGGCCTTGACCGCAAGCTCGAGGCGTTGCCGACCGACAAGGAGATCGAGCGTCGACTCGAGGCCGGTGTGGGTCTGACGTCGCCGGAATTGGCGACGCTGACGGCGCACGTGAAGCTTTCACTCAAGGACGATCTGCTCGCAACCGAGTTGCCGGACAACGATTTCTTCGCCCAGCAGATCCCGCAGTACTTCCCGACCGCTGTTCGCGATCGGTTCGAAACGGAGATCAAGGCACACCCGTTGCGGCGGCAGATCGTCGCGACGATGCTCGTGAACGAAGTGATCGACAACGGCGGAATCACGTACGCTTACCGCTTGGCCGAGGAGACCGGAGCGAGCAGTACCGACTCGATCCGTGCGTACGCCGCTGTGCGAGAGGTCTTTGCGCTCGACGAGGTGTGGTCGCGAATCCGCTCGGCCGGCGTCAGTGCAGAGATCGAAAACGAGCTGATCGTGGAGTCATGCCGCTTGCTCGACCGCGCGTCGCGGTGGTTCCTGGCGAATCGGCCCCAGCCGATCGCGGTCGGCGCCGAAGTTGCGCGCTACTCGGCGGCGTATCGGGCGACGGCGCCGCTGGTTCCGGGGCTGCTCGCCGGCCACCAGCTCGACGATCTGCTCGTGCGCGCGCAATCCGTGATCGATCGCGGGGCTCCGGAAGCGTTGGCGCTGGACGTGTTCCGACTGCTCGACGTCTACTGCCTGCTCGACATCGCGGATATCGCCGACATCGCCGATCACGACATCACCGAAGTCGCGGAGCTGTACTACGCCTTGGACGCGCATCTGGGAATCGACTGGCTGCTGAGCGCGGTCTCGGGACTCGAGCGCGGCGATCGCTGGCACTCGCTTGCTCGGCTCGCGTTGCGAGACGACCTCTACAGTTCGCTGCGGCAGTTGACGATGGAGGTTCTGGCCGGCGGCGAGCCGGGGGAGTCGCCGCAGGAGAAGATCGACGAATGGGAATCGACCAACGCCTCGCGGCTGAGTCGGGCGAGGGCAGCTCTCGTCGAGATCTTCGAGTCTGGGACGCTTGACCTCGCGACGCTCTCGGTGGCGGCGCGTCAGGTTCGTAGCATGGTGCGCAGCATGGGCACCCGATCGGAGGTAGGACGTTGAGCGAAGGATTCCACGCCGAAGTTGTGGTTCGGTGGTCCGACATGGATGCCTTCCAGCACATCAACCACGCACGGATGGTGACGTTGCTCGAAGAGGCGAGGATTCCTTGGTTGTTCGAAGACTCGCGCCCGACGGTCACCCTGCGTGACGGGGCTGTGATTGCCGATCTCCATGTGCGGTACCGCGGGCAACTGCGGCACGACGATTCACCGCTCGATGTCTTCATGTGGGTGGAAAAGGTTCGCGCGGTGGACTTCACCATCGCGTACGAGGTTCGCCCCCGCGGCGCCGATCTCAGCGTCCCGCCGTCCATCGTGGCATCGACTCAGATCGCGGCCTTCGATATCGACACTCAACGTCTGCGCCGCCTCAGCGGGCCCGAGCGGGAGTACTTGGAGAGCTGGCAACGTGCATGAACGTGTCCTGACCGTGCCCGAGGAGGCCGAGCGAAAGAACTTGGCCGGCTTCATCGGTCACGCCTTGCGTTTGGACGAGTCCGCGGTCATCCGAATGCGTCGACGCGGCGATGCGCACCTGAGCGTCTGGGCGTCAACGGGTTTCGACGCTCTGGCGACGCGAACCGTGGCGGGCACCATCAACCCTGACGACACGTCGGCTGCCGGCGATCAGTTGCTCTCGGCGGTGGAGCAGGCAACAGGTGAGCTGATCGATCCGGGGTTCGCCATGGATTCGGCGTGGCGTGGGGCGTTGCCGCCGATGGACGGCTTCGAGCACCTGGACGACGTACCCGCCCGGGTGTTGATCGAACTGGCGCAGCGGGGCAACGCCTTGGCGCTCGAGCATGGAAGTAGTCACGGGCCGCCGGCGTCGTTGCTCGATCAGGACGTGCTCGAGGTCAGTGGTCCATCAGGCACGGTCGGGATCTCGATGCGAGTTATTTTTGCCTTGACCGCAATGGGATTCGTTCCGCACGCCGGATCCGAAGCGATGACTGCGGACATCGATCTCGAACAGATCGACGCGTCGGAACTGGTTCGGGTGCGGGCGAGTCGATCGTGGGTGCGCCTCGATGCACGGTTTGGTTCGATCTACCGTCACCGCGGTGGTTCGATACCGCTGATGGTTGCGCGGTAGGAGTTCAGGCGACGGCCACCACCAGCGCGATGGGGCCGCCGCCTGACGACGTGCGAGAGTGTTCGGTCAGATCAGCCACGCCGCAGCGTTGACGGGCAACTGACCGTCGACGAGTGGTGCGCTGCTCAACAGCAGCTGCCCGCTCGGCAGTGCGATCGGCACCTCCGTGGTGTTGAGAGCACAGATCAGACCGCCGCGTCGACGGAAAGCGAGGCAGCCGGGGGGACTGCCGTACCAATCGATGTCGGTGCCGGAAAACTCCGGCCTGGCGCTACGAAGTTCGAGGGCGGCGCGATACAGCGAGAGCATCGAGTCGACGTCCTCGATCTGAGCCTCCACGGTGAGCGTCGACCACTCGGCCGGCATCGGCAGCCAGGTACTCGCACCGGTGGTGAATCCGAAAGGCGGCTCGGTTCCTTCCCAGGGAAGGGGCACTCGGCAGCCGTCGCGTCCTCGCTCGGCATGTCCGGATCGTTCCCAGACCGGGTCCTGTAGTGCATCGTCGGGCAGGTCGACGTTCGGCAGGCCGAGTTCGGCTCCGTTGTAGATGAAGCTCGCGCCCGGAAGCGCCAACTCGACGAGGATCATCGCCCGTGCGCGTTGCGTTCCGATCTCGCCCCCGCCGTAGCGCGTGACTTCACGTTCGACGTCGTGATTCGACAGTGTCCACGTGGGCACACCCCCGACCTCGGCGACGGCCGCGAGGGAGTTCTCCACGGCCTCTCGGACGGACTCGGCGGAGAATTCGGTTTCTGCAAGCCGGAAGTTGAATCCGAGATGCAGTTCGTCTGGCCGGATGTATTCGCCGAACTTCTGGTTGTCCTTCACCCAGATCTCGCCGACGGTCATCGCCTCCGGGAACTCGTCCATGACCTTGCGGATGCCGCGGTGGATTTCGTGAACTGCCGGATTGTTGAACCGCGGGTCGTCGTCGGAATTGCGCATGAGCTCGTTGAGCTCCCAGTCGTGGTCCGGCAAACCGTCGGGCTTGGCCATTCCGTGGGCCACGTCGATGCGGAATCCGTCGATTCCGCGTTCGAGCCAGAAGCGCAGAGTCTTGGCGAGGTCGTCGAAGACCTCGGGGTTGTCCCAGTTCAGGTCCGGCTGTTCCTTGGCGAAGATGTGCAGGTACCACTGGCCGGGTGTTCCGTCGGCTTCGCTGACGCGGGTCCATGCCGGGCCGCCGAAGATGCTCGGCCAGTTGTTCGGCGGTTCGTTGCCTTTTTCACCTTTGCCGTCTCGGAAGATGTAGCGGGATCGCTCCGCAGAACCGGGCGCCGACGCCAGGGCTGCCTTGAACCACTCGTGCTGATCACTCGTGTGGTTCGGGACCAGGTCCATGGTGACCTTGATTCCGCGCTCGTGGGCTGACGTGATCAGCGAATCCATCGTCGCCAGATCACCGAACAGGGGATCGATGTCGCGAGGGTCCGAGACGTCGTAGCCGTGGTCTGCCATCGGTGACTTCATCACCGGGCTCAACCAGATCGCGTCGATGCCGAGCAGCTCGAGGTAGCCGAGTTTCTCCTCGACTCCGCCGAGGTCGCCGATACCGTCACTGCCCGAATCGGCAAAGGAACGCGGATAGATCTGATAGAAGACCGCCTCGTTCCACCACGGGGCTTCGGGCCGGCTTACAGAGGACGAATCCGCGGGGGTGCTCACAGCAGTTCATAGTGCCAAACGTCTGGCACTCTCACGACTTGGACACGGCAAAAGCGTGACTCTTTACCTAGCCTTGGTGTACTTTGCATTCACGCGGTGACTCCATGTGGCAACTTTGGTGTTACTGCCGGGGGAGAAGTATCGAGAATTCAACCAAGGGGGCTTGGCCTTGACTTTGTCGGCAATCGAAGCGGTCAGTTTGGATCACGTACTGCTCGACGATGATCCGATCAACCGTGACTGGATAATCTTCGGCACACCGGTTGCACGGTCGGCGCAATGGTCGGCGAGTAAAGACGGGACCACGACTACGCACGTCTGGGATTGCACGAAGGGGCGCTTCCGCTGGTACTTCCATGCGGACGAAATCGTGCACATCATCGAAGGGTCGGTCACCGTTCAGGGCGACGGAATCGCGAAACGAACCCTGGGCGTCGGCGATGCCGCACTCTTCCGGGCGGGCAGCTGGTCGGAGTGGGAGGTCGAAGAGTACGTGCGCAAGCACGCAATCTTGAGTTCTCCGCTACATCCCACTGTGTCGTTCGGGGTACGAGCGGCCCGCCGGATCGCGCGTGTGTTCAGGCCGAAGGCGAAGTAAACGGTCAGATGGCGGAGTTCACCATGGACGCAGCAGCCATCTCCATGTAGTCGATCAACTGCTTGCGGTGCACCGGGCTCAGGGTCTTCTCGTCGATGGACGCGATGGCGACGTGCATGCACCTAAGCCACGCATCACGCTCGATCGGGCCGATCACGAAAGGATTGTGGCGCATCCGCAGACGCGGATGCCCACGCTCCTCCGAGTACGTGTGCGGCCCGCCCCAGTACTGCTCGAGGAACATCCGCATCCGCCGCTCTGCCGGGCCGAGATCGGCCTCGGGGTAGAGCGGGCGCACAACCTCGTCCTTCGCGACTTCTTCGTAGAATCGCGCGGTGAGCTTGTGAAATGTCTCGGCTCCGCCGACGGCGTCGTAGAAGGTCTGCTGCACGTCGTGCTGTACGTCATTCATGGCAAGTTCCATTGTGCCTGACGGCCGTAGTGGTCGGTTTCCGGGTCGACGACGGTTGCATCGGGTCGGAATGCGTACCCATTCACCGGAAATTCACCGGCCGTCCTGGCAATTTTGTTCGAAATGGGAGTGCGTAACGCGATCATCCGTGGTCAACTTGGGGGCAGTCTCCCGGAGGTCGTATGAAGAACCGACATGCTGCACGCAATCACCGACAACTCCAGCCCACTAGCGCGCGGAACGACCACGCGTTAGGGGCTGTTCTGGAAGTTGTTCCTGACGGGTTCGCGCACACTGCTGACCCACTCTTTTCCGAAGAGCATTCTCACCTCGAGATGTTCCCTCCCGATCGCGTTGTGCCCGAGTGGGTAAAACGTCGGGTGCTACTGCTCAACGTCACGTACGAACCGCTGACCGCCCTTCCTGCCAGGCGCGCGGTCGTACTGATGGCCTGCGGCAAGGCCGATACCGTCCACGAGGACGAACAAGGCCCGGTAGTCCATTCTGCGGACTGGTCGGTGCAGGTTCCCTCGGTCATTCGATTGCGCACCTACGTGCGCGTTCCGTATCGCGCCCGCATCCCCATGACCCGTGCCGCACTGATGCATCGTGACCACTTCCGATGTGCGTACTGCGGAGCCAAAGCCGAAACCATCGACCACGTCGTTCCTCGCAGCCGAGGTGGCGGGCATTCGTGGGAGAACTGCGTCGCGTGCTGTGCCCCCTGCAATCACCGCAAGGCCGACAAGATGCTCAGCGAACTCGGATGGACTCTCCGTGCGGAATTGGTTCCCCCGTCCGGTCCGCATTGGCGTCTGCTCGCGGCGACCAAGGAATTGCATCCGGCGTGGATGCCGTATCTCGGCGTGGGCGCAGCCTGAGCTATGTGTCGGCGTGGGCGCAGCCTGAGCTATGTGTCGGCGTGGGCGCAGCCTGAGCCGCGTTCTGTCGTCACCGAAACGAAATTGCCCGAGAATTTGTGGCCCTGACGCTTTCCTTCCTGGCGTTCTGGGCTACGTTATCTGGTGTGAGCATTCTCGAGGTAGTACTGATATACGTTGGGATTCCGGCCTTGATCACCGCGTTCTTCGCGGCTGCGTCCTTCCTCGGGAAGAAGACGCCGGGACCGGTTCCGCCGGCGTTCCATCTCGGTGAGTCGTGGGATCACGCTCCCGTGCTGTGGAGTGCTGTCGACGAAGTCACCGTTCGCGGTGGCCATCACGGCAGTGCACACGCAATCGAAGCCGGTTCGGCTGATCTGATCGGAGGGTCCGCAAGTGGCAAGTGGTGATCATTCGACCGCGCTCGCAGTAGCGCCCGAGGACCTGCCCGTCGGCAGCGTCGTCACGTCCAGCGGACGCGTTTCCGGTGTGCACCGCATCGGCGAGCCGTTCACCGACGATCTTCCGTTCGAGACCATGGATCTGGTCGCGCTCGACGTCGCGATGACCGAAGCGACGCGGGCCACCAAGGTGCGATTCAACGCCTACATCGGTGATCTCGGTTCTGATCCGGCAGCGGGTGCCGACGCACTGTTCCCGACCACGCCCGAAGCCGAGCGTTCCGTGCTGATCGCCGTCTCGCCCAACCAGCGCACCGTCGAGGTACGCAGCGGGCGGGCAATCGCCGATCGGGTCACTGATCGCGTTACCCAGCTCGGAGCAACGGCAGCTGTTGCATCCTTCAGTGAAGGCAACCTGATCGACGGACTGATCAGTGCCATCCGCGTTATGGCAGCCGCAATTTCAGCGCCGTAACTGTTTGTCAGACACCGGCCGGTGCCCGCGTCGATTCGTGAGAATCGACCCGGGCACCGGCCTTTCGCATGTCAGCTCGCATCGAACTTTCGTGCTGCGAGTGAACGAACCACACCGGCCTGGCCTTCGACGACCAGACGACGTAACGCGGGAGGGATGTCGCCTTCGAGGAATCGGTCTGCCGCCGCGACGGATTCTGCGGAGATCGACCACGCCGGGTACAGCCCGATGACGACGGTCTGTGCCACTTCGCTCGAGCGTCGTTCCCACACCGCCGCGATGTCGGCGAAGTAACGGGAGACGAAGGGTTCGAGCAATTCGTCCTGGCCTTCGCGAGCGAACCCGCCGATGATCGATCGTGCGGTGATGTTGGGCACCGAGTCGTCGCCGACGACCTTCTCCCAGACCTCTTCCTTGACCGCGGCCTGCGGACGTCCGGCTGCGGCCGCCGCGGCCTGACGAGCGCCCGCAGCGGTCGGGTCACGCTGGGCTTCGGCGTCGATGAACGGAGTTGCGGTTCCTTCGGCGTCGATCTCACCGGCAGCTGCCAGTGCCCCGACGATGCGCCAGCGCAGGTCCGTGTCGACGATCAGGCCGTCGAGCCCAACGGTGGAGGGATCGGCGTCAAGCAATTCGCGCAGTACCTCGGTGTGCCACGGGGAGAGTGCTGCACCGGTGAGTGCGTTGACGAATGCCAGCTGGTGGTCGGACCCGGCCTCTGCCTCACGTGCGAGTTCGAGCAACCGATTGGCGAAGCTCGCCGCGCCTTCGGCCTCGGCCCAGGCCGGATCTGCGTAGGAGCCGATGGCGGTTTGGGCTTGGAGCAAGAGACGTTGCACCACACCGACTTCGGTCTCCGAACTGATGCCGCGCTCGACCAGCGCGACGAAGTCGCGTGCCTTCAGTTCGGCCTGACGGGTCATTTCCCACGCCGCCGACCAGACCAGGGTGCGGGGGAGTGAGTCGGTGATGTCGCCGACCCGCTCGATCGCCGTCGCCAAAGATTCGGGATCGAGTCGCACGGAGCCGTAGGTGAGATCGTCGTCGTTGACCAACACGAGTGCACCGCGGGCGACGCCGACAAGTTCGGGGACATCCGTGCTTTCCACGGCATCGAGGTCGAGTTCGACGCGATGGCTTCGCACCAACTTGCCGTCGACGTCGTCGTAGATGCCGATGGCGATCCGGTGGATTCGCCGCTCGCCGGCGCCTGGTGCCGCACCGTCCTGCAGGACGGCGAAGCGGGTGAACTTTCCGTCTGCGTCGACATCGAAGTCGGGGCGCAGGATGTTCAAACCGGTGGTCTTGAGCCACTGTCGACCCCAGTCGGAAAGGTCACGGCTCGAGGACTTTTCGAGTGAGCCCAGCAGATCGTCGAATGTTGCGTTTCCGAATGCATGCTCACGGAAGTACTCACGCAGTCCGGCGAGGAACGGCTCGAGTCCGACGTATGCGACCAACTGCTTGAGGACGCTGGCGCCCTTCGCGTAGGTGATGCCGTCGAAGTTGACCTCGACGGCAGCCAGGTCCGGAATGTCCGCGGCAATCGGGTGCGTCGACGGCAACTGATCCTGGCGGTATGCCCACGACTTCTCGACGTTGGCGAACGTCGTCCAGGCGTTCGTGTACTCCGTGGCCTCGGTCTGGCACAGGACCGAAGCGAAGGTCGCGAACGACTCGTTGAGCCACAGGTCGTCCCACCACGCCATCGTGACGAGGTCGCCGAACCACATGTGCGCCATTTCGTGCAGCACCGTCTCGGCACGACGCTCGTACGAGTAGCGGGTCACCTTGGACCGGAAGACGTAGTCCTCGAGGAAGGTCACGGCGCCGGCATTCTCCATCGCGCCCGCATTGAATTCGGGGACGAAGAGCTGGTCGTACTTGCCGAAGGCATAGGGAACACCGAAGTTGCGGTGGTAGAAGTCGAATCCCTGCTTGGTCTCGGTGAAGAGCCGCTCCTCGTCCATGAACTCGGCCAGCGAAGCGCGGCAGAAGATTCCGAGCGGGATGTCGCCGTGCTCGTCGGAGTAGTTGTCGGTCCACTGCGCGTAGGGACCGGCGATGAGCGCCACCAGGTACGTGCTCATCTTCGGGGTGGTCAGGAAAACGTGCTTGCCGGGATCGGCGGCAAGGGTCTCGACGACCGCGGAGTTGGAGATGACCTTCCACGACGTGGGAGCGGTGACGTGGATGTCGAACGTGGCCTTCAGATCGGGCTGATCGAAGCACGCGAACATGCGCTTGGCGTCAGCCGTCTCGAACTGTGAGTAGAGGTAGACGGCGTCATCGGTCGGGTCGACGAATCGGTGCAGTCCCTCGCCGGTGTGGGAGTAGATGCAATCGGCCTCGATGACCAACTCGTTGTCGGCAGCGAGGTCGGGAAGGCTGATGCCCGTCGACTCGTCGTAGTCGGAGACGTCGAGTGCGGTGCCGTTGAGGACCGCGGAATGGACTCGGGCCGCGACGATGTCGATGAAGCTGCTTGCTCCGGCCGTAGCCGTGAACGTGACGGTGGTCTTCGAAGAGAACGTCTCCTCGCCGGGTGCGTCGTTGCCGTCGGTGAGATCGAGTTCGATCAGATAGTTCTCGACGGTCAGGATTGCTGACCGTTGCGCTGCGGTTTCGCGTGTCAGGTTCGGTGCGACCACAAAGATCTCCTCGTAGATGGTGCGGATCTATTACGTCCATCCCATCACGAAGAGAACGGCTTTACTCAAGCGGACACTTCTGCCAGCGGAATCTCCGGATCGGCCAGCCGCTCCGGATCGACAGGACGCGAAGAGGCGACCAATTCCTTGATGGCGTCACCGGCATCCCAGATGTTCACGTTCATGCCGGCGAGCACCTTGTTCGCGGAATCGAGCCAGAAGGCCAGGAACTCGCGCTTGTCGACGTCGCCGCGAGTGACGACACGGGAGTAGCCGCCGTGCGGCGCGTGACCCACGTATTCCATCCCGAGGTCGTACTGATCGGTGAAGAAATACGGCATGCGCACGTACTCGGCGGGCCGACCCAACATGGTGTCTGCGGCCGTCTCGGGTTGGTTGAGTGCGTTTGCCCAGTGCTCCACCCGAATTCGTGCATTCAGAATCGGATGCTGTGCGGCCGCGATGTCGCCTACTGCAACGACGTCGGGGTCGCTGCTCTGCAGACCGGCGTCGACGAGAACTCCGTTGTCGACGTCGATACCCGCCTCCGACGCCAACTCGGTGTTCGGCAACGCGCCGACAGCAATCAACACGGCGTCGGCCGGAATCACGGTGCCGTCGCTCAAAGTGACGCCGGCGGCGTGATCGCCGTCGACAGAGATTGCGCTGACGTCCGTGCCGGTGCGCAAGTCGACGCCGTTCTGGCGGTGCAGAGCGGCGAAGACCTCACCCATTTCCGGGCCCAGGGTCGATTCGAGCGGAAGGCCGGCATGTTCGAGCACGGTGACGTCGACGTCGAAACCGCGAGCCGACGCGGCAATTTCGAGACCGATCCAGCCGGCACCGATCACGACGAGTTTCTTGTCGGCGGCCAGGGTGCGCAGTAGCGCAGCGGCTTGATCGACTGTTCGCACGTAGTGAACGCCCTCGGCGTCGGACCCCGGGATGTCGAGGCGCCGCGAACGTGAGCCGGTGGCCAAGGCGAGCTTGTCGTAGCTGATCGTGGAACCGTCCGGAAGTGACACGGTGTGCGCAGCGGGGTCGATGGCCGTTGCCGTCGTTCCCGGACGAAGATCGATGTGATGGTCGCGGAACCACTCGCCGTCGTGGACGGTGAATTCGGGGAGTGTCTTCTTGCCTGCGAAGAACTCTTTCGACAGCGGCGGCCGCTCGTACGGAAGGTGGTCTTCTTCGCTCAATACGGTGATCTCACCGTCGAAATCTCTGTCACGCAGGGCTTCTGCGATCTTTGCGCCCGCGAGCCCGCCGCCGACGATCACGAATCTCCGGTTGGTGCTCATTACTGAACCACTCCTTCGTACTCGTTTCTTTTCGACACTACTGCGATCGGAAGGTGGTTCGGGGGAAAGCGCGGGAAGGATTGCGGGTTCATGATTGTTGGCAGAACGGGAGTATGTCCCCGAACTGACAGAACCTGACCGACATGAACTGATAGGGAGTTTCTTCGTGAGCGCAACCTCGAGTAAGACCACGGACACTGCTGACTTCTGGTTCGACCCGCTCTGCCCGTGGTGCTGGATCACCTCGCGCTGGATTCTCGAGGCCCAGCAGGTACGCGACATCGAGGCCAAGTTCCACGTGATGAGCCTTGCGGTTCTCAACGAGGGCCGCGACCTCCCCGACGAGTATCGCGAGATGATGACCAAGGCCTGGGGCCCGGTCCGCGTCGCTATCGCTGCAGCGCAGCTGAAGGGTGACGAGATCCTGCTGCCGCTGTACACGGCCATGGGTACGAAGATCCACAACGAGGGCAACAAGGACTTCGCCGACGTCATCAAGTCGTCGCTCGCCGAGGTCGGACTGCCGCCCGAACTGGCCGAGGCTGCCGACACCGACAAGTACGACGAGGCACTGCGTGAGAGCCACCACAAGGGCATGGACGCCGTCGGACCCGACGTCGGAACCCCGACGATCCATGTCAACGGCGTGGCGTTCTTCGGTCCCGTGCTGTCACGTATCCCGCGCGGCGAGGATGCAGGCAAGGTGTGGGACGGCGCCGTCGCGCTGGCCGGCTACCCGCACTTCTTCGAGCTCAAGCGGACCCGCAACGAGGATCCTCAGTTCGACTGAGCGGTAGTGAGCGCCGGATTTCGGTAGAGCTGACCGGGCCGGAAGAACAGATGTCCTGAGTGCGTGCGGTTGCGAAGCGCGGCCGCACGCCAGGTCAGCACCGGATGCGACGACAAGATGTTGACGAACCACGGGAAGAAACCGGATTCGAGTGTCGCGCGATCGGCGAGTTCGTCGAACCCGACCAGACCCACGAGATACTTTCCGGCGCCGAGGACACCCATGGCGCCCGGTGCGCCCTGTGGGCGCATGTGAAAACCGAAGTTGTCTGCCGTGTACTCCATGGAACGCGACAGCGAAGACCCGATCACCGGAATGTAGTTCGACGCGAACTGTCCCCACTGGCGCCAGTACGACGCATGCCCAGCAGCGATGTGGCCGACCTCGTGACCGATGATGAATGCGAGCGCATCGGGCTCGCGGGCCTGCCCACCGACCTCGAACAGGTCGCTATAGACGACGACGAAACGCCGAAATCCGTGCCCTGACGCAAATGCGTTGATCCGTCCGTTCCCCAGCACGACGTAGGCATCCGGCGGAGTTTTCATGCCGAACCGTGCCGCGGCCTCGGCAACCAGCTGATACCCCTCCGGAAATTGCGAAGGCGTCATCTTGATTCCGTTGACCTGCTGCGATCCGTACAGCTGACCTCGCGCGAGGAACAGTAGGATCGGAGCCGCGAGCACCACGAGGATCCACGTCGACAGATCACCCGCAGCGATCAGAACGATCGCCACCACATAGGTGACGACTGTCGTCAGAACGGCGAGCACGAGTAGCGGGATTTCCCACGGGTGGCGAACCGCGTCACTGCCTGGTGACACACGAACGGCGGGTGCAGCGGCCTGGCCGTTGACGGGGTACATGGGCACCACGATAGGTGCGCTCGCGCGGCGATGCGTGTTCCTGAAAGTGTGACGTCGACCCGGGTGCGCCCGGCTGGTCGGGCCTGAGAGAATTGTCGCCATGCGCGTATACCTGGGTGCCGACCATGCCGGATTCGAACGTAAGAACGAGATCATCGAACACCTGAAAGCGAACGGCCACGAGGCTATCGACTGTGGTGCTCACGAGTACGACGCCGTGGACGACTACCCGGCATTCTGCATCGAAGCCGCAAAGCGCGTCGTTGCCGACGAGGGCAGCCTGGGAATCGTCCTGGGTGGCAGTGGCAACGGTGAGCAGATCGCCGCGAACAAGGTTCCCGGCGCACGGTGCGCTCTCGCTTGGAGCGTCGAAACGGCGAAGCTGGCCCGCGAGCACAACAACGCTCAGCTGATCGGCATCGGTGGACGTATGCATTCCCTGGAGGAATCACTCGCCATCGTCGACGCTTTCCTCGCCACCGCATGGTCGGGTGAAGAGCGTCATCAGCGTCGTATCGACATCTTGTCCGAGTACGAGAAGACCGGCGTCGCACCGGCTCTGCCGCAAGCCTGATCCGAAAGTTGTTCCGTGCCTGAAGGTCATACCCTGCATCGACTGGCACGGTTGCATGCCCGCAAGTTCGTCGGTTCACCGGTCCGCGTCCTCAGCCCGCAAGGCAGATTCGCCGAGGACGCGCGTCTGGTGGACGGACACGTACTCACGTCCTCGGATGCCTGGGGGAAGCACCTCTGGCACACCTATGACAACGGATTGACAGTTCACGTACACCTCGGGCTGTACGGAAAGTTCACCGACTCCGCCCTGCCGATGGAAGAACCGGTAGGCCAGGTCCGGATGCGAATGGTCGGTGCCGATTTCGGCACCGACCTTCGTGGTCCCACCGCCTGCGAAGTCCTACTGCCGCCTCAGGTCGCCGCGATCGAGGCCAGACTCGGGCCGGACCCACTGCGCCGCGGCGCGGATCCACACCAGGCATGGGTGCGAATCTCCAAGTCCAAGAAGGCGATCGGCGCGCTGCTCATGGATCAAGCGGTCCTGGCGGGTGTCGGCAACGTCTATCGCGCCGAACTTCTCTTTCGTCACGGAATCAGCCCTGAACGACCGGGGAATCTCATCTCTCACGACGAATGGACTGCCATGTGGGCAGATCTTGTCGAATTGATGAAGGTTGGTGTCAGGCGCGGGAAGATGCACGTCGTTCGCGCCGAGCACGACAACGGTGATCCGGCGTACGCGAAGGATCGTCCGCGGACTTACGTTTACCGAAGAGCAGGATCGCCGTGCCGCGTGTGCGGCACACCGATCCTGCATTCCGTCATGGAGGCGCGAAACCTGTTCTGGTGCCCGGTGTGCCAGTCGGTTTAGAAGTCGAAGCCGCCGAAGTCTCCGCCTCCGAAATCGCCGCCTCCGAAGTCCCCGTAGTCGCTGCCTCCACCGTCTGCGGTGAAATCGGTGTTGTCGACACTTCCTTGATCCGCGCCGGAGTCACCGGCGTCCATACCCTGATCTCCCGAGTCGCCCTGATCTCCCGAGTCACCCTGGTCTCCCGAGTCGCCGGCTCCCGTATCGCCACCCTGCGCGAAAGCTTCTGCGCCGTAAGGAACCCCGGCCATGCCGGAGAACATGGTCGAGAACAGCATCATCGAACCCAGACCCCAGGCGCCGGCGACGAGGGCAGGCTTCCACCAGGGTTCGGAGTACCAGCCGGCCGGGACCGGGCGTCCGGCGACTCGGCCACCGGGGTAGTAGTTGGGTGTGTGCGACGACGGATTGGGTGATGCCGCGACCTTGCGGCCCTCGAATTCGACCTCACGGTCTTCGGTGACCGAACCCGCAGCCTTCTGTCCGTCGATGGAAGGAACTTCCGGTCCCGGATCCATGCCCATTGCCACCCGCGCCGCGCGGATGTAGTAAAGCCCTTCCAGCGCAGTCTGTTTCGCGAGACGTGCCTGCACCGGCGTTGCGGCCTGATCGATCTGCGAGCCTGCGGCGTTGTACCGTTCGGCCGCGTCGGCGAGGGCTTGGCGCGACGCGTCGTCACTGCCGGTCAGGTTGTAGACCTGACCGCCGAGGCGTTCGATCGCCTGCCTGGCATCGGCTTTCGCGTCGTCGAGTTGTGTTGCGCTGTGGCCGGAACCGCGTTGCTGGCTTTTCATGACCAGAAATACGACTACGGCCAGAACGACGAGTATGAGAAGAATCGTGGTCACGAGTGGCCTCCCGAGCAGAATCGATCCGGACAACTCCAGGATACGGACCACAGGGGAGTGGCCTGAGTGCACAAAGTCTGAACACAAAAAATCCGCACCGGCCAGGCCGATGCGGATTTTTGTGGAGTTTCCCTCCTCATGGAGGGGATGACGGGAATCGAACCCGCGTGATCAGTTTGGAAGACTGAGGCTCTACCATTGAGCTACATCCCCGTGCATACGACAACTCGGGATCGCCGTGTTCGTCGTCTGCGATACGAAACTGTACCCAATGCCCCACCGGATTTCATAATCGGGGGGTTGGAGAAGTTCGATACCGTCGTTCACCTGGGGAATTGCCGAAATGCCCGGCGAGTCGGGGTGTCTTGCCTTGCGGCCCGGCTTCTGATTCCGGCTGTCATCACGTTTCGTTCAGCCAAGGCTGTATGTGGCGGCGGTCGGATGACATACTGACGGGGTCGGACAGGCGGGCCGTGTACAAACGACGGTCGGGTTCGTGAGAGAGTAGTGAGCGCGATAGGGTTGTGCGCGGTCACCGATGGTGGCTGCCTTTGTGGCCCGCTGTCTTTGTGGCCTCGGATGGCCGTATCGTGTGTTTCATGTGATCGGAAACGGGATGTAGCGCAGCTTGGTAGCGCATCCGCTTTGGGAGCGGAGGGTCGCAGGTTCAAATCCTGTCATCCCGACAAGTACGTACATGGCACTTCACCTCCAGTAAGTCCGGGAGTGAAGTGCCGCGCCAGACAGCAGTACCGATTCAACACAAGTTGTGAGCAAGACCAGACGAAGGAGCGAAGTTTCGTGAAGAGCACCGTCGAGCAGCTCAGCCCGACGCGAGTCCGTATCAACGTTGAGGTGCCCTTCGCGGAACTCAAGTCTGATTTCGACAAGGCCTACAAGGCCCTCGCGCAGCAGATTCGTCTCCCCGGCTTCCGTCCCGGCAAGGCTCCGGCTCGCCTCCTCGAAGCACGTGTCGGTCGCGGCGCTGTGCTCGAGCAGGTCGTCAACGACGCTCTGCCGTCGCGTTACTCCGAGGCTGTCACCAGCGCCGGCGTGAAGGCCATCGGCCAGCCCGAGATCGAGGTCACCAAGATCGAAGACGGCGAGCTCCTCGAGTTCACCGCCGAGGTCGACGTGCGCCCCGAGATCGAGCTCCCTGACTTCAGCTCCATCAACGTCGAGGTCGATCCGATCGAGATCACCGACGAAGCCATCGAAGAGCAGTTGCTTTCGCTGCGTCAGCGTTTCGGCACCCTCACCGGCGTCGACCGCGCAGTCGAGGACGGCGACTTCGTCTCCATCGACCTGTCGGCCACCGTCGACGGCGAGAACGTTGCCGAGGCAACCGCTAGCGGACTGTCGCACGAGGTCGGATCGGGCCAGCTCATCGAGGGCCTCGACGAAGCCATCATCGGCCTCAAGGCGGGGGAGTCCAAGGACTTCACGTCGACGCTGGTCGCCGGCGAGTACGCGGGCAAGGAAGCTGTTGTCACCGTGACCGTGCAGACGGTCAAGGAGCGCGAGCTTCCGGCTGAGGACGACGAGTTCGCTCAGCTCGCCAGCGAGTTCGACACCCTGGAAGAACTGAAGGCTGACCTCCGCGAGCGCGTCGCACGCGTCCGCAAGGTCGAGCAGGCCGGTCAGATCCGCGACAAGGTTCTCGAGCAGCTGCTCGAGACCGTCGAGGTTCCGTTGCCGGAAGCCGTCGTCAAGGCTGAGGTCGATGCTGCACTGCACGACGCCGTTCACGGTCTCGATCACGACGAAGAGGCACTGAACAAGCTCCTCGAAGAGCAGGGCAGCAGCCGCGAAGAGTTCGACAAGGATGCCCAGGAAGCCGCTGAGCGCTCCGTCAAGACGCAGCTCTTGCTCGACTCGATCGCCGATGCGGGCAACGTCACCGTCGGTCAGGACGAGCTCACCGAGCGCATCCTGTTCCAGGCGCAGCGTTACGGCATGGCTCCTGAGCAGTTCATCCAGCAGATCCAGCAGGCCAACCAGCTCGGCGCCGTCTTCGCAGACGTCCGTCGTGGCAAGGCTCTCGCGTCCGTCGTCGAGTCGGCCGGTGTCAAGGACACCTCCGGCGCCGTTGTCGACACCGCTGAACTGTTCGGCAGCAGCGAGGACGAAACCGAAGCGGATGCGTCTGATTCCGCCGAGAGCGAAGACAAGTAAAAACGCAGGCGGACGGGTGTTTTCACCACGATCGACTGCACTGAGTTTTCCGCTTTGAGCGAAGTAGGGCGGCACCGGGACTCCGGTGCCGCCCTACTTCGTTACTGTCTGTGTCAGTAGAAGTGTTTCGCATAGACGATCCACCGCACAAGTAGATCCACATAGAAGGCAGGTACCGTGACTTCCAATCACCTGGAGACTTTGCAGAGTCCCGCCATGACTTCAGCGACCGCTGGGTTGAACCTCAGCGACTCGGTGTACGAGCGCTTGCTGCGAGAGCGCATCATTTTCCTCGGTACCCAGGTCGACGACGACATCGCCAACAAGCTGTGCGCGCAGATCCTGCTGCTCTCGGCCGAGGACCCGACGCGAGACATCTCGCTCTACATCAACTCGCCCGGTGGATCTGTCACCGCAGGTATGGCGATCTTCGACACGATGCAGTTCGCCGAGTGCGACATCGCCACCTTCGGTATGGGCCTTGCGGCGTCGATGGGTCAGTTCCTGCTCTCGGCAGGCACCAAGGGCAAGCGTTACGCACTGCCTCACGCCCGCATCATGATGCACCAGCCGTCCGCCGGTATCGGTGGTTCTGCCAGTGACATCGCGATCATGGCCGAGCAGTTCAAGCACACCAAGCGCGAAATGGCCGAGCTGATCGCTCAGCACACCGGCCAGACGGTCGAGCAGATCACCGCGGACTCCGACCGTGACCGTTGGTTCACGGCGAAGGAAGCTCTCGAGTACGGCTTCGTCGACCACGTCGTCTCCCGTGCGAATCAGGCCGGCGGCACCGGCAACTGAGCCGGTTCGTCCATCCTTTCGCTGCCCAATTCATACTTTGGAGAACTGATGACCAATCTTTTCGGAGCTAACTCGCTGGGCGGCCAGGCGCCGTCGGGCCCCCAATCGCGTTACATCCTGCCCCAGTTCACGGAGCAGACCAGCTACGGCGTCAAGACGTCCGACCCGTACAACAAGCTGTTCGAGGAGCGCATCATCTTCCTCGGCTCGCAGGTCGACGACGTCTCCGCCAACGACCTCATGGCACAGTTGCTGGTTCTCGAATCGCAGGATCCGGACCGCGACATCACCATGTACATCAACTCGCCCGGTGGTTCGTTCACCGCGCTGATGGCGATCTACGACACGATGCAGTACGTCCGTGCCGACATCTCCACCGTCTGCCTCGGTCAGGCTGCTTCGGCAGCTGCTGTGCTTCTCGCCGGTGGTACGCCGGGCAAGCGCTTCGCGCTCCCCAACTCGCGCATTCTGATTCACCAGCCGGCCACGGGCGGCATCCAGGGTCAGGTTTCCGATCTGGAGATCCAGGCTGCGGAAATCGAGCGTATGCGTCGACTCATGGAGAGCACGCTGTCGCTGCACACTGGCAAGGATCCGGAGACCATCCGCGTCGACACCGATCGCGACAAGATCCTCACGGCCGAGCAGGCCAAGGAGTACGGCATCATCGACGACGTGCTGGCTTACCGGAAGCTCAGCGCACAGAAGTAGTCGATTTCCGCCTCGTGTCGAGGATCTGTATTCCGATTCCCGACACGAGGCGGACACGTCGAGAAGTGCCTGGTGGAGCGCTCGCCAGGCTGAGATCTCGACTCTTTTCTTTTTTATCCGCAGGCGAAACGCCGAGAACAGGTCGACCCCGTTCGGGATCTGCGGGTACCGTCACTTCACGGGCTGGTTCTCGACCGGCGTTCTGCGATTGTTCGACCAGATTTGTTCGATCGGTTTGTTGATCAGTTTGTCTGATCCGACAACTTCTGATCTGACAACTTCTGATCTGATACCGAGTACTGCGGAGCGTCTCGACCGATCGAGTGGCGGCGAGTGCACGTACATGATGGAAAGTAGGGACCTCACGAGATGGCACGCATCGGCGACGGCGGGGATCTGCTCAAGTGCTCTTTCTGCGGTAAGAGTCAGAAGCAGGTCAAAAAGCTCATTGCAGGACCCGGGGTGTACATCTGCGACGAGTGCATCGACCTCTGCAACGAGATCATCGAAGAGGAATTGGCCGAGTCGAGCGAGGTCAAGCTCGACGAGCTTCCCAAGCCTGCGGAGATCCGAGAATTCCTCGAGAACTACGTCATCGGTCAGGATTCCGCCAAGCGGACGCTGGCCGTGGCCGTCTACAACCACTACAAGCGCATTCAGGCCGGAGACAAGGGCCGTGATGCGCGGGGTGAGACGGTTGAGCTCGCAAAATCCAACATCTTGATGCTCGGCCCCACCGGCTGTGGCAAGACGTACCTCGCTCAGACTCTCGCGAAGATGCTCAACGTCCCGTTCGCCATCGCCGATGCGACGGCGTTGACCGAGGCCGGCTACGTCGGTGAGGACGTCGAGAACATTCTGCTCAAGCTGATTCAGGCTGCCGACTACGACGTCAAGCGCGCCGAGACCGGAATCATCTACATCGACGAGGTCGACAAGATCGCTCGCAAGAGCGAGAACCCGTCGATCACGCGTGACGTCTCCGGCGAAGGTGTTCAGCAGGCGTTGCTGAAGATCCTCGAAGGTACGCAGGCGAGCGTCCCGCCGCAGGGTGGTCGCAAGCATCCGCACCAGGAATTCATTCAGATCGACACCACGAACGTGCTGTTCATCGTCGCGGGCGCTTTCGCTGGTCTCGAGCGGATCGTCTCCGATCGTGTCGGCAAGCGCGGTATCGGTTTCGGCGCCGAGGTTCGGTCGAAGGCCGAACTGGATACGGTCGATCGTTTCGCCGAGGTCATGCCGGAGGATTTGATCAAGTTCGGTCTGATTCCCGAGTTCATCGGCCGTTTGCCGATGATCGCGTCGGTGACCAACCTCGACAAGGAATCGCTCGTTCAGATCTTGTCGGAGCCCAAGAACGCTCTCGTCAAGCAGTACCGTCGTCTCTTCGACATGGACGGCGTCGAACTCGAGTTCACCGAAGAAGCGCTCGACGCTATTGCCGATCAGGCGATCTTGCGTGGAACCGGCGCTCGTGGCCTGCGCGCCATCATGGAAGAGGTTCTTCTTCCGGTGATGTACGACATCCCCAGCCGTGACGACGTCGAAAAGGTGGTCGTCACCGCGGAGACCGTCAACGACAACGTACTTCCGACCATCGTTCCGCGTAAGCCGGAGCGTGGCGAGCGTCGCGACAAGACGGCGTAGAAACTTCAAAACGACTGTGGCCCGGTATCTCTCGCGAGATGCCGGGCCACAGTCGTTCGTGCAACACAGTCGTTCGTGCAGGGCGTCTGGGGGGTGTTCGGCTAGATCGGGTTGCCGAGTTCCTTGAGGGGAGTGCGGAACGTCTCCTTGGCGGTGAACGCGGAGATCGCGCAGATGACGCAGGCCACCGATGTCAGAATGGCAACGGGCATCCAGTGTGTCTTGTCCCCGCCCATGAGGGCGTTGCCGATGGCGGGCGCAAAGCCTGCGAGGGCGAAGCCGACCTGGGTGCCGATCGCGATGCCGGAGTAGCGGACCTTGGTGTTGAACATTTCGGAGTAGAACGACGGCCAGATGGCATTCGGGGCAGCGTAGAAGACGGACATCAATCCGATTGCGGCCAGGAAGATCAGCGGGACGTTGCCGCTGGCGATTGCGCCGAAGTACACGTAGATGAACACCGCGCTACCGAGGGCGCCACCGATGAACAGCGGTCTGCGACCGATTCGGTCGGAGAGAATCGCCCAGGCGGGCTGGCTGAGCAAGGCCACGGCGTTGGCTGCGATAGCCACCCAGAGCATGGTCGACTTCGGGATCCCCACTTCCTCGGTGGTCGCGAAGGCGAGTCCGAAGACGGAGAAGATGGTCGAGACGACGGCGATGAAAGCGCAGCAGATCACGCGAATCAGATTTGCGCTGTGGGTGCGAAGGAGATCGGCAACAGGCAATTTGGCGACGGCCTTCGACTCCTGCTGCTCGGTGAACTCTTCCGGCTCTTCGAGCTTGAGACGCATGATGTATGCAGCCACGAGAACGATCAGGCTGCCCCAGAACGGGATTCGCCAGCCCCACGTGTAGAGGATGTCGTCGGGGAGTGCGGCGATGGGCAGGAAGACGAGGCTGGCGAGGATGAAGCCGGCCTGGGTGCCGTTGAGGGTCCAGCTGCAGAAGAATGCCCGTCGACCTTCGGGAGCATGTTCGAGAGTCAGTGAGCTGGCGCCACTCTGTTCGCCAGCGGCGGAGATGCCCTGAGCGATTCTCATCAGGACCAGCAGTATCGGTGCAAGAACTCCGATCGAATCCGCGCTGGGAATACATCCGATGAGGAATGTTGCTGCGCCCATCATGATGAGCGTGAGCAGCATGATCTTCTTGCGGCCGACGCGGTCACCGAAATGGCCGAGGACTACAGCGCCGAGGGGACGCGCGACGTACGCGACACCGAAGGTGGCCAGCGAAAGCAGTGCCGCATGTCCGCTGTCCGGGAAGAACACGGTGGGGAAGATGAGTGCAGCGGCGGATGCGTAGATGTAGAAGTCGTAGTACTCGAGCATGCTGCCGAGAAACGACGACGTTGCGGCGCGCTTGACCTTGGTCGTGTCCGGCCTGGCCAAGGATCCCGCCTCGGGGCCGGACGGTGTAACCGTGCTAGCTGACATGCTCATCTCCTGGGTGGAAGCGTCGTGGAGGCTCTACATCCGCCGATGGTGTTCGTCGAGGGTGTTCGTATCGAGAACGCCTGTGCGGAGAGCGATACAAGGAATGTAACCGACGCCACAGCGACTACACAAGATTATTAACCAAATAGTTCATAAAAATCTACCGGCGGACTCTTCGCACGTCGAAACCGCAGTTCAGGCGGTCAGGAGCCTGGCTGCGCGGCGGCCGCCACCAACTGCGCCACCTGTTCCTCGGTGATGCCGAGGCCGAAGGTGGCGAGTTTCCCGAGCGGCATCGAGCCTGCGAGTGCCATCATCTCGGGGCTGACCGCCTGTGCGCCGTCGCCCGCTGCGGCAGCCATGGCGGCGCCGAGAACTGCGCTGCCGACGGGATGGGCGAGCCATTCGCCGATGGTCGACATGGCGTCGAGCGTGCCGACGCCGACGTTCCCGGCCAGGGTGATCGTGTCGGTGGTTGCGATGTCCCGAGACGAGAAGCCGACGCGGATCTCGTAGTCGCCAGGTTCGATCGCCCAGTCCTGCGCCGCGACGGACCAATAGGCGAATGCCCTGGTGTCGAGCGTGATGGTCACAGTCGCGGATTCGTCGGGGTCGAGGTGGACCTTGGCAAAGCCCTTCAATTCCTGCGCGGGTCGATCGATGCTTGCCGAGGCGTCGTGGACGTAGACCTGAACGACGGTGCTGCCCGATCGGTCGCCGCTGTTGCGCACGGTGACGGTCACTTCGGCGGAGTTCTCACCGGCCTCGACGGAGGTATCGGTGATGTCGAAGGTGGTGTAGCTCAGCCCGAACCCGAACGGGTACGCCACTTCGCGCAGCGCGGAGTCGTAGTAGCGGTATCCCACGTACAGGCCTTCGCCGTAGCGGACGTGCTGCTGTGATCCCGGGAAATGCAGATACGACGGATTGTCTTGGAGGCGAAGCGGAATGGTCTCCGTGAGGCGGCCGGACGGATTCGTGATGCCGAACAGAAGATCGGCAATCGCCGAGCCGCCCGCCTGGCCGAGTAGCCAGCCCTCGAGGATTGCGGCGGCATGATCCTTCCAAGGCTCGTTCGAAACCACACCGCCGTTGGCGAGCACGACGACCGTGTTCGGGTTCGCGCCGTGGACCGCTTCCAGCAGGGCGATCTGGTCAGCCGGCAGTTCGATGTCGGTTCGGTCGAATCCTTCGGATTCTGTGGCGGACGGTAGTCCGAGGAACAGCACGGCGACGTCAGCGCGGCGCGCAGTGTCGACAGCCTCGGTGACCATGTCGTCGTCCGGAGTGCCGTCGAAGGTGAAGCCCGGTGCGAAAGTGACGCGGTCGGCGCCTTCGAGGTCGAGGATCGCGTCCAAGGCATTGTCGAGCTTGGTTGGAACCACCTGTGAACTGCCGGCCCCCTGGTACCGCGGGCTGCACGCGAATTCGCCGATCACCGCGACAGTTTGTCCGCCGGGGGTCAGCGGCAGTAGTTCTCCGTCGTTGGCCAGCAAGACAGCGGACTCCGCTGCAGCGGTCCGTGCCAGTTCGTGGTGACGCTCGACGTCGTACGTGTGGCCTTCGGTGCGCGCGGCGGCGGTGCGTTTCACCAGCGTCGACAGTCGTTCGGCTGCAGTGGTGAGCACGGATTCGTCCAGGTCGCCGCCGCGCACGGCGTCGACGATCTGGGTATCGGTTCCGGTCGGCGGCATTTCCAGGTCGAGGCCCGCGGCGAGTGCCGCCACGCGGTCGTTGACCGCTCCCCAGTCCGAAACGACGAGGCCGTCGAAGCCCCACTGTTCGCGGAGTACCTCGGTGAGCAGCCAATGGTTCTGGCTCGAGTACACACCGTTGATCTTGTTGTACGAGCACATGACCGTCGTCGGGGCCGCGGTCTTGACGGCGTATTCGAAGCCGGCCAGATAGATCTCGCGCAGCGTCCGTTCGTCGACGTCGGCACTGACTCTCATCCGGTCGTGTTCTTGGTTGTTGGCAGCGAAGTGCTTGAGCGAGGTTCCGACGCCGCGAGACTGGATGCCGGTGATCAGCGCTGCCGCGACGCGGCCGGAGAGGAATGGGTCCTCGGAGACGTATTCGAAATTCCTGCCACACAAGGGTGATCGTTTGATGTTGATGCCTGGGCCGAGGAGGACCGAGACCTGTTCGGCTTTGGCTTCGTCGCCCAGAGCCTCACCGACCTGGCGGATGAGGTCGAGGTTCCACGACGAGCCCAACCCGACCGCCGGTGGGAAACATGTCGCTGGAATGCTGTGGCCGAGTCCGAGTGCGTCGCCGCCCTCGGGTTGTTTCCGGACTCCGTGCGGACCGTCGGTCAGGAGTATCGATTCGATTCCGGCAACGGACTGGCTGTGCCAGAAATCCGAGCCGGACGTCAACGACGCCTTCTCCTCGAGTGAAAGCCCGTCTACGTAATTCTCGGTCACGTCATTCCTCCCGGTGGCAGCTGTGAGTTCCACTCACCACCGTAGGGGGATTTTTCGGACTTCGGGGTAGGTCAGGACGGCGCCTTCGAGGTCAGGAACGCAACAACCATGTCGCCGAGCATTGTTCGAAGATGCTCACGATGCGTCGAGTCGGTCAGATCGCGGTCGAAGAGCGCTTTGAAGGTGTACCGATTGGCGATACGAAAGACGCAGTAACTGCTGATCACCATGTGAATGTCGAGAGCATCGACGTCGGAGCGGAATGCCCCAGACTGCTGCCCGTCGTGCAGGATCTGCGAGACCAGGTCGGCGGCAGGGGCGCCGAGGCCGCTGAGTAACTCGGATTTCTCGATGTGCTCGCCGCGGAGCATGTTCTCGTTGGCCACGAGTCGAATGAAATTCGGGTGCTGTTCGTGGTGGTCGAAGGTGAGTTCGGCCAAAGCGCGGACTGCTGCCGTGGGGTTCAATCCCTCGAGGTCGAGTTCACGTTCCTGCGCACGAATGACGCTGTACGCATGCTCGAGTACCGACTTGTACAGCCCTTCCTTGTCGGTGAAGTAGTAGTAGATCATGCGCTTGGTGGTATGCGTCTTGGTTGCGATCTCGTCGACTCGGGCGCCGGCGAAGCCTTTGTCGGCAAACTCCTCGGTGGCGACGGCGATGATGTTCACCCTGGTCAGATCGCTGTTTCGGCGTCGTTTCTCCGGCTTCGACACCACGGAGTTCACTGACTGCTCGGAAACCATGTGCTCACTCTATCTGCCAGCAGTTTGTCGACTTTGCTTGTCGAGTTCGCGTCGGGGGAGTAACGTCCAGTGAACTAACTCACTAGTTCGTACATTAGTTTCGAGCGTCAACCCCAAGGTGCCCCTGATGACTCCATCTCTACCGGTTCTGGTCCTCAACGGACCCAACTTGAATTTGTTGGGCCAGCGCCAACCGGAGTTCTACGGGAGAGACACCCTGGACGACGTCGTTTCCCGCTGTGAAGCGGCGGCCGAGAAGTTCGGAGTGGTGGTCGAGGCAAAGCAGTCGAACCACGAGGGCCAACTGATCGATTGGGTCCACGAGGCCAGGGGAAATGTCGCGGGCATCGTCATCAATCCCGGTGGGTACTCGCACACCTCCGTTGCGTTGCGCGACGCTCTGGTCACACTCGATGCCCCCGTCGTGGAGGTGCACATCAGCAACATCCACAGTCGCGAAGATTTCCGTCACCACTCGTATGTCTCCGGCATCGCCGACGCCGTCATCTGTGGATTGGGAATCGACGGATACAGCGCCGCAGTGGAATTCGTCTGCATCCGAGAAGGGAAGAACTGATGAGTGATTCGATCCTCTGCGGTCTGATCGGCACCGGAATCGGAGCCTCCTTGACTCCGATCATGCACGAGGAAGAAGGGCGCAGACAGGGCCTGCCTTACGTCTACCGCATCCTCGATCTCGACGTGATGGGAATGGCGCCGTCGGACATCGGTGAACTTCTCACCTATGCAAGACGTTTCGGCTTCCGCGGCCTCAACATCACTCACCCGTGCAAGCAGTTGGTGATCGAACACCTCGACGAGCTCTCGCCGGATGCGAGCAGGCTCGGAGCGGTGAACACGGTCCTCTTCGACTCCGGCAAGGCGATCGGACACAACACTGATTGGTCGGGCTTCGGCCGCAACTTCGACGACGGACTTCCCGGAGCACAGCTCGATCGCGTCGTGCAGCTCGGTGCCGGCGGAGCCGGTGCGGCGGTTGCCTATGCAGCGCTCACCCGCGGTGTCGGGACACTGACGTTGGTCGATTCGAGCCTGCCTCGCGCGGAGGAACTTGCACAAACCTTCGCGCAGCAGTTTCCGGCGCAGGTTGTCGAGGCGCGGCACACGAACGACCTCGCCGAAGTGCTCGGCAACGCAAACGGATTGATCCACGCGACGCCGATGGGAATGGCGGCTCATCCCGGAATGGCATTCTCGCCAGATCTGCTCCGTCCAGATCTGTGGGTAGCGGAAATCGTCTACCGCCCGCTCGAGACCGAGCTGTTGCGTCAAGCGAGGTTGATCGGAGCCCCGACGCTCAGCGGAGGCGGAATGACTGTCTTTCAGGCCGTCGACGCGTTCCGGATCTTCACGGGCATCGAGCCCGACAGTAAGCGGATGCTCGCGCACATGACGGAACTCGTGCACGGCGAACAGACTGCGGCAGCGCTGTGAGTGCCCCGGTCCGGACGTCGATCGCGACGGTATCGCTCAGTGGCACTCTCGAGGAGAAGCTCGACGCCATCGCTGCTGCCGGCTTCGACGGCTTCGAGGTGTTCGAGCCGGATTTTGTCGCTTCGCCGTGGTCCCCGAAGGAATTACGAACGCGGGCTGCGGATCTGGGCTTGACCCTCGATCTGTATCAGCCGTTCCGTGACTTCGACACGGTGGACGAGGCCCAATTTGCTCGGAATCTTGTTCGAGTGCAACGCAAATTCGAGCTGATGGATCAACTGGGGTGCGAGACGCTCCTGGTGTGCTCCTCGCCCCTGCCGACCGCAAGTCACGATGACCGTCAGTTGACAGAGCAATTCGGAGCTCTCGCCGAACTGGCGTCCGAGCACGGCAAGAAGGTTGCCTACGAGGCGCTCGCGTGGGGTGCCCACGTCAATACGTACGGCCATGCGTGGCAGATCGTCGAGGGCGTCGACCATCCTTCGCTCGGTACCTGTCTGGACAGCTTTCACATCCTCTCGCGCGGTGACGATCCCGCCGGAATTCGCGAGATTCCCGGCGAGAAGATCTTCTTCCTCCAGTTGGCGGACGCTCCGTTCTTGGCGATGGACATCCTCCAGTGGAGCCGGCATCACCGAAACTTCCCGGGGCAGGGCAGCTTCGATCTCAGTGCGTTCGCTCAGCATGTCTACGCCACCGGTTACGACGGACCGTGGTCGCTCGAGATCTTCAACGACGTATTCCGCCGCGCGGACACCCAGCGGACGGCAATCGACGCTCATCGGTCGCTCCTCCATCTGGAAGAACAGGTCGCCGCCGCGAACCCTGCCGCCGGTGGACCCACGCTGTTCACCGCCCCGGAGCGCACCCCGCTCGAAGGGATCGTGTCTCTGCGAATCGCTGCGGGTCCGGCTAAACAGGACCAGGTGCACTCGATGCTCTCTCGCGTCGGTTTCCATCTGGTCGGACGGCACCACGATCACGACTTGCAGTTGTGGCGGCACGGACCGCTCACCGTTGCCGTCGACGCGACAGCGGGCACGGTGTGGACGGCGCCCGGGCTGCCCGCGGATCTGCCGGTTCTCACTCAGATCGGCATCAGGGCAACCGAACCCGAAGTGTGGGGAGAGCGCGCTCTGGCTCTCGAAGTACCGGCGACGCGCGTGCAGTTGCCCGGTTCGAGCGACGAGAACTCCGAGGTACCGGACGTCGTACGCTTGAAGGTCACCGATGCGACATCGATCGACCTTCGTGGCCCCGGCAGCGCTGCAGCGTGGGAATCGGCATTCGAGATCTACCCGCTGCCCGCCGAGCGCAATCGTGAACAGGGCGCAGTGTTCACCGGGATCGACCACGTGGCACTGGCAGTTCCGGCCGAGAGTTGGGACGGCATCATGCTGCTCCTGCGGTCCGTGTTCGAGATGCAACCGCACGAGGGGCAGGACGTCACCGATTCGGTCGGACTCATGCGGAGCCAGGCACTCACGCTCGTTCAGGACGGTGACGGACATACCCTGCGGATCTCACTGAACATGGTGGAGGGCAGTCGAAGCGGGCTGCCGACGGTCCGTCGCGGCGGCGTCAGCCACGTCGCTTTCGCGTGTGAGAACATCTTCGGTGCCGCTGCGTCCATGCAGGACTGGGGCTTTGCTCCGCTACCCATTTCCCCGAACTACTACGACGATCTGGACGCACGTTTCGGTCTGAATTCAGAACTGCTCGACCGGATGCGCAGCGCCGGAATCCTTTACGACGCTGACGCCCGCGGTGAGTTCTTCCACCTGTTCACCCCGACGGTCGGGGGAGACCTGTTCTTCGAGGTCGTGCAGCGAGTGGGTGGATACGAGGGCTACGGGGAGGTCAACTCCGCTGTGCGACTGTCGGCTCAGTTGCGCGCGAATCAGACGTGACCCCGACTCGGTGCGGGTGCGAGTAGATATTCATCGAATCGCCGCGGATGAAACCGGCGAGGGTCAACCCCGATTCCTGTGCCAGCTCCACGGCCAATGACGACGGCGCGGAGACTGCGCCCAGAATCGGAATGCCCGCCATGACGGCCTTCTGGACGAGTTCGAACGACGCCCGCCCACTGACGATCAGGATCGTGTCGTAGAGCGGCACTCGGCCGTCGGTGATTGCCCAACCGATCACCTTGTCGACTGCGTTGTGCCGGCCGACGTCCTCGCGCAGCGCCAGGAGTTCGCCGGTGGCGGTGAACAATCCGGCTGCGTGCAGGCCTCCGGTGCGCTCGAAGATCCGTTGGCTCTCCCGAAGCGTGACCGGCATGGCAGACAGGACGGTGGAGGTGACGGAAGTCGTGTCACCGACCAGGGGATGCCGCGTGGTGGTTCGGACGGCATCGAGTGACGTCTTGCCGCACACGCCGCACGCTGAACTGACGACGGTGTTGCGATCGGTGGTGTGATCGGGCAACGGCACTCCGGGAGCGAGCGCGATGTCGAGGACGTTGTAGGTGTTCGCGCCGGTTTCGTCGACGCCGTCGCAGTACCGGACGACGCTCACGTCGTCGCGGGTACCGATGACGCCTTCGCTGAGAAGGAATCCGTGGACGAGGTCGACGTCGTTGCCTGGTGTTCGCATCGTCACGGCCAGCACCTGACCGCCAACCCTCATTTCGAGTGGTTCTTCGACGGCCAGCGTGTCGGGGCGCGTGACGACCCGATCACCCGAGATTCGAACGACCGGTGTTCGTGCGGTGACCCGTCCCATCTCAGGCGCCTGATGCTTCGAGTCGAACAGTGACGGCCTTCGAGACCGGCGTGTTCGACTTGGCTGCAACGTGTTCGAGGGGAACGAGCGGATTTGTCTCGGGGTAGTACGCCGCCGCATTGCCGCGGGGGGTGTCGTAGGAGACGATGCGGAATTCCGTGACCCGACGCTCTTCGAGTGTTCCGTCTGGTGTTGTCCACTCGGACACGATGTCGACGAGATCGCCGTCGCGGAATCCGAGTGCAGTGATGTCTTCGGCATTGACGAGGATGACCTTGCGTCCGCCCTTGATACCGCGGTATCTGTCGTCGAGGCCGTAGATCGTGGTGTTGTACTGGTCGTGGCTGCGCATGGTCTGCAGTATCAGGCGCCCGCTCGGGGTGGGTATCCAGTGAAGTTCGTTCACGCCGAAGTTGGCTTTGCCGGTGTGCGTGCGGAACTCACGCGAGTCACGCGGTGGGTGTGGGAGCTGGAATCCATCCGGCTGGCGAACCCGGGTGTTGTAGTTTTCGCATCCGGGCACCACTCGTGAGATGGAGTCGCGAATCAGGTCGTAGTTGCCCTCGAAGGCCGACCAGCGGACGGAGTGATCGCTGCCGAGTAGTTCGCGGGCGAGTTGGCAGATGATGGCGACTTCGCTACGTAGGTAGGGGCTGACCGGCGTGAGGCGTCCGCGCGACAGGTGCACCATGGACATCGAATCTTCCACGGAGACAAGCTGCTTTCCGCCGGCCTGGACGTCGAGGTCCGTGCGTCCGAGGGTGGGGAGGATGATTGCGGTCTGCCCGTGAACGACGTGGCTTCGGTTCAGTTTGGTGGAAACCTGAACGGTGAGTTCGCATTGGCGCAGCGCGGTTTCGGTGGCTGCGGTGTCCGGGCTGGCCTGGATGAAGTTGCCGCCCATCGCCATGAAGAAGCTTGCCTTGCCGGCATTCATCGCGCGGATCGCGTCCACGGTGTCCCACCCGTGCTTGCGAGGGCTCGAGATCGAGAACTCGGTGTCGAGCGCGGACAGGAACTCTTCCGGCATCTTCTCCCAGATGCCCATCGTGCGGTCACCCTGGACATTGGAGTGTCCTCGCACCGGACAGACCCCGGCACCGGGTTTGCCCATCATTCCACGCATGAGCAGCAGGTTGACCGCTTCTTCGATGGTGGCGACTCCGTGTGTGTGCTGAGTGATGCCCATGGCCCAGCAGGTGACGGTTCGCTCGGATCGGGCAAGCGCGGCAGCCGTTTCCTCGAGCTGCGCCATCGACAGGCCCGTCGCCTCGAGTACCGTGTCGAGATCGACCGCGCGGATGTGCTTCTCGTATTCGTCCCAACCGGCGCAGTAGCGGTCGACGAATGCGCGATCGACCACGGTGCCGGGAGCGCGATCTTCCTGCTCGAGCAGCAGCTTCCCCAGACCTTGGAACAGCGCCATGTCGCCGCCCAGCCGGATCTGCAGGAACTCGTCCGCGATGTCGACTCCGTGCCCGATCACGCCGGAGACTTTCTGCGGATCCTTGAACCGTCGCAATCCCGCCTCGGGGAGGGGATTAATGGCAATGATCTTGGCGCCGTTGCCCTTTGCCTTCTCGAGTGTCGAGAGCATTCGAGGGTGGTTGGTGCCGGGATTCTGTCCGGCGATGAGGATGAGATCGGCGTTCTCGAGGTCGGGAACCGTCACCGAGCCTTTGCCGATGCCGATGGATTCGGTCAGTGCGCTTCCGGACGACTCGTGACACATGTTGGAACAGTCGGGCATGTTGTTGGTGCCGTAGCTACGAATCATCAACTGGTAGAGAAACGCTGCTTCGTTGGACGTGCGACCGGAGGTGTAGAACACTGCTTCGTCCGGCGACGCGAGGCCGTTCAGATGTTCGGCGATCAGTGCGTACGCGCCGTCCCAGTCGATCGGCTGGTAATGGGTTGCTCCCGGGGTCAGGACCATCGGGTGCGTCAGTCGGCCCTGTTGGCCGAGCCAGTAATCGGTCTTGCCTTCGAGGTCGGTGATCGAGTGCTCCGCGAAGAATTCGGGTGTGACGGTGCGAAGCGTTGCTTCCTCGGCAACGGCCTTCGCTCCGTTCTCGCAGAACTCGGCGGGCTTGCGATGTCCGGGAGTCTCCGGCCACGCACACCCCGGGCAGTCGAAGCCGTGACGCTGGTTGAGCCTGGTGAGCGTTCGGGCGGTCCGCAGGGCTCCCATCTGCTCGATTCCTCGTTGCAGCGACACCAGAACGGCCGGCACTCCGGCGGCGTAGTCCTTGGGGTGCGTGACTTCGAGATCCGATTCGTCGATGTCTTTCGAGGGGCCCTGGCGCGTCATGTCTCCATACTGGCCCGAACGGCGCGGTACTGCCATCGAATGGGCCGGTCGAACTCACCGGAATGCGACATTCATCGGCTAGCCTTACCTACCGAACGAGCGGACTTAAGGGGTAAGAGCATGGATCGAACGGACGCAGGTCGGCTGACCCGGCGCGGATTTCTGATCGGCACGTCGGGAGCGTTGCTGGCATTCGCCGCAGCCTGTTCCAGTTCGAACGACGAGGACACGCCCCCCAGCGGCGACTCTGCGGGATCGATCACCCACAAATTTGGGGCTACCGAGCTGCCCGAGGATCCGCAGCGGATCGTCAGTGTCGGATACAACGATCAAGATGCGATCCTCGCCCTCGGTGGGACTTTGGTCGGAACCTTCGACTGGTACGGCGATTACCCCTACGGTGTGTGGCCATGGGCGCAGCCGTTGTTGAACGGGGCGACTCCCGAGATCATCGGAACCGCGGGCACCACCATTCAGATGGAGAAGGTCGCTGCCACGACACCCGACCTGATTGTCGGCACCTACTCCGGGCTCACTCAGGCGCAGTACGACAAACTCAGTGCCATAGCGCCGACGGTGGCGCAGCCGAAGGAGTTCGCGGATTACGGAATCCCCTGGCAGAACCAGACGATCATCATCGGCGAAGCGCTGAGGCAGCAAGGAAAGGCCACCGAGCTGATCGCCGGCGTCGACAAGAAGTTCGCCGACGTGAAGACGGCCAATCCGGCGTTTGCCGGCAAGACCGTTCTGGTCGGCGCGTTGAAGGGGCCGGGGCAATTCGGGGTCTACGGACCGGAAGACCCCAAGGTGAGGTTCTTCACTGAACTCGGATTCGTGAATCCGCCTGTCACCGATCAGATCACGGGTAACTTCGCCGAGATCAGCACCGAGCAACTCTCGCTTGCGGACGTCGACGTACTCGTCTGGTACGCCGGTGGTGGCTACGGCGACAAGCTTCGGGCGGAATTGGACAAGACCCCGATCTACCAGGAACTCGAAGTCGTGAAGGACGGCCGCGCGATCATTCTGGAAGACGCTGCTGCCGAAGCCATGACGTGGAGCACCGTACTGAGCTTGCCGTATGCGCTCGAACAGATTCCGCCGCGGATTGCGGGCTTGCTCGTCTGATCGGTTCAAGGACAGCGCTGTTCAAAGTCCAGGGATTCGGACAGTCGGCGGTACTCTCGCCTCATGGGTGTACACGTGCGGCCGGCTGTCCGATCCGATATTCCGGCGCTGTCGGCGGTGTTGGCCGAGGCGTTCGAAGATGATCCTTTGATGGCCTGGATGTTGCCGGACGAGGACTCCAGGGCTGAGCGCCTGACGAAACTGTTTGCCGCAGAAGCTCGTTACCACCACTTCGCCGGTGGCGGTGTCGAGGTGGCCACCGATGACAACGGCGTGATCGGCGGGGCAACTCTGTGGGATCCGCCGGGGCGGTGGAAGCAGTCGTGGATTTCCGGGCTCGTGAGCCTGCCCGCAATGGTGCGTGTCTTCGGCAGGGGGCTACGACACGCGGCCGAGGTCAGCTCCGTTCTCGAAGGAGCACATCCGAATTCGCCGCACTGGTATCTCGCGACGGTCGGGACCGGCAGCGCGGCGCGCGGTGGGGGATACGGCAAAGCCCTACTGAACTCCCGGTTGGAGCGTTGCGATCGTGAACACGTCGACGCTTACCTCGAGAGCAGCAAGGAATCGAACATCCCGTACTACAACCGCTTCGGTTTCGAAGTGATCCGTGACATCGTCATGCCAGGCGGCGGGCCGACGATCTACGCAATGATGCGTCAACCGCGGGGCGCGTGATACCAACTAGTGGTGACCCAGATTCCCGAGCTCCACGCAGGCACACCGTTCGACGAACTCGACGACTACATCGCTCTGGCCAGGTTGTCCGGCCTGGTGTTGTCACCCGACGGCTCGCTGCTGATCTGCGCGCGCGCCGTTCTCGACGACAAGAGCGCCGAATACGTGTCCTCGTTGTGGGAGATCGACCCGGAAGGTCGGCGTCCTGCACGTCGGTTGACCTGGGGCTCGACCAGCGAGTCGGGTGCTGCCTTCGCGTTCGACGGCGACGTGCTCTTCACCGCCACGCGAGCCGTGCCGGGCGAGAGCGATCCGCAACCCGCACTCTGGCGCTTGCCCGCGGCGGGCGGAGAAGCTCAGCTGTTGATCTCACGTCCCGGTGGTGTCTCGTCGGTATCAGCGGCCAAGGCGGCGCCGACGTTCGTGGCCCAGACTTCGGTCATGGCTTCGGCGATCAGCCTCGACCAGGACGATCAGGTGCGATCGGCGCGCAAGGACAAGAAGGTCACGGCGATGCTGCACACTGGTTATCCGGTGCGGCACTGGGACCACGACCTGGGCCCCGATCATCCGCATCTGGTTGTCGCCGAAACGGATTCGAAGGAATCCGTCGAGTTGCGGGACATCACACCGACTGCAGGCGCGGCGCTGCGGGAGACGTCGACCACGATTTCCGACGACGGTCTCTTCGTCGTGACCACGTGGGCTGTCGGCGCGGCTAGTGCCGCCCGCCGATCGACGTTGGTTCGGATCGACACGGTGACCGGCGACCGAACCACCCTTGTCGACGAGGCCGACGCGGACGTCTACAACCCGGTGCTCTCGCCGGACGGAACCAAGCTCGCGTTCATCCGGGAGACTCTCACCACGCCGGAGTCCGCACCGCGAATGACTCTGCAGCTCTACGACTTCGGATCCGGTGCCGTGACCGGCGTGGCCGACGGCTGGGATCGCTGGCCTACCTCACTTGCCTGGCTACCCGACGGATCCGGGCTGGTGGTCACCGCTGACGACGGCGGCCGAGGGCCGATCTTCACCATCGACCTGTGGGGTCAGCCGGTGCGCCTGACAGCCGACGACGCGGCGTACACCGATGTTCGAGTGGCGCCGGACGGCGAGTCGATCTACGCGTTGCGAGCCTCGTACGAAGCGCCGCCGCACGTGGTGCGGGTGGATCTGGGATCCGGTGAGATCACTGCACTTCGTGGACCCGACGCATTGCCGGAGCTGCCGGGAACACTGACCGAGATCACCGCTCGCGCCGAGGACGGTTCGACAGTCCGGAGTTGGTTGGCACTGCCGACCGGCGCCGCACCGCACGCGCCGGTGCCGTTGCTCCTCTGGGTCCACGGCGGCCCACTCGGTTCGTGGAACACCTGGTCCTGGCGGTGGAACCCGTGGCTGCTCGTCGCCAAGGGCTATGCCGTACTGCTGCCCGATCCCGCACTCTCGACCGGATACGGGCAGGATTTCGTCCAGCGCGGGTGGGGTCAGTGGGGCAAGGCGCCCTTCACCGATCTGATGGCGATCACCGATGCTGCCGTCGCGCAGCCCGAGATCGACCCCAAGCGAACCGGCGCGATGGGTGGTTCGTTCGGCGGTTACATGGCCAACTGGATCGCCGGCCATACCAACCGTTTCGACGCGATCGTCACCCACGCAAGCCTCTGGGCACTCGATCAATTCGGCCCGACGACGGACGCGGCCTGGTACTGGCAACGCGAGATGTCGCCGGAGATGGCCGTCGAGAACTCGCCACACCTGTACGTCGCGGACATCACGACTCCGATGCTGGTCATCCATGGCGACAAGGACTACCGGGTTCCGATCGGTGAGGGCTTGCGACTCTGGTACGAACTGCTCGCAGAGTCAGGTCTGCCCGCCGACGACGACGGGAAAACGGACCATCGCTTCCTGTACTTCCCCGACGAGAATCACTGGGTGCTCAAGCCGCAGCACACCAAGATCTGGTACGAGGTGGTCACCGCGTTCCTCTCCGAGCACGTTCTCGGCGAAGATGTCGCGCTGCCGGAGATTCTGGGCTGAACGCGCGCATGCCTCGTTCGGCTGAAGCAGCCGAACGAGGCATGATCGTCTTCGCGCGGATCCGGACCGGACTCAGGCGCCGGGGCAACGAACGGTGTACGACCACTCGGTGTGGTCAGGGCCCGTGACGCGAACCAGAACGGACGACGCCCCACCGGCGGGCACGTTGACGACAGCTGAACCAGTTCCCTCGTTGATGTTGTCGCCGATGTATCCGGTGCTGTGGATCAACCGACCTTCGTAGTACACCTCGATCAGGTCCGGGACGTTTTCGGTCTCGTAGCCGAGCACGAACGAGGTCGGGCCACCGCGGCCGAGTTCGTGCTTGGTGCTGGTGATTCCTGCGCCGCCCGAGACGGTCGAGGCGTCGCAGCGCTGCGTGGGTGCAAACGATCCGCCGCCGCCGCTGCCGCTGGCCAGGCCACTGAGAATGTCCCTGACGTTGCCACTGGCCAGGCCGTTGACGATGTCCGTCGCGCTGGTCGAGCCGGCGTTCAGGCCGCCGAGAACGTCGTTGAGGTTCCCAGTGGCGATCCCGCCGACGATGTCGCCCACGCTGCCGCTGGCGATGCCGTTTGCGATGTCGTTCCCGATATCGCCGACGCTTCCGTTGATCGTGGCGCTACCACTGTCGATGCTTCCTTGCACACTTTCTTCGATGCCGGGGGCAGCGGACGCAGTCGCCGGAAGCACGAGGGCAACCGCCGCTCCGATCGTCGCGGCCGCCGCCAAGGTTCGAACGCCGGGACGGCGAGAACTCCAGTTGTTCAACATATTTGCTCCACAGGTAGTTGGTCGGTCGTCCTTCAGAGCGATCCTGTCAGCGGAGCGGATCGGTGAATATCGTTTGTTCGGCTGACCCCGGACTGCGGGGCAGTCGTTCGTGTGCGCCGTGGCGGCCGACGGGCGAATTCGTTCACGACGGGGGAGTCATTAGGATCAAGTGGTGACCAGTGCAGCTCCAGAGAACCCCCAGACCCCCGCCGACGCCCTACCCAAGAGCTGGGACCCCAGCGCTGTAGAGGCCGATCTGTATCAAGGCTGGGTAGACGCCGGGTACTTCCAGGCCGACGCGACCAGCGACAAGCCCGGCTACTCCATCGTGCTGCCGCCCCCGAACGTCACGGGCAGCTTGCACATGGGCCATGCCCTGGATCACACCCTCATGGACGTGCTCAGCCGTCGCAAGCGGATGCAGGGCTACGAGGTGCTGTGGCTACCTGGCATGGATCACGCCGGTATCGCCACGCAGTCCGTCGTCGAGAAGCAACTCGCTGCCGACGGCAAGACAAAGGAAGATTTCGGCCGCGAGCTCTTCATCGACAAGGTCTGGGACTGGAAGCGCGAATCCGGTGGAACCATCGGGGGCCAGATGCGGCGCATCGGTGACGGTGTCGACTGGAGTCGCGATCGTTTCACGATGGACGAGGGCCTCTCGCGCGCCGTTCAGACCGTCTTCAAGCGCATGTTCGACGAGGGTCTGATCTACCGCGCCGAGCGTCTCGTGAACTGGTCGCCGGTGCTGCAGACCGCGATCTCCGACATCGAGGTGAAGTTCGAGGACGTCGAGGGTGAGCTGGTTTCCCTGCGCTACGGCTCGCTCGACGACAACGAGCCGCACGTCATCGTCGCGACCACTCGCGTCGAGACGATGCTCGGTGATACCGCAGTGGCGGTCCATCCCGAAGACGAGCGCTACAAGCACCTCATCGGAACCACTCTCGATCATCCGTTCACCGGGCGTCAGATTCCGATCATCGCGGACGACTATGTCGACCCCGAGTTCGGAACCGGCGCAGTGAAGATCACGCCGGCTCACGACCCCAACGACTTCGAGATGGGCCTGCGGCACAACCTGCCGATGCCCACCATCATGGACAAGACCGGCAAGATCGCCGACACGGGAACCGAATTCGACGGTATGGACCGCTTCGAGGCTCGCGTCAAGGTTCGCGAAGCTCTCGCCGAGCAGGGACGCGTCGTCGCCGAGAAGCGCCCGTACCTGCACAGCGTCGGGCACTCCGAGCGTAGCGGCGAAGCCATCGAGCCTCGTCTCTCGTTGCAGTGGTGGGTCAAGGTCGAGACGCTCGCCAAGGCTGCGGGTGACGCGGTTCGCAACGGGGACACCGTCATTCACCCGGCGAGCCAGGAACCGCGATGGTTCGACTGGGTCGACAACATGCATGACTGGTGCATTTCCCGCCAGCTCTGGTGGGGCCACCGCATTCCGGTCTGGTACGGCCCCGAGGGTGAAGTTGCGTGCTTCGGTCCCGACGAAACGGCACCGGAAGGCTGGGTCCAGGATCCCGACGTCCTCGACACCTGGTTCTCCTCGGGACTGTGGCCCTTCTCGACGATGGGCTGGCCCGACAACACGCCCGAACTCGAAAAGTTCTATCCCACCAGCGTTCTCGTCACCGGCTACGACATACTGTTCTTCTGGGTCGCCCGCATGATGATGTTCGGCACCTACGTGTCCGAGGACGAGTCGATCACCGCCGGTCCGGGTAAGTCCGGCGCGCAGATGCCGTTCAAGGACGTGTTCCTGCACGGACTGGTCCGCGATCAGTACGGCAAGAAGATGTCGAAGTCTCGCGGCAACGGTATCGACCCACTCGACTGGGTCGATCGTTTCGGCGCCGACGCCCTGCGATTCACACTCGCACGCGGCGCCAACCCGGGCAGTGACCTGTCCGTCGGTGAGGATTCGGCGCAGTCCTCGCGCAACTTCGCGACCAAGTTGTTCAACGCGACCAAGTTCGCACTGATGAACGGCGCTGCTCCCGCGCCGCTGCCTGCTCGGAGCGAACTGACCGACGCCGATCGTTGGATCCTCGACCGTCTCGACACGGTCCAGGCCGAGGCGGACGCCGCATTCGATCGCTACGAGTTCAGCAAGGCGTGCGAAGGCTTGTTCCACTTCGCGTGGGACGAGGTCTGTGACTGGTACCTCGAACTCGCCAAGGTGCAGTTCGCCGCCGACGAGGCTGTCGCCGCGAACACCCGCGCCGTGCTCGGCAACGTTCTCGATGCACTGCTCCGCCTCCTGCACCCGGTCATTCCGTTCGTGACCGAAACCCTGTGGAAGGTGCTCACCGGTGGTGAATCCGTCGTCGTCGCCGACTGGCCGACGTTGTCCGGTGTGGCAGTCGACACCCAGGCCGCCACCAGGATCGAAGACACCCAGAAGCTGATCACAGAGGTGCGACGTTTCCGAAACGATCAGGGGCTCAAGCCTTCCCAGAAGGTTCCGGCTCGTGCGTCCGGGCTCTCGGAGGCAGGCATGGACGGCCAGTTCGCCTACGTGGCGGCGCTTGCCAAGCTGACCGAACCCGAAGAGGGATTCACCGCGTCGATCTCCGTCGAGGTGCGTCTGAGCCAGGGCACCGTCACGGTCGACATCGACACCTCGGGCACCATCGACCTCGGCGCGGAGAAGAAGCGGCTCGAAAAGGACCTCGCGGCAGCGCAGAAGGAGCTCGTCACCGCTGACAACAAGCTGGCGAACGAGGCCTTCCTGGCGAAGGCGCCCGACGCCGTCGTCGACAAGATCAAGACACGTCGCCAGATCGCCGTCGAAGAGATCGAGCGCATCACAGGACGTCTGAAGGAGTTGGCCGACAAGTGAGTTCGTACGAGCCGTCCCAATTCGACGCTCAGAGTTCGGTTCCGACTCCGGTCGACATCGCCGAACTGGCGCTGGTGGAAGCAGAACTCGACAAGCGTTGGCCTGAGACCAAGATCGAGCCGTCACTGACTCGTATCGAGGCGCTCATGGATGTCCTGGGCTCACCGCAGCACAACTATCCGTCGGTGCACGTGACGGGAACCAACGGCAAGACGTCGGTGACGCGCATGATCGACTCCTTGATGAGCGCTCTGCATCGTCGTACCGGCCGAACCACCAGCCCTCATCTGCAGATCGCGACCGAGCGGATCAGCATCGACGGTCATCCGATCTCCCCGCGGCTCTACGTGGACACGTTCCGCGAGATCGAGCCGTACGTGCAGATGATCGACGCACAGTCGCAGGAAGCCGGGGGACCGGCGATGAGCAAGTTCGAAGTGCTCACTGCGATGGCCTATGCGGCATTCGCGGAGGCTCCGGTGGACGTCGCCGTGGTCGAGGTCGGCCTCGGCGGACGCTGGGACGCCACGAACGTGATCGACGGACAGGTCGCGGTGATCACGCCGATCAGCCTCGATCACGCCGAGTACCTGGGCACCGACCTGGCCGGAATCGCGGAGGAGAAGGCCGGGATCATCAAGAAGGGCCGCGAGGACCTGGTTCCGGTGGACACCGTCGCGATCATCGCCGAGCAGACTCCCGAAGTCATGGAGGTATTGCTGCGCCGTGCTGTCGAGGTCGAGGCCGCGGTCGCGCGTGAAGGCTCGGAGTTCAAGGTGCTTGCTCGCCAGATCGCGGTAGGCGGACAGCAGCTCGAACTTCAAGGCTTGAGTGGTGTGTACACCGACATCTTCCTCCCCCTTCACGGTGAGCATCAGGCGCGCAACGCCGCGCTCGCGCTCGCTGCCGTCGAAGCGTTCTTCGGCGCCGGTCCGGATCGACAACTGGATCAGGACGCTATCCGCAACGGGTTCGCCTCGATCGTCAATCCCGGTCGCCTCGAACGTGTTCGGAGTGCGCCGACGGTCTTTCTCGACGCCGCCCACAATCCCGACGGCGCCCGCGCTCTCGCGGCCGCACTGGCCGCGGAGTTCGACTTCCGCAAGCTCGTGGGAGTTGTCAGCGTCATGGCGGACAAGGACGTCGACGCCATCTTGACCGCATTCGAATCCGTCTTCGACGAGATCGTCGTCACCCACAACGGGTCACCCCGGGCGATGGATGTCGAGGAGCTGGCGAACATTGCCGTCGCGAAGTTCGGCGACGAGCGCGTCGTCGTGGCGCCGGTGCTTGCCGACGCGTTGGAAGTCGCGATCGAAATCGCCGAGCAGGTCGCCGAACCCGGCGAAGCCGTATCAGGGGCAGGTGTGGTGGTGACGGGATCCGTCGTGACCGCAGGCGCCGCCCGCACGCTGTTCGGAAAGGACCCCGCGTGAGTACCCCGTCAGATGCCAATCCCGAGTCCGGAGGCCACGAGCCCGGAGACCCCGAGTCCGGAGACACTGCCGGCGAGTTCGGGCCTCCGACCAAGGACCCCTGGAAAAGTTTCCGCGGAGTGATGGCCGGAACCCTGATCCTCGAGGCGATCGTCGTGCTGCTGGCTTTGCCGGTTGTCGCGGTCGTCGGCGGTGGCCTCACCGCGGCCTCCGCGGGATTCATCATCGGGTTGGCGGTACTGATGATTCTGGGAGCCGGCGTCCAGGGCAAGCCGTGGGCGATGGGGTTCAACGTCGCACTGCAGGTGATTCTTCTATTCGGTTTCTTCGTCCACCCGTCGATTGCCGGTGTGGCGATCACCTTCGGGATCGTCTGGGGATACCTCGTCTACCTGCAGAGAGACATCAAGCGCCGGATGGACAAGGGCCTGCTTCCCGGCCAGCGGGACTGACCATTTAGGCTGTCCGCTGTGACTGAGCGCACCCTCGTACTGATCAAGCCCGACGCCGTTGCCCGTGGATACGTAGGAGAAATCCTCAGCCGTATCGAGCGCAAAGGCCTGACAATTGCAGCACTCGAACTCCGTGTAGCTTCCGAAGAGGTGGCTGGTAGCCACTACGCAGAACACTCCGAGCGCCCGTTCTACCCGAGCTTGTTGGAGTTCATCACCTCCGGTCCGCTGGTGGCCGCAGTGCTCGAAGGCCCCCGCGCCATCGCTGCTTTCCGTCAGTTGGCCGGCGGAACCGACCCGGTCGACAAAGCTCTTCCGGGCACCATCCGTGGCGACTTCGGACTCGAAGCGCAGCAGAACCTCGTTCACGGCAGTGACTCCGTGGAGTCGGCAGAGCGCGAAATCGCTCTGTGGTTCCCCGCGCTGTCGTCCATCTGAATCTTCGATCGGGGCCTCTGGCCCACATGAACGGGCCTTCGGCCCACATCTCCACAGCGAATTCTCGGCACGTATCCCACATCGGTGCGCCCTTTGCAGTTGCAGGCGCGTTGGTGTGGGATACTGCTTTCAGTTGAACCGCAATTTGTTTTACGCACGTTCAACCGGATGACACCTAGGTTCGATGCCCTTTCATCGCTGCTCCAGGTCAACAGGAAATCCCTGGACCTCTGCACGCTGGATGATCAGGCGCTCGCGCACAGGACAACGGCCATCCAGCCAGGCACTTCATGTGCTCGCAGTGAATAACGGGCATTGCGGACCATGCGGAGCGAGACCTTACAATCTCGCACTCACTTCTGAGTGCGAGTACACACAGCACGCTCCCGCGTGGCCGCGTGACAACTCGACTTCTGGGTTGGACGCGCCCGGGGGCTGAGGAGACTTACGTGGCCGATCAATCCCCAACCGAATCAGATTCCAGCACCACCCCGGAATTTCCCGACAAGATGCGCGTACACGCGCTGGCGAAGCTGCTCGGTGTCACCAGCAAGCAGGTCCTTGCCGAAGCCGCAGCGCTCGGTACCGAATTGCGCAGTGCGCAGTCGAGTCTCCAACGTGACGTTGCCCAGCGGATTCACGCCTCGCTGACTTCCGCGGCCGAGGCCATCGAGCCGGTCGTCGCCGAGTTCGATAGCCTCATAGACCCGGTTGTCGAGGCCCCGGTTGCCGAGGCCCCTGTTGCGGAAGAGCCTGCTGCAGAGGCTCCTGCCGAGAAGCCTGTCAGGGCTCGTCGCACCCGCAAAAAGGTCGTTGTCGAAGAACCGGCCGCCGAAGAACCTGCCGCCGACGAAACAGTGGATCCGGCTGTCGCCGAGATCAGCGCTGGACTCGACGCCGCTGCTGCGCTGCAGAGCAAGGAAGCCGAGCAGTCCGATCTGTTCACTTCCTTCGAGGCGCCGCAGACCCATCAGCCCGAGGTGGCTCCCGCCGCGCCGCAGGTCCCGCTGTTCCTGCAGCCGGATCTCGAAGCCGCCGAGGTAGCTCCGCGTCGCCGTCGCGCACGCCGCGAGCCCGCTGCACCGGCGGTCGTCGAAGAGAAGCAGACAACTGCGGAAGCCGAAACCGTCGTTCCCGAGGCAGCACCGGTTGCAGTTCCTGCCGTCGAAGAGCCGGCTGTGACCGCACCGCAAACCGAGGGCGAGAGCGCCGAGTCCGAGGACGAGGACGACGATCAGCCGCGTCGCCGTCGTCGTGGACGCCGTGGACGTGGACGTGGTCGCGGTGAACAGGGTGGCGAGCAGGGCTCGGACGAAGAGTCGGATACCGCTACCGAATCGGAGCAGGAATCTGCCCCTGCGGCAGTCGAGAAGCAAACCGACGACGCTGCCGGCGAAGAATCCGGTGATAAGTCCGAGTCCACCGCTGATGCGGATTCCGAGAATGCCGACGATTCCGATCTCGATGCCGACGGATCGAGCCGCCGTCGCCGCCGTCGTCGTCGTCGCAAGACCGGCACCGACGGCGCCACCGACGCGACTGCGACGTCCGAGGACGATCCGCCGAACACCGTCGTTCACGAGCGCGAACCTCGCAACAAGACCCGCGTCAAGGACGAGGTCCAGGGCATCAGTGGTTCGACACGTCTGGAAGCCAAGCGTCAGCGTCGCCGCGACGGTCGTGACGCCGGCCGTCGTCGCCCGCCGATTCTGACCGAGTCGGAGTTCCTCGCGCGTCGTGAGGCCGTCGATCGCGTCATGGTTGTGCGTGATCGAGCAGACAGCGGTCAGCCGCATGCGACTACACAGGTAGCAGTCCTCGAAGACGGAGTGTTGGTCGAGCACTTCGTCACCAACTCGGCGTCCGCGTCGATGGTCGGCAACGTGTACCTCGGACGTGTCCAGAACGTGCTCCCCAGCATGGAAGCGGCGTTCATCGACATCGGACGTGGCCGCAACGGCGTTCTCTACGCCGGTGAGGTCAACTGGGAGGCTGCCGGTCTCGGTGGCAACTCGCGCAAGATCGAGCAGGCCCTCAAGCCGGGCGATCAGGTGCTCGTTCAGGTCAGCAAGGATCCGGTCGGCCACAAAGGTGCTCGACTGACCACACAGATTTCGCTTGCCGGTCGTTTCCTCGTCTACGTGCCCGGTGGTACGTCCACGGGTATCAGCCGCAAGCTTCCGGACACCGAGCGCAAGCGTCTCAAGGAAATCTTGCGCGACATCGTTCCCGCCGACGCCGGCGTGATCATTCGCACGGCGTCCGAGGGCGTCAGCGAAGAAGAGTTGGCGCGCGACGTGACTCGTCTGCAGGCTCAGTGGGCCGGCATCGAGGAGCAGGCCGCGGCTGCGGACACCGGTAAGTCCGGCAACCCGCAGGCGCTGTACGAAGAGCCTGACATGCTGGTCAAGGTCATTCGCGATCTGTTCAACGAGGACTTCTCCAAGCTGGTCATCGAGGGCGAGAAGGCGCATACGACGGTCGAGAACTACATCAACTCCGTTGCGCCCGACCTGCTTCCGCGACTCGAGAAGTACACGCCGAACAACGGTATCGACGTCTTCGCTGCTCGCCGTATCGACGAGCAGTTGGCCAAGGCGCTCGATCGCAAGGTGTGGCTGCCGTCCGGCGGCACCTTGGTGATCGATCGCACCGAGGCCATGACCGTCGTCGACGTCAACACCGGAAAGTTCACCGGAGCCGGCGGAAACCTCGAAGAGACCGTTACCCGCAACAACCTCGAAGCAGCCGAGGAGATCGTTCGCCAGATGCGCCTGCGGGACATCGGCGGAATGATCGTCGTCGACTTCATCGACATGGTCCTCGAATCGAACCGGGACCTGGTCCTGCGTCGGCTCACCGAATGCCTGGGTCGCGATCGCACGCGCCATCAGGTGTCGGAGGTCACGTCACTCGGACTCGTGCAGATGACGCGCAAGAAGTTGGGCACCGGATTGGTCGAGGCCTTCTCGACCACCTGTGAGCACTGCCACGGCCGCGGCATCATCGTCCACTCCGAGCCGGTCGAGGTGAAGTCCTCGGACGACGGGGGATCGCGTTCGGGCTCGCAGCGAAGCGAATCCGGCACCTCGCGCAAGAACAAGCGTGGCCGCGGAGACAAGTCGCCTTCGACCGAGTCCAACGGACAGGAAGCTCCGGCGCCGGAGGTTCCGGCTGTCGACGCGACCGTCAAGCGGGCTCATCCGGTGGCATTGGCGATGGCCTCGCACCACCACGACGACGACGAGACCGTCGCGGCCGACTCGATCGAGTCTGATTCCACCGGTACGTCTTCGGGGGATGATGCATCCAAAAGTGCCGATCGGCAACAGGATCGGCCGATCGATACTCCTGCTGCTACTGAGCGCCATGACGTTCCTGTTGTGGACTCTGCTGCGGAAGAAGTATCCGCAGTGGACAACGAGTCGGCGGCAGCTTCGACCGAAGCAGCTCCGCGCGGTCGTCGGCGTAGTCGCCGGGCGTCGCGGGCAGCGTCGGCACCGGTTGCCGAGGCAGCTCCCGAGGTGGGTACGGTCTTCGTGATTCCGACTCCGGAACCCGTGGCAGAAGCGGTCGTGGAAAACGTTCCGGCTCCGGCCACCGAAGTTCCGGCTGAGGAAGAAGTTGTCGTCGTCAAGCGACCCCGTCGCAGGCGTGCAGCAGCACGCCCCGCAGGTCCTCCGGTAGACGGAGAGTAAGAACTACTGGCTTTCGGTCGGTTGGATGACTTCGCGATGAGCGAGGACATCCAACCGTTATCCGAAGTTTCAGCTGGTAGAAGCAGTACAGAGTAGTGAGCACCACCCCTCGGCGGGGCGGTTTGACCCTGACGGTTGCTTTCCCGTAACCTTGGAGGGTCGCCACCCGGCGGTAGAGATTCCGTGTGCCTAGAGTGCGCGTGAATGTCCCGGTACGTCAGTGCCGAGCCGAGGTGACATAAACCAGACCAGTCGCGATGCATTTGAAGCCTCAGGCAGCAGCGCGAGCAAGTTCGAAGAAGCAAGGGGTAGCCCTCCGATGGCAACGTACGCGATCGTCAAGACCGGCGGAAAGCAGTACAAGGTCGCTGTTGGTGACCTCGTCAAGGTCGAGAAGATCGAGGGTGAGCCCGGCACTGCTGTCTCGCTTGCTCCCGTTCTCGTGGTCGACGGATCTGACCTGACCACCGACGCGGCCAAGCTGGCCAAGGTCGCAGTCACCAGTGAGATCGTCGAGCACACCAAGGGCCCGAAGATCCGCATCCACAAGTTCAAGAACAAGACCGGTTACCACAAGCGTCAGGGCCACAGGCAGCCGATCACGGTGCTCAAGGTCACGGGCATCAAGTAACCAGTTCTTTCTAGCTAATTTCACCCGAGGAGGGTCAATAGCATGGCACATAAGAAGGGTGCATCCAGCTCCCGTAACGGTCGCGATTCAAACGCCCAGCGCCTCGGCGTGAAGCGCTTCGGCGGCCAGTCGGTCAGCGCAGGCGAAATCCTGGTTCGCCAGCGCGGCACGCACTTCCACCCCGGCGTCAACGTCGGCCGTGGCGGCGACGACACCCTGTTCGCTCTCGCTGCCGGTGCAGTCGAGTTCGGCCAGAAGCGTGGACGCAAGACCGTGAACATCGTTCCGGCCGTCGTTGCGGCTGAGGTCTAGTCTTTCTCGCTAGTTGTGCGTCACCGGTTCTACTTTCGGTAAGAGAGTGACGCGTTCCAAGCTCCCGATAGGGGCGGACCAGGGTTGAAATAACCCGGTCCGCCCCTATCGTTTGTTTAAGCAGTGCCAGTTTTACCCCGAGCAACCCTGCTCACCAGAAGTTCAGCTCATCGCGTGAGACCCGCAATTGACTGAGGAAGGATCCGGCAGTCATGTCCCGATTCATTGACCGTGTTGTGCTGCACGTCAGCGCTGGAAAAGGCGGCAATGGTTGCGCCTCCGTACACCGCGAGAAGTTCAAACCGCTCGGCGGTCCGGACGGTGCCAACGGAGGTCGCGGTGGCGACGTCATCCTCGTGGTTGACGAGAACATCCACACCCTCCTCGACTTTCACTTCCATCCCAACGCGAAGGCGACCAACGGCAAGCAGGGCGCCGGCAGTAACCGCGAGGGTGCAAACGGTGAAGACCTCATCCTCAAGGTCCCGGATGGAACTGTGGTTCTCGATACCGACGGCAACGTCCTTGCCGACCTCGTCGGTGTCGGCTCGCGCTACGACGCCGCTCAGGGCGGCCGCGGCGGACTCGGCAACGCAGCACTCGCCTCGAAGGCTCGCAAGGCCCCAGGTTTCGCACTCCTCGGTGAAGACGGTGTCGAGCGTGACCTGGTGCTCGAACTCAAGTCGGTAGCCGACGTCGGTCTGCTCGGATTTCCCTCTGCCGGTAAGTCTTCGCTGGTGTCCGTTCTCTCGGCGGCCAAGCCGAAGATCGCCGACTACCCCTTCACCACTCTGGTCCCCAACCTCGGCGTCGTCTCGAGCGGTGACACCACCTTCACCGTCGCCGACGTGCCCGGGCTGATCCCCGGTGCCAGCGAAGGCCGCGGTTTGGGCCTGGACTTCCTGCGCCACATCGAACGCTGCGCCGTATTGGCGCACGTGATCGACTGCGCCACCCTCGATCCGGGGCGTGACCCGATATCCGACATCGACGCCCTGGAAGCAGAGCTGGCCGCGTACACGCCCGCGCTCTCCGGCGACTCGGGACTCGGTGACCTCGACAAGCGCCCGCGCGTCGTCATCCTGAACAAGACCGACGTTCCGGAGGCAGCCGAGCTGGCCGAAATGGTCACACCCGAGATCGAAGCTCGCGGATGGCCGGTCTTCACCATCTCGGCGGTGAGCCGAGAAGGTCTGCGACCGTTGACATTCGCGCTGGCGAAGATGGTCCGCGACTACCGCGAAGCTCATCCGAAGCCCGAGCCGAAGCGCCAGGTCATTCGCCCGGTCAAGGTCAAGGACTCCAGCTTCACCATCGAGAAGGATCCCGACATCCCCGGTGGGTTCGTCGTCCGAGGCACCCGCCCGGAGCGGTGGATTCGTCAGACCGCCTTCGACAACGACGAAGCCGTTGGTTACCTCGCCGACCGTCTTGCACGCTTGGGTGTCGAGGACGCATTGGTCAAGAAGGGCGCTCAGCCAGGGGCCTCCGTCACCATCGGTGACGTCAGCTTCGAGTGGGAGCCGATGACGCCGGCCGGTATCGATCTGACCCGTACGGGCCGTGGAACCGACCCGCGTCTCGATCAGGTGGAGCGTATCGGCGCCGACGAGCGCAAGCATGCTCGTCGCGTCCGCCGCGGGCTGCTCGACGAAGACGCCTGACTCACGCGATTTCAGGACGAAAACCGAAGAGAGGGAACGGGACTGTGCTCGGGTCCACCAGGGAGTCGATAGCGTCGGCTCACAGTATCGTCGTGAAGATCGGGTCGTCTGCGCTCACCAGTCTGGTGGCGGGACTCGACACTCACCGACTTGATCTGTTGGCCGATGCCATCGAGGCCCGCATGCGCGCGGGCTCCGATGTTGTCGTCGTCTCGTCCGGTGCCGTCGGCGCCGGACTGGCGCCGCTGGGACTGACCAAGCGACCGCGGGATCTCGCGACCAAGCAGGCTGCGGCCAGCGTCGGTCAGTTGGCGCTGGCTCACGCCTGGGGTACGTCGTTCGCCCGTTACGGGCGTACCGTCGGGCAGGTTCTACTCACGGCGGACGACATCGCTCGACGGACGCAGCACCGCAACGCCCAACGGACACTCGATCGTCTACGGGCATTGCACGCGGTGGCGATCGTGAACGAGAACGACACCGTTGCCACCACCGAACTTCGATTCGGTGACAACGATCGGTTGGCTGCTCTGGTTGCTCATCTCGTCGGCGCCGACGCGTTGATCCTGTTGTCGGATGTGGACGGTCTGTACGACGGGGATCCCCGAAAGGGCGATGCCACACTGATTCCCGAGGTCAACAGTCCCGAGGATCTCGACGGTGTGGTTGCCGGTTCGGGTGGCGCTCTCGGTACCGGAGGCATGGCGTCAAAGCTCTCAGCAGCACGCCTGGCCGCTGATTCCGGAGTGCCGGTGCTGCTCGCGGCAGCATCGGACGCTGCGCAGGCACTCAGTGGTGCCGATGTCGGAACAGCATTTGCGCCCCGGCCGACGCGATTGTCGGCTCGCCGATTCTGGGTACGTCACGCCGCTGACACATCGGGTGACCTTCACCTCGACGAAGGCGCCGTTCGCGCGGTGGTGTCCAAGCGTCGAAGCCTGCTATCCGCGGGCATCGTCGGTGTGTCCGGCGATTTTCACGCCGGCGATGTCGTGTCGCTGATGGGACCGGGGGAGAAGCCCGTCGCTCGGGGTGTCGTTGCGTTCGACGCTACGGAGATCGAGGAGATCCTGGGGCGCTCCACCGCCGATCTACCGGCCGACATGCAGCGTCCCGTGGTTCACGCGGACGACTTGGTGGCGCTGTAGCTGTCGTACTCGACCAGGGCGGAAAGTGCTTCAGCACAACCGACTTCGAGCTTGAGGTCGGCGTATTCGTCACCTCGGGTCGTTCCGCGATTGACGATGGCGATCGGCTTCCCGGTCTTGGCGGCATGCCGAACGAAACGCAGACCGGACATCACCGTCAACGACGACCCGGCTACCAGCAGTGCATCGGCTTGGACGACGAGGCTGTACGCCCGGGCCACACGTTCCTTGGGGACGGATTCACCGAAGTAGACGATGTCCGGCTTGAGTAGCCCACCGCACACGGCGCAATCCACGACGCGAAAGTGTGCGGTGGATTCGATCACGGCATCTGCATCGGGCGCGATCTCGACTCCCGTTGCAGCAGCCACAGTTTCGGCAAATCCGGGGTTGGCTTCCTCCAGTCTCTCGGCGAGAGTGGTGCGGGAGATCAGCCGCTGGCAGCTCAGGCATCGAACCTGCGCGTAGGTGCCGTGGAGGTCGATGACGTTTCGCGCGCCGGCCTTGGTGTGCAGGAGGTCGACGTTCTGGGTGATCACACCGACGGCTCGCCCTGTTTGCTCGAGTGCCGCGACGGCCCGGTGGCCCTGGTTGGGCCGCGAGCTGTCCATGTATCGCCAGCCGATGTGGTTACGCGCCCAGTAGTGACGTCGAAACGCCGGATCGCCGATGAACTGCTGGAACGTCATCGGATTGCGCGGGGGTGAATCGGGGCCACGGTAGTCCGGGATTCCGGAGTCGGTGGAGATGCCTGCACCCGTCAGAACTGCCAGGCGACGGCCGGACAGGAGCTCGGGAAGGGCGTCGAGGCGGCTGTTGTCGGTAGGCACCGTTCCAGGATAGGCGCGTGTGCGAGACGGCGGCGCGGAGGAAGTCCGAAATGTTCAATAGAACACGTGTACGACTGTCGATACTCGTAGACATGAACACAGTGAACCCAATTCCCGCTGGTTACCACACGATCACTCCCTACCTTGCGGTGCCGGACGGCCATGCCGCACTCGACTACTACAAACGAGCACTCGGAGCTGAGATCGTCGACGCGATGAATGCACCTGACGGCACTCTCATGCATGCCGAGATTCGGATCGGTGATTCGATGCTGCAGCTTTCGCAGGAGATGCCGGACTTCGGTCTCAGGTCGCCGCAGGACGGCTGGGTGCATTCGTCCATCGTCGTTTACACCGAGGACACGGATGAGTTCGTCGATCGGGCCGTCGCCGAGGGAGCCACGCTGGTCACGGCGGTCGCCGATACGTTCTCGGGTGACCGGCACGGAGTGTTTCTCGACCCATTCGGCCATCGGTGGGCCGTATGCACGAAGGTCGAGGACGTACCTGCGGAGGAGGTGGCTCGCCGGGCGCGGGCGCTCTTCTTCCCGGATACGGATTCGCCACAGTAACTTTCAGCAGCTTTCGCCGGATCATTCAGGCTGCGGCGGCGTGCTCAGTATCCGGCGACCGGGTCGACGAGGGCAGCCAGTGCCTCGCCCTTCGCGAAGCGGGTCACGTTCTTGGAGACGTGATCCGCAAACGCGGCGGGGCGAATTCCCGGCGGATTGGAATCGTGGGGTGTGATGATCGCATTCGTCAGATCCCACAGCGGGTGGCCGTCCGGGAGGGGTTCGGGGTCGGTGACGTCGAGACCGGCGCCGCCGATCTGTTCCGACTCGATTGCCTCGACCAGCGCGTCGGTATCGACCAGCGATCCGCGCGCGACATTGATCACCCAGGAATGGGGTTGCATCGCCGCCAACTGCGTGCGGCCCACGAGGTGACGTGTGGCCGGGGTGGCGGGCGCAGCGATCACGAAGTGATCTGCGCGAGAATAGATTTCATCCATCCTGGAGGCGGGGTACGTCGAGATGGCCCCGGGAACCGGGCTACCGGAACGATTGACTGCGATGCTGTCCGCCCCCTGCGCGGCCAGCATCGGAATCAGCGCGCGGCCGATACCGCCTGCGCCGATGATCGCAACCGTCGAGCCACGAAGGGTGCCGATCTTGGGAAAGAACTCGAACTGACGCCACGTTCGAGCTTCGATGTGTGCGGGCAGGTGACGAACTCCGGCCAACAGCAGCATGAGCGCGTGCTCGGCCACCGAGGCCGAAAACGCGCCGGCCGCCGAGGTCCACGTGATTTCGGTGTCCTTCGGAATCACACCGGAGTCGAACCAATCCTCGATTCCCGCCGACGGCAGCTGCACCCACCTGACCGACGCCGGTAACTCCGACGGAAAAGTTTCGGGTGAGCCCGCCCAGATCAGGGCGTCGGCAGTGTCGATCGGACTGATCAGACCTCCGCCCCGAAGCACCGCGCTGTCGAGCAGTGCATCGGGGACGGGGCCGATCGCTACGCGTGGAGAGGTGTCAGTCGCCATGACTAGACGCTACGCGGGGACCTCCACCAGTGGGTAGACACCGTTCTCGTCGTGTACTTCACGCCCGGTGACCGGCGGATTGAAAACGCAGAGCATGCGCATCTGCGTATCGGGCTCGACGCGGTGACGCTCGTGACCGTTGAGCAGGTACATCGACCCCGGTGCGAGATCGTATTCCTTGTTGTTGTCCAGGTCGATCAGCTTGCCGGTGCCCTCGACGAGCCAGACCGCTTCGACGTGGTTGGCGTAGTGGAACTCGTTGACCGAACCTGCCTTGATGGTGGTTTCGTGGAACGAGAACCCGACGCGGTCGCCGCCGAGGACGATGCGCTTGCTGCGCCAGTTGCCGTCCTCGCTCGTGATGTCGCGGTCGGTGTCGGTGATCTCGGTGGTGGTGCGAACGATCATGGGAGAGTCCTTCCTCTAGCTGCAGACCTTGAGTGTCGCCTCGGCCAGGATGGAGAGGCCGTGCTCGAGCTCGTCATCGGTAATCGTCAGTGCCGGAAGCAGTTTCACAACCTGGTCGGAGGGTCCGGAGGTCTCCGCGAGCAATCCCTCGTCGAATGCCAGCTGGCAGACCTTGCCGGCGCGCTCGGGTTGATCGAAAACGAGGCCCTGAACCAGGCCGCGTCCGCGGTGCGAGACCTCGCCGGGGAACTGATCGGAGAGATTGGCGAAGCATTCGCTGATGCGTGCGCCCTTCTTCAAGGTTGTCTTCGTCAGTGCGTCGTCGGACCAGTAGTGGTCGAGTGCAACCTTGGAGGTGACGAACGCCGGGTTGTTGCCACGGAAGGTGCCGTTGTGTTCGCCCGGTCCCCAGACGTCGAGTTCACGCTTGAACAGCGTGAGCGCCATCGGCATTCCGTAACCGCTGATCGACTTGGACAGCGTGACGATGTCGGGAACGATTCCGGCCTCTTCGAAGGAGAAGAACGGCCCGGTGCGGCCGCAGCCCATCTGGACGTCGTCGACGATCAGCAGGATGCCACGATCCGAGCACAGTGTTGCCAGCGCCCGAAGCCATTCGGGGCGAGCGACATTGACGCCGCCTTCACCCTGAACGGTCTCGACGATCACTGCCGCGGGACGGTTGATGCCGCTACCGGAATCATCGAGAACGCGGGAGAACCACTGGAAGTCCTCGGTGACGCCGTCGAAGTAGTTGTCGAAGGGCATCGGTGTCGTGTGCACGAGCGGAACACCGGCGCCCGCGCGCTTCATCGAGTTGCCGGTCACGGAGAGTGCACCAAGTGTCATTCCGTGAAATGCGTTGGTGAAGTTGATGACTGCCGAACGTCCGGTCACCTTGCGAGCCAGCTTCAATGCAGCCTCGACGGTGTTCGATCCGGTCGGGCCGGGGAACTGGACCTTGTAGTCCAGGCCGCGCGGCTCGAGGATGTTGCGCTGAAAGGTCTCGAGGAACTCGCGCTTGGCGACTGTCGACATGTCGAGGCCGTGCGTGATGCCGTCGCTCATGATGTAGTCGACGAGCGCCGATTTGAGCACCGGGTTGTTGTGGCCGTAGTTGAGGGCGCCGGCACCGGCGAAGAAATCGAGGTATTCGCGTCCGTTTTCGTCACGAATCCAGGATCCGGATGCGCTGGTGAACACTGCAGGCCAGTCACGGCAGTAGCTGCGGACCTCGGACTCGAGGGTTTCGAAAATGCTTGCTTCGTTGATATTCATATCTTCTTTGTTCCTCCGGGGCATGCTGTATGCCGAGCGCGAAATGCGCTAGGCGCCGATCGTGTAAAGATCTTCGGCTTCGTGTCCATCGGGAAAATCTTTGGGCGAGAACAAGTTCTGCCTGGTTATCGGTACTTCGCGTCGACGTGCGAGCGCGGTGAAGAGTGCGATCGAAGCCTCGTTGTCGGGGCTGATCGTCGTCTCCAGATGTGTAACACCCAGTGGGGCAGTGCGATCCATCAAGTCGGACAGCATGCGGGCAGCAATTGCCTTGCCGCGCTGGTCCTCGTCGACCGCGACTTGCCACACGAACAGGGTTTCCTGCGCGCTGGGACGGGTATAACCGGAAACGAATCCGACTACGCGGCCGTCTACCTCTGCGACGATGGACGTCGCGCTGAAATCCCTGCACCACAACAGGTATGCATAACTCGAATTGAGGTCGAGCACCTTCGAATCACGTGCGATCTCCCAGAGCCGGACTCCGTCATCGATCTGTGGGCTTCTGAACAACACCGCGTCCGGCGCGGTGGTCGGGATAGCTCTCGTATCAACAGGCTTCATCGGTCATCTGAACGTAACAATCATTGCTGTCGAAGTCATGCAGATGTCCGTTTCGGGCCGTGCGGAACCCGTTGCGCCCCAGGTGAGGACATGAATGTGATCGTGCTCACATTATGTAACTTTTGGTGTTGTCCGAGCGACTATTTCGGGCCAAAACTCTCTATTTGGGGCTCGCGAGCGCCAATGGGAGGACTGAATGCGCACCTGCCTGCCGAAGTGCGCGTGCGGCCATCGTGAAAGTCCAACCGGTGTCGGCGATTGCGTCGACAAGAAGTATCGGTCCCTGATGGATACTCATGTCCGGGACTTCCCAAACATCGACCAGTCCGGACACGCGATAGGCGGAGTTCGCTGCCGACACCGGAGGGTGGTCGGGTCGCAAGCGAAGGGTGCCCAGGTCGGTCAATCGCCCGACCTCGGCCAGCTTGGCAGCCAGGCTCGACACCAGCAACGGATGCGTCGTGGATTCGAGGGCCATGACACCGGTGGGGCGCTCGGCCCAATTCCAGGCGGCCAGAACGCTGATACACGCGCTGACCACCGCATCGGGTACCTCCGCGTCGGGTCCGTCGAAAAGCGCGCGGAGACGTTGGCCCCAGCCCAGGTCCGACATCCGTCCGAGAATGCGCCCGGTTTCCGGTCCCTCGGTGATCTTCCCGGACAGCTTGACGCCCAGCTTGCTCAGGCCGGTCGGCCACATCTTGCGCGGCTCCAGGTCGAATCCGGGGCGCTGCAAGCGTGCCCGAGTCTCGTCGAGGGCGGTGGTGTCGACAGTGGTGTCGTAGCGATTGCCGGTGCAGTTGTCACAGCGTCCACACTGTGAGTTCTCCGATGTCAGACCAGGATCGTCGAGTTGTTCACGCAGGAAGGTCATTCGGCACGTGGTGATGCTCTGGTACTCGACCATTGCAGCCTGCTCGGCCTGGCGAGCGTCGTCGAGTCGACCGTAACGCTCGGCGTCGTACACCCAAGGTTCTCCGGTGCTGATCCAACCGCCCTTGACTCGTTTGACCGCGCCGTCGACGTCGAGAACTTTGAGAACCATTTCGAGACGGGTGCGATTGAGCTCCACCAGCGGTTCGAGTGCCGGTGTCGACGTGGCCTTTTCGGTGTCGAGGTGCTCGATGACGCTGCGGACCAGATGCTCGCGGGGGAAGGCGACCGAGGCGAAGTAGCTCCAGATCTGCTTGTCCTCGGCGCCCGGCAGCAGGATCACGTCTGCCCTGTCGGTGGAACGCCCGGCGCGGCCCACCTGCTGGTAGTACGAGATAGGTGACGACGGTGCGCCGAGGTGGACGACGAACCCGAGATCAGGCTTGTCGAAGCCCATCCCGAGGGCCGAGGTGGCCACCAGAGCCTTGACGCGATTGCCCAACAGGTCCTGCTCGAGGGATTCACGTTCGGTGGGATCGGTCTGGCCCGTGTAGGCGGCGACTGTATGACCGCGCTCGGAGAGCAGGCTTGCGAGGTCGCGAGCGGCCGAAACCGTCAGCGTGTAGATGATGCCCGATCCCGGCAGCGTCTCGAGCATGTCGGCGAGCCAGGCAGCGCGCGCCGTCGCCTCGGGAATGTGAACCACGGAAAGGTGAAGTGACTCGCGTTCGAGCCCGCCACGAAGTACGAGAGTTTCCTCGCCGCCGACGCCGAGTTGCGCGGACACGTCCTCGACGACGCGGTTGTTTGCCGTAGCCGTGGTCGCGAGGACGGGAATGCCCTCGCCCAGTTCGGCGATCAAAGTCCTGATACGCCGATAGTCGGGACGGAAGTCGTGTCCCCAGTCGGAAACGCAGTGAGCCTCGTCGACCACTACCAAGCCGGCATCAGCTGCCAGGGACGGGAGAACCTGATCGCGGAAGTCGGGGTTGTTGAGGCGCTCGGGGCTGACCAGCAGTACGTCGAGATCGTTGGCTGCAACGCGGGCGTGGATGTCGTCCCACTCCGTGACATTGCCCGAGTTGATGGTCGCGGCTCGCACCCCGGCACGCTCGGCAGAACTGACCTGGTTTCGCATCAGGGCCAACAACGGAGAGACGATGACCGTGGGGCCATGACCTGCTGCCCGGAGCAGCTTCGCCGAGATGAAGTAGACCGCAGACTTGCCCCAGCCGGTCCGCTGGACGACGAGGGCACGCTTGCGTTGCACCACCAGCGCCTCGATGGCCGTCCACTGGTCCTCGCGTAGGCGGGCATCCGGCCCCGCGAGTTCACGGAGCAGTCGCTCGGCTTCGTCGCGCATGGCTGGGGCAGTGGCGGTGGTCATGGACCCCATGGTGCACGACCCTGCCGACACGTGCGGGCTTCAGGCCTTGGCAACAGGTTCCTGCAGCTCGGTGACCCAGCCGTCGACGTCCTCCGGGCACGCCAGCGTGACCTCCCGGCTGGGGCCGGCATTGCGGTATCCCGCTGCGTCGATCCACTGAGCCAAGGCTTGATAGGCGGGTAGGCAGTTGTCCATCGACCCCTTGTGCAGCAGCGAGGCCACCTGAGCTTCGGCCTGCAGTTCGACGACCGCGAACTCGTAGTCGCCCTCGGGATCCGCATCGACCGGTAGCGCGGCATGCACGACGACGTTCTCGTCGTCACCGGCATCCTCGTAGTACGCGAGCGCAGGTCCGATCGCGGCGATACCGGCACGATCCAAACCGGTGCACAGGCGCTCGTACAGCCCGCGAACCACCGGACCGATCGACGACGGATCCATCGTCTTGGCGGTACCGGTCAACTCCGCGACCCGCAGCGCCGGAACGGACTTGATCACAACCTCGTATGCGGACATCTGTCCCTCACTTTCGATGATGCGTAGGCGCGCCTGTACATGCGCCAGTCGCGCGGTGTCTTCCTGGATTCGGGTCTCGAGTTCTGCTCGGCGAAGCGTGAGCATCCCGCGGATTTCGTCGACGGTGACCGCCGACTCCACCACCTGCTGGACCTGGGCCAGGGTCAGGCCCAGCTCCTTGAGTGCGACGATGCGGTTGAGCAGCGCCAACTGGCCCGCGGTGTACGAGCGGTACCCGGTGGATGCGTCGACCCTCGCGGGCGTGAGCAGGCCGATGGCGTCGTAGTGGCGGAGCATGCGCACGGACACGCGACCTGCTCTCGCGAAGTCTCCGATGCTCAACATGGTTACTTGCCCCGTTTCTCCCTCACGAACCCGACACCTACAGGTTTACGACCTCACACGGTGTCAGAGTCAACCCTGACGCTTCAGCACTTTTTCGATCGCAGCGCGAGTGGGTGACGACACCGAAGCGCCGCGGACCGTCGTCGCCAGACTTCCCGCCGTGGCAGCGAACTGCAGGGCGCGGTCCTGGTCCTGCACCCACTCCACGGCGAAGGCGCCGGTGAAAGCATCGCCTGCGCCAGTTGTATCCACGGGTGTCACGGCCGGGGAGTCGGCGTGGATTGTCTCCTCGCCCGACCGGAGATCCGCGCCGCCGGCCCCGAGCGTCGTGACGAGGTATCGGACGCGACCGGTGACCGCGGCCAACTGCTCCGACTCGGTCTGGTTGACGATCAAGATGTCGACTGCATCGATCAGTGGATCCGGAAGTTCTTGCACAGGAGACGGATTGAGGATGACCGTCGTCCCGTTGGCATGTGCGTGCTCGGCTGCTGCTGTAACTGTCTCGACCGGGATTTCGAGTTGGCACAGTAGAACGTCGGCGTGTGCGATCGCGTCGAGGTCTGCTTCTGACAACGAGGTGACCGAGGAATTGGCGCCCGGGACTACGATGATGTTGTTCTCCGCGTCTTCGCTCACGGTGATGGCGGCAACGCCACTCGGGCCGTCGACACTACGAAGCAACGCGGTGTCGACCCCGGCGTCTTGCAGGGTCTCGCGCAATTGGGTACCGAAACCGTCGTCGCCGACCGCGCCGACGAACGACACGTCCCCACCGGCTTTCGCGGCGGCGATGGCCTGGTTGCTGCCTTTGCCTCCCGCCGCGGTGGCAAAGGCAGTGCCGAGCAGCGTTTCTCCCGGAGCGGGGAATCTGGACACTGACGTGGTCAGATCCATGTTGATACTGCCGACGACGACGATTCGAGGCGTGCTCATACCTCGAGGTTATCGGCCTTCATTCTCTTGCGGCGAACCTTGCGGATGATCCGACGTGCTTCCTCGTCGGTGGCGACGGAGGGCGGAGAGCCGTCGAGTGGCTTGCGTGCGGTCTCGGGGATCATCAGGACTGCGATACCGCCGATCACGGCGGCGATCATCATGTACATCGGTGCGACCAAGTTGCTGCCCGTTGCACTTTCGAGGGCGGTGAGCACCAGGGGAGTGGTTCCACCGAAGATCGACACCGCGAGGTTGTATCCGATTGCCAAGCCGCCGTACCTGATTCCGGTCGGAAAGAGCGCGGGAAGCACGGACGGGAACACCCCGACGAACAGCAGGAGCAAGCCGCCGAGAATTGCGAGTCCCAGGAAGACCGTCACGTAGTTGCCGATGCCGATCAACAGGTAGGCAGGCAGGGACAGGACGAAGAATCCGATGAAACCGCTGAGCAGCAAGGGTTTACGCCCGACGCGGTCCGAGAACTTTCCGACGTAGCTGATTCCCATCATCATCACGATCATGACGATGATCATCAGAACGAGTCCGTGGGATTCGTCGTAACCCAACGTGTTGGTCAGATACGTCGGCATATAGCTGAGCAGGCCGTAGTGAGCGATGTTGTACGTGGCCACCAGAACGATGCACAGAACAAGCGGACGCCAGTTGTCGACGAGAGTTTCGCGTAGTTTCTTGCCGGTGGATTCGTCTGCGAGGGAACGCTCTTCGGCCTGCTCCATCATCTGGAATGCGGGAGTTTCCTCCAAACGTAGACGGAGGTACAGGCCGATGAGACCCAGCGGTCCGGCAATGAGGAAGGGGATGCGCCAGCCCCACTGGAGGAGGTCCTCGGCGCTGACGACGGTCTGGATGATCGTCACGATGCCCGCTGCCGCCACATATCCTGCCAGAGTCCCGAATTCGAGGAAGCTGGCGAAGAAACCGCGCCGCTTGTCCGGCGCGTATTCGGCAACGAACGTACTGGCCCCGCCGTATTCGCCGCCCGTGGAAAAGCCCTGCAACAGGCGTAGGAGTACCAGCAGGATCGGGGCGGCGATACCGATGGATTCGTAGCTCGGGATGAGGCCGATGGCGAAGGTACTGCCGGCCATCAGAATGATGGTGGTGGCAAGGACTTTCTTGCGTCCGATGCGGTCACCGAGTGGACCGAAGAACAATCCGCCGAGAGGGCGGACGATGAAGGCAGCCGCAAAAATTGCAAACGTCGAGAGGAGTTGAGCGCTGCCGCTCGCGTCCGGGAAGAACACTTTTCCGATAGTGGTAGCTAGATATGCGTAAACGCCGAAATCGAACCACTCCATGGCATTTCCGAGCATCGTTGCCTTGACAGCGCGCTTGACGGACGCATTGTCGGTGACGCAGACATCGGGTGATTCGGCCACTTCGAGAGCGCTGATCGAGTTCTCTGGTGTAGTCATGACATGCGCTCCCCAGCGCAATCATCGAACCGAGCGGGGCACGTACCTGATGCACGCATCTTTTCGTTGCCCACTCGCCGATGAGCCGGTCGGGAAATCGAGCGTCCGCGTGCCCTGTGGCTCGTTGCGACCCCCGTCGCACGGCTCTGGCCCGCGGCAGTGTCCGGAGCCCACAGGGCTCCGGACTACCGGCAAGTAAGACGCTTACGCTATCAAAGTTGGGCGCGGGAGCCGATTTTCGGGCTAGAAGGCGCGGGCGTACTGCGACGGGATATGCGGTCCTACCTCGGCGTTCAGTTCACGGGCCGCCCGGCGCGCCCAGTAGGGATCACGCAACAGTTCGCGGCCGAGGAGCACCGCCACTGCGCTTCCGTCTTCGACGATCTTCTCGGCCTGTTCGGGTTCGGTGATGAGGCCGACGGCGGCGGCCGGTAGCAGGCTCTCGTTCTGCAGGCGACGGGCGAACGGAACCTGGTATCCCGGTTCCACCGGAATCTGTGCCGCCGGTGAATTGCCGCCAGTGGAGACGTCGACGAGATCGACCCCGTAATCGGAGAGGATGTTGGCCAGGGCAACGGTCTGATCCGCGGTCCAGCTGTCGACCTCGAGCCCACGCTCTTCCGTCAGCCAATCGGTCGCCGAGACCCGGACGAAGAGCGGTAGCTCGGCCGGCCACACCTCGCGGACTGCTGTCAGGATTTCGAGGAGCAATCGAATGCGGTTCTCGAAGCTGCCTCCGTAGCGGTCCGTTCGCTTGTTGCTCTCGGGGGAGAGGAACTGATGGATCAGGTATCCGTGGGCCGCGTGAATTTCCACGACCTTGAATTCGGCCTTCAATGCGCGGGTAGCCGCCGCTGCGAAGTCCGCGACGACCTTCTCGATGCCCTCCGGTGTGAGCTCTACCGGATCGGCAAGGTGACCGAACGGAACCGCGCTCGGGGCAACCGTCTGCCATGAGAGTCGGTCGTCGGCGGGCAGGCTCTTGCCGCCGCGCCACGGAACCTGCGTCGACGCTTTGCGTCCGGCGTGCGCCAACTGGATTCCGGGCACTGCGCCGAAGTACGCGAGTTGCGCGTTGATCTCGGCGAAGGCTTGCGCCTGCGTGTCGTTCCAGATCCCCAGATCAGCTGCCGATATGCGGCCTTCGGGATTGACGGCCGTCGCCTCGGTGAGAATCAGGCCGGTGCCGCCGATTGCACGGCTCACCAGATGCGTGCGATGCCACTCGTTGGGCACTCCGACCTGGTCGCCGATGACGTCAGCGGAGTACTGGCACATCGGTGCCATCCAGACGCGGTTCGGGATGGTGACGCCACGCAGGGTCAAAGGCTCGAACAACACACTCACGGATGGCTCCTGACTCGAAGAAGAAGGTCGGTGGGTGCAACAGCGCCGCGCATCGGAATTGTTCCCCGGCGGTCCGCCGGAATGGTCCCGGGTGGTCACAGCCTCGTTCCGCCGAGCAGGCCGCGGAGGTGGGTGGTTAATGTGTATTCATGACCGCTGTGACTTCCAACGCAGAAACCGTCGACTCGAACGCGTCCGACACCAAGTCCGTCGTGCACGACGCCGCACGCCGAGCCCGTAAGGCTTCGCGTGTCCTGGCTTTGCTGACCACGGCGCAGAAGGATGCTGCGCTCCACGCCGCAGCCGACGCGGTACTCGCGGCAAGCGATCGGATTCTCGCGGCCAACGCTCTCGATATCGACACCGCGAAGGCGGGCGGCACCGAGGAATCGCTGCTCGACCGTCTTCGTCTGACGGCTGACCGGATCGAGGGCATCGCGTCGGGTTTGCGTCAGGTTGCCGGACTACCCGATCCGATCGGTGAAGTTCTTCGCGGCTCCACTCTGCCGAACGGTTTGGAGCTACGCCAGCAGCGCGTTCCGCTCGGTGTCGTCGGCATGGTCTACGAGGCTCGCCCCAATGTTACCGTCGACGCTTTCGGGCTGACTCTCAAGTCGGGAAATGCTGCGCTGCTTCGTGGTTCGTCCTCGGCAGTCAAGTCCAACGAAGCGTTGGTGGCGGCGCTACGCGCGTCGTTGGTTGCTCAGGGGCTCCCCGAGGACTCCGTTCAACTTCTGCCGAGTGCGGATCGGTCGACGGTCACGCACCTCATCCAGGCCCGCGGCCTCGTCGACGTCGTCATCCCGCGCGGTGGCGCCGGCCTGATCAGCGCCGTCGTGCGTGATGCCACCGTGCCCACCATCGAGACCGGTGTCGGTAACTGCCACGTCTATGTTCACTCGGCCGCCGATCTACTGATGGCCGAGAAGATTCTTCTCAACTCCAAAACCCGTCGGCCCAGTGTCTGCAATACAGCCGAAACCGTCCTGGTCGACGCCGCCATCGCCGAGACGGCCGTGCCGAAGTTGCTTCAAGCGCTTCAGATGCACGACGTCGTCGTGCACGGCGATCTGCCGGGACTCGTCCCGGCCACCGAGGACGACTGGTCGAAGGAGTACCTCACGCTCGACGTCGCGCTCAAGGTCGTCGAGAACCTGGACGCTGCGGTCGAGCACATCGACCAATACGGGACCGGCCACACCGAAGCCATCGTGACTTCCGATCTCTCGGCTGCCCGTGAGTTCACCGCTCGCGTCGACGCCGCGGCAGTGATGGTCAATGCGTCGACTGCCTTCACCGACGGTGAGCAGTTCGGATTCGGCGCCGAGATCGGCATCTCCACCCAGAAACTGCATGCGCGTGGCCCCATGGGGCTACCGGAACTGACGTCCACCAAGTGGATCGTCTGGGGCGACGGGCACACCCGACCCGCCTGAAAAGTTCACCAGACTTGCCCCACCCTTTTTAGGAGTTAACCGTGGACCGAGCTCTTCCCGATACAACACCGTTCTTCTCGAGCGTCGACGACGTGATCGAGCGTTTGGCCGAGACGGGTTACCTGTCCGACAAGGGCACTGCAACGGCAGTGTTCCTTGCCGACCGACTGGGCAAGCCCCTGCTCATCGAGGGACCGGCCGGTGTCGGAAAGACGGAACTCGCCCGCGCAGTCGCCCAGACCACGGGCGCAGAACTGGTGCGTCTGCAGTGCTACGAGGGCGTCGACGAGGCTCGTGCGCTGTACGAGTGGAATCACGCGAAGCAGATTCTTCGGATTCAGTCGGGCGGGGCGAGCGGAGCGAGGGGTGATGTCGCGGTCGACCACAGCTGGGACTCGACGAAGGCGGATGTCTTCTCGGAGGAGTTCCTGCTCGCACGTCCACTGCTCAAGGCCATTCGCCGCGAGGACCCGACGGTGCTGTTGATCGACGAGACGGACAAGGCAGACGTCGAGATCGAAGGTCTGCTCCTCGAAGTGCTCAGCGACTTCGCGGTCACGATCCCCGAGCTCGGAACGATCACCGCCACCCGCAAGCCGTTCACGGTGCTGACGTCCAACGCCACGCGCGAACTCTCGGAGGCTCTTAAGCGTCGTTGCCTCTTCCTGCATCTCGATTTCCCGGACGCCGACCTCGAGCGTCGCATCCTCGCAAGCCGGGTGCCGGAGCTTCCTGAAGCGATTGCCGAGCAGCTGGTCAACACCATTCGTGTTCTTCGCGGAATGCAGCTCAAGAAGGTTCCCTCGGTGTCCGAGACCATCGACTGGGGACGCACCCTCCTCGCGCTGGGCATGGACACGCTCGACGACGACGCCGTACGCGCCACGCTCGGCGTGATCCTCAAGCACCAGTCGGACCAGGTGCGTGCCGCCGCTGAACTTCGGCTGAACTGAGGTCTGTCATGGCTCCCGCAGGATCGACGTCGCCGCTCTCACCCGGCGGCCTGGCAGCGCCGCACGGGATTCCCGGTCACCTCGTCGATTTTGTCGAGGCTCTGCGACGACGCGGAATCATGGTCGGCCCGTCCGAGACCGTCGACGCCGGTCAGGTCATGTCGGTTCTCGACCTGCTCGATCGTGAAGCGCTTCGTGAAGGGCTGGCATGCTCGCTCCTGCGTCGACCTACCCACCGGGCGACGTTCGACGCCGTCTTCGACCTGTGGTTCCCCAAGGCGATCGGTGACCGTGCGGTCGGCGACGTCGACGTCACACTGCCGCGCAAGCCAGACGGCTCGATCGACCTACAGGCATTGCGTGAGCTGATCGCCGAACTGCTGACAGACGGCAGCGACGAGGCGATGGAGATGACCGAACTCCTGACCGCCGCGATGGTCGAGGAACTCGGGCAGTACCAGTCGAGTAACGGCCCGTCGTTCTCCGCCTATCAGGCGCTGCGCGACGTCGCCCCGGAGACGTTGCTCAACAAGATCCTGCAAGGTCTACTCGGCAACCAGGAAGGCGCCGGGTCCGAGGGCAAGGACAATTCCGACTATCAGTCCGAGGTCGCCAAGCGCACGGCAGCGCAGCGCATCGCGGACTTCCGCAAGATGGTCGAGAAGGAAACGCGTCGACGCACCGCCGAGAATCTGGGTAAGGAACGCGTCGCCACGTACGGCGTTCCGAAACTCGCCGAGGAAGTCGACTTCCTGCGGGCCTCCGACGCCGAACTCACCACACTGAAGAAAAACGTCGCACCACTCGCTCGTCTGTTGGCCAGCCGTCTCGCGGTGCGTCGTAGCCGCTCCCGCTCGGGTTCGATCGACCTGCGTCGCACGTTGCGCAAGTCCATGTCGACGGGCGGAGTGCCGATCGATCTGGTGCAGCGTAAGCCGAAGCGAGCGCGTCCGGAACTTGTGGTGATGTGTGACGTGTCGGGTTCGGTGGCGGGGTTCAGCCATTTCACCCTGCTCCTCGTCAACGCGTTGCGCGAGCAGTTCTCACGAGTGAGGGTGTTCGCGTTCATCGACACGACCGACGAGGTCACGCGGTTCTTCGACTCGAACGCAGACCTCGGGTCCGCGATGTCACGGATGGTGCGTGAAGCCGAACTGATCACCTACGACGGCCACTCCGACTACGGGCACGCCTTCGGGGTCTTCCAGGAGAAGTTCGCGCAGTCGATCACCAGTCGCACGTCGCTGCTGGTACTCGGCGACGGTCGCAACAACTACCGCGATCCCAACCTCCAGTCGCTGTCGCAGATGGTTGCGGTTGCCAAGCACGCACACTGGCTCAACCCTGAGTCGAAGGGGCAATGGGGAACGGGTGACTCTGCGGCGAAGGTGTACAACGAGGTCATCAGCATGCACGAGTGCCGCTCGGCCCAGCAGCTTGCCGACGTCGTGTCCCGTCTGCTGCCGGTCTGACCCGTAAGCTCGACACTCGTGCAGAAGGGACTATCGGTGGAACGTGCTCGACGCCTCGGAGTGATGGGTGGCACCTTCGACCCCATTCACCATGGCCACCTCGTTGCGGCCAGTGAGGTCGCCGACCGGTTCGGACTCGACGAAGTGATCTTCGTCCCCACCGGGCGGCCCTGGCAGAAGCAGGGGAGGGGCGTCAGTCCTGCCGAGGACCGGTACCTCATGACGGTCATCGCCACCGCCTCCAACCCGCGGTTTTCCGTCTCTCGGGTCGACGTCGACCGTGAAAAAGTGACGTACACCGTGGACACACTGCGAGACCTCAGGGCCTACCATCCCGACGCCGAACTCTTCTTCATCACCGGTGCCGATGCGCTGGCCAGCATCCTTTCCTGGCAAGATTGGGAAGAGTTGTTCGCATTGGCGAAGTTCGTCGGGGTATCGCGACCGGGTTTCGATCTCAATGCAGAGCACCTGGCCGGTCACCTCGACACCATGCCCGCCGACGCGGTCACGTTGATAGAGATTCCGGCACTTGCCATTTCGTCGACCGAATGTCGTCGTCGGGCAAGTGAAGACCGCCCTGTCTGGTACCTGGTGCCGGATGGAGTGGTGCAGTACATCTCGAAGCGGAACCTGTATCGACCTGTCGACGCGGAGCGCCGCGACGGAGCTACAACGATGTCGGAGCCCGCACCGGGGAAGTCGGAAGCCGTCCCGGGCGCCGAATCGAGCTAGCCGAGAACAACAAGTACTTTCTGAAGACGAAACTGGAGAACATCGAGTGAGTGCAAACACCGAAGCCATCGACATGGCACGCATCGCGGCCTTGGCAGCCGACGAGAAGCTGGCCACCGAAGTGGTGGTGCTCGATGTGTCCGAACAGTTGGTCATCACGGACTGCTTCGTGATCGCATCTGCGACCAACGAGCGTCAGGTCAACTCGATTGTCGAGAACATCGAAGACCGCCTCCGCGAAGCGGGACACAAGCCGGTCCGCCGTGAAGGCACCCGCGAGGGCCGCTGGGCACTGCTCGACTACGCCGACATCGTCGTCCACGTCCAGCATGACGAGGAGCGCAACTTCTACGCTCTCGATCGTCTGTGGAAGGACTGCCCGACGGTCGAGGTCGAAGGCCTCGGACAGAACCGTCCCGGCCCCGCCGATGCCAACACGGTGTTCGAGACCGACACGGTTTCCGAGCCGGACGCGCAGGATCCCTCGCTGTGACTTCGTCGGCGCCCAGTGCGGCGTCGAACCCTGTCCGCCGGCTCATCCTGCTGCGTCACGGACAGACCGAATACAACGCCGACTCTCGGATGCAGGGGCAACTCGACACCGACCTGTCGGAGTTGGGACGCACGCAGGCCAAGAGTGCAGGTCCGGTGATCGCCGATCGCAGACCGTTGACGATCGTGTCCTCGGATCTGCGGCGCGCGTATTTCACGGCAGTCGCTGTCGGTGACGCCGCCGGACTTCCGGTCCTCACCGACACGCGTCTGCGTGAGACACACCTGGGTGAATGGCAAGGCCTGACTCATCATGACGTCGACGAGCGCACTCCCGGTGTGCGATCTGCCTGGCGGGCGGATGCCACGTTGGCGCCGCCCGGCGGCGAAAGCCGAATCGACGTCGCGAATCGCAGCCTCCCCGTAGTTCACGAATTGCTCGACACGCACCCGGACTGGGCCGAGCGGCCCGTAGTTCTGGTGGCGCACGGAGGCTTGATCGCGGCACTGACAGCGGCATTGCTCGACTTACCCGTCGATCGCTGGGCCGTCCTCGGCGGATTGGGAAACACCAGTTGGGTGCAACTCAGCGGACACGGTGACGTCAAGTCGATCGAGTGGCGACTCGACGTATGGAATGCTTCTGCGAGTGTCGCAAATGACGTCCTCTGAAAGTGCCGACGGGCAGCGCCCCGTCCTCCTCGTGCTCGCGGATTCGCTGTCGTATTTCGGCCCCAAAGGCGGCCTCGCGGCAGATCATCCACGCATCTGGCCCAACATCGTGGCCGACGAACTCGGCTGGGACGTCGAGTTGGTCGCCCGTATCGGCTGGACGTGCCGCGACGCGTGGTGGGCACTGACTCAGGATCCTCGTGTGTGGGCGGCCGTGCCGCGGGCCGGCGCCGTCGTGTTCGCGGTCGGCGGTATGGACTCGCTACCGTCCCCATTGCCTACCGCGCTCCGCGAGACCATCCGCTACGTTCGTCCTCCGGCGCTTCGACGCGTGGTGCGCGAGGGTTATCAGTGGCTGCAGCCGCGGCTTGCACCTCTGGGCCGCCCGGTCGCACTTCCGCCCAAGCTGAGCGTCGAGTATTTGGAAAGCTCGCGAAATGCGTTGGAGTACATGCGGCCGGAACTGCCGATGATCGCGACCCTGCCGTCGGTGCACCGCAGCGATGCCTACGCGAGCGTGCACGCCGGACGACCTGCCGCGGTGTCCGCGATCACCGAGTGGGCTACGGAGAAAGACGTTCCCGTAGTCGATCTCGCGGATGCAGTGCGTGACAACGTCTTTTCCGAGAACGGCAACCCCGACGGTATTCACTGGGGTTGGGACGGTCATGTCGGTGTAGCCCGCGCGATGATCGCTGCGATTCGCGGGGTGGAGTCGAAGAAAGTGGTTTCGCCGCAACTGGTATCACCGCCGAGCGAAGTCGGGTAGCAGAATGCCGGTCGTCGTCGTCACGGATTCCTCCGCCTGCATCCCGCAGGAGTCGGCCGACGCATGTGGGATTCAGGTGGTTCCGCTCCATGTGCTCCGTGACGGCTGCGACTTGCGTGAGGGTGTCGACGCAATGCCGAGCGACCTGTCAGGAGTGACAACGGCCGGAGCGTCGCCCGCCGAGTTGTCCGAAGCGTATGCACGCGCCCTGGACATGAGCGACGGTGACGGCGTTCTCGCCGTGCACATTTCACGGCAACTCTCGGGAACGTGGGAAGCCGGACGAGTCGCAGCCCAGGAGTTCGGTGGAGCCGTCCGGATCGTCGATTCGCAGTCGGCCGGAATGGGTTTGGGCTATCCCGCTCTCGAAGCTGCGCGCTTGGCCGAGAAGGGTGCGTCACTCGAAGAGGCGTACGGCCGGGCGGTCGACGTCGCGAGTCGTGGGCGCTGCTACATCGTCGTCGACAAACTTGATCAATTGCGTCGGGGCGGACGAATCGGAACCGCAGCCGCGTTGTTGGGTACTGCGTTGGCGATGAAGCCGATCCTGCATCTGGTGGACGGCAAGCTCGTGCTCGGTGAAAAAACACGTACGACCACCAAAGCGCTTGCACGCTTGGTGGATTCGGCAGTCGAGCGCGCCGGTCTCGGCCGCGTGGCGATAGCCGTGCATCACATGCGAGCGCGAGAGCGTGCCGACGCGATAGCGGAACAGTTGGCCGAGCGCATTCCCGATGTGGCGGAATCCGTGGTCACCGACTTCAGCGCGGTTATCGGAGCGCACGTCGGTGTCGGCGCGATCGGTGTTGTGGTGTGCCCGCTGCCGGAGATCGACAGCGCGGTGGACGCGAACACCTGATCGTTTCTCCACAATCCGCGAGTTCTCCACAGATTGAAATTGCTCGTCTTCGGCGGCATGGTCTCTCGTTAGCGTCCAGTCATGAGGATCAGCGAGGAGCGCGAGCGGGCGCGTGATCGCCTCGCGGCGATGGACGGGAACTACCGGCAGCGACAGGCCGTCGACGACTTCGAGGATTCAGCGTCTTTCGAGAGGTCCCCGCAGCCATTCGAGAGGTCCCCCGAGTGGCTTCAGGACTTCGACGAAGACGAATACGAAGCTCAACCCGACTCGTCACGGTTCGATCGGCTGCCCGAGCGCTGGCGCGGTACACGTTGGCGCCCGAGCCGATCGGCGACCTGGGTGTTGGCGATCGTTGCAGCCCTGGCCACGGCAATCGGCTTGTTCACGGTGTGGTGGGATTCTCCGAGTTTGCAGGCGGTCCCACCGTTGCCCTCGCCCCAGAATGTCACGGAGCAGAATGTCACGGCGCAGAATGTCACTGCCGACGATGGTGAATCAGCCAGTCCCGTACCGACCGGCGTCGTAGCGGAGCAGCCGCCTGAGGCTTTGGTGGTCAGTGTCGTCGGACTCGTGCGCACGCCTGGGCTCGTCAACCTACATTCGGGCTCGCGCATCGCCGACGCGCTCGCTGCGGCAGGTGGAGTGCTCGAGGGCGCAGAGACGGTGGGCCTGAATCTGGCACAGAAGCTTGCCGATGGTGATCAGATCGTGGTGGGGGCCGCCGATCAGTCCGGTGGTGTTTCAGCGAGTTCGAGTACCACTGCGGGAGGGACCGGCCCCGCCGCCGCGGGGGAATCCGGCGGGGCTGGTCTGGTGAACCTCAACACCGCTACCGAGGCCGAACTGGACGACCTTCCCGGGGTAGGGCCGGTAACGGCTGCGGCGATCATCTCCTGGCGAACTTCCAACGGAAAATTCACGGACATAGAACAATTGGGGGAAGTCGACGGGATCGGCCCGGCAAGGTTGGCCAAACTGCGAGTGCTGGTATCGGTGTGAACGAACCGGAAGTCTCGCCGGTCCTCGACGCTCGACTGCTACCGTCAGCCGTCGCAGTGTGGGGGAGCAGTGCGGTGGGGATCCTGTTCGGCGCGGTCGCCGCGTGGGTACTGGCGGTGGCATGCGCTATTCCAGCGGCAATCCTCACTTACGCGGTTGTGCGCCGGACATCTGCGGGGTGGGCACGAATCATGTTGGTTGCATTGCTGTTCGGTGCCGGATGCAGTGTCGTCATCGGGTGGCGGGCGACCGAGGTCGAGGGGCACCCACTGACCCGGGCTGCGCTCGAAGGAGCGTGGGTGAGTGTCGAAGTGGAACCCTCGGAGGATCCGCACGCAGTCTCTGGCGCGGCGGGTCAAGGTCAGGTTTTCTTCAGGGCAAGCGTCAATTCGGTGACTGCCCAGAATCACAGGTACTCCGGAGGCGGCTTGGTCACGATCCGGGCGCCCAGTTCGTCGTGGCTCGAAGTTGTTCCAGGGCAGAGCCTCACGGTTCGCGGCCGGGCGAGTCAGCCATGGCGTAGCGATTCCACGCTCGCCGTGATCACGTCCGAGGGGCCTCCCGTCGCGGTGGGAGAAGTGCCCTGGTATCAGCGATGGGCGAGTGTGGTGCGTACTCGTTTCGCCGCTGCGTGCTCGGCTGCGCTCCCGCCGGATCAGGCAGGTCTGCTGCCTGGCCTCGTCGTCGGAGACACATCGGCGTTGTCGCCGGTGGTGAAGGACAACTTCACCGTTGCCGGGCTTTCCCATCTCACCGCGGTGTCCGGCGCCAATATCAGCATTCTGCTCGGGGCGGTTCTGCTGCTGGTCAGAGCCGCGGCGCTCAGTCCGCGCGTCGGCGCTGCTTTGGCGCTGGTAGCCCTCGTTGCGTTTGTTGTCGTCGCGAGGCCGTCGCCGAGTGTTCTGCGCGCCTCGGTGATGGGCCTGATCGGCCTGCTCAGTCTGGTGACCGGTCGACGCAAACAGGCACTGCCTGCTCTTGCCGCAGCCGTCATCGTTCTGGTTGTCGTGATGCCCGAACTTGCCGTCGACTGGGGGTTTGCGCTGTCGACCACGGCCACGGGCGCGTTGGTAATCATTGCTCCGGTGTGGGTGGATGTGCTTCGCCGACGAGGTTGGCCCCGTTGGTTTTCGGAGATGACGGCTGTCTCGAGTGCTGCGTTTGTCGTGTCTGCGCCACTGGTGGGCGCCATGGCGGGAACCTTCAGTGTGGTTACGATTGCCGCGAACATGGCCGTGGCGCCTGTGATCGGAATCATCACGGTGTTCGGTGCGGTGATTGCCTTGTGTGCGCTGATCTGTCCACCGATCGCGGTGTTCATCACGCCGCTGGTCCGGCCGCCGATGGGGTGGCTGCTGTACGTGTCCGAGCGGGCGGCGGCGCTTCCCGGAGCGTCGGTGGCGGTGCCGTCAGGGCTCATCGGTGCTCTGATCGTCGTAGGCGTCTTACTGGCCGCGGCCCTGACGCTGTGGAATCGGATCTCGAGATGGGTGGTCGGCGTCCTCGTTCTGGGAGTTGTTCTAGCCCTCGTCTTTCAGCACGTGTTCGGCGGTGGTCGTATTGCTCCGGGGTGGGTACTGGTGATGTGCGACGTCGGTCAAGGGGACGGTCTTGCGCTCTCGACTGGAGACGGCAGGGTGATCGTCATCGATGTCGGTCCTGATCCCACGTCGATGGATCGTTGCCTGAACATGTTGGACGTCAACGACATCGCGTTGCTGATGATCAGTCATTTTCACGCCGATCACATCGGTGGATTGGAAGCAGTCCTGGGTGGGCGTTCGGTCGCTGCGGTCGGAGTCGGGTCGATGTTGTTGCCGGAGTCAGGTTTTCGGACGGTAAAGGATGCCGCCGAGTCGCACGGCGTTCCGGTTGTCTCGTTGCGGGCAGGTATGGAGTTGACGTTGGGATCGGTGAACATGGAGGTTCTCGGACCGTTGCTTCCGGCTCCCCGCGATACGGGGGACGGCGCGGACGCCGCCAACGATCAGTCGCTGGTGGTGATGGCGCACACGGGCGCGGGTCGCATTCTGTTGACGGGCGACGCCGAAGTTGCGGGGGAGGAGGCCATCCTCCGATCGGGAACGGACGTGAAGGCCGATGTGTTGAAGCTGCCCCATCACGGTTCTCGGACCACATCGTCGGCTTTTCTGGAAGCGGTGCGTCCGAGGTTGACGATGATCAGCGTCGGCGACGGCAACAGTTTCGGGCACCCGAATGAGGAGGTTCTCGACGAACTGGTTTCGTTGGGCGGGGCGGTGGTTCGGACCGACGTCGACGGCACCGTCGCTGTGTACGGCGGGGGCGGCGGGTCTGTGTCGATCGTGTCGGTTCCTCGTGGGACCATCTTCGGGTGAGTAATCCGTCTGGAGTCGATCCGCTGCATCTTGTTCTCGGGGACGACGAGTTCCTGATCGACCGCACGGTATCGCAGCTCATCAGAGCCGTCCGCGGTGACCGCGGCCAGGGTATTTCGGATCTCCCGGTGACCAAGATGCGTGCCGGAGACACCAATGCTCCCGAGTTGGCTGAGCTGCTCAGCCCCTCTCTTTTTGCCGAAGACCGTGTGATCGTCCTGGAATCGGCCGCAGAAGCAGGCAAAGATGCCGTAGCTCTTGTTCTCGAGGCGGCGCGTGAGCCGGCAGAAGGCGTCGTTCTGATCGTCGTGCACTCGGGCGGCGGTCGCGCGAAAGCGTTGGCGCCGGCTCTCGAGAAGCTCGGCGCGACGGTTCACAACTGCGGAAAACTGAACAAGAGTCAGCTTGTCGACTTCGTCCGGGGTGAGTTTCGGACCGCCGACGTGAGGGTTGCTCCCGATGCGATCGCCGCGATGATCGAAAGCGTCGGATCCAACCTTCGCGAACTTGCGTCGGCCTGCTCGCAATTGGCGGCAGATACCGGCGGCAAGATCGACGTTGATGCGGTCCACAAGTACTACTCGGGCAAGGCCGAGGTTTCCGGATTCGATGTGGCCGACAAGGTTATCGTCGGAGATACCCGGGGTGCGCTCGAGGCGCTCCGATGGGCTGACCAGATCGGAACTGCGCACGTTCTGCTCGCTGACGCCCTCGCCGATGCAGTCCACACCATCGCGAAGGTCGGCCCGTTTGCACGGGGCGGTGACCCGTTCCGGTTGGCGTCGGATCTCGGGATGCCGCCGTGGAAGGTCAAGAAGGCGATCAAGGAAGTCGGCGGTTGGGATCCAACGTCGATCGGCGCTGCGATGCAGATCGTCGCCGCTCTCAATGCCGACGTGAAGGGCGCCGCAGTCGACTCGTCCTTCGCTCTGGAGATGGCAGTGCGGAAAGTGTGCGCGTTGCGGAAGAACTGAGGACAACCTGGCCGATCGCGCGGCCGGCCAGAAGTAGTCCGACGACAGTGGCGGCCGTGGCCTCGGCCACCCGGTAGTCGAGGCGTTTCACGCAGGCTTGCTCCAACTGGGTGTGCGGAATGGCCTGAGGCCGTGTCGTTGGTTCACCAGTCCTGATGTCGGTCACTCGTAGGGAGTCGTTCGGCGCCGGATTCATCACACTGCCGCAGACAATTGTTTCTTGGCCGATGCTGTCTACCGGCACCTTCACGGTGGTGAGAAGCGCTCGTCCAGTGGCGAGAAACGCCAGAATCGCAACGAGTGAACACATCACGCCGAAGAAGATCCAGAATTCGCTCCGTTGCCTGCGCCTCCACCATCCGTAGCTTGCTGCGACTCCGACGACTGCAACCGTCAATGATTCCCACCAACGAGGGATCCCCAGGGCTGCCAATACGCCGAAAGCGACGACCGCCCAGAAGACAGTCGTGAACAACCAGCTGCGAGGGCGTTTCCCGGTGACCGCCATCATCAGATGGTCGCAGCCCGATCCACATATTCCGTGCAAGACATGGATGGCGGGTTTTTGCTCTGATCCGATTGAGCACGCAAAATAGCCGCCTGGTCTTTCGACCTGGCGGCTATCGAGACGAACCAGTATGACGGCGAACCGTCACAGTGGAAACGTCAGAGCTTGTTGGCAGCCTGCGAGAGTGCAGACTTCTTGTTGGCAGCCTGGTTGGCGTGAATGACGCCCTTGCTGGCTGCCTTGTCGAGCTTGCGGCTGGTGGAGACGAGGAGCTCGTTGGCCTTGTCCTTGTCACCGGCTGCCGCAGCCTCGCGGAATGAACGGATCGCGGTACGCAGCGAGGACTTCACCGACTGGTTACGGAGTCGGGCCGCCTCGTTGGTACGGATTCGCTTCACCTGGGACTTGATGTTGGCCACGCGTAAAATCCTTGTCGTCTTTAGCTGGTTACGGTCGAGAAAGCTGTGGGCGCACTGATGCACCGACTGGCAAGATTACCAGCCGAGGGCCCAAGAACCCAAACCGTCGCACGTTGCGTCTGTCGAGAAGAGTACACCGAGCGCCCGATTTCTCGCCGCGCTGCCGAATAGCCCCACTTGTAGCAGCATGTTGCCCTATGACGCCGCCGCCTTCGAAAAGTTCGAGTAAAACAGGTTCGACCACCACCCGAGCGCGTCCTGCCGCAGTGTTCGACGGATATTCAGACATCGGTCGCTACGAGTTGGCTTTCGACGAGATGTTCGAGCCCGACGGCTCGGTGCGTGCCCCGTACAAGGGTGTGTACAAAGCCCTTGCGCCGACGAGCAGCGCCGACCTTGCCGCGCGTGCCGACGCACTCGGACGCGCATTCATCGACCAGGGCGTGACGTTCTCGCTGTCCGGGCAGGAGCGACCATTTCCGTTGGATCTGGTGCCGCGCGTCATCGCCGCGCAGGAGTGGTCGCGGCTGGAAAAGGGCATCAAGCAGCGGGTGAAGGCGCTCGAGCTGTTCCTTGCGGACATTTACGGCGAGCAACGAATCCTGCGCGATCACGTATTGCCGCGCCGCCTGGTGACCTCGTGCGAGCACTTCCACCGTGAAGCAGCCGGCATCGTGCCGCCCAACGGTGTGCGAATCCATGTCGCGGGTATCGACCTGGTCCGAGACGAGGCGGGAGAGTTCCGAGTTCTCGAGGACAATCTGCGATCTCCGTCCGGTGTCTCCTATGTGATGGAAAACCGTCGCACCATGACTCGGGTGTTCCCGGATCTGTTCATGTCCCACAAGGTGCGGGCGGTGGGTGACTACGCAACACACCTGCTGAGGGCGCTGCGTGCGGGTGCTGCACTCAACGAAGCGGACCCGACAGTGGTTGTTCTCACACCGGGTATCGCCAATTCCGCCTATTTCGAGCATTCATTGCTCGCTCGTCAGATGGGTGTGGAACTCGTCGAAGGTCGCGACCTGTTCTGCCGCGACAACATGGTGTACATGCGCACGACGGAAGGCGAGCGTCAGGTCGACGTCATCTATCGCCGCATCGACGACGAGTATCTCGACCCGATGCACTTCCGTCCGGATTCGATTCTCGGCGTCGCAGGCCTATTGAATGCGGCGCGAGCGGGCAACGTGGTGATCTCGAGTGCCGTCGGCAACGGAGTCGGTGACGACAAACTCGTCTATACCTATGTTCCGCAGATCATCGACTACTACCTCGGTGAGAAGCCGCTCTTGCAGAACGTCGACACGTTCCGCTGTTGGTTGGACGAGGAGTGCGAGCAAGTCCTCGACCGCGTCGCCGAACTCGTCATCAAGCCGGTGGAAGGGTCCGGCGGCTACGGAATCGTCTTCGGACCGGACGCGAGTCCCAAGGAACTGGCCGCGATCACCCGCAAGATCAAGGCAGACCCGCGCGGGTGGATCGCGCAGCCTCTCGTGCAGTTGTCCACGGTGCCGACCAAGATCGACGACGTTCTCTCGCCGCGCCACGTGGACTTGCGACCCTTTGCCGTCAACGACGGTGAGGACGTGTGGGTGTTGCCCGGCGGCCTGACCCGGGTGGCACTTCCGGAAGGTTCGCTGGTGGTCAACTCGAGCCAGGGCGGCGGAAGCAAGGACACATGGGTGCTCGCCAGCCGCAGCTCGGACGAGGACCCAGAGCTGTCCGGTGAGGAACTGGTGTCCGAGCCCCCGGAATCCGCGGAGCCGGTGCAGGGACCCGAACTGAGCACCTCTCAACAGCAGCAGCAACAACAGTGAACACCTCAGAAGTGCCCAGCTACCAAGAACTATCAGCGAACGGAGCGTGGTGACCGATGCTTGCTCGCAACGCAGAGTCCCTCTACTGGATCGGCCGCTACGTCGAGCGCGCCGACGACACCGCTCGGATCCTCGACGTCGCCGTCCACCAACTGCTCGACGACGCAACCGTCGACCCGGACCGCACGTCGCGTCTGCTCCTGCGTGTCCTCGGCATCGAAGCGCCGGAGGAGAAGCTCGACGTGCGCTCGCTCACCGACCTGGTTGCGTTCAGCCGCAATCAGGTTGGATCGATCGTGGACTCGCTGGCAAGTGCCCGTGAGAATGCTCGCGGAGCACGTGAGGTCACGTCGAGTGAGATGTGGGAGTGCCTGAACACCACGTACAACGGACTGGCGGAGCGTGAACGCGCGTCACGCAGGCTGGGGCCACACGAGTTCTTCCGTTATGTGGAGGAACGCGCAGCGATGTTCGCGGGGCTGGCGGATTCCACACTCAGCCGCGACGACGGTTACCGGTTCCTTCTGCTGGGCAGGTCGATCGAACGTGTCGACATGATTGTGCGGATGCTCCTGGCGCGCGCCGGTGACCGCCCGTCGTCGCCGGCGTGGGTCAGTGTTCTTCGCTCGGCAGGCGCACATGACACGTATCTGCGTACGTATCGCGGAGCGCTCGACGCCAACCGCGTCGTCGAGTTCATCTTGTTGGACAGACTCTTTCCGCGCTCGGTGTTCCATTCGATCAGGCAGGCCGAGAAGTGCCTGCAGGAACTCGACCCGCAGCCGGGCAGTCGCGTCGGAATCCGGGCGGAGGCGCCGCGGCTTCTCGGCCGCGCACGCAGCGAACTGGAGTTTCTGCCGCAGGGCGTGTTGCTCGAAGATCTGCAAGGACGGTTGCTCGGTTGGCAGGAGACCTGTCGCGAACTGGGTGAGGCGATTGCATTGCAGTACTTCCACGCTGCGCCGTGGGTCGCGTGGACGGATGCCGGCGCCGCGTATGCGGAGTCGACGGTGGAGGGAGAGCTGTGAGCTGGCGAATGAGGGTCGTGCACACCACGGGATATGCGTACGACGCCCCGGTGACGTCGTCGTACAACGAAGCGCGATTGACACCCCGCGGCGACACCAGGCAGACGGTGATCCTCACGCGCGTCGAAACCCAGCCGGCAACGCGTTCCTATAGGTACACCGATTACTGGGGCACCGCGGTGACCGCCTTCGACTTGCACGCGCCGCACACGGAGTTGGAAGTGACCGGACTGTCGGTGGTGGAGACGGAACCGTTTGTTCAGCCCGAGGAAACCGTCGACTGGGATGAATTGTCGGGAAACGCGATTAAAGATCGATTCAACGAACAACTGAGTTTCACGAGATATGTTCCGCGTGATCGTAAGCTGGCGACAATTGCCAAGGAATTGCGCAAAGATAAATCACCTGAAGATGCAGTAGTGGCTGCGTCGCAATGGGTTTACGGTGAAATGTCATATGTTCCGGGTACGACCGGAGTGCATACGTCGGCGGTCGAGGCCTGGTCGGCCAGGAAAGGCGTCTGCCAGGATTATGCACATCTGACCTTGGTGTTGCTTCGAACGATGGGCATTCCCTGTCGGTACGTTTCCGGCTATCTCCACCCCAAACGTGATGCGGCAGTCGGGGACACGGTGGTCGGGGAATCGCACGCGTGGATCGAAGCGTGGACCGGCGCGTGGTGGGGATATGACCCGACCAATGCGATAGCTGTGAATGAACAGCATGTCTCGGTCGGAATAGGAAGGGACTATTCGGATGTGCCGCCTTTGAAGGGAATCTTTTCCGGTGGACGCTCCACAGATCTCGAAGTTGTTGTGGAGATCACCAGGCTTGCGTAAAGTCCGGCAAATCTAGGCGCGTGAGCATTACTACCGTTCGATGAGAAGAAGGTGGGAATATGTCTCCAACTGCACAGGAATTGACTGAGATCGAACCGATCTCGGATGTGAAGAAGTATGCGGCCGAAGCGGTGGGGACATTTGTGCTCGTGTTCTCCGCGGTCGGAACTGCCGTCTTCGCAGGTGCGAAAGTCGGCAATCTCGGAGTTGCCTTCGCATTCGGCTTGACCCTGCTGTTCCTCGTATATGCGATCGGACCGATTTCCGGTTGCCACGTCAACCCAGCCGTGACTCTCGGCCAATTCGTGATCGGGCGCATCTCGGCCGTCAATGCGGCGATTTACGTTGTCGCGCAAGTGATCGGCGGCTTGGTCGCCGGCGTCGTGATCTACACGGTGGCCAACAGTCTCCCGGCGTACAACCGGGCCGCAGATGGCCTCGGCGCAAACGGTTGGGGCGCACACAGTCCGTCAGCCGAGAAGAATCTTCTCGGACAGGTGGTTTCCGACGGTTACGGCATCGGTGCCGCCATGATCATCGAGATCCTCCTGACCGCACTGTTGGTATTCGTCGTTCTCGCGTCGACCGACCAGATCTCCGACGTGCCGCTCGCCGGGGTGTCCATCGGCTTCACCCTGGCCGTCATTCACCTGATCTCGATCCCGATCGACAACACCTCCGTCAACCCTGCTCGAAGCCTCGCTGTCGCGCCGTTCCAGGACGGTGCACTCGGTCAGGTGTGGTTGTTCATCGTGTTTCCGCTGATCGGCGGTGCGCTCGGTGCACTCATCTATCGAGCACTCTTCGGACGGTTCAACCGTCTGGACAGCTGATCGATACTGTTTCCATCGTTCGGGTCGGCTTCAGCTCCAGCTGAAGTCGGCCCGAAGTTTTGCCGCGACCGCGTCGAACTTCTTGTGATCCATGACGGCGCCCTCGCGCCGAATCCCGCTCTCGGGAACGTCGAGCACCCGGTCGAGCCGGACCCAGCTGGGCCTTCCCTCGCCGTCCCACGGGCCCGAACCGATTGCGAGCCAATCACGCTCGCCTTCGCGTTTGCTCTGCGAGGACAGCATCAAACCGAGCAGCGTGTTGCCGTCGCGGCCGACAACCAGCACCGGGCGGTCTTTGCCCTGGGTCGGATCCTCCTCGTAGGCAACCCAGGTCCAGACGATTTCGCCCGGATCGGCCTTGCCGTCGAGGTCGGGGGAGTACTCGACCTTGCGGGCGCGATGTGCGGTCGGAGACGTTCGCGCGGCGATTGGGCGGCCGGTCGGACCCGGCTTCGAGGCAGACGACTGAGACGTGGACGACTGCAACTGGCGCAGCAACGCAGGGCCCTTCTCCACCGCGAGGGCGCCGAGGGTTCTGCCGATCTGCTTCCACATGCTTGCCATAGCGTTCGAGCATAATCACCCACCCGTGGGAACCCCTGGTACGGCGGCGCCGAGACTTGGATATCCTGAGGGTTGACAGTGGCCCGGATCCGGGCCGGTGCCGGTCCGACTAAGGGGTCTCCCATCAGCAGCTTCGCCGACAAGACGTTCACGGATCCTGCGCAGATCCGGAACTTCTGCATCATCGCGCACATCGACCACGGTAAGTCGACGCTGGCAGATCGCATGCTTCAGCTCACCGGCGTGGTCGAAGAGCGGGCGATGCGTGCGCAGTACCTGGACCGCATGGACATCGAGCGTGAACGCGGCATCACCATCAAGGCCCAGAACGTTCGTCTGCCCTGGACCGTCGACGGCGAAGAGTTCGTCCTCCACCTCATCGACACACCCGGCCACGTCGACTTCACGTACGAGGTCTCCCGCGCGCTCGAAGCATGTGAGGGTGCAATTCTGCTGGTCGACGCAGCTCAGGGCATCGAAGCTCAGACGCTGGCCAATCTGTACCTGGCGATGGAGAAAGATCTCAAGATCATTCCCGTCCTCAACAAGATCGACCTCCCGGCCGCGGATCCCGACCGCTATGCCGAAGAGATTGCGCACATCACCGGCTGCGAGCCAGGCGATGTCCTGCGCGTCTCGGGCAAGACCGGCATGGGCGTCAAGGAACTGCTCGACGAGGTGATCAAGCAGGTACCTGCACCCGTCGGCGATGCAGACGGCCCCGCCCGCGCGATGATCTTCGACTCCGTTTACGACGCGTACCGCGGCGTGGTCACCTACGTGCGTGTGGTCGACGGTCGGATCCGTCCCCGCGAGAAGATCACGATGATGTCCACGGGCACCACACACGAACTGCTCGAGGTCGGCATCATCTCGCCCGAGCCGAAGGCCAGTATCGGTCTGGGCGTCGGCGAGGTGGGCTACCTCATCACGGGTGTGAAGGACGTCCGCCAGTCGCGCGTCGGTGACACCGTCACCACAACCCGCAACGGCGCGACCGAACCGCTGGTCGGCTATCGCGATCCGAAGCCGATGGTCTATTCCGGTCTCTACCCGATGGACGGCTCGGACTACCCGGTGCTGCGCGACGCTCTCGACAAGCTCCGTCTCAACGACGCGGCCCTGGCGTACGAGCCGGAGACGTCGGTTGCCCTCGGATTCGGCTTCCGCTGCGGCTTCCTCGGCCTGCTGCACATGGAGATCACCCGCGACCGCCTCGAACGTGAGTTCGGCCTCGAACTGATTTCCACTGCGCCCAACGTCGTCTACCGCGTCGTGATGGAGGACGGGGCCGAGGTCATCGTCACCAACCCGTCGTACTGGCCGGAAGGCAAGGTGCGCGAGGTCTACGAGCCTGTCGCCAAGTGCACCGTCATCGCCCCGAGCGAGTACGTCGGCGCCATCATGGAGCTGTGCCAGTCCCGTCGCGGTGAGCTCGGCGGCATGGACTACCTCTCGGAGACGCGCGTCGAACTGCGCTACGAACTGCCCATGGGCGAGATCATGTTCGACTTCTTCGACGCCCTCAAGTCCCGCACCAAGGGATACGCCAGCCTCGATTACGAGGAGGCCGGTGAGCAGCAGGCCGACCTGGTGAAGGTCGACATCCTTCTGCAGGGCGAGGCCGTCGACGCGTTCTCGTCGATCGTGCACCGCTCCAACGCCGGTGCTTACGGCGGACGCATGACGTCGAAGCTTCGTGAGCTGATTCCTCGCCAGCAGTTCGAGGTTCCGATTCAGGCCGCGATCGGCGCGAAGATCATCTCGCGCGAGAACATCCGCGCAATCCGCAAGGACGTTCTTGCCAAGTGCTACGGCGGCGACATCAGCCGTAAGCGCAAGCTGCTCGAGAAGCAGAAGGAAGGCAAGAAGCGCATGAAGACCATCGGTCGCGTCGAGGTGCCGCAGGAAGCATTCGTGGCGGCCCTGACGTCGGAATCGGTCGGCGAGAAGCCCAAGAAGTAGGAGCGCATGGTCACCACCTGGTTGTCCCGAGAGTTCGGAATCGAAATCCCGGTTCTCGGGGCGCCCATGGGTGGTCGCGCGGGCGGCGCGCTCGCCGGAGCTGTTTCGGCGGCCGGTGGGTTGGGTCTGCTTGGCGCGGCCCGGTACAACACACCGGAGTGGATCGAGGCCGAAGCCGAAGTGGCCCGCTCGATCGGCGGAAAGTTCGGCGTCGGCCTGATGACGTGGTCGCTGCCCGAGAACGAGTTGATGCTCGACGCCGCGATTGCCGTCGAGCCGACCATGATCACCTTGTCGTTCGGTGATCCCGCCGCGTATGTCGGACGAATCCATGATGCGGGCATTCCCGTTGTGTCACAGATCAATACGCTCGAGGACCTTCGCATTGTCGAGGCCGCGGGTGTCGATGCTGTGATCGCGCAAGGCGGTGAGGCAGGCGGCCACACGGGCCGAATCGGAACCTTGCCGCTGCTGCAGGAGATTCTCGAAGCGACGTCACTTCCGGTGCTGGCTGCCGGTGGAATCGGAACCGGACGCGGTTTGGCCGCCGTCCTGGCAGCCGGTGGCGAAGGCGTGATGATCGGAACGGCGCTGCTCGCCAGCCCGGAGACGGTCGGGCCGGACTATGCCCGCGACCGCGTCGTCGAAGCCGGAAGTGCCGACACGATTTACACCTCGGTATTCGACCGAGCGCGCAGTCAACCGTGGCCGCAGCGGTGGGGTGGCCGCGCGGTGGCCAACGAGTTCACTGCCGCGTGGCACGGAGTCGGCGCCGACGAGGAAACTCTGGCACAGGCGTACGACCCGTCGGATCCGCACAGCGGAGTCGTCTACGCCGGAGAAGCTGTCGGACTCGTGCACGGAACCCATCCGGCCGGCGATGTGGTTCGACGCATCGGCGCGGATGCGGAGCGTCTGCTCTCTCGTTTCGCCTGAAAGCAAGGTCGGACACAGCCGGGTCCCATATGAGAAGGTAAGCCTCTACTAACTAGTGGAGGAGTATTTTCGTGCGTGCGATGAAGTTCTCGGCGGTGGCTCTCTTGGGAGCACTGGTCGTTGGTATCAGTGGATGTTCGTCCTCGGACGCCGACGAGATCGCGGACGGTCGGGTCACCACGATCGATCACAAGTTCGGCGCCACCACGATCACCGGGACGCCGACGCGCATCGTCGCGGCCGACACCCAGTGGCTCGACGCTCTGCTCGAACTCGGAATCCAGCCGGTGGGGTACCTGGCTGCCGGCCCGATGGGCGACGAGCGTGGCCTGTTCCCGTGGGAGAGCGGCGTGGACGCGTCGGCGAAGGAACTTGATCGCTCGGCGATCCAGCAGTTCGGTGTCCCGCTCAAAGCTGAAGAAATTGCAGCCTTGGATCCCGATCTGATTCTCGGCGGGTTCTCCGTCGCCGATCAGGACGATTTCGACCAGTTGAGCAAGATCGCTCCCACAATTGCCGGTCTGTCCGACGTCCAGGTCGATCCGTGGCAGGACCAGGTCGAGATTCTCGGTCGAGTTCTCGACAAGGAGTCGCGCGCCGACGAGATCGTCGAGGCGACAAACGGGCAGATCGATGCGCTCGCACAGCGACTGCCAGGCCTGAAGGGCAAGACGGCGCTTCTGTCGCAGTATGTCTTCCCGACGTCGCAGTTGGTGATCGTCGCCGATCCCAAGGACGGCGCATCGGGATTGTTCACGAGCCTGGGAATGTCGTTGCCGCCCAAGCTGGTCGAAGAGGCGGGCGTTACCGGTGGCCGGCTGACGCTCAGCCCGGAACGGGTCGACGCTCTGAGCGCCGACGTCGTGGTGTTGCTGCCGAACGGCGGAACGCTGGAAGACATGATGAAGCTGCCGGGGTTCGCCGACCTACCCGCAGTCAAGAGTGGCGGTCTGGCGATCGTCGACTATCCGACAGTTGCCGGGTTGAACACTCCGTCGTCGCTGTCGCTGAAGTACTCGCTCGAATCGATCACGCCGCAGCTCGAAGCGGTGGCCGGCTAGCACTGCTGTGCGCCTTTATTAACCGCGGGCGGTTTAAAAATGCCCCCACCAGGGGGGCGATGTCCCGTTTTGGGGGGGCCGGGTCGCCTCGGGGGGCCGTTTTTTCACCCGGGGGGGTTTAAATACCGCCCCACAGCAGGGGGTCTAGGTCGCGTTGTGCGCGGGCTGGAAAGCTCCGGCTTCGGCAGCTTCCTCGGCGCGGATCACGTGGACCACCGCGTTGATCAGCGCCAGGTGTGTGAACGCCTGCGGGAAGTTGCCCAGATGGCGACCGGTGTGGGCGTCGATCTCTTCGGCGTACAGCTTGAGCGGGCTCGCGAACCCGAGCAGACGCTCGCAGAGATGCTTTGCCCGATCCAGTTCGCCGATCTCGACGAGGGCGGAGACGAGCCAGAAGGAACAGATGGTGAACGTGCCCTCCTCTCCGCTCAATCCGTCGTCGGTGGTGTCGACGCGATAGCGCAGGACCAACCCCTCCTCGGTGAGCTCGTCGGCGATCGCCAGTACCGTTGCCCGGATGCGCGGATCGTCGGCCGGCAGGAAGCGCAGCAGCGGTGCCAACAAGAGCGACGCGTCGAGTGAATCGTGGCCGTACCGCTGCGTCAGAACTCCACGCGAGTCGACTCCGTGCGCGAGGATGTCGGCCTTGATCTCGTCCGCGATGGCCGTCCATTGCTGCGCAAAGCTCTTCTCGCCCTGCATCTCCGCCAGCTTGGCGCCGCGATCGAGTGCGACCCAGCACATGATCTTCGACGACGTGAAGTGCTGTGGTTCACCGCGCACCTCCCAGATCCCACGGTCGGGTTGGCGCCAGTGCTTGATCGCTTCTTCGACCTGCTTCTTGAGTAGCGGCCACAGCGCTTCGGGGACACGCTCGCGGGTACGGATGTGGAGATACACCGAGTCGAGCATGGTGCCCCAGATGTCGTGCTGCTGTTGATCGAATGCGCCGTTGCCGATGCGCACCGGACGGGCACCGTCGTATCCGGAGAGATGGTTGAGTTCAGATTCCTCGAGTGTGCGCTCGCCGCCGATGCCGTACATCACCTGCAAGGGATGCGGCTGACCGTTGTCCGAACTCGACACGTCGTAGATGAAGTTGAAGAAGTCGTTGGCCTCACGGTCCAACCCGAGCGTGTAGAGGCCCCACAGTGCAAAAGTAGAGTCGCGAACCCATGCGTAGCGGTAGTCCCAGTTACGTTCTCCGCCTGGTGTTTCCGGTAGCGATGTTGTCGAAGCCGCGAGCAAGGCTCCGGTCGGTGCGTAGGTGAGCCCCTTGAGTGTGAGCGCACTGCGCTGCAGGTATCCGCGCCACGGGTGATCGGGGAACTTGCCGATCGTCACCCACTCGCGCCACGACTTGGACGTCTGCCACATTTTGTCGGCGGCCTCGTCGAACGTCTGCGGCGCGGGAAGATCCGACCACGAGAGCGCGACGTAGACGTTGTCGCCTTCGACCAGTCGCGTCCGGGCCCGTGCCTCACGACCTTCCAGGCCCAGTCGTAGGTCAGTGGTCAAGCGCAGAGTTGGGTGGTCTCCGGGCTTGGCGGAGCGACACGTTGCCGTTGCTTCCTCGTAGACCTTTCCGGTGTACTCCCAATTTGCCGTGCCGCGGTGATAGTCGAACGCGGGCTCGCAGCTCATCTCGAGTTCAACGGTGCCGCTGACGCATTTGACCGTACGGAGAAGGGTGTGTTCGGCATCCCAGTCTGTGGGTGTGCGCTTGTGCGTGTTCGATCGCTTGTCGACGTTGTGCCAAGGACCGAGGACCAAGGCGTCGCGTACGACGAGCCAGCCGGTCTCGGTCTGCCAGGTGGTCTCGAGAATGAGTCCACCCGGCAGATAGCGTCGGGCGGCCGGGACGTTCTGGCCGTACGGGCCGATGCGGAAATGGCCTGCGCTGCGGTCGAGGATGGCACCGAACACGCTGGGGGAGTCCGGTCGGGGAACGCACATCCACTCGACAGATCCGTTACGGGCAATCAGGCACGAGGTTTCGCAATCGGAAAGAAACGCGTAGTCGTCGATAGGGGGAAAGTTGCTTCGATGGTGACCCGTGGAGGCGGGAGGAATCGTCTGCACCACTTCGTCGTCAGCACTCATTCGGCCATCATCCGGCCAGAATCGACACACGTCCAATCCACACGCTGTCGGGACCGTATCGTCCGAAGGATAGGGTGTTGGCGTGGATCGGATAGCGGATTGGTGGGACAGCTTCGAGCTGTGGATGGCGGGGCTCCCGTTCATCCCGCAGGTCGCGTTGGTCCTGATCGTCGTCGTTCCGCTGTGCCGCCTGGTGGCCATCGGTCTGGATCGCGTGTTGGCCGCCGTTCTCGCTCTGCCGCTCTTCGGCTGGTTGCGTAGGAATTCTCGAGAAGTAGAGGAAAGCTGATGCCCCGCTCACGGGTCACTCTCGCCCTGATAGCCCTGATTCTCCTCGTGATCGTCGCGTGGCTTCTCACCCGTTAGTTCTCCCGATTAGAGCGGGCGCCGGTGCTCTGCTAAAGTCCACCGCGTGTCCGAAGCAACAGCTCCCGTAATCCGCCATCAGTTGGCGTTGATTGCTGTCGGCATGCTCGACGTCGCTGACGTCGCCTGTTGTTGATTTCCTGAGTTCGACCTCTCCGGTGGTGCTGCGCACCCCACTCGAACTTCTCTGCGCGTAACTCGCGCCCCCGATTCAGGGCTCATTGCCCGTCGGCTCTCCATGTCTGAACATCCCGATGGAATCAGCCCCAGAGGTCTCGGACTTGTCGTTTGACCAACCCTCGTTTGTCAGTCCTTTCAGGAAGGTATCTGCAATGAAACGCCGTTCCCGCACACTTCTCACTGCTATCGCGACCATGGGGGCCGTGGTACTCACAGCGTGCAGTGGTGGCTCGAGCGACACCGTGGGTGGTGACAGCGCCGCCAGCGACGGTAGCGCCGGCACGATCAACCTGTTCGCCTACGCCGTGCCGAAGCCCGGCTTCGACAAGCTCACCGCAGCCTTCCAGGCGACAGACGAGGGCAAGAACGTCAACTTCAATCCTTCGTACGGCGCCTCGGGCGACCAGTCGCGCAAGGTGAAGGACGGCGCCGAGGCAGACTTCGTCAACTTCTCCGTCGAGCCCGACATCACCCGCCTGGTCGATGCCGGTCTGGTAGATCAGAACTGGAACCAGGACGCCTACAACGGAATTCCGTTCGGATCGGTAGTCACCATCGTGACGCGTCCGGGGAACCCGAAGGGCATCAAGGACTGGGACGACCTGCTTCAGCCCGGCCTCGAGGTCGTCACGCCGAACCCGTTCAGCTCCGGCTCGGCCAAGTGGAACCTCTTGGCGCCGTACGCCGCCAAGAGCGACGGTGGCAAGAACCCGCAGGCGGGTCTCGACTACGTCACCGCCTTGGTCAACGATCACGTCAAGATCCAGCCCAAGTCGGGACGCGAGGCTTCGGAAGCCTTCCTGCAGGGCAGCGGTGACGTTCTAATCAGCTACGAGAACGAGGCACTGTTCATCGAAGGCAACGGCGACCCGGTCGAGCACGTCACCCCGCCCACGACCTTCAAGATCGAGAACCCGGTTGCCGTGATCTCGAACAGCAAGGTCCTCGACAAGGCGACCGCGTTCAAGGACTACCTGTACACGACCGAGGGTCAGACGCTCTGGGCCGAAGCAGGATTCCGTCCCGTTGATCCCGCCGTCGCTGCCAAGTTCACCGACAAGTTCCCCGAGCCGACCAAGCTGTGGACCATCGCAGACCTCGGCGGCTGGAAGGCCGTGGACAGCGCTCTGTTCACCAAGGACACCGGTTCGATCGCAGTGATCTACGACAACGCGACCAAGTAACACTGACGTGACTGACACTATTGACCCCACCCCCGTGGCTCGTCGGCGAAAACTCGCGCGGGTCACGGGGAGTGTGGGGCCGCTCGGAATCGGAGTGGCCACCCTGTGGCTCTCCGTGATCGTTCTGCTTCCGCTCGCCGCGTTGACCGCCACCGCGTTCGACGAGGGGATCTCCGGATTCTGGGACGCCATCACCGCACCCGTCGCCTTGGCGTCGTTGCGCGTGACGTTGTTGGTCTCGGTGATCGTGGCATTGATCAACGTCGTGATGGGCACGATCATCGCGTGGGTGCTGGTCCGGGACGACTTCCCGGGCAAGCGCATCGTCAACTCGATGATCGATCTGCCGTTCGCGCTACCCACCATCGTGGCGTCGATCGTGCTGCTGTCTCTCTACGGCCCGCAGTCACCGATCGACATCCACCTCAATGCAACCCAGCCCGGACTGATCGTGGCATTGGCCTTCGTGACCTTGCCGTTCGTGGTTCGCTCGGTGCAGCCGGTGCTGATGGAGGTCGACCGCGAAGTCGAGGAAGCCGCTGCATCGTTGGGGGCTTCCAACTGGACGATCTTTCGTTCCGTCGTTCTTCCGACGCTGGCGCCTGCCGTCATCTCCGGCGCGGGGCTCGCATTCGCCCGAGCGATCGGTGAATACGGCTCGGTCGTTCTGATCGGCGGCAACATCCCACGCGTGACACAGATGACGTCGCAGTACATTCAGCAGCAGATCGAGATCGATCGTCCGACCAACGCCGCTGCCGTCTCGGTAGCGTTGCTGGCCATCGCATTCGTGACGCTGTTCGTCCTGCGAATCTTTGCCTCGCGGGGACAGCGACGTGAGGAGAGTTCCCGATGAACGTGTCCAGAGGATCGAAGATCGGTCTGCGGACCATCGCTCTCGTCTACCTGTTCGTGTTGTTGGTCGTGCCGATCGGTGTGATCCTGACGCGAACGTTCGAGAACGGAATCGGCCCGTTCCTCGAATCGATCACGACACCGGCAGCGATCTCCGCGCTGAATCTTTCGCTGATCATCGTGGCGATCGTGGTCCCGATCAACGTGGTGTTCGGTGTTGTCACGGCTCTGGCACTCGTGCGTGGGCGTTTCCCGGGGCGGGGCGTACTGCAGTCGGTGGTCGACCTGCCCTTCGCAGTCTCGCCCGTCGTCGTCGGTGTGTCGTTGATTCTTCTGTGGGGTGCCAACGGTTGGTTCGGCGGCATCGAATCGTTGGGGTTCAAGGTCATCTTCGGCTTGCCAGGCATGGTGATCGCGACGATTTTCGTGACGCTGCCCTTCGTCGTCCGGGAAGTCGAACCCGTACTTCACGAGATCGGCGACGAGCAGGAACAAGCAGCCGCGACGCTCGGTGCCTCGGGCTGGCAGACGTTCTGGCGGATCACCTTGCCCGCGATCCGTTGGGGCTTGACGTACGGAATCGTGTTGACGGTGGCGCGTTCGCTCGGTGAATTCGGCGCAGTCATCATGGTCTCTTCCGGCTTCCCGGGGGTATCCCAGACACTGACATTGCTGGTGCATTCGCGATACATCGACGACCACAACACTTTTGGTGCGTATTCGGCGGCAACGCTGCTGATGGGCATCGCCATCATTGTCCTGTTGCTGATGACGCTGCTGGACCGTAAGAGGAGCACCACATGATCACAGTGACCGGGGCCCGCAAGAACTACGGTGACTTCGCGGCGCTCGACGACGTGACGGTCAACATTCCCTCGGGTTCGTTGACGGCATTGCTCGGGCCAAGCGGCTCGGGAAAGTCGACGTTGCTGCGTTCGATCGCAGGGCTCGAAGAGCTCGATTCGGGAACCATCACCATCGCAGGCAAGGACGTCACCGGCGTCTCGCCGCAGAAGCGTGACATCGGTTTCGTGTTCCAGCACTACGCAGCGTTCAAGCACATGACGGTGCGAGACAACGTGGCGTTCGGGCTCAAGATCCGCAAGCGCCCGAAGCCGGAGATCGAGAAGAAGGTCAACGAACTTCTCGAGATCGTCGGCCTCGACGGCTTTCAGCATCGGTACCCCGCGCAGCTGTCCGGTGGTCAACGCCAGCGCATGGCGTTGGCGCGCGCTCTGGCGGTGGATCCGCAGGTGCTCCTGCTCGACGAGCCCTTCGGCGCCCTCGACGCGAAGGTCCGTGCCGACCTGCGCACGTGGTTGCGTCGCCTGCATGACGAGGTGCACGTCACCACCGTCCTGGTCACACACGACCAGGAAGAGGCTCTCGACGTCGCCGACCGCATCGCGGTGCTGAACAAGGGGCGGATCGAGCAGATCGGTGAACCTGCCGACCTGTACGACCGCCCGTCCAACGACTTCGTGATGTCCTTCCTCGGATCCGTCGCGAAGCTCAACGGGCAGTTGGTCCGTCCGCACGACATCCGTCTCGGCCGCGATCCGAGCATGGCTCTCGCTCAGGAGTCCGGAACGGCCGAGTCCCTCGGCGTCACACGCGCAACCGTCGAGCGCGTCGTGTATCTCGGCTTCGAGGTTCGAGTCGACCTGCGCAACGAGGCAACCGGTGAGTTGTTCTCGGCTCAGGTCACCCGCGGTGACAGTGCAGCTCTGCACCTCGAGGCGGGGGAGACGGTCTACGCCCGGGCTACTCGGGTGCCGGATCTGCCGGAGACTCCGGTGGTGACGCCGGAGCAGGAGCCGGTGACGGTGAGCGTCGTCGGCCAGGTATGACCTGCTTGCCCTGTTTGACCTGTTTCACCCCCACTCCTGTTTGAGCGAACGGCACTTTCGGTCTCCTGATGGCGCCGAAAGTGCCGTTCGCTCAGAGTTGGGGGTCGGGCAACACCGAGACGAGTTCAGCCCTCTCGGCAGACGAGGACCGGGCATTGGGCGTGGTGGATGAGGCTCTGACTGGTCGATCCGACTATCGACGCCATGAACGGGCTGCGGCCGTGGCTACCGACGACTACGAGTTGCGCTTCCGCCGAGTGCTCGAGCAGTGCCTTCATCGGTCCGCTGCGCTGGACACTCCGGGTGACTTCGACATCGGGGTACTTCTCCGTCCAGCCGGCGAGGCACTCGGACAGCAGAGCGTGCTCATGCTGTTCGTACGGTCCCCAGTCGACGAAGCGCCTGGCTTCGGAGTACCCGCCGAGCGAGGCGTGCTCGTTCCAGGTGTGAACCGCAACCAAGGGCGCGCCGAGGAACGCGGCAAACTCGAAAGCATGCGCGACGGCGAGTTCGCTGAGCTTGCTCCCGTCGACGCCGACGACGATGGGCCTGGTGTCGGCGACCGCGTGCTCGCCGGTACCGCGGAACACCGCCACGGGGCAGTGCGCCCGGTTGACCACTCGAATGGTGTCGGAACCGAGAAACACCGATTGCATTTCGCTAGTACCGGCCTGGCCGAGTGCAACGATGCGAGCGGATTTCGAAAGTTCGACGAGTGTGGTTGCGGGAGTGCCGGTCACGAGGCCGCGTTCGACGGTGACGTCGGTGTGATCGTCGCGAATGGCGTCCTCGGCCTCGTCGAGTAACTTTGCACCCTCGACGCGAAGGTGGTGGTCGAACATCTCTTCGTCGGTGACGTTGGTACCGCCACCTGACTCGGGTTGTCCCGGCAGAACGTGGGTCAGTCGCAATGGTTCGTCGAATCTCTTTGCAGCCGATGCTGCCCACCTCGCGGCGTTGACCGCGCTTGCCGAGCCGTCGATGCCGGCCACGATTCCGTGTCGAACAGATGCACTGGTCATGGAAGTCTCCTCGCGTCGCCTCCCTACCAGTGTGTCCCTGGTCACCCCGGGTTCGCTACAAACTCGTCAGCTCCCGCGGTGCGAGAACGTCGGTAGGCACTGCTGCGCGAGTTCGACGCGGGCGCAACGACAACAGAGCGGTGATGAATCCGTTACCGGGCAGTGTCAATTCCACGTTCTTCAACACGGTTCGGCGCATCAACGCGAGCAGGGCTGCGACGCCGGTGACTGCCATCCACATCGGCAGCGGGTACAGCGTCAAGCGTTCACCCAAGCCGAAAGTGAGTGTTCGTCCGAGAAGCAGTACGGCGCCGACGATTCCGGTGGCCGCGCACAGTCCCGACCATACTGCGATCCATTTGCTGTGCTTCCAGAATTGAATTGCCATGAGTACGAGAACGGCATGACGGGCGACGAAGCCGGGAAGTACTGCGGTCCAGTGAACGAAGGTCCCGTCGTTGGCCGGGAAGAGGCCGGTAGCCGCGGTGCTCAGTGCAACGACGACGGCAAGGCCGAGAATCCACTTTTTCGCACGACCGTCCGGAATGTACTTGTGCAGCAAGGCCGCACCGAGGATGGTGAGCGCACCGAGGATCATGAAGGCCGCGTTCATCACGTCGTGCATCGGCGAACACGAATCCACGCTGCATGTCGTCACGCCCAGCGAACTGATGGAGTCACGCGCGAAGCTGTACGGCGTCTTCCAGGCTCCGGCCGTGAAGATCTCGACAAGCAGGTAGAGCACCGACAGGACCCAGGCGGTGCCGGCTGTGCCGAGGCGAAGATTGTGAGTGATGGTGTTCCCTCTCGCGGCGCTCTGAGGGGATTGCACCCAAAGATCTGTTTCGCAGGCGAAGGATGAACCTTCGCGGGCTGGACAGATCCAACACTACGGTAACAATCTGATAACGGCCTGTGAAACCGGATCAGGCGGAGCGGACCAGACGGTCGGGTAGTGCATCAGCGACTTGTCGGTAACGGTCGATCATCGTTTCGATCAGTAGAGAGTGCCCACCGATCGTTTCGGCGAAACGCGCGCGCGGACATACCGTTGCTGCTGCAGCGCTGAGTCGGTCGGTCAGTAGGCCGGCAGCCAAGAACCAGGGTGCGACGACAACGCGTTCGGCGCCGTTCTGCTCGAGAGCGGAGATCGCCTGGGCAACTGTTGGTTCCGCGGATGTCGCGAAACAGATTCGAACGCCCGACCAGTTGGTTCCGCTCAGGAGAGTGGACGCCAGTTCTGCGGTCGCGGCGTTGGCACGCGCGTCGGACGAGCCGACTGCCGCAAGAGCGACACCGACCGACGGATCGTCCGGCCGGGCGCCCGCTTCGAGGATTCGCTCGCGCACTGCCTCGATAAGCCGAGCATCGCGACCTAGTACGTCTGCTTGGAACACGGTCAGCTGGGGGTGGCGTGTCGCGGCAGCGGCCAAGAGCCCGGGCAGATCTACCCGAGCGTGGAAGGCGTTGCCCAGCAGCATCGGAACAACAACGGCGTGAGTGTGGCCGTCGTGTGCAACTCCGTCCAGGACCTGATCGATGGACGGTGCATTGAGATCGAGAAACGCCAGCCGGACATCGAGGTCTGGCCGGGCTTCACGAAGAGCCGCCACGGCAGCCGCGATCACCCGAGCAGAACGGGGATCACGGCTGCCGTGCGCAACAGCAATGAGCGGAACCATCGACTTAGACGCGCTCGCCCAATTCCACAGCGGAAATGACGTCGCCGACCAAGCCGGCTGCGAGAGTGTTTCCACCAGCGGGATCGATCAACAGGAAGCTGCCGGTGTGGCGGTTCACTGCGTAGTCGTCGGCCACGATCGGCTCGGCCACGCGGATCGAAATCTTGCCGATCTCGTTGAGCTCGAGAGTGTCCGGGCCCTGATCCGTGGTGAGATCCTGCTCGTTGAAGCGCTCCACCAAGCTGCCGACGATGGCCTGCGTCGTGCGCGTGCCGTGCTTGAGCAGCAGACGTGCGCCGGGGCGCAGCGACTTCTCGGCCAACCAGCAGACAGTGGCGTCGAATTCGCCGATCGGCTCGGGTGCGTCAGACGGCGAGGCGATGGTGTCGCCGCGAGAGACGTCGACGTCGTCGGCCAGGATCAGCGTGACGCTGCGTCCCGCGTGGGCGACGTCGAGTTCACCGTCGGCCGTGTCGATACGAGTGACGGTGGTGCGCGTACCCGAGGGCAGGATCACCACTTCGTCGCCGGGTACGACGGAACCGGCGGCAACCTGGCCGGCGTATCCGCGGTAGTCGAGGAACTCGGCGGTACGCGGACGGATCACGTACTGCACCGGGAAACGCAGGCCGACGCGATGCGGCTCGGCGTCGACCGGAATCGACTCGAGGTGCTCGATCAGCGTGGGGCCGGTGTAGTACGGGGTCTTGTCGGAGCGGATGGCGACGTTGTCACCGTGCAGTGCCGATACCGGGATCTCGACGACGTCTTCGCTTGCCCAGCCCAGTGAGCTGGTGAGTTCGTTGAACTCGGCGGAGATCGAGGTGAAGACCTCTTCGGGGTTCTCGACGAGGTCGATCTTGTTCACGGCGAGAACGAGCTTCGGGACACCGAGCAACGCGAGAACCGCTGCGTGCCTACGAGTCTGCGCGATGACGCCCTTGCGGGCATCGACCAGGAGGATCACGAGCTGAGCCGTCGAGGCGCCGGAGACCGTGTTGCGGGTGTACTGCACGTGGCCCGGTGTATCGGCAAGCACGAAGGTGCGCTTGGGGGTCGCGAAGTAGCGGTACGCCACGTCGATGGTGATGCCCTGCTCACGCTCGGCGCGCAGTCCGTCCACCAGGAGCGACAGGTCAGGGGTGTCGAGACCGCGGTCCACCGATGCACGGGTCACGGCGTCGATCTGGTCGGCGAGAACGGATTTCGTGTCGTACAACAGGCGGCCCACGAGTGTGGACTTTCCGTCGTCGACGCTGCCGGCAGTTGCCAGTCTGAGCAGATCGCTCATCAGAAGTAGCCCTCTCGCTTGCGGTCTTCCATGGCCGCTTCGGAAACTCGGTCGTCGCCACGGGTCGCGCCGCGCTCGGTCAAACGTGATGCCGCAACTTCGGCGAGAATCGCTTCGTTGTCAGCCGCATCGGAGAGAACAGCACCGGTGGTCGAACCGTCGCCGACGGTGCGGTAACGCACCGAAAGGGTCTGCAGCTCTTCGCCGTCAGCTGGACCACCCCAGACTCCGGGGGTCATCCACATGCCGTCGCGCTGGTACACCGGACGCTGGTGGGAGTAGTAGATGCTGGCGAGTTCGACGTTGTCGCGGGCGATGTAACGCCAGATGTCCAGCTCGGTGAAGTTGCTGAGCGGGAAGACGCGCACCTGCTCGCCGGGGGAGTGGCGACCGTTGTAGAGGTTCCACAGTTCCGGGCGCTGCTTCTTGGGATCCCACTGGCCGAAAGCGTTGCGCAGCGAGAAGATCCGCTCCTTGGCGCGGGCGCGCTCCTCGTCGCGGCGAGCGCCACCGAAGACGGCGTCGAAGCGGTTCTCGGAGATCGCGTCCAGCAACGGAACGGTCTGCAGCGGGTTGCGGATACCGTCGGGGCGCTCGGTGAGGCGACCGTCCGCGATGTACTCCTCGACGCTGGCCACGTGCAGGCGCAGGTTGTACTTGGCCACGACGTGATCGCGGAAGTCGAGAACTTCCTGCAGGTTGTGGCCGGTATCGACGTGCAGCAGGGTGAACGGCAGCGGCGCAGGCCAGAAGGCCTTGATCGCCAGATGCAGCAGCACGGTGGAGTCCTTACCTCCCGAGAAGAGAATGACCGGGCGTTCGAACTCGCCGGCTACCTCTCGGAAGATGTGGATCGCTTCGGACTCGAGGGCGTCGAGAGTATCGAACTGTGTGCCGTCGAGCTGAGGACGTGAAAGTGTCAAGTCAACTGTCATGATGCGTGCAACCCGCATTCTGTCTTGGAGGCACCGGCCCAACGACCGCTACGCGGATCGCTGCCGGGGGCTGGCTTGCTGGTGCAGGGTGCGCAGCCGATGGACGGATAGCCCTCGTCGACAAGAGGATTGACGAGGATGGAATTGGTGTCGATGTAGTTCTGCATCTCCTCGTCCGACCACGGAGCGATCGGGTTGATCTTCACGAGGCCGAAGGCGTCGTCGAAGGAGATCAAGGGAGCGTTGGCGCGGGTGGGCGCTTCGACGCGGCGGATGCCGGTCACCCACGCGCTGTAGCCGGACAGTGTCTGCTTGAGGGGTGCGACCTTGCGCAATGCGCAGCAGCGGTTGGGATCACGGGCGAACAGATCCTTGCCCTCGGCGACATCCTGCTCGGCGACGCTTGCCAGCGCGCGTGCATTGATGACGTTGACGCCGTAGACCTGCTCGACCGCGTCACGTGTGCCGATGGTCTCGGGGAAGTGGTAGCCGGTGTCGAGGAAGAGTACGTCGACGCCCGGATGAACTTGTGCGGCAAGGTGAACCAGCACTCCATCCTGCATGTTCGACGCAACAATGTAACCGTTACGATCCCCCGTCGCTGCGCTCGCCCCGTCACCGAACGTGTCCTCGGTCCACTGCAACAGTTCCTGTGCGCTGGCTCCGTCGAGTTCTACGGCACCGCGCTCGGCGATGGACCGAAGCTCGTCGGCGGTTGCTCGCGAAATGTCCACTGTCATCGCAAATCTCCTTCGTCTGCGCGCACTGCCCATTCGGCGAACCGTTCACCTTCGTTGCGGTTCTTGACGAACTGACGTACGACGCGGTCGATGTAGTCACCCATCTCGACGCTGGTGACCTTGTGCTGGCGCAGCTTGCGTCCGAAGGCGCTGTCGAATCCGAGGCTGCCTCCCAGGTGAACCTGGAAACCCTCGACTTGATTCCCCTCACCGTCGTCGACGAGCTGGCCCTTGAAGCCGATGTCGGCGATCTGCGAGCGAGCGCAGGAGTTGGGGCAACCGTTGATGTTGATGGTGATCGGCACGTCGAGCTGGCTGTTGACGTCGGCGAGACGCTGTTCGAGTTCGGGCACGAGCACCTGCGAACGCTTGCGTGTCTCGGCGAACGAGAGCTTGCAGAACTCGATGCCGGAGCAGGCCATCAGGTTCTTGCGCCAGTGCGACGGTCGGGCGGGAAGGCCCAGCGCGTCGAGATCGGCGATGAGCGGCTCGAGGGTCTCGTCGGCGACGTCGAGGATGATCAGCTTCTGGTACGGCGTGAAGCGGATCCGGTCGCTGCCGGCTTTCTCCGCGGCGTCGGCGACCTGAGCCAGGATGTCTCCCGAGACGCGGCCGGCGATCGGAGCGAAGCCGACTGCGTTGTGGCCGTTGCGGGTCTTCTGGATGCCGACGTGGTCGATCGGGCGCTTGGGCTTCTCCGGCGCGGGGCCGTCTATGAGCGGGCGCTCGAGGTACTCCGTCTCGAGAACCTCGCGGAACTTTTCGATGCCCCAGTCCTTGATGAGGAACTTGAGCCTTGCCTTCGCGCGCAGACGGCGGTAGCCGTAGTCACGGAAGATCGAGACGACACCCTCCCAGACATCGGGGACCTCGTCGAGCGGAATCCAGGCGCCGACGCGCTGCGCCAGCATCGGGTTGGTGGACAGTCCGCCGCCGACCCAGAGGTCGAGGCCCGGGCCGTGCTCGGGGTGGTTCACGCCGATGAAGGCGATGTCGTTGATCTCGTGAACGACGTCCTGCTGACCGGAGATGGCGGTCTTGAACTTGCGCGGCAGGTTGGAGTACTTGGGGTCGCCGATGTAGCGGCGCACGATCTCGTCGATCGCCGGGGTGGGATCGAGGACCTCGTCGAGCGATTCGCCGGCCAGGGGAGAACCGAGGACGACGCGGGGGCAGTCACCGCACGCTTCGGTGGTCTTGAGTCCGACGGCTTCGAGGCGCTTCCAGATCTCCGGAACGTTCTCGACCTCGATCCAGTGGAACTGGACGTTTTCGCGGTCGGACAGGTCGGCGGTGTTCCGGCCGAATTCCTTCGAGATGCCGGCGATGGTGCGCAGCTGCTCGACGTTGAGAGCGCCGGCGTCGCAACGCACGCGCATCATGAAGTATTTGGCCTCGAGCAGGTCGATGTTCTCGTCGCCGGTGAAGGTGCCGTCGTAGCCTTCTTCGCGCTGGGTGTAGAGACCCCACCAGCGGAAGCGGCCGCGAAGGTCGCCCTTGTCGATGCTGTCGAATCCCTGCTTGGAGTAGATGTTCTCGATGCGGGCCCGAACGTTGAGCGGGTTGTCGTCCTTCTTGGCCTGCTCGTTGGCGTTGAGCGGCTCGCGGTAACCGAGGGCCCACTGACCTTCGGCGCGACGCTTGGCGGGACGCGCAGCGCGTGCGGGCCGGGCTTCGGCAGGTGCTGCCGAATCGGCGGGTGTGGCGGCGTCGGTGGTCGACGTCATCGATGAACTCCTGGATCTGGGCGGTTGATCGGCACGCGGCACGCACTATCGACGAACTGTGGCGGTGTCTGATCGGGACGCACCGGTCCGTGTCGGAAATCGAGGGGGCTGTCCTCGGTCTCGGAAAGCTCGCGGCCGGCAGGTGTGCTCACGAAAACGAACAGCTGGAGAAGCTGTATCTCTGAAACGACGTGTCTCTGCAGAGAGTTGTTTCGGTGAAGCAGATGGAGATGAGCGGGAAAGGCTGGAAGATCAGTGAAAGATCAACAGCTACACAGGTGCAGACACGACGAGCTGCACACACGCTTGAAGTCGACATGGCGACGCGCCACAAGTCGCACTCCGAGTCCGGTCATGCGGACCATTGTGCCACGTCAACTCGATAATTCCGACTCGGGCGCATATTTCCACGAAAAACGGGGGAAATATCGAGTTCAGGCCAAGCGCCGACCTGCATCGCAGGCTGAATAGGTGTGCGTTCCGGATGCTGGGACACTGGAGGCGTGAATGCCACCAGCACGACTCCCACTCGACAGAGCGAGGCGACGCCCTTCGCCTTGCCCGCGCGATCGCTCGAGGGTGTCGGGAAACGGCCGTTCGGGATCTACATCCACGTCCCGTTCTGTGCCACCAGGTGTGGGTACTGCGATTTCAACACCTACACGGCCGGTGAGCTCGGAACCTCGGCGTCGCCGCAGTCGTGGCTGGAGGGTTTGCGACGCGAACTCGATCTCGCGGCCGAGATGACGGGCGCCCCGGCGGCAGAGACGGTGTTCGTGGGCGGTGGAACGCCGTCGCTGCTCGGTGGCGACGGGCTGTCCGACGTGCTGTCGGCGGTTCGCAGCAGCTTCGGCTTGGCGTCCGGCGCCGAAGTGACCACGGAATCGAACCCCGAATCGACGTCGCCGGAATTCTTCGACGCTCTCCGCAGTGCGGGATTCACCCGCATTTCCCTCGGCATGCAGTCCGCGGCTCAGCACGTCCTGAAGATCCTCGACCGCACCCACACTCCCGGCCGCGCCGTCGCTGCCGCGAAAGAGGCTCGCGCAGCTGGTTTTTCGCACGTGAACTTGGATTTGATCTATGGAACGCCAGGGGAGCGAGACCAAGATCTGGACGCCTCACTCGATGCGGTTCTCTCCGCCGATGTCGACCACGTCTCGGCCTACGCGTTGATCGTCGAGGACGGTACCGCCATGGCTCGCAAGGTCAGGCGCGGCGAGCTGCCCGCGCCGGACGACGACGTGCTGGCCTCACGATACGAACGAATCGATTCACGCCTGTCCGAAGCCGGCTTGCACTGGTACGAGGTCTCCAATTGGGCAAAGGCGGAAACCGAGGACTCCGGTGACACCCGCTGCCGTCACAACCTCGGCTACTGGGACGGCGGTGACTGGTGGGGCGCCGGACCGGGCGCGCACAGTCACGTGGGCGGAGTGCGGTGGTGGAACGTCAAGCACCCAGCGCGGTACGCGGAACAGTTGGCCCTCGGTGAACTTCCCGTCGGCGGCAGCGAAGAACTGACCGCCGACGACGAACACATGGAGCGCGTCATGTTGACTGCGCGGTTGCGTACGGGACTTCCGCTGTCGGAACTGTCTGCATCCGAACGCCTTTCAGCCGAACAGGTGGTAGTCGACGGGTTGGCCGTGATCGAGAACGATCACGTGGTTCTCACCGACCGTGGTCGCCTGCTCGCTGATGCGGTGATTCGCACGATCCTGACCTGACGCGGCACCATCCTTTGCCGCGTAATGTGGCCGTGGTGGCCATCATTCATCGTGCGCAGCTGAATCCGTCCAAGAACGACCTGCTCCGAGCGTGGGTGCCCAAGCAGCCATGGATCGGGTCGGTCGACTGTTCGACGCTCGAACGCGTCGACGCCTATCGTTTCGACGACCCGGACGGCGAGGTCGGAATCGAGACGCACCTGCTCCGCTCTGCCGACGGTCGAATTCTTCAGGTCCCGCTTACTTATCGTGGTGCTCCGCTGGACGGGGCGGAGACTGCGCTGATCGCAACCATGGATCATTCGGTACTGGGCGAGCGGTGGGTGTACGACGCTTGCTGCGATCCGGTCTACGTGAGCGCGGTGGCGACTGCGATTCTGACCGGTGGGGCCGGAGTCGATCTGGTTTTCGCGGACTCCGCCGATCACATCCCGGTGACGGCTCACGTAGTAGGCAGCGGTACGGCCGGCGCTTCCGTACCGGACGTCGAATCGGTGACCTGCTCGACAGTCGGCACCGACACGATCATCAGCGCGGGAGAACTGGAATTGACCGTGGTGAGAGTGATCGACGCAGATCGAGTGTCAGGCTCGGCGACGCTCACCGGAACCTGGCCGGGGCAGCCGAATCCCGCACTGCTCGCGTTCGTCGGTTGAGTCTCGGCGCCTGAGTCGCGTGAGCGTCAGCGGACGCCCTCGATGACACCGGGCATCGCGTCGAAGTCGAAGACACGCGCGTGCAGCACGACGCGGTTTCGCAGGGCCGAACGAACCGCTCGGTGCAGGCCGTCCTCGAGGTAAAGAGTGCCGCGCCACTGCACTGCGTGAGGGAACAGATCGCCGTAGAAGGTCGAGTCCTCCGACAGCAAGCGATCGAGTTCGAGGACCTTCGTGGTGGTCACGATCTCGTCGAGTCGAACCTGACGTGGAGGGAACTTCGACCAGTCGCGTAGAGACAGTCCGTGATCGGGATACGGTTTGCCGTCCATCACGCCTTTGAAGATCATGTGCCGCCTTGTCCATGGTTGTGCGATCGACCCTTCGCCGATCTCACTCCACAGTAAGGGCAACAGCCGTCTCTGGCGCTCGGGCGATTAGACTGCCAGTGGGAACCGATGTGTAAATGTCGGTGTTCGTTCTGTTCAGGAAACGGAGGTGGCAACGATGTCGAGTACCGACGACAGGCGTTTCGAGGTCTTACGTGCAATCGTGGCCGATTACGTCTCCACCCAGGACCCGGTGGGATCCAAGGCCCTGGTCGAGCGTCACAACCTCGGAGTGTCGAGCGCCACTGTGCGCAACGACATGGCATTCCTCGAGGCCGAGGGCTACATCGCCCAACCGCACACCAGTTCCGGCCGCGTCCCCACCGACAAGGGATACCGCGAATTCGTCGATCGCATCGCCGACGTCAAGCCCATGTCCGGACCCGAGCGACGAGCGATCCTCGAGTTCTTGGAGTCGGGTGTCGACCTCGACGACGTTCTGCGCCGCGGTGTGCGACTGCTCGCGCAACTGACCCGTCAGGTCGCGGTTGTCCAATATCCGTCGCTGTCCGCGTCGTCGGTTCGCCACCTCGAGGTGGTCGCATTGACGCCGGCGCGCCTGCTTCTCGTTCTCATCACCGATTCCGGGCGAGTCGATCAGCGAATCGTCGAGCTCGGGGACGTCCTCGAAGACGAAGACCTTTCCCGGTTGCGCGCGCTTCTCGGCGGGGCCCTGGAAGGTAAGCGCCTGGCCGCCGCGTCGATTGCCGTGGCGGAACTGGCCGACGAGTCTCCGGCCGACCTGCGCGACGCCGTGATCCGGTCGGCAACGGTTCTGGTCGAGACCCTGGTCGAACATCCGGAAGATCGCCTCGTTCTGGGCGGAACCTCCAACCTCACGCGCAACGCCGCCGATTTCTCCGGTCTGGCCGGCTTCCCCGGTTCGCTGCGCGCAGTGCTCGAAGCACTGGAAGAGCAGGTAGTGGTCCTCAAACTGCTCGCTGCGACGCAGAATTCCGGCACGGTCACCGTTCAGATCGGTGAAGAGACGCAGGTCGAACAGATGCGCGGAACCTCCGTGATTTCGACTGGCTACGGCGCGGCCGGTACCGTTTTCGGTGGTGTCGGTGTGCTCGGACCCACTCGGATGGACTATCCGGGAACAATTGCATCGGTTGCCGCCGTTGCCAGATACATCGGCGAAGTTCTCTCCGAGCGATGACGGACGTCGACATTTGGTCGGCACACCTCCTCGCGAGGACTGAGGAAAACCTAGAAGTAAGAGAAGGACGAGAGACTCAACGTGGCACGGGATTACTACGGATTGCTCGGCGTCGGCAAGAACGCGACAGACCAGGAGCTCAAGCGCGCTTACCGCAAGCTGGCACGCGAACTGCACCCGGACGTCAACCCTGACGAGGCGGCGCAGGCCAAGTTCAAGGAGATCTCGACGGCCTACGAGGTCCTGACCGACCCGGAGAAGCGTCGCATCGTCGATCTCGGCGGAGACCCGCTCGAGTCCGGTGGCGGCGGAGGTGGTGGCTTCGGCGGCGGATTCGGTGGCGGTGGCCTCGGCGACGTCTTCGAAGCCTTCTTCGGCGGCGGTGGCGGCGCAGGTCGTGGGCCGCGCGGTCGCGTTCAGCCCGGCGCCGACTCGTTGCTTCGCACCAAACTGACCCTCGCAGAATGTGCGACGGGCGTCAGCAAGCACGTGACCGTCGAGACGGCCATTCTGTGCGACAGCTGCACCGGAGCCGGAACCAACGGCGACTCCAAGCCTGTCCGCTGTGAGACCTGCAACGGTGCCGGCGAAGTTCAGTCCATCCAGCGCTCGTTCCTCGGCCAGGTCATGACCTCGCGTCCCTGCCCGACGTGCCGCGGTGCCGGTGAGACCATCCCGGATCCCTGCCACAAGTGTGGCGGCGACGGCCGAGTTCGGGCCAAGCGCGACATCACGGTGAAGGTTCCGGCGGGCGTTGCCGGTGGCATGCGCATCCGTTTGACTGCGCAGGGTGAAGTCGGCCCAGGCGGCGGACACCCCGGCGATCTCTACGTCGAGATCGTCGAGCAGCAGCACGACGTCTTCGTTCGGGACGGTGAAGACCTGCACTGCACCATCCGTGTTCCCATGGTCGACGCAGCACTGGGTACCAGCGTCACCGTCGACACCATCATCGACGGCCCCAAGGAAATCACCATCGAGCCAGGCACCCAGCCCGGGCACGTTGCTGTTCTTCGCGGTCACGGTATGCCGAAACTGCGGTCGGGAGTGCGCGGCGACGTCCACGCTCACCTCGAGGTGGTCATCCCGAGCCGCCTCGATCACAAGCAGTCCAAGCTGCTCAAGGAATTCAAGCTGCTCCGCGATCGTGACGAGGCCGAGGTCGTTTCGACGACGTCGCAGAACAGCAGTGGTCTGTTCTCGCGTCTTCGCGAAGCATTCAGCGGCCGCTGACGGTGGCCGCAACGGTCTTCTTTCTCGACCCGGTTCCCGGCGTCGGTGAAATCGCAGTTCTGGACGGGCAGGAGGGCCGCCACGCGGCCACTGTCCGCCGGATCGGTGTCGGCGAGCGTTTGGTGTTGGCCGACGGCCGTGGCCGGGTAGCCGACGCCGAGGTGACGAGCGTCGGCAAGGATCGCCTCGAACTGTTGGTCAGCGACGTTCAGGTTCTCGAGCAGCCCAAGCCGTTGGTGACCCTGATTCAGGCACTGCCCAAGGCCGAGCGCTCCGAGTTGGCCGTCGAACTGGCCACCGAGGCTGGTATCGACGCCGTGATTCCGTGGCAGTCCCTGCGTTGTGTCGCCAAATGGGAAGGCCCGAAGCTCGCCAAGGGCGTCGCACGCTGGCGAAGTGCCGCAGTGTCTGCGGCGAAGCAGTCCAGACGCGCGTTCGTCCCGGAGATTTCGGATCTGCACAAGACGGCGGCGGTGATCGCGTTGGTTCGCGACGCCGTTGCCCGCGGCGCTGTGGTTGCGGTGCTTCACGAATCGGCGACGACGCCGTTGGCCGGCTTGCCGTTGGCGAGCGCGGACGAGGTATTTCTCGTTGTCGGTCCCGAAGGTGGGCTCGACGATTCGGAGATCAGTGCGTTGTCGGAGGCCGGGGCCACTCCGGTGCTTCTCGGGCCGACGGTCCTGCGCACGTCGACCGCCGGGGCTGTTGCTCTCGGCGCGATCGGAGTGCTGACCGATCGCTGGGGACCACGGCCACTGCACTGATCTTGTTGTGACTGCACTGACGTTGGTGTGATCCCGAGCTGAATCGGATCCGGCGCTCAGCGAAGTGTCAGATTTGCGCACTATCGTAAGGACGTCGGGGGTCGCCTTCGGCGTGAGTTGGTTCGGGGATTTCAGGAGGCCAGATGTTGTCACGTGCGCATATGCGAATTGCCGGAGCGGTGTGTGCCGCGGCGGCGATGATGCTGGTTGCGGGGTGCACGGTCTCCACCGGAGACAACCCGGGCTCTTCCGGTAATGCCGTCACCACCACACCGACCAGCGAGGCGCTCGTCACCGTCACTCCCGCCGACGGCGGAACCCCCGTGAGCCCCCTCGATCCCATCGAGGTCCAGGTCGCGAAGGGAACACTGACGACCGTCGCGCTGACCAATCCCGAAGGTAAGGAAGTCGCCGGTATCACGACGCCTGACAAGACGTCCTGGAAGCCGAGCGAACCACTCGGATACGGCAAGACCTACAAGCTTGTCGTCGATGCCGTCGACGCGAATGGTGTTGCCACGACCAAGAACACGACGCTGACCACCGTCGCGCCGAGTAATCAGACTCGCGCGTACATCAACACCACCGGTGGCGCCTCGATTTCGGACGGTGGCACGTACGGCGTCGGCACGGTCGTCGCCGTTCATTTCGACGAGTTGATCGGTGACAAAGCCGCGGCCGAGAAGTCTCTGGTGGTCACCACCAATCCGCCCGTACAAGGATCGTGGTACTGGGTCGACGGTCAGAATGTTCACTGGCGTCCGCAGAATTACTACGCACCAGGCACGACGGTCTCGGTGAACGCGAACATCTACGGCAAGCAACTCGGCAACGGACTGTACGGCCAACAGGACGACACCGTGTCCTTCAAGATCGGCGACTCCCACGTCTCGGTCGCCGACGACAACACCAAGATGGTGACCGTCTACGAAAACGGTCAGGTGATCAAGGAGATGCCGACCTCGATGGGAATGGGCGGCACCGAAACGATCGGCGGCACGACGCTCTCGTTCTGGACCCAGCCCGGCACGTACACCGTGATGGACAAGGCCAATCCCGTCATCATGGATTCGTCGACCTACGGTCTGCCGATCAACTCGCGCCTGGGCTACAAGGAATCCATCAACTGGGCCACCCGCATCAGCACGGACGGTATCTATCTTCACGAGTTGGAGAGCACCGTCTGGGCGCAGGGAAACACCGACACCTCGCACGGTTGCCTCAATCTCAGTGCGGCCAATGCCAAATGGTTCTTCGATTTCTCGCAGCCAGGAGATGTCGTCGAGATCAAGAACACCGGCGGGGCTCCGCTGGAGGTGTGGCAGAACGGCGACTGGACCCTCTCGTGGGCAGACTGGGCCGCAGGCAGCGCCCTCGCCTGAGATAGATTTCCTCGGTGCCTCGATTCAAGATTCCGTACGGCCGACACGAGCAACAGTTCGGGCATCTCTACGTTCCCGACGAGGCGGTTGACGGCCCGATCCCGATCGTCATGCAGATCCACGGCGGCTTCTGGAGCGGGCAGTACGGATTGAATCTGGGCACCGCATTTGCCGTCGAACTCGCGCGGCACGGCGTCGCAGTGTGGAACATCGAATACCGCCGCCTCGGGGCGGGCGGTGGTTGGCCGGAAATGTCCGCCGACGTGAAAACGGCGTACGACGAAATCCCCGGACTGGTTGCCGCGAAGTCCTCGGCCGAATTCGATCTGAATCAGATTCGCCTGCTCGGGCATTCGGCCGGCGGACATCTTGCAGTGTGGCTGGCGGGAGAGAAGGACACGTTCACCCGGCCTGAACGGGTAATCGCGCAGGCTGCCGCACTCGATCTGGCGTCGGCAGGCGAGCGTGGACGACGGATCAGCTTCATCGAGGATCTGTTCGGCGTTCCGTTCGAAGCGGACCCGGATCTGTATCGCAATGCGTCGCCACAGCATCGACTGCCGATCGGCGTTCCCGTTGTGTGCGTCACGGGTGCGGAGGATCTGCAGGTGCCGGCCAAGGTGAGCTCCCGGTATGCGAAGGCTGCCGAAGCGGCTGGTGATCCCGTGGCACTGCGTGTGATCGAGGGCGAAGGGCACGACGCATTTCTCTCACCCTCGACCGAGTCCTGGCGGGTCTCCCGCGAGTTGGTTCTCGCCGAAGACCCGCTGGCTCCGAGCACGTCAGACTGACACGGGGCCTTCTTGCACAGGGGCCTTCTTGCCCGGCAGGATGAACGCCACGACAACTGCCCCCACGAACAGTGCAAGGCCGCCCGCCCAGCTGGCCGCCGAAATCGCGTCGGCGTAGGCACTGCCGGCGGCGTCGAGCAACGGCGCTGCCTGAGCTGCAGCCAAGGGGTTGCCTGCCATCTCTTCGGCGACCAACGAAGCGCCGCCGACGGATTCTCCCGACACCTCCATCGCGTACGCGGCCTGTTGCGCCAGCTCACCCGTCAACTGTGGAACCTGCATACCGCTGATGAATCCTGCGATCGAATCCTTGTAGCTCGCAGCGAGGATCGAGCCCAGGATCGCGATTCCCAGAGAGCCGCCGAGTTCGATGGCGGTGTCGTTGAGGCCACCAGCAGCGCCGAGATCGTCCTCGGAGAAGTTGTCCATGATGGCGTCGGTGGCCGGCGGTTCACTCAAGCCGATGCCCAGGCCGAGCAGGATCAGTGGGACAGCGAACATCCAGTAGCCCGAATCGCCGTCTACCTGCGTGAGAATCAGAACACCGACCGCGGCGACGACCATGCCGCCGACGATGGATGCCCGGACGCCGATCAGCGGAGTGATCCGGCCACTGACCACGGCGCCGATCGAAACGGCAATTGCCAAGGGCAGCAGACGAACACCGGTTTCGAGTGCGCCGTAGCCGAGGATGAACTGGAACTGCTGTGAGATGAAGTAGATGGCACCGAAGGCGGCCAGGAAGAGCAGAAGTACGGCGAGTGTCGCGCCGCCGACCATGCGCTGGCCGAGTTTGCGGACGTCGAGCAGTGGCTGCGGGTGACGCAGTTCCCAGACGACGAACGAGACGAGGCCGATCGCAGCGAGCATGGCGGCGCCGATGGGTCCGCCGGTCCACCCGAAGTGGAATCCGTTGATGATCGAGTACACGAGCGATCCGATGGTGACCACCGAGAGTGCGCCGCCGATCCAGTCGATCCGGCCCAGGTGCTCGGCCTTGCTCGGCGGCACCAGGATTACGGCGGCGACGGCAACGACTGCGGCGATCGGGACGTTGATCAGGAAAGTGATGCTCCAGGAATGGCTGTCGAGAATCCATCCGGCCAACAGCGGGCCGAGGGCAATCGCCAGACCCGACGTCGCCGCCCACGCCGCGATGGCGCGTGATCGCTCCGCCTTGGGAAAGGTCGCGACCAGAAGCGAAAGCGTCGCGGGCATGATGATCGCGGCGCCGACGCCCATGATCATTCGTGCCGCGATGACGGCGTTGGTGGTGTCCGCGATACTGCCGAAGACGGCGCCGCCGGCGAACACGGCGAGTCCGGCCAGAAGCGCTCCGCGGCGACTGTACTTGTCACCGATCACGCCGAACAGCAACATCAGCGCGGCGTAGGGGACTGTGTAGCCGTCGATGACCCATTGCAGTTGCGTGCTGGTGAGCCCGAGGTCTCTGGTCATGTCCGGCGCCGCGACGATCAGCGCGGTATTCGCCATCACGACGATCAGCAGACTCAGGCACAACACCCCGAGCGCGGCCCACCGCCGTGAGTACGGCTGGTCCATCTCCGAGACAGGTTTGCTCATGAGTGTCGTCATGACGCGACTCCGTTCCTGATGATCGAAGAGACTCCTCGATCTATTTGCACACTGATGTGTAAGTTAATAACTTGCACATCGATGTGCAACTATGATTGACCTAGATCACAGTTGGGCAGTCGAAAGAGGTGGAACGCGCGTTGACGCATTCGGGCACAGTCGTTTCGGGAACTGCCGAATCGGGCGGAAGGCAGCGTCGTAGTCAGGCCGCGGCGAATCGCAATCGCATCATCGAGGCGGCGATCACGGCGTTCGCTGCTGATCCGGATGCGAGCATGGACGACGTAGCAAAGGCTGCCGGTGTGGTCAGACGAACCGTGTACGCGCATTTCGACAGCCGTGAGGCGCTGATCAACGGCATCGTGGACGAGGCGTCGACCGATCTCGTTGCTGCGCTGAGCCAAGCCGGTGAGCCGCCCGAGCGCCCGGATCTGGCGACTGCCGTTCTGGCATTGCTGTCATGGCCGGTCGGCGATCGATTCCGGATGCTGCTCAGCTTTGCCCGCAAAGAGTTGGGGGAGCAGCGGATTCTCGATTTGATGGAGCCCGCGCGCGCCGTGAGTGTCAGCGTCGTCGAGCGAGGTCAGCGTGACGGCACCTTCTCGACATACCTGCCGGCCGAGACTCTGGTAGCGATGACCGAGGCGATCACGATCACTTTGTTCGATCAGGCCAACAGTGGGCTCATCACCGACTCTGGCGAATCCTTTGCCGCCGTATGCCTGGTCATCGCGGGTATCAGTCCGGACAGAAGCGCCGAGGTCGTCGCCCAAGCGTCGGAATGGATCCGAGAATCGCTGCCGTCCGGTCGCCGCGAGGATTAGGCCGGGACGATTAACAAGTGGGCCGTGTCCGACTCTGGCGCTAGACTTCGAAGTATCGAGGCTCACGAGTCGAGTGGGCTGATCGGACCAGAAAGCAGGCCATATTCACCACGTGAGTGAACACAGTGAACTCGACGGGAACCGTGTAACCACCATCACCGATCGCGCTCTGCCCGCAGAGCGCACCGTCCGTTCGAGTATGGATCTGGCGCCGGAGACCGTGCGCCAAATCCTGGGGGCGACGGACGAGAATCTCACCGCGATCGAACGTGAGCTTCGTGCCGACATTCACGTACGTGGCGGAACCATCTCCTTGTCGGGGACGGCTGCAGACGTTGCGCTGGCAGAACGTGTGTTCAGTGAATTGGCGTCGCTGGCCGGTCGGGGGCAACCCATCGCACCGGATGCTGTTCGACGAACCATCGGCATGCTCACCAACGAGGTCGGCGAGTCTCCGGCCGAGGTGCTCTCCCTCGACATTCTTTCGCGTCGGGGCAAGACGATTCGGCCCAAGACCCTCAACCAGAAACGCTACGTCGACGCCATCGACGAGAACACCATCGTGTTCGGAGTCGGCCCGGCCGGTACCGGCAAGACCTACCTCGCCATGGCCAAGGCCGTTCAGGCGTTGCAGGCCAAGCAGGTCTCTCGGATCATCCTGACCAGGCCGGCAGTCGAGGCCGGCGAGCGACTGGGCTTTCTGCCCGGCACGCTGCACGAGAAGATCGATCCGTATCTGCGCCCGCTGCACGACGCATTGCACGACATGATGGATCCAGAGGCGATTCCGAAGTTGATGCAGGCCGGAGTCATCGAGGTCGCTCCGCTCGCCTACATGCGTGGCCGGACGCTCAACGACGCCTTCATCATCTTGGACGAAGCGCAGAACACCACGGCCGAGCAGATGAAGATGTTCCTGACCCGTCTCGGGTTCGGTTCCAAGATCGTGGTCACCGGAGACGTGACCCAGGTCGATCTACCTGGTGGGGCCCGTTCGGGTCTGCGTGCGGCATCCGAAATCCTCACCGGGATCGACGATATTCATTTCGCCACCCTCGACAGCAGTGACGTCGTACGTCATCGGCTGGTCTCCCACATCGTCGACGCTTACGAGCGTCACGAATCGGATCGGTCCGGCGAGTTGGCCGTCGGAAACCGGGCGCAGCGCCGCGCTGCACATGCTCATTCACCGCGACGGTAGGCTGATCGACGCATCAACCCCTACTTTTCCCAGGAAAGAGCGTCGCACATGAGCATCGAGGTCTCGAACGAATCGGGCATGGACATCTCCGAACCGGAGTTGATCAGCGTTGCCCGTTTCGTGATCGCTCGGATGGATGTCCATCCGGCGGCCGAGCTGTCGATGGTTCTCGTCGATTCCGCGACGATGGCGGATCTGCACGTTCGCTGGATGGACCTGCCGGGCCCGACCGACGTCATGTCGTTCCCGATGGACGAACTCGAGCCGGGTGGCCGTCCTGATTCCCCGGAGCCTGGACCGTCGATGCTCGGCGACATCGTGTTGTGTCCGTCTTTTGCCGCGGATCAGGCTGACAAGGCCGGGCATTCACTGGCCCACGAACTTGCCCTCCTGACCGTCCACGGTGTGTTGCACCTCCTCGGCTACGACCACGCGGAGCCGGAAGAGGAGAAGGAGATGTTCGGCTTGCAGAACAGCCTCCTCGAAGAGTGGTACGAAGACCTTCGCCGTATCGACCGCGAAGCAGCACTGGCCGAACGCGATCAGAAGCTGCTCGGCAAGACCGGTTTCGTCGACGGAGTGGACCGATAACAGGCATCCGGGGGTTCTGTAGTGAGTAGCGCCATAGCGCTCTTTGTTCTGGCGATTGCTCTTGTCCCGGTCGGTGGTGTCTTCGCGGCCGTCGACTCGGCGCTCAACACCATTTCGTCGGCGCGCATCGACGAGATGGCAAAGGAAGAGCGAGCCGGCGCCGCGCGCGTGCAGCGCATTCTGACCGATCGTCCGCGATACGTGAATCTGATGGTCCTGCTTCGCATTTTGTGCGAGATCACGGCCACCGTCGTACTCGTGGGCGGTCTGATCGACATCCTCTCGTTGGGCTGGGCGCTGACCGTCACCGCGGTGATCATGGTTCTCGTCTCGTACGTGGTCATCGGCGTCGGACCGAGAACGCTTGGGCGCCAACATGCGTACTCCATCGCGATGGCCGCGTCGTTGCCACTGCTGTGGATCGGTGTTCTGCTCGGGCCGATCAGTCGCGTCCTGATCCTCGTGGGTAATGCCTTGACCCCGGGTAAGGGCTTCCGCAACGGTCCGTTCGCTTCGGAAATCGAGTTGCGTGAACTCGTGGACATGGCGCAGGAACGCGGCGTCGTCGCCGACGAAGAACGCCGAATGATCCAGTCCGTCTTCGAACTCGGAGACACGTCGGCACGCGAGGTGATGGTGCCTCGCACCGACATGGTGTGGATCGAAAATGACAAGAATGCCGGACAGGCGACGTCGTTGGCCGTGCGCAGTGGTCACTCGCGCTTGCCGGTCATCGGGGAGAACGTCGACGACGTGCTCGGTGTCGTCTACCTCAAGGATCTGGTCAAGCAGACCTACCACCTGCCCGACGGCGGCCGGAACGTCAACGTCTGCGACGTCATGCGGCCGGCGGTCTTCGTTCCCGACTCGAAGCCACTCGACAGCTTGCTGGCCGAGATGCAGCGCGACCGCAATCACATGGCGATCCTTGTCGACGAGTACGGCGGAATCGCCGGGCTGGTCACGATCGAGGACGTCATCGAAGAGATCGTCGGTGAGATCGCCGACGAGTACGACGAGGACGAGACGCCGCCCATCGAGGATCTCGGCGACGGAATGTTCCGCGTATCCGCGAGGCTTCCCATCGAAGACCTCGGCGAATTGTTCGATCTCGAACTCGAACTCGACGAGGTGGAGACCGTCGGCGGGCTGATCGGATACGTGCTCGGCCGAGTTCCGCTTCCTGGTTCCGAGGTGGAATACGACGGTTTGATCCTGCGCGGTGAGGGAACCAACACGGGCCGAGGCCGGGTACGCATCAGCACGGTGTTCGTGCAGCGTATCCCGCGGTCCGAAGACGAAGAGACAGAAGACACCGATGACTGAGCGAGTGTTCAGCGAGGAGCAGTTATGAGCAAGAACGAATTCCGGTCAGGCTTCGTGTGTTTCGTGGGTCGACCCAATACGGGTAAGTCCACGCTGACCAATGCGTTGGTCGGCAGCAAGATCGCGATCACGTCCTCGCGCCCGCAGACGACGCGCCATACGATTCGTGGCATCGTTCACCGCGAGCATGCGCAGCTGATCCTGGTGGACACCCCTGGACTGCACAAGCCGCGCACATTGCTCGGGCAGCGCCTCAACGACCTGGTTCGCGACACGTACTCCGAGGTCGACGTCATCTGCCTGTGCATCCCGGCCGACGAGGCCATCGGGCCCGGAGACCGCTGGATCGTGCAGCAGATCCGTCAGATGGCGCCCAAGACCAAGCTGGTCGGCATCGTCACCAAGATCGACAAGGTAAGCCGCGACGCCGTCGGAAAGCAGTTGCTTGCGCTGTCCACCCTGCTCGGCCCCGAATCCGAAGTCGTTCCGGTGTCCGCGAAGTCGGGCGAACAGGTCGAGATCCTGGTCGACGTCCTCGCCGGTCTGATGGACGAGGGCCCGGCCTTCTACCCGGACGGCGAATTGACGGACGAGCCCGAAGAGGTGCTCATGGCCGAACTCATCCGTGAGGCTGCGCTCGAGGGTCTCGGTGAGGAATTGCCGCACTCCCTGGCCGTGGTGATCGAGGAGGTCATCCCGCGCGAAGGACGCACCGAGAAGCAGGGCGAGATGCTGGACGTCCACGCGTTGCTCTACGTCGAGCGGCCCAGCCAGAAGGGCATCGTCATCGGTAAGGGCGGAGCGCGTCTGCGGGAAGTCGGTACCAGTGCGCGCCTGCAGATCGAGAAGCTGCTCGGTGTGCGGATCTTCCTGGAGTTGCACGTCAAGGTCGCCAAGGACTGGCAGCGCGACCCGAAGCAGCTCGGCCGGTTGGGCTTCTAGGGCCTCCGGCCCCGTGAGCGGTTAAGGAGTCCAGGGACTGCCTAACCACTCACAGGGGCCGGATGACCCTGAGGATCGCCGCGCCGATGTCCTGCTCGTCGACGCCGGTGGCCAGGCGTCGGAGTTGGAGCCCGGTGATGACGGCGACGAGCGTCGATGCAATCGATTCGGGATCCGGTACGCCGAGTGCCGTCAGAATCGTGACGGTCAAATCGTCGTAGGCGGCAAAGCATTCGACCGCCACTTCATGGAGTTCGTGGTCGCGGCCGGCGGCGATGTACATCTCGAACGGCGCGATCCGCTCGGCCGAGAACGAAAGATCTCGCGTCACCTTCTCAGCTATTGCCGCGGCATCCTCGACGCTGAGACCTTTGTCGCGGTACTCCTCGGCCAAGGCGCGCAGGCGCCACGTCTCGTCTGTCACGAAACGAGACAGAGCAGCGCGGAGCATGTCCGATTGGCTCGCGAAGTGATACGTGATCGATCCGAGTGAGACGCCGGCCTGCGCGGCGATGCGCCGGTTGCTCACACCCGGGATGCCGTCGGTACCGACGACGTGCAGAACGGCGTCGAGTATTCGATCGCGAACGTCCCGGTTACTCATCGGGTCACCACCACGGCTCGGGTCGGACCTGATCCCAACGCAGGACCGATTCCAATTGTGAAGCGAGGGAGACCAACAGAGGTTCGGTGTTCTCGTTGCCCATCAACTGCGCACCGATGGGCAGGCCGGCCTTGCTGAATCCGGCCGGCACGTTGACCGAGGGCCAGCCGAGGACGTTCCACGGCCACGCGTACGGGCAGGCGCCGGTCATGACCTTGTCGGTGTCCCAACCACCGATGCCGTCGATCGCGGTCGCCATGATCGGTGGAGTTGCCGTCGTGGGTGCCAGGACGACGTCGTAGGTGTCGAAGATCGCTCCGATCCGCTTTCGCATCCGCGGTTCGGCCGCGCGGGCCGCGCGCAGTGGCGCACCACGAAGTAGCTTGCCGTTCTGTGCATTTCCGCGTGTTCGGGCATCGACCAGTGTCGGGTCGGGAACGCGTCCGAGCCAGTCGTGGACCCCGACGAGTGAGCGGGGCAGAAAGTTCAGGCCGAAGATCAGGCCGTATGCGGGATCGTCGACGACGACGTGGTGTCCGAGTTCCCGCAGCGTGTCGGCGATCGAATGAACCGCCAGGCGCACTTCCGGGTCCAGCTTCACAGGAGTGGCGGTGAACGGATTACGAAGGGAAAGAGCGATTTTCAGTTTTCCGGGGTCGCGTCCCACCGCGTCGCTGACGGTGACCGGTGTCGGCTTGTGGAGATCGCCGTCGTGGTTGCCGGCAGCGACGTCGAGCAACAGTGCCGCGTCGGCGACGGTGCGAGCGAGCGGGCCGTTGACCGTCAGGCCGTAGAAGGCTTCGGCGTCGGGCCAGGTGGAGATGCGCCCGCGCTGCGGCTTGATTCCGACGAGGTTGGTCCAGGCCGCGGGGATTCGGATGGAACCGGCTCCGTCGGAACCGATTCCGGCGCTGACCAATCCGGCAGCGACGGCCGCGGCGGTGCCGCCCGAGGATCCGCCTGGAGTGTGGTGACGCGACCACGGATTGCGCGTGTAACCGAAGGCTGAACCGCTCGTGAGCGGCCACTGGCCCAGTTCCGGGCTGTTGGTCTTGCCCACGATCACTGCGCCGGCGTCGCGGAGGCGTCGAACCATCTCCGAGTCCTCGGTCTTGGCCGGGAAATCGCCAGGGCAACCGAAGGCGGTGGGTTCGCCGGTGATGTCGACATCGTCCTTCACTGCGATCGGCACGCCGAGAAGAGGTAGGCGCTCGCCGAGTGCGAGACGCCTGTCGGACTCGGCAGCTTCTTCGAGTGCCTTCTCGCGCCGCACGATCTTGAACGCATTGAGGTGAGGCTGAGTGGCCTCGATCCGGCTCAGCGTTGCCTCCGTGGCCGCGACGGACGAGGTAGCACCCGAAGCCAGACTCGCAACCTGGTCGACAAGGCCGGGGGCGAGATCGTGGTCGGTTCGAGAAGTCATCAGGTTCCCTTCGCAAAACTGTTCGTTCGAACGAACAGTAACTTGTTTCAGTATTGGCGAACTTGGGTTCCGCGTCAAGATCGCGTCAAGACGCCAGGTCAGTGCGTAAGTGGATCGTCAGAGACACGGAATCGGCCTCTCTGGAGGTCGAAGCTGAGAGAGCGCATCCGGTCGAGGGCGACCGAGCGTCATGGCTGCGATGCACAGCAGCACGGCAAAAGATTTCGAAGAGGGAAGCTCATGGCCGATCTGGCCTACGTTGCTCTGATTCTCGGTGGTTTTCTCGTGTGCGCGCTGGTGCTGCGCGCCCTACAGGCGAGCGCTCCCAAATGACGGTTGCCGGTGTGGTCAGCGTGGTTCTGATCGCCGTCGCCGCGGCATTGGTCATTTATCTGCTCGTTGCACTCGTAGATCCTGAGAGGTTCTGATGTCGCCCGCTCTTGCAGCCGGCCTGCAGATCGCTTTTGTCCTCGCCGTTCTGGCAATTGCCTACGTTCCGGTGGGCGACTACATGGCACGCGTTTACACGTCGACGCGAGATCTGCGGGTCGAGAGTGTGATCTACCGCGTCGGCCGGATCGACTCGCGGGCCGAGCAGACGTGGTACGGCTACGCCGCAAGCGTTCTCGGATTCTCGTTGGCGAGCGCATTGTTCTTGTACTTTCTCCAACGGATTCAGGGTGTACTACCGCTGAGTGACGGACTGTCCGGCGTCAGCCCTGCCGTTGCCTTCAACACCGCGATTTCTTTTGTGGCGAACACGAACTGGCAGTCGTACACGCCGGAAACGACGATGAGCAACTTCGTTCAGCCCGTCGGCCTGGCGGTGCAGAACTTCGTCTCTGCCGCAGTCGGGATGGCGGTGGCCATCGCATTGGTTCGTGGCTTCATTCGGGTTGCCCGGGGCGGCGAGATCGGCAACTTCTGGGTCGATCTGACGCGTGGTTCTCTGCGCATCCTCCTCCCGTTCTCCTTCGTGATCGCCCTGATCCTGTTGAGCCAGGGAGTGATCCAGTCGTTCCACAGCGGTTTCGCCTCCACCGGCCTCGACGGCAATGCGGTGACCAATGCACTAGCTCCCGTCGCGTCCCAGGAAGCGATCAAGGAACTCGGCACGAACGGCGGCGGGATCTTGGCTGCCAACTCGGCGCACCCGTTCGAGAACCCCACCCCGCTGAGCAATATCGTCGAGATTCTGGCGATCCTGTTGATTCCGGTCTGCCTCACACGAACATTCGGAACTCTCGTCGGTGATCGTAGGCAAGGCCTCACCCTGCTCGCAGTGATGGGAATCCTGTGGAGCGGACTGCTCGCGGTGACGCTCGCTGCCGAATCCGGCGCACGCGGTGTTGCCGCCACAGCAGCTGGTTCGATGATGGAGGGCAAGGAAGTTCGCTTCGGAATCCCCGGATCGGCATTGTTCGCGGTGGCGACCACGGGAACGTCGACGGGTGCGGTGAACTCGGCCCACGACAGCATGTCGCCCCTCGGCGGCGGCGCGGTCCTGCTCAACATGTTGCTCGGCGAAATCGCGCCGGGCGGAGTCGGAACCGGCCTCTACGGGATTCTTGTGCTGGCGCTGATCGCAGTGTTCGTCGGCGGACTGTTGGTCGGTCGCACGCCCGAATACCTCGGCAAGAAGCTGGGTCGACGCGAGATAACCCTTGCGGCGCTGTCGATCCTGGTCATGCCCGCACTGGTCCTGATCGGTACCGCCATCACCGTGATCCTCGGTTCGACCACCGGTTATCAAGGCAACGGGGGAGATCCGGGCACGCCGGGATCGATCCACGGGTTCAGCGAGGTGCTCTATGCCTTCGCTTCCGCCTCGAACAACAACGGCAGCGCGTTCGGCGGTCTGACCGTCACCAGCGACTGGTTCCAGTCGTCCCTCGGAATCTGCATGCTCCTAGGCCGATTCCTGCCGATCATCTTCGTTCTCGCTCTGGCCGGTGCGCTGGCCTCTCAGAAGAAGGTGGCGCCGACGGCCGGCACCCTCCCCACATCCGGTCCGATGTTCACCGGCCTGTTGACCGGAACCGTCGTTCTTGTTGCTGCACTTACATTCTTCCCGGCCCTCGCGCTGGGCCCGCTAGCGGAGGCTCTTCAATGACCGTGCGTATCAGTGAGAAACCCGTGGTAGCGCAAGACGCTGCCGACAAGGTTGATCCAGGGCAGTCCCGTCAAGTACACGCAGGCGTATTCAACCCGCGGCAGATGATCACCGCGTTGCCGGGGGCCGTACGCAAACTCGATCCACGCCACTTGGCGCGTAACCCGGTCATGTTCGTGGTGTTCGTCGGTTCCGTCATCACCACCGTCATGGCGATCGCCGATCCCTCGGTGTTCTCATGGGTGATCACCCTGTGGCTCTGGTTCACGGTGATCTTCGCGAACCTCGCCGAATCCGTGGCCGAAGGGCGAGGCAAGGCTCAGGCGGCCAGCCTGCGCAAGGTCAAGCAGGACACCACAGCACATCGGATCACGATGAGCGGCGCGATCGAATCGGTTTCCGGCACCGAACTGGTGGTCGGCGACCGGGTGATCGTGGTTGCCGGCGAGGTCATCCCCGGCGACGGCGACGTGGTCGAAGGTATTGCCTCCGTGGATGAATCGGCGATCACCGGTGAATCCGCCCCGGTAGTCCGTGAATCCGGTGGCGACCGCTGCGCCGTCACCGGTGGTACGACGGTTCTCTCCGACCGGATCGTCGTGGAAATCACCGCAGCACCGGGCAGTTCGTTCGTGGACCGGATGATCGCGCTCGTCGAAGGCGCCTCGCGTCAGAAGACACCCAACGAGATTGCGCTCAACATCCTGCTCGCGTCGTTGACCGTCATCTTCCTCCTCGCCGTCGTAGCCATCGGCCCGATGGGCTTGTACGCGGGGCACGAGCAGGATCCGATCAAGCTGATCGCACTCCTCGTCTGCCTGATCCCGACGACCATCGGAGCGCTGCTCTCGGCGATCGGTATCGCGGGCATGGACCGCCTCGTCCAGCGCAACGTTCTCGCGATGTCGGGGCGTGCCGTGGAAGCTGCGGGCGACATCGACACCCTGTTGATGGACAAGACCGGAACCATCACCTTCGGCAACCGCCGGGCGACCGCGCTCCACCCGGCACCCGGCGTATCCGCCGACGATCTTGCTGCGGCAGCGCGCTTGTCGAGCCTGGCTGACGGAACTCCCGAGGGACGGAGCATCGTCGAGTTGTGCGCAGCAGAGTTCTCTCTCGCGGCCGAACCGACGCTCGACGAGGAACGCGCCGAGTTCGTTCCCTTCACGGCACAAACGCGGATGAGCGGACTCGACCACTCCGGACGCCAAATCCGAAAGGGTGCAGCAGATGCGGTGATGAACTGGGTCGTCAGTGGCGGTGGACATGCAGAGACCGCGGTGACCGATACCGTGAACGACATCGCCCAAGCCGGCGGAACACCACTGGTAGTTGCCGTCAAGCACGGTGAGAGCACCTCGATCCTCGGCGTGATCGCGTTGTCCGACGTCGTCAAGCCGGGAATGGCTGACAGGTTCGCCGAACTCCGGGCGATGGGTATTCGCACGATCATGATCACCGGCGACAATCCGTTGACCGCGAAGGCGATTGCCGATGAGGCGGGCGTCGACGACTTCATGGCGGAGGCCACCCCGGAAGACAAACTGGCCCTGATCCGGAAGGAGCAGGAAGGCGGACGTCTCGTCGCGATGACCGGTGACGGGACCAATGATGCGCCCGCCCTTGCCCAGGCGGATGTCGGGGTCGCGATGAACACGGGAACCTCGGCAGCCAAAGAGGCCGGGAACATGGTCGATCTCGATTCCGATCCCACCAAGTTGATCGAGGTAGTGGAAATCGGCAAGCAATTGCTGATCACCCGCGGCGCCTTGACCACATTCTCGTTGGCGAACGACCTGGCGAAGTACTTCGCAATCCTGCCGGCATTGTTCAGCGGCATCTACCCGCAGCTGGACGCGTTGAACATCATGCGGCTCGCCACCCCCGAATCGGCGATCGTCTCGGCCGTGATCTTCAACGCCTTGGTGATCATCGGGTTGATTCCGTTGGCACTCAAGGGTGTTCGATACCGACCGTCGACAGCATCGCAGTTGCTCGGACGTAACCTGCTCGTCTACGGTCTCGGCGGTGTGATCACACCGTTCGTCGGTATCTGGTTGATCGATCTCGTCGTGCGTTTGATTCCTGGAATTGGGTGACCTGACATGCGTTTCACTATCGGTTTTGCCAAACAGGTGTGGGCGGGTTTGCTCGTATTACTTGCACTCACGGTCGTTCTCGGTGTGATCTATCCCGCCGCGGTGTGGGGGGTCAGCCGGATCAGCTCCGGATCTGCCGAAGGCTCACCGGTCACTGATGCCGCCGGTTGCGTGGTCGGCAGTGCCTGGGTGGGTGTTGATCCGCAGGTTGCCGAAGGGCAGCAGGACCCGTTCTTCCACAACCGCGTTGTCGGATCCGTTTCGGACGAGGATCCTTTTGCCACCGGTGATCCCGCTGCGGCACTGCCGTCCAACCAGGGGCCGAGCAGCGAGATTCTGGCCGGATTCATCATCGAGCGCCGGGCGGCCATCGCGGCACGTGAGGGCGTCGACCCGGCATCGGTTCCCGTCGACGCAGTCACCGGTTCGGGCTCGGGTATCGATCCCCACATCAGTCCGGCGTACGCCGAGCTGCAGGTCGCGAGGGTGGCGGCGAGCAACGGCATCTCGGAAGACCAGGTGCGGGACTTGGTGGCTGAGCACACCGACGGTCGGCAACTCGGATTTCTCGGAGCCGAGCGAGTCAACGTCCTGGAATTGAACCTGGCACTCGGATTGACGGCACCTACGTGTGCTGCGCCGACGACTGGTGGATGATTGTCACGTGAGTTCTTCGGAGAAGGTCGGTCAATCTTTCGGTAGGGCACGCAAACGTGGTGAATTGCGTATCTACCTCGGCGCTGCCCCCGGCGTCGGAAAGACCTTCGCGATGCTCGGTGAGGCTCATCGACGTCGAGATCGTGGCTGTGACGTGGTCGCGGCCGTTGTGGAGACACACGGCCGCGCCCGCACGGCGGCGCAGATCGGTGACCTCGAGATCATTCCGCCGAAGCTGGTGGACTATCGCGGAACACGGATGCCGGAACTGGACGTCGAGGCCGTGTTGGCTCGGCGGCCGGCCCTTGTCCTCGTGGACGAGTTGGCACACACCAACACGCCGGGGAGTGAGAATCACAAGCGCTGGCAGGACGTACAGGAACTGCTCGAAGCCGGGATCGACGTCCTGTCCACGGTCAACGTGCAACACCTCGAAAGCCTCAACGACGTTGTCGCGCACATCACCGGCGTGGTTCAGCAGGAGACGGTTCCGGACGCGATAGTGCGTAGTGCGGCGCAGGTCGAGTTGGTCGACATCACTCCGGAGGCGCTGCGCCGCAGACTTTCTCACGGCAACGTGTATTCGCCGGAGCGTGTCGATGCGGCATTGGGTAACTACTTCAGACGCGGAAACCTCACGGCGCTACGCGAACTGGCTCTGCTGTGGGTGGCCGATCAGGTGGACGCCGCACTGGCGAAGTACCGGGCCGAGAACAAGATCACCGATACCTGGGAGGCGCGCGAGCGTGTCGTCGTTGCCGTGACCGGGGGACCGGAGTCGGAAACGCTGGTACGACGCGCATCCCGTATCGCGTCGAAATCGAGTGCCGAACTGATGGTGGTCCACGTCGTGCGCGGTGACGGACTCACCGGCGTCTCGGCTCCGGAGATGGGCAAGGTGCGCGCGTTGGCCGTCGGGGTCGGCGCCACGCTTCACACCGTTGTCGGTGACGACGTACCGTCGACGCTTCTCGAATTCGCCCGCGAGGAGAACGCCACACAGTTGGTTCTGGGAACGTCGCGACGTTCTCGGCTGGCGCGCATCCTCGACGAGGGGATCGGCGCCGCGGTGGTTCAGCAGTCCGGCGGCATCGACGTTCACATGGTCACCCATGAGGAAACGACCGTCCGCCGGCGGATCTCGTTGTTCGGCCGATCCGAGTACCGCTTGCTGTCGTGGATTGCGGCAGTGGTGGTTCCGACGGCCGCAGCCGGACTCATGGGTCTGATCGACCGGATCTCCGGCGTGCAGGGTGAAAACGCGTTGTTCTTCGTGGTGGTGGTTCTGGTCGCGCTGCTCGGTGGTGTCGGGCCGGCAATGCTGTCTGCTCTGTTATCGGGACTGCTGCTCAATTACTTCTTCACCGACCCCAGGTACAGCTTCACGATCGCCGAACCCGACAACTTCATCACGACGGTGGTGCTGCTGATAGTGGCTGTGGCAGTGGCCGTTCTGGTGGACGCCGCCGCCAAAAAGGCTCGGGAAGCGAAGCGTGCTTCGGAGGAAGCGGAACTTCTGACACTGTTTGCGGGGTCGGTTCTCCGCGGTGCTGACCTGTCCACGCTGCTCGAGAAAGCTCGTGAAATCTACCGTCAACGTGGGGTTTCGGTGGTGCATCATGAGGATGGCGTAGTCGCGGCCGTGGGTGCAGAACCGCCGGCACGTGAAGCTGACGCGGATTCCGTGTGCGAGGTAAACGACGGCGAATACGCACTGATGCTGTCGGGGCCGGAGTTGAGTGCGCGTGATCGTCGGGTGTTGACCGTTGTCGCGCACCAGGCGGTCGGCATGATCCGTCAGGACAAGCTCACGGTCGAAGCGAGCAAGGCGGCTGCATTGACCGAGGCTGATCAACTGCGCCGAGCATTGCTTTCGGCTGTGAGCCATGACCTTCGGACACCGCTCGCCGGCGTGAAGGCTGCTGTGTCGAGCTTGCGCAGCGACGACATCGAGTTCTCACCTGAGGACACGGCAGAACTACTGGCCACCATCGAGGAGTCTGCGGATCAGTTGACCGCGCTGGTCGGCAACCTTCTTGATTCGTCCAGACTGGCTGCGGGAGTGGTCAAGCCGACGTTGCGGGCGGTGTACCTCGACGAAGTTGTTCACCGGGCGTTGCTGGGATTAGGCATCGGCGGCCGGTCGGACTCCCGGTCTCACAGTGTGATCGTCGACGTGGGTACTGTTGCCGTGCAGGCCGATCAGGGTTTGCTCGAGAGAGTGATCGCCAACCTCGTCGACAACGCATTGCGGTACGGCGGCACAACACCGGTGCGAGTGGGAGCAGCACGCGTCGGAGACCGCACCGTCATCACCGTCGCAGATACCGGCCCCGGTGTACCCCGTGGTGAAGCCGAATCGATGTTCGAGCCGTTTCAGCGAATGGGGGATCGCGACAACACGGGCGGCGTCGGACTCGGGCTGTCCGTGGTGCGCGGATTTGTCGACGCGATGGGCGGAACGGTCAGTGCCACCGACACTCCGGGCGGTGGGTTGACGATGATGGTCGAACTGGCCGGTGCAGGAACGAATGGAAGCGAGTCATGAGCCGGATACTGGTTGTCGACGACGAACCGCAGATCTTGCGGGCACTACGCATCAACCTCACTGTGCGTGGATATGACGTGGTGACGGCGTCCACCGGAGCAGGGGCCCTGCGCGCTGCAGCGGAACGGCCGCCGGACGTGGTGATTCTCGATCTCGGACTGCCGGACATGGACGGCACCGAAGTACTTGCAGGCCTGCGGGGCTGGTGCACGGCGCCGGTCATCGTGCTGTCGGCGCGCACCGACTCCGCGGACAAAGTCGAGGCCCTCGATGCCGGTGCCGACGATTACGTCACCAAGCCCTTCGGGATGGACGAGTTTCTGGCCCGCGTGCGCGCAGCGGCGAGGCGTGGAACCTCGGCGGCCGATACCTCGGAACCGTCGGTCGAGACCGCGTCGTTCACGGTGGACTTGGCTGCCAAAACGGTGAGCCGGCGCGGTGAACAGGTGCACCTGACTCCGACCGAGTGGGGCATGCTCGAGATGCTTGTGCGCAACCGCGGAAAGCTGGTCGGGCAGAAGGAATTGCTTCGGGAGGTGTGGGGACCGGCTTACGACACCGAGACTCACTATCTGCGTGTCTACCTGGCTCAACTTCGTCGCAAGCTCGAGGACGACCCGGCCAACCCCAAGCATCTGATCACCGAGGCGGGGATGGGTTATCGATTCGTGGTGTGAGAAACCAGGTGTGAGAAACCAGGTCAGATCATCACCACCAATTTGCCACGAGCCGTACCGGCTTCCATCTTGGCATGTGCTTGCGCGATGTCCTCGAACGCGAACACCTCGTCGATCGGTACCACCGCCTCGCCTGACGCGACAGCGGAGAGGAAGTCTTGCAGTACGTCGGCAGGCAGGTCGGACGCGTCCCCGCCGTACGAGGTCAATCGCACTCCGCGTGGAATGTAGTCGATCGGATAGAAGTCCTTGACTGTCCACTCGTTGGACAACATGCCCGTGAAACACACGGTCCCGTGAACGCGAATGGCGCGCAACGTGTCGGGAAGTGTTGGTGTTCCGACTAATTCGAGAGCCAGATCAACACCGTCCGGGAAAATGTCTCGCACCTGGCCTGCCACGGCACCGTCGTCGAGGACAACGTGGTCGACCCCGATCGCGGTCAACGATGACGTCTTGCTCGCATCGCGGGTGGTCGCAAGGACCGTGAGCCCCCACTGCTTCGCCAGGACTGCGGTTGCCATGCCGACCGAGGAGGTTCCGCCTCGAATCAGTAGGGATTGACCGGATTTCGCATCCAGTCCCACCGTCAGAGAGCCGTACGACGTCTGCAGCATCTCGGGAACAGCTCCCACTGTCGACCAGTCCAGTTTGCTGGAGAAGGGAACGACCTGGCTGACGGGAACGCACGTGTACTCGGCATATCCGCCGTCGAAGACCCGACCCATCCCGCCCATCATGGCGGCGACCTGCTGCCCTTCGGTCAACTCCCCGCCGGGGCAGTTCACCACTTCGCCGACGGCCTCGATGCCCAGCACCCTCGGGAACGTCACGCCTTCGGCGAGGCCGAGGCGGGTGTGCAGTTCGGATCGATTGAGACCGAAGGCCTTCACACGGATGAGGACCCAGCCGGTGGTAGTCGCCGGTATGGGAATCTCCCTGATCGTCAATGCTTCTGGCGGGCCGGGGGCGTCGAGCACGATTGCGCGCATTGTGTCGGTCATGCTTTCTCCTTGGTGATGAGTGTCAGTCGACGGTTGGCTTCGCGCAGCGTGGCCAGTGTGGCGCCGAACCGATCGAGAGCCTCGGGCGTCAGCACGGAACCGAGACGGCGTGCCAGTTCGTCGTCGAACGTGGACTTCGCCCGCTGCAAGAGGCCAATGCCGTCGGGGGTCAACGCGATGAGTGAGGATCGTTTGTCGGCGGGATTGGATTGTCGACGGCAGTGCCCCGAGGACTCGATCCGATCCACCAATTTGCTCGTGCCACCGACGGTGATCGCGAGGGCTTCGGCAATGTCGAAGACCCGACAGGAACCTAGCCTGTCGATGATCTGCATCGGCTCGAATCGACTCAGTGGCAGGTCGTGCTCGATTCGTAGTCGCTGGTCGACGGCCGTCCACAGTTCGGTTTCGAAGCGGACGAGGTTGTCGAAGTGACCGCTCAGGTCCGACCCCGTCATGAGCAGACCCCGAACCGATATGCATTCCGTGGAATCATTCTTTCACCGTACGCCCGATTCGTGATTAATTCCATGGAATCTATTTGCGGCCTTTCGTTGTGTCGGTGGCGCATGGGAACATATGTTCGTGTCGCATGAACCGCTGGTTCGAGAAACGCCAGGTAATCACCCTGGCGGTGCTCGTTCTGGCGGTAATCATTCTGGGGGTGGTCGACCTACGGGTGACGCAACGATCCTCCATGCGGACCTCGATTCGTTCTACGCATCGGTCGAGCAACGTGACGACCCGACTCTGGCGGGCAGACCGGTCATCGTCGGTGGTGGCGTGGTCCTGGCGGCAAGCTACGAGGCCAAGGCGTTCGGGGTTCGAACTGCGATGAGTGGTGGTCAGGCTCGATCACTGTGTCCCCAGGCGATCGTCGTTCCCCCGCGAATGTCGGCGTACTCGCAGGCGAGCAAAGACGTGTTCGACGTCTTTCACGACACGTCGCCGCTGGTCGAAGGAATCTCCATAGACGAGGCCTTTCTCGAGGTCGGCGGGCTCGCCAAAATCGTGGGAAACCCGCTGCAGATCGGGGCCAACCTCAGACGCGACGTGGCTGAGCAGGTCGGACTACCGATCACGGTCGGGATCGCACGCACCAAGTTCCTGGCCAAGGTCGCGAGTGCATTCGCGAAACCCGACGGATTGCTGCGAGTGCCGCCGGAGGGCGAGACCGAATTCCTGCATCCGTTGCCGGTCGAGAAGCTGTGGGGCGTCGGCAAGATCACGGCCCAGAAGTTGCGAAACTTCGACATCGTGACGGTGGGTGACATCGCTCGGCACGACGAATCCTCGATCGTCTCGATTCTCGGGGGCGGCGCCGGTCGCCATCTCTACGCGCTCTCGCACAATCGAGATCCGCGCCCCGTCCGCGCCTATCGTGGCCGCAGTTCGATGGGTGCTCAGCATGCGCTTGGTCGCGGATCCCATTCCCGCGCAGAACTCGATGCGTCGTTGATGTCCCTTGTCGACCGTGTCAGTCGACGCATGCGTTCGGCGCAGCGGACGGGGCGCACGGTCACGCTCCGGCTTCGCTTCGCGGATTTCACGCGGGCAACTCGATCTCACACGCTGCGCCGGTCCACCGCCGACACAGCGGAATTGCTGAACGCCTCGATGGTGCTGCTGGACGAAGCGATACCGATGATCGCGGACAAGGGCATCACGTTGATCGGTGTCGCTGTCTCCAACCTGGATCGGGACGGCGCCGAACAACTCGAATTGCCCTTCGACGGTCCAGGATTCGCGGGTCCGGACACTGCCGCCCTCGACTCGGCGATGGACAGCGTCCGGAAGAAGTTCGGCTCGGCGGCTCTCACGAGGGGAGTGCTCCTGGGACGCGATCCGGACCTGTCGGTGCCGCTACTGCCGGACTAGGTGAGGTTTTCTCTCAGAGTCGCTCCCTCGTATTCGCGTCGGAACAACCCACGCGCCTGCAGCACTGGAATCACGTGATCGACAAAATCTTCCAGGCCCTGCGGATAGGTCGGCGGCATCAGATTGAAACCGTCGGCACCGCGGCCGTTCAACCAGGATTCCATCTCGTCGGCAATCGACTCCGGTGTGCCGATCATCGTTGCGTGGCCACCACCCGCAGCGAGCGTCCCGAGGAGTTCCCGCACAGTCGGTGCGTCCTTCTCGACGATCCGCAGAATAGTTGCGTAGCGTCCTTGCGGCCCGCTGAATGCTTCGAGTGGAGGCAACGGGGGCACGGGCCCGTCGAGATCCCAGTCCTCGCAATCCTGTCCGGTGAACAACGAGAGTTGGCGTATCGACTGTTCGGTGGGCAGCAGGCGATCAAGTTCGGCCTTCTTGGCCCGTGCCTCGGCGACAGTACTTCCGACGTAGGTGACCAGCCCCGGCATGACGGCGACCGAGTTCGAATCCCGGCCGGCGCGCTCGATTCTCGACTTCACGTCCGCGTAGTAGCTCTGCGCGCTGGGTAGGTCGTAGGCAACCGAATAGATCGCCTCGGCGCGCTGCGCAGCCAGATCGCGACCCTGCTCGGACGCCCCGGCCTGAAACAAAACCGGTCTGCCCTGCGGGGATCGAGGAACCGTCAACGGGCCGTCGACACGAAAATGCTTGCCGTCGTGATCGATGCGAGAAATCTTGCCTGCGTCGGCAAAACGTCCCGCCCGGTCGAGGATCAGCGCGTCTTCCGACCACGAATCCCACAATGCGAGGGCCACTTCGACAAATTCGTCGGCTCGTTCATATCGGGATGCGTGATCGGGCATCGCCTCGAGTCCGTGGTTGCGCGCCTCCTGGTCGAACATCGAGGTCACGACGTTCCATCCGGCCCGTCCGCCGCTGATGTGGTCGAGCGATGCCAAAAGTCGTGCCGCGTGGAATGGCGTGTAAAAGGTCGTGGAGATGGTGGTGACCAGGCCGACGTTCGCCGTCGCTCGTGCCATGGCAGTCAACGCGGTGATCGGTTCGAGAAACCACGACGCACCAGACTCGGGTTCTCGAACACTGTGACCGTCAGCGAAGAAAACGGCGTCCAGCTTGCCGCGTTCGGCGATCTGGGCGAGCGACTCGTAATACGTGATGTCACCGAGACTTTCGACCGGTGAGTCGCGGTGTCGCCACGCCGCACTGTGATGCCCGCAACCGAGCAGGAACGCACCTATCCGTAGCTGTGCGCCCATCAGTTCTTGACGAGTCCGCCGTCGACAACCAGATTCTGGCCGGTCACGGCCCGCGACCATGGGGAGGCGAAAAAGAGTGCAGCGTCGGCAAATTCGTTCGGCGTCGTGACTCGGCGCAGGGGAGTGCTTGCCGCGATCATGTCGAACACTGCTTCCGGTGTCGCGGCACTCGCATCGGTGGTGCGGAGCAAGCCGCCGGAGACCATGTTGACTGTGATCCCGTCCGGACCGAGGTCGGCGGACAGCGTCCGTGTCAGTGCCAACAGTGCGGCCTTGGCAGCGGTGTAGTCGTGGTACGGAACTACCGGATTCTGGACCAGATTGGTTCCGACAGTGATGATTCGGCCGAAGCCGAGTTCGCGCATGCCTGGTAGTCCTGCCTGGGTGGTATTGAGTGTTCCGGCAACAGCTCCGCGTAGTTGAGAGTCGAAGTCGGCCCAGGTGATCGTGTCCGCGTTCGGCCGGGCATCGCCGTTGAACGAGAAGTCGACCAGTGCATTGTCGACCACGGTCGAGATCGGTGCGTCGAATCTCTCGCGTGCAGCGGAGAACAACTGGTCGACGGAACTGCGGTCCGTCACGTCCGCCTGGACTGCGAAGGTGCGATCCTCACCCAGTTCGGCGACCAGGGCCTCGGCGGCATCGCGGCTCTTGTTGTAGTTCACGATTACGCGGGCGCCCGAGCGGAAGAATGCTCGGCTCAGTGCGGCGCCGAGCCCGCGGGCGCCACCGGTGATCAGAACGATCTGCTCGTCGAGGTTCAATGCGCGCTGAAATTGCTGTTCGGTCATGTCGACATCCCTCCGCCAGTGCTAACTGGTCAGGTTCATCGGGTCTGATCTCAGCCGACTTTTTCGGCACCCCGTGTCACCGTCCATCAGACCACGTGAGGTGAATCGTCCTGAACGCCGGGTGTGCAGTAACGGTCGGCGCGATGAGTTTTCGATCGCTCGGGAGTCGTAATTGCAAGCGAAGTGGCAACAGGCCGCTCGCCTTCGCCCCAGGAGAATCCGATGACCACCCAGCCCGTCCACAACGAAACTGTTTCCGGTAACGCCACGACGACGACACCTTCGGCCACGGCTCGCAAGGTCGGATACGTCCTGAGTGGGCTGTTCGTCGTTTTCATGCTCTTCGACGGCATCATTCACATTCTCAACCTTCAGACCGTCAAGGACGCCTCCGCCGAACTTGGGTTGCCGGACTCGCTGGCATTGACGGCCGGGGTGGTGCAACTGATCTGCCTTGCGCTGTACGTGATTCCGCGCACGTCGATACTCGGCGCGATTCTGCTCACCGGTTACCTGGGCGGAGCCGTGTTGACCAACCTTCGAGCGGAACAGCCTCTGCTGAGCACGACACTGTTTGCCGTCTATACCGGAATCGTCATGTGGGCGGGTCTGTATCTCCGAGACGAGAAGGTTCGCGAGATCATCCCGGTGCGGCGGGCCTGAAATCAGGCCCCTGAAGGGGTTGCGTGGGACGCGGTGTCCCATTATGTTTGACCTCATTCAAGTCCGTCGACTCCAATCGACGGACTGGCCGTGAGGAGACACCGATGGCTCGGTCAGCGTCGATCGAAGTGGAAAAGCCGTACCGCCAGGTACTGCAGACTTTGTCCGAGGGCTCAGTTGCCCGCAGTTTCGATCCCTATCTCGACATCGACTGGGATTCACCAGAGTTCGCGATCGATCCGCATGATCCGAGGTGGGTGCTCTCATCCGTGTCGGATCCGCTCGGAGCGACGCAGTGGTACCAGGATCAGTCGTTGGAGCGTCGAATCGCCATGGGAATGTGGCGTCAGGCGAATGTGACCAAGGTGGGTTCGGCATTCGAGAGCATCTTGATCCGGGGAATGCTGCAATACATCATGGCGCTACCCAACCAGTCGCCTGAGTTCCGGTACTGCCTGCACGAGATGACCGAAGAGTGCAATCACATCCAGATGTTCCAAGAACTCGTCAATCGTATGGACATCGACGTACCGGGTATGCGTCCGATGTTCCGGCGGCTGTCGCCGATCATCGGAGTGCTGGGAGCAAAGTTCCCGGTCATCTTCTTCATCGGCATTCTGGCTGGTGAAGAACCGATCGACCACTTCCAGAAGGATCTCATCCGCGAGGGTAAGGACACGCCGCCGGCGATGCTCCGCACCATGGAGATTCACATCGCCGAAGAAGCGAGACACATCTCGTTTGCTCACGAGTTCCTGCGCAATCACGTCCCCAGACTCAGTCGTACGAGTCGAGCCATCACATCGGTCGCCTTCCCCGGCACGATGCGTTGGCTTGCGGGCGAAATCATGTCACCGCCAAAGGAATTCGCCGAAGAATTCGGAATCCCGGACGAGGTGATGAAGAGCGCCTTCTGGGGGAGCCCACATTCACGCCGCATCCTGGGTAATTACTTCGGTGAAATGCGAGCCCTGGCAGACGAACTCGGATTGATGAATCCGGTGTCGAAGCGTGCGTGGCGAAAGCTGCGCATCGACGGCGACTACGCCCGCTACCGCGGCGAGCCGAAGCGTTCCGACAAGACCCGGATCTAGTCCGGCCGCGAAGTTCCTCCGTCGGAGGACACCAGTTCGGCTATGAGCGTGGACAATTCGACATGGGGATCGATCTGTAGCCCGCTCGAGCGTGCAACGCCGTCGAACATGTACCAGGTGTATTTCGCGAGGTCGGCGACGATCTCTTCGCGGCTCGGTTTCGGATCGGTGCTTCGGACCCAGTGGGTGAGCGTGCCCTCGACCATTGTCACCACTGCGAACGGTAGTGAATCGAAGGGTGAGGAGTCGATCCCCACGGATCGACCGACTTCGGTGATAGTGGTGCGGGCCGAGTCCGCGATTGTCGCCTTCAGACTGCTGATCGCGTCGATGCTCTCGTCGTCGTAGTCGGTGGGGCCGGTACCCATGAACTCGTGAATCCGCGGATGCTCGGTGATCCACTCGGCGACGGCGCTGATGGTTCGGGTCAGGATCTGGTCGAGAGTGCCCACCGAAATGCTCATCGACGCATCCAGGGCCGCCGCAAATTGGCCGAGCACAAACGCTCGGACTCGTCGATCGAGGTCGTCTCGGCCGCTGAATTGTCGGTACACCACCGACTTGGCGAGGCCGGCACGGTCGGCGATCTGCTGGACGGACACCTCGGCACCTGCCGCGCGCTCTTCGATCAGTTCGACAGCCGAGGTGAGTATCCGTTTCTGACGCTCGGAGTTGTGTCGCTCCCACCGCGCTTCGCGACCGGTCAACTCTGCAGTGACAGGTTGCGCAATTGCGTCGCTCGGCATCGGGCCAGTCTATCCGGACGGACCCGCCGTATTTCCGACTTGTCATCGGGCGCGGCATCGGGATCGGTCGTCGGTACAACGTGGGACACTGGTCGAGTGAGGTTGTATCGAGACACGGCGGTGGTGCTGCGCCTGCACAAACTGGGCGAAGCCGACCACATCGTCACGTTGCTCACCCGTCAGTTCGGGTTGGTACGTGCCGTGGCCAAAGGTGTCCGCCGGACCACCTCCAAATTCGGTGCCAGACTCGAACCGTTTGCTCACATCGACGTGCAACTACTTCCGGGCAAGAATCTCGACATCATCACTCAGGTGCAGACGGTCGATGCCTTCGCCACTGACATCGTCGACGACTACAGCCGGTACACCACGGCCTGCGCCGTACTCGAGACTGCCGAGCGGTTGGCCGGCGAGGAACGCGCGCCGGCCCCGCAGCTTCAGCGATTGACGGTGGGAGCACTGCGTGCGATCGCCGAGCAGGCGCGGCCGGTCGAGTTCGTGCTCGACGCGTTCTTGTTGCGAGCCATGGGCTATGCGGGTTGGGCGCCTGCCCTCGAAGAGTGCGCCCGCTGCAGCGCTCCGGGACCGCACCGTGCATTTCATGTCGCCGCAGGCGGAGCCGTCTGTACCTACTGCCGCCCGGCGGGTGCTGCGACGCCGTCGCCCGGAGTGCTCGACTTGATGGAAGCCCTGCTCCGAGGGGAGTGGGAGGGCACCGATTCGGCGCCCGCGACGCTGCGGACGCAAGCCAGCGGACTGGTCGCGGCACACCTGCAGTGGCATCTCGAGCGTCAATTGCGGACGTTGCCGCTGATCGAGCGTTCGAGGCCGCATGCAGCCGTCGAGGTCGACTTGTCCGTGAGGCAGGATGGAACCCGTGATTCGACGACGCGAACCGCGAACTCCGCTTGATCCTGCTGCTGAACGGGTGATCCGGCCACCGGACCCACATCCGTCCGGGGCGACCCCGCCGATCCTGCAAACCGAACTCATCCCGCGCCACGTCGCGTTGGTGATGGACGGCAACGGACGGTGGGCACAGGAGCGCGGTCTGCCGCGAACCGCCGGGCACGAACGCGGTGAAGCGGTCTTGATGGACACGGTGTGCGGGTGCATCGAGATGGGTGTCGAGTGGCTCTCCGCCTACGCATTCTCCACCGAGAACTGGAAGCGCAGTCCCGACGAGGTTCGATTCCTGATGGGCTTCAACCGTGACGTCATCCGCCGCCGACGCGACGAGATGAACGAAATGGGTGTGCGTGTTCGCTGGGCCGGTCGTAAGCCGCGCCTGTGGGCCAGTGTGATCAAGGAACTCGAGATCGCCGAAGAACTGACCAAGAACAACACAGTCATGAACTTGACCATGTGTGTGAATTACGGCGGGCGGGCCGAAATTGCCGATGCGGTAAAGGAAATCGCGAAGCGTGTCGCGGCCGGTGAGATCAATCCGGACAAGGTCACCGAGGCGACGGTTGCCAAGTACCTCGACGAGCCCGACATGCCCGACGTCGATCTCTTCCTGCGTCCGTCGGGGGAACAGCGGACGTCCAATTTCTTGATCTGGCAATCCGCCTACGCCGAAATGGTGTACCAGGAGAAGCTGTTTCCCGATTTCGACCGCCGCGATCTCTGGGCCGCCTGCGTCGAATACGCCTCACGCGACCGTAGATTCGGTGGCGTCAAATGACAGGGGAGAACATGACCGACACCACCGACGAAGCAGCCCGCCTACAAGAACGCGCGGCCGCCTCGCTGGCTCATTTCGTGACGGTCGATGTGGCTGCGGACGGCTCGCTTGGTTTCCAGTACTCCGGCGCGCTGTGCTCGATCCAGGCGATGAATTTGTCCGAGGGTCTGGACGTGCTGTCCATGACGTGTGTCCTCGCGTGGGACCGACCGGTCAGCGCGGCACTGCATCGCAAGGTGGCCGAGCGGAACCGGACCATCCAATTCGGTTCGATCGCGGTATTCGGCCACGGCAGTCTGGCGGACGTGATCCTGCGATACACGTTCCCGGCGGCCGGACTGGACGACGAGGCACTGACCACGATGTTGCTACTCGCGCTGACCGGCGCCGATACTGCGCGTCAGGGTTTGATTCCCTGACGCTGTCAGCTGGCGGCGCAGTCGCGGCAGGTGCCGAAGATCTCGACGGTGTGACTCACTTCGGTGAAACCGTTGTCCTCGGCGATGGTCTGTGACCACTGCTCGACCGTCGGGCCCTCGACCTCGACGGTGAATCCGCAGTTGCGGCACACCAGGTGATGGTGGTGTCCGGAGGAGCAGCGTCGGTAGACGGACTCACCTGTGTCGGTGCGCAGGACGTCGATGGTTCCGGCGTCGGACAGTGCCTGCAGCGTGCGGTAGACGGTGGTCAGGCCGATCCCTTCACCGCGCTTGCGCAGTTCGTCGTGCAGTTCCTGTGCCGACTTGAATTCGTCGATGTCGTCGAGCAGGGCGGAGATGGCGCTGCGCTGTTTCGTGGAACGAACGCCGACGGTGGCCGGTCCACGTTTCGAGGTCGTACTGCCCGGGGTGTTCATGCGGTGGAATCTCATCCTTCTTCGGCGTGGGCGACAGCGTCGACGACGATGTGTGCGAGGTGATCGTCGACGAGTCGATAGAGAACTTCTCGTCCGTTGCGTTCGCCGCGGACGACGCCCGCTGCTTTGAGAACGCGCAAATGCTGGCTGATGAGTGGCTGAGTGACGCCGAGAGCGCCGACGAGTTCGTGAACGCAACGCTCCGACTCGTGGAGCTGAAGCACGATCGCGATGCGAACGGGTGCAGCCAGCGCCCGCAGAATTTCGCCGGCGGCCGCCAAAGTTTCCTTGGGCGGCACGGGCGCGGGGGGTGCGGCTTCGAACGGGTCGTGCGTGTGTCCGAGGTCGGAATGATCATGGCTTTTGTGGAGATCGCCGGTATCCGCAATGCTCACAGCGAGGCTCCTTCGAGGGGTAGATCATGATGTCCGGGCATAGCCATCTCACCACATTATTGCAAATCACTTTCATTTTGATATGCACAAGTATGCATGTCAACCTTGGACGGAAGTGCGTGGCAGCCGCCAGATAGGCTGATGGTGCGAAAAGCGCACGAAAATCATGCATCTATTACCCAGATGGAGAGCAATCGAGTGGCACCCAAGTCCAAGATCGAAGCCGTTGTCAATCTCGCCAAGCGGCGAGGCCTGGTCTACCCGTGCGGTGAGATCTACGGCGGTACCAAGTCCGCATGGGACTACGGCCCATTGGGTGTCGAGCTCAAGGAGAACATCAAGCGTCAGTGGTGGCGCAACATGGTCACCAGCCGCGAGGACGTCGTCGGCCTCGACTCCTCGGTGATCCTGCCCCGCGAGGTGTGGGTCGCATCCGGTCACGTCGGTGTCTTCAACGACCCGCTCGTCGAGTGCCTCAACTGTCACAAGCGTCACCGTCAGGATCACCTGCAGGAGGCGTACGCGGAGAAGAAGAAGCTCGACAACCCGGACGACGTCTCGATGGATGTCATCGGTTGCCCCGATTGCGGCACCGTCGGCCAGTGGACCGAGCCGCGCGACTTCAACATGATGCTCAAGACGTACCTCGGCCCTGTCGAGAGCGAAGAGGGCATGCACTACCTTCGCCCCGAGACCGCACAGGGCATCTTCGTCAACTTCGCCAACGTGCTGACCACCTCGCGTAAGAAGCCGCCGTTCGGCATCGGTCAGATCGGCAAGAGCTTCCGTAACGAGATCACCCCGGGCAACTTCATCTTCCGCACCCGCGAGTTCGAGCAGATGGAGATGGAATTCTTCGTCAAGCCGGGCGAGGACGAGCAGTGGCATCAGTACTGGATCGACTACCGCCTGGACTGGTACACCGGCCTCGGCATCAACAAGGACAACCTGCGGCTGTACGAGCATGCGCCGGAAAAGCTTTCGCACTACTCGAAGGGCACGACCGACATCGAGTACCGCTTCCACTTCCAGGGCAGCGAATGGGGCGAGCTCGAAGGTATCGCGAACCGTACCGACTTCGATCTCTCGACGCACTCCAAGCACTCGGGCACCGAGCTGAACTACTACGACCAGACGACGGGCGAGCGGTACACGCCGTACGTCATCGAGCCGGCGGCAGGTCTCACGCGTTCGCTGATGGCCTTCCTGGTCGACGCGTACACCGAGGACGAGGCTCCCAACTCCAAGGGCGGCGTCGACAAGCGCACGGTGCTGCGACTGGATCGTCGACTCGCTCCCGTCAAGGCCGCAGTGCTGCCGCTCTCGCGCAATGCGGATCTGACGCCGAAGGCAAAAGATCTTGCGGCGCAGTTGCGTCAGAACTGGAACGTCGAGTTCGACGACGCCGGTGCCATCGGGCGTCGTTACCGTCGCCAGGACGAGATCGGCACACCGTTCTGCATCACGGTCGACTTCGACACTCTCGAAGATCAGGCTGTGACGGTGCGTGAGCGTGACTCCATGGCGCAGGAACGCGTCGCCCTCGATCAGGTGGAAAGCTACCTGGCTGCGCGGCTGATCGGTTCCTGATTCGTTCGAAGCTGACGGGCGGTTCTTCTCATTCGAGAAGGACCGCCCGTTTTCTCTTTCCATGGTGGATCTTCAGGCGCAGGATCGAAGTTATGAGAAAACTCAGCGTGACCAACAGCGTGACTCTCGACGGTGTCATGCAGGCACCTGGCGGGCCGGACGAAGACCGTCGTGGCGGATTCGAGCACGGTGGATGGGCGGCACCCTTCAACGATTCCGTCATGGCACAGAAAATGGGGGAGGGGATGGCGAAGAAATCAGAGTTGCTCTTCGGACGCCGAACCTATGAGAACTTCGCCTCGTACTGGCCGTTTCAGACGGACAATCCGTTTACCGAGGTGCTCGACAACACGCAGAAGTACGTAGCGTCAAGGACTTTGGGTGAACCGCTGCCGTGGAAGAACTCGACTGTGTTGAAAGGCGATGCCGCCGACGCGGTCGCCGCGCTGAAGGAAAGCGATGGCCCGGATCTGGTGATTCTGGGCAGTGGCGACTTGATCACGTCATTGGCCGAACGGCGTCTCGTCGACACCTACACTCTGCTGATTCATCCGCTGGTTCTCGGAACCGGGCGCAGATTGTTCCCCGACGGTGCTGCGCTCGCTCAGTTCACCCTCACCGAAAGTGTTCCTACGACAACAGGCGTCATCATCGCGACGTATCAGGTGAGTTGAATACATCAGGGAACTCGCCGAAATGCTGCTTCTGCCAGCGCTGGGTTCTGACGGCTTGCACACTGGTCGGCGTGACCCAGGGCGGATAGACCCGGATAGCGCGCTTGCCGCCCGAGAAGTTCGTCGACACGATGTCGTGTTCGACGAGGGTTTCGGTGGGAAAGACGAAGTGACCCAGATGTTCTTCGTCGTAGACCTTCACCACAAACAGCGCGACGCCGTCGCTGGTGTCGAAGGGGCGGATGGGCCCGGCCTCGGAACGGCGCCACAGCGTGACGAACTGACCGAGCTTGGTCGGCGTCGTCTTGGCGGATCGATAGACGGAGGGAAGGCCGTTGACGGTCAGCGTGTGAGCGCCGTACTCAGCACCCTCGGACTCGGGAATCGGTGTGGACCAGGTAAATCCGTCGGCGTTCATCGGCAACGATGATGCCACGGACCACCGACAGCCTTCGTGGCGAACGCTGTCGGTGGTAGTCCCGATTCAGGCCGTAGGTACCTTTTCGAGAAACCCGAGGACAAGCGTCACCCGGCCGTCGTCGTCGCGTTCGAGTACGTCGAACCCGTCGATCAGTGACTCGGCCCCCGCCGGGCCGAGAGCCCAACCGAATCGAGCCTGTCGGTGGTGCGCGTCCACCGGTCCGATGAGGGTGAAGTGCATGCCCGGAAACTGTTGCTGCACAGCGTTGATCATCGCGTCGATCTGATCGTGTCCGGTGACGTCCGCGAGCGGATCGGTGTAGCGGCCGCCGGGTGCGAACAATTGCTCGATCCGTGCTCTACGGGCGGTGGTATCTGTTTCGTTCCACATGTCGATATAGGCGTCGGCGATTGCGTCGAAGTCGCTCATGGTCGCTCCCTTGATCAGTTCCGGTGGTGAACATCCGGCGGTCTCGCCGGCTGAGACCACTGTTCCTCCGAAACTGCTTCGGGTCGATTACCTCCGAGGTCATGGTCTCGGCTACCTCGGGTCGCTAACTTGAAAGAATGACCTTCGAGACGATGGACGTTGGCACCGAACTCAAGCGGTGGCGGGAGCGGCGAAGGCTCACTCAGTTGGGCCTCTCGGCAGCGGCAGGAGTGTCGACCAGGCACCTGAGCTTCATCGAAACCGGCCGCTCCAAACCTAGCCGGGACATGATCCTTCACCTGTCCGAATGCCTGGATGTTCCTCTACGGCAACAGAACACGCTTCTGCTGGCAAGTGGCCACTCGCCGGAGTACTCGCAAAAATCGTTGGCGGAAGCGCCGATGTCAGCGGTGAGCGAGGCCATCGATCGCATCATCGACGCGCATGACCCTTATCCGGCCGTGGTGGTCGATCAGCAATGGGAGATGATCGCCGGGAACCAGGCCGTGAGAATTCTGACCGAGGGCGCCGCTGAATTCCTCCTGGAACCACCGGTGAACGTATTGCGTTTGAGCTTGCATCCCGAGGGCATGGCGCCGCGGATCGTGAACCTCGCGCAGTGGCGGACCCACCTGCTCGCCAGGTTGGCGCGGGAAGTGGAGGTCAGTGCGGATGCGCAGTTGGCGTCCTTGCTCGACGAGTTGCGCACCTACCCGAGCGGCGGAGACTGGCACGACGACCGCGCGAATGCCCTGCTGGTTCCGTTGCGCGTACGCGCGGGCGATACCGAATTGGCGATGTTCAGCACCACCACCGTGTTCGGTACGCCGCGCGACGTCACGCTTGCAGAGATCGCGATTGAGTCGTTCTACCCGTCGGACACGCAGACCGCCGATTATTTTCGATCAGCCGCGCAGGTCAGAGAGACTTCTTGCCGAACTTGAGCTTCCACGGCACCAGAGCGGACTCCAACTGAACCGAGAGGCTCATCTTGGAGACACCTTCGGTGCGTTCCTCGAAGCGGATTGGCGTTTCGGCGATCTTCATGCCGCGCTGAACAACTCGGTAGTTCATCTCGACCTGGAACGCGTAGCCGTTGCTCTGCACCGATTCGACGTCGATGTCGCGCAAGGTCTTTGCATGCCACGCCTTGAAGCCTGCAGTTGCATCCTTGACGTGCAGTCGCAGAATGGCGTTGACGTAGAAGTTCGCCCAGGCGGACAAAGCCTTGCGATGCCACGGCCAGTCGCCGGCAACTGCGCCACCCTCGACGTAACGGGAGCCGAGAACGACTGCCGCATCGGTCGTGGTGAGGATCTCGATCATGGCGGGGATCGCTTCGGACGGATGGGAGAGATCCGCGTCCATCTGAATGACGATGTCGGCGTTCTCCGCCAGAGCCCGGCTCATGCCCGCGACGTAAGCACGGCCGAGTCCGTCCTTGACCGTGCGGTGAAGCACTCCGACCGGGATGGGACCATCGATACCCAACTTGTCCGCAACCTCGCCCGTGCCGTCGGGGGAGTTGTCATCCACCACGAGGACGTGCAGGTTCGGGATCTTCAACGCGGCGAGGCGATCGACGAGCTTTGGCAGGTTCTCACGCTCGTTGTATGTAGGTACAACGACGGTTATCTGCGGGGCGACGCTTTCCATAACACCTTCGTATGATCTGTGATCCCGACTTGCCGGATGAAGCGTACGACGAGTGCGGTCGTGAACAAAGTAGGGATTTTACTACCTCGACGGGATCCGTCAGAACCGGCCGCCGCCGCCTCGACTGGTTCGGCCGCCGCCGCCACCGCCGAAACCACCGCCGCCGCCACCGCGACCGGAGCGTCCGCTGCTGCTCGGTCCGCCGTACGAGCGGGGCCCGCCGCCACCTCGCAGAATGCTGTTGATCAGGATGCCGCCGAGGATCGCTCCCGTCGCATCGCCGCCGCCACCGCGGGGTCGTTGGTTTGCTTCCCAGGTGTTGACGTCGTTCTGCGCGGCGCGAAGTGAGTGCGTCGCCAAGGTTGTCGCGGCCTGGGCGTGTTGCAGTGCCTTCGACGGATCCGAAGCCTGCAATTGCTGGGCCGCCTGCAGGTGCCGCTGAGCCTCCGCGTAGCGAGTGCGCGCCTCCGCCCCGATCGCGCCGCGCCTGGTTCCGAGGAAGTCGCCTGCAGCGGTCACCTGAGCCTGTGCGGCCAGAATGTCCTGGGCGAGGCGCTGCTGTGCACGTTCGAGCTGCTGCTTCTGCTCCTGAGCGTCGGCAAGCAGTGCGTCGAGTTGGGCGTCGGCCGCGACGATCTGGTTGAAGGCTGTCAGCGGATCGCTGTCCTTCGACGTCTGAGCATTCGCCAACGCTGCCTGGGCTGCGGCCTTCGCGTCCGCCAACTTCTGCCCGCCCTGCGCCAGGTAAGCGTCCGCAGCAGTGATGCCCTGCTGGACGTCGTCCATCGCGGACGGAAGAGTCGCGATGGCGTTTCGGATGTCGTCGGCGGCGTGATCGACGCCGTCGAGTAGTTTGCGTGCCTGATCGAGAGCCGCTTCGGCAGTGCGAATCGCGGTGACGGCAGCGCCTTGCTTACCAGCCGGCAGCGCGGTGGCATCGCGGCCTTCCTCGATCGACTTCTCGGCGAGCGTCAGGCGTTCGCTGGCCATCGTGACGTTGTTCACGACAGATGCCAGCGTCGGCGCGGGGAACTGATCCTTCAATTTGGTCAGAATCGCCTCGGATTCGGGCAAGCGCACGCTGAGAGAAACAACACTCTGCGTCAACGCATCGAGACGTGCGGGGGCGTTGATGAGAAGGTCGCGAAGCCCGTCGAACTCCTCGACGCGAGCTTCGAGTTCTTGGTCGGCTCGACCGCACGAGGAAATGATGTCGATCAGCATCTGGCGGCGTTGATCGGGAGTTTCCGGGATGGCGTCGTCGAGTCGCTGCCTGATCGCGAAGGCTTCGGCGAGGGTGGCCTTGGCCTTGTCGAATGCTGCCGAGAAGGGTGCGACGGCGGAATCTCCGAACTCGCTGCGGGCCAGATCGAGCTCCTCCTGGCTGCCGGCGATCGCGTTGTCCGTCTCGACGAGGATCTCCTTCGCGCGTTCGTCGAGCGTAGGCAGCGGGAGTGCGTTGAGGCTGGCGATGTCGTCGGGGGAGATGTTCTTCGCGGCTTCGACGCTTGCCTTGTTCTTGTCGTTCTTGCGTTTACGTGAGTACAGGACCACGCCGCCCGTCCCGACCACCACAGCGCCGCCCGCGATGAGGAGTGTTCCGACTCCCATTCCGCCGCTCGTGTTGTTCGCGTCGCCGAGTGCTCCAGCTGCGGCAATTGCCGCGCCGGTCCAATCATCCTCGGCAAGAGCCGGTTCCACCGCGTCGGAATTGATCGATTCGATGTCGGAATCGGTGATGTTGCTCAGCTCAGCGGGGACGTCGAGGTAGTAAGCACGCTCCGCCGTGGCAACTGCAAGCAGGACGGACTTGGTACTCAGCGTCGACTTCGTGGCTGTCTGCTGTGCCCACGCCTGGCCACCCAGGTTGTTGAAATCGGGGACGAACGCGACCCACAGATCGATCTGGTGGTCCTCGCTGAGTTGATCGATCGCGGCTTGTATGTCGCTGCGTTGCCCGGCGTCGAGAACCCCGGAGGTGTCGGTGATGTGATTCGGCAACACCATCGGGGCGTCTGCCGAGGCGAGCGCAGGACTGAAGACGAGCGCCAGCAAAGCGAAAATCGCAGCGACGGCGGCGGCGCTTCCCCGACGGCGAACGGGTCGGGTGATTGTCCGACTCTGCTCTACCGAGGACAACTGCGAGAAGTGTGGTGCGAGGGCCATGACGCAAATCTATCCGTTGTGGCGCGTCGGCATCGGAGGTGATCGCCGCGAACTGGCAGAATTGCGGGAGTGAAACCTGCTTTCGGTAACCGCCCCCACGACCCATCACCCTCACGGGCGGGCGGCTTCGGGGCAGGATTGGCTCGCTGGACGCGCCGACTGATCGCCGGTGCCGTGTTGATGGCCGTGGTTCTGGTCGGGGGTACTGCGTTCCGGGTGTGGCAGGTGGCGCGCATCGACGACACGCGGCCGGCCGACGCGATAGTCGTTCTGGGCGCGGCTCAGTATTCCGGCACTCCGTCGTCCGTCTTCGAGGCCCGACTCGAGCAGGCGTACAAGCTGTACAAGCGCGGAGTGGCGCCGCAGATCATTACTGTCGGCGGTAAACAAGAAGGTGACGAGTACACCGAAGCGGCGTCGGGAAAGATGTATCTGACCGATCGCGGAATTCCGTCGAGTGCGATCACCGCAGTGGAGACCGGTTCGGACACACTTCTCAGTATCGACGCGGTGAGCGCCGAGATGTCCTCGCAGGGAATCAATTCCGCTGTCCTGGTCAGTGACCCGTGGCACTCCTTGCGAACGCGGACGATGGCCCGCGACACAGGACTCCAGGCGTGGACCGCACCTACTCGTCAGGGCCCGGCTGTCTTCACCCGCGAATCCCAGTTGCACGGAATCGCTCGCGAAACCGGCGCGCTGCTCTGGTATCAGCTCACGCACTTCTCGGCAGACTTCCCCTACACGGCAGGGCAATAGAGACCATGACAGCTCACACCACCTACGGAGGCGGCACCTACTCCGAACACGACCTCGAACGTCGTGTCGTCGAGGCGCCGAAGCGTGCGGGGTTGCCGGGTTCGCAGATCGCAGCGGCGCAGCATCGTTCGGACTTCTCGCGAGATCGGGCGCGTGTCCAACACTCCGCGGCTTTGCGGCGCTTGGCCGACAAGACCCAGGTTGTCGGCCCGCGCGACGGTGACACACCTCGCACGCGGTTGACGCACTCGATGGAGGTCGCACAGATCGGGCGAGGGATCGCCGACGGACTCGGTTGCGATCCGGACCTGGTGGACCTCGCCGGTCTCGCGCACGACATCGGGCACCCGCCGTACGGTCACAACGGCGAGAAGGCCCTGGACGAAGTCGCCAAGGACTGCGGAGGTTTCGAGGGCAACGCGCAGAATCTGCGGATATTGACCAGCCTCGAACCCAAGATCCTACGCCCCGACGGTCTGAGTGCCGGCCTCAATCTCACCAGGGCATCACTCGACGCAGCCATCAAGTACCCCTGGACCCGGCCGCAGCCCGGCGCGAAGTTCGGGGCATACGACGACGACGCAGAGGTGCTCGCCTGGGTTCGAGACGGGGCGCCCGAGCGTCGGCAATGCCTGGAAGCTCAGGTCATGGACTGGGCCGACGACATCGCGTATTCCGTGCACGACGTGGAGGACGGGGTGATCGCAGGCCGTATCGACCTTCGCTCGCTTGCCGATCCGTCCGAGCAGCGCGCACTGGCAGAACTGGGGGCCTCCGAGTTTCGGGGATTGGTAGTCGACGATCTGATCGACGCCGCTCAACGGTTGTCCGAACTCCCCGTCGTACGCGGGGTCGGAAGTTTCGACGGCACACTCGGAAGTTCCGTCGCGTTGAAGAATCTCACGAGTGAATTGGTGGGTCGCTTCGCTACCGCGGCGATCGCCAGCACCCGGCTGACACACGGTGACCGACCCCTCTCGCGGTATCAAGCCGACCTCGACATACCCGAGGCCGTCGCATCCGAGGTGGCGTTGCTCAAGACCGTGGCGCTGTACTACGTGATGTCCGACGCCGGACACAAGGCGCGTCAGGATCGGCAGCGTGATCGTGTTCATCGCGTCGCGGAATGGCTGCTGGCGACTGCGCCGGCCGGGCTCGATCCGATCCTGCTGCCCGCGTGGGAACGCGCCGCGGACGACGGTGCTCGGGTCCGGGTAGTGGTGGATCAGATCGCGTCGTACACGGAGAGTCGGCTGGAACGGGTGGACAAAGCGAGCCTGGGCGCGCAGGCCAGCTGGGGCTGAGCCGCTTACGCCTTCAGCAGGTCATCCGCGTCGACGGGTCGGTAGTGGTATCGAGCCACTTGCCGTAAGCGTCGCCGCCTGCTGCGCGAACGTCCTTGCAGATCTTCGACTCGGTGTTCCCGGATTCGCGATACACCGTGTAGATCGCCGTCCCCGAATCGGAGACTTGACGCAGTGACGGGCAGGACTGGTCGGTGCGTAGGTATTTCGAGCCGGGGAACGCGTCGAGGTAGTTCTGGATCTCGCTGGCGTACGTTGCCGGATCGGTGGCATTGGCCAACACCACGATTCCGGTTCCTTTGCATGAGGGGACGGTGATCGGCTTGCTGACCCCGAGGTCGCCATTTCTCGCGCCCGGGTTCGACGCCCGGGTGGTCGTGGTCGCCTGCAGTCCGGCGGTGGGTAGCGGCTCGAGCTTCGGCGTTCTGGCCGGCTCCTGAGTGGGTGCCGGTGCCGACGTGGCGATGGAAGCTGCTGCAGTGGTGGGTGATTCGGGTCCCGAGTTCCCCCGCATCACCCAGGCCGCCGTGCCTCCTGCGGCCAGAACGAGTGCAACTCCAGCCGCACCGATCGCGATCGGGGCTCGGTTTCGCTTGGTCTTTGTCGCGATGTGCGTGTAGTTCCCGTGAGCGGGATTCGCCGTGGTGTAGATGGGCGGCGCGACGATCGTGGGGTGCAATTTGCCGGCGGCACCGGGGGTGTCGGTCGTCGAGAGGGCCTGCCGCGCTTGGAGTGCGAGCGCTCCCGTAGTCGGATAGCGGTGTGCGGGATCCTTTGCCATGCCGCGAGCCACGATGGCGTCAAAACCTTGCGGGAGCGATGGAACCGTCAGCGTGGGGCGTGGCGGCGGAGCGTTCAGGTGCGAATTGACCAGATGCTCGATGCTTGTGGTGTTGAAAGGTGTTGTTCCGGTGAGTGATTGGTAGAGGACACAAGCCAGGGAATAGACATCCGCTGCGGCCGTCGGCGTTTCGATTCCGAACCGCTCCGGCGCCATGTACGCATAGGAACCGACTGCGCTTCCCTCGGTGGTGATCTTCGTGTCCGTCTGTGAGTATGCGATTCCGAAGTCGACGAGGTAGGCGAAGCCGTTGTTCGTGAGAATGATGTTGTCTGGTTTGACGTCGCGATGGATGAGCCCGCGGGCATGTGCGGCGTCCAACGCCGAGGCGATTTGCGAGACGATGTCGACGGCTCGTATAGGCGTGAGTCGGCCGAATTCGGCCAACTCGGCGCGCAACGTATGACCTTCGACCAAACGCATGTCGATGAAGAGGACTCCGTCGATTTCGCCCCAGTCGTGTACCGGGATCACGTGCGGTTCGTTCAAGGCGGCGGTGGTGCGAGATTCTCGGCGGAAACGAGCTTGGAATGACGGGTCGGCCGCAAGTTCGCGATGGAGCAACTTGAGTGCGACCAGGCGATCCTTCGAGGTGTCGTACGCCTCGTACACTTCACCCATTCCGCCTCGGCCGAGGCGGCGACGCAACTCGTACACGCCGAATCGGGTTCCTGATCGCCCTTCGTGCGAGCTCGAGGCGTTTTCAGTCATCGTCGGTCCCATCGCTGCGGTGCAGAGTCGGCCATCAACATATCGTTGTCAGGAGGTGCCGGGGGACCGCCTAGACTGATGTACGTGGCGGGCCGAATTTCTGACAGAGACATCGCGGCCATTCGCGAACGCACTCGCATCGAGGACATCGTCGGTGAATACGTTTCACTCAAGCGTGCCGGTGGCGATTCGATCAAAGGTCTGTGTCCCTTTCACGACGAGAAGTCGCCGTCGTTCCACGTGCGACCCAACCACGGCCTCTACCACTGCTTCGGCTGCGGTGAGGGCGGGGACGTGTACTCGTTCCTGCAGAAGATGGATCACATCAGCTTTGTCGAGGCTGTCGAGCAGTTGGCTGATCGGCTCAGCTACACGATTTCGTACGAGGGCGGTGGGCCTTCCGTTCAGCGCGATCGCGGCACTCGTGCACGCTTGATCGCGGCAAACGCGGCGGCTCAGGAGTTCTACGCTGCTCGTCTGCGCGAACCCGATGCCCAGGCGGCGCGAGACTACCTCACCGAGAGAAACTTCGACGGTGCAGCGGCACTGCAGTTCGGGTGTGGATACGCGCCCGAAGGTTGGGACACTCTCACAAAACACTTGATGTCCAAGGGCTTCGAATTCAAGGAACTCGAAGCAGCCGGGCTGTCCAAAGAGGGGCGACGAGGTCCGATCGACCGGTTCCATCGCCGTCTTCTGTGGCCGATCCGCAGCGTCGCCGGTGACGTCATCGGCTTCGGTGCCCGCAAGCTTTTCGACGACGACACCATGCCGGGTAAGTACGTCAACACGCCGGAAACGATCCTCTACAAGAAGTCTCAGGTCCTGTTCGGCTTGGACCTCGCCAAGCGCGACATCGCCAAGGGGCACCAGGCGGTAGTCGTCGAGGGCTACACCGACGTCATGGCGATGCACTTGGCCGGCGTCAAGACCGCCGTCGCTTCGTGTGGAACCGCCTTCGGTGAGGAGCACCTTGCGATGCTCCGCCGACTCCTGATGGACGACAGCTACTTTCGCGGTGAGATCATCTACACCTTCGACGGTGATGCCGCAGGGCAGGCCGCTGCGATGAAGGCGTTCGAGGGTGATCAGAAGATGGCCGGGCAGACGTTCGTCGCCGTCGCGCCCGACGGAATGGACCCGTGCGATCTGCGTCTGAAGTCTGGTGACGCCGCCGTTCGCGACCTCGTGGCACGGCGCACTCCGATGTTCGAGTTCGTGGTGAAGTCCATCCTCACCGAACACGATCTGGAGACCGCTGAAGGTCGCGTCGAGGCACTGCGTCGTACCGTCCCCGTCGTTGCGCAGATCAAGGAATCAACTCTGCGCGACAGCTATGCGAATCTGTTGTGCGGATGGGTCGGTTGGGACGATCTTCCCTCGGTTCGACGACGAGTGCGTGACGAAGCTCGCAAACGGGCGTCGACGCGCGGATCTTCGCCGGCGCCCAAGCGTCGTCAGGTTGTCGAGGCACCTGCTGCCGATGCGCTCGCGCTGCCGATCGGAATTTCCAGGCCCCGGCCCAACGATCCGGCGCTCTCGACGCAGCGAGCTGTCCTCAAGGCCGCATTGCAGCACCCTGGCATCGCCGGCAGTGTCTTCGACTCGTTGCCTCCCGAGACATTCACCCACCCCGCCTACGTTGTCATCAGACAGGCAATGGCTGACGCCGGTGGAACGAGCAAGGGGCTCGGTGGCGCCGAGTGGATCGAAGTCGTCACCAAGGGCGTCGAGGACATGACGGTGGCCTCGGTTGTATCTGAGCTGGCCGTCGAACCGATGCCGTGCGACGAAGACACGGTTCCGCGCTACATCAACGGAGTGCTCGCACGACTGCAGGAAGCGTGGGTGGGCGAGCAGGTTGCCGACCTCAAATCCAAGCTTCAGCGCGTTTCACCTGCTGCGGCCCCCGAGGAGTACAACTCACTGTTCGGAGACCTCGTGGCGCTGGAGCAGTATCGCCGACAGCTGCGTGAGCAGGCTGTCGGCGACCAAAGCGTCTGACCTAGCGGTTTTTCTTCAACTGGTCGTGGGGGACCAGAATCGTGGTCTCCTCGTTGATCGGCTTCATCGGCTCGAGCTTGGGCTGAGTACTCAGTGAGTCGGCCAGCTTCTGCCGTGACGCGTCCAACACCTTCTTGGTGGCCGGACTAGTGGCCACCGCCTTCGCGGCCCGGCTGATCTGCTCGTATCGTGCGCGGCCCGCTTTGGTTCCCAGGACGTACCCAGCTGCAACACCGATCAACAAACGCATCATTCCTGCTTCCCTCCAGCACCGATCGTCCTGACTCCATCCTGCCTGATGACTCGCTGGGCAGGCGATTTGGTACTTCGGTGGAGGATTCGCTACAGTTTCTCAGGCAACGCCGGAACGGGCGAAGCGAGCAAGACAATCCCCTGTAGCTCAATTGGCAGAGCTTCCGACTGTTAATCGGACGGTTGCTGGTTCGAGTCCAGCCGGGGGAGCAGCAAAGCCCCTCACCTGAGAAATCGGGTGGGGGGCTTTCTTGTATTCGTCTGACCTAGTGCGCTCGCAGCAGGTCCACCGATCGAAGTGCCGATTCGACGTCTGCCGCCTTGTTTGCTTGTTCTGCGCGAATTCCCAGCCGTCGAGCGCTGAGGACGTTCACCAGGTTGTCGTCGACGAAGAAGGTCTGCTGTGGACGCGCATCGAGAAACTCCAGCGCAGCCAGGAAGGCCGCAGGGTCGGGTTTGGTAGCTCCGAGCATGCAGGAGAAAACATGCTCGTCGATTGCCACTGGAGTTACAACACTTTCGATGGCGGCCAACAGGACAGGCCCATTGTCGTTTTCAGTGACGCCGATGGCCGCTGCACCCGTGAACGCGACGCGTAGATATTGGCGACAGATACACCAAAGCCCGACGCAAGTGTCTGCGTCGGGCTTTCGGTGGAACCGTCGAACTGTTTGACGGGTGCGCTTACTTCGCTGCGCGATCCGACGGCTCGAACAGCCGGATGATGTGGCTGGGGTTGATGTAATAGACACCATTCGGAGAATTGAGGACGAGAGTGTCTTCGGTGAAATCGGTGACGGTGCCGTTCAGCTTCGCGCCGTCGGACATGATGATCCGGATCGTGGCCTTCGAGTTCTTGAATTCGGTCAGTGCAAGCTTCATGTGGTGATCCTGTTCCGTGGGGTGTGCACTCCCACGGTATCGGCTCATCGCTCCTGTGCCGACCAACCTTGGAAGACTCGACTCGAAAGAGTGCAACGCGTCACCGCCTGCCCGATTGTGATCCGCGTCGGATGTGCCGGTAACATTCGGATTCGCCGCGATGCATCGCATCCGGATGGGGCGGTAGCTCAGTCGGTTAGAGCCGTGGACTCATAATCCATTGGTCGCGGGTTCGAGCCCCGCCCGCCCCACGTTCAGGTGCCGTGAGCCCGCGGGTCAGCCCCAATGATTTTTGTCGAAAATCATGCTGCAGACGATCGCCAAGGCGACTAGTGCGCAAAGTGCAATCACCAGGACAGTTGCCCACACGTTGTTGGGATTGAATCGCCTGGCAATGCGCCTGCGGTTGTGTCTGAGTCGAGCGTTCGTGGTCACACAAGGAATCGTCGCATCATGATCGTCGATCGCAGATGAGGTGAAAGTCTCGGATCCAGATGACCAATTTCCCGACAGTGTCGGATGTGCAACGCTTCTGGACGTGACCGAGACAGCGACCACTCGGAAGACGAAGGAAAAGCAGGTACCTATCCAGGTATTTCAGCGTATGTGCTCAACCAGCCGAAGTGTCACGCTCTAGATGTACTTACGCACGGCGATCGAAGGTGATTTCGACGATCGAACTCAGGGGTCACTGAACAATTGTCTGTACCTGCCGGCGCGAGCCCGGCCCACAGGTGACGACGATGCGTTCCAGTGACCCCCTGAGCGTCGACGCACGCTGGTTTAGCAGATAGCTGGCAAGAAACCATCTTCGCCTGGTGTAAGTGCAGGCAGTCGAGCCGACCCCCCGCGGCTCGACTGCCCTCAACACGCGATGTGGGGTCCGAATGGCGGCGCCGAATTGGCGATTAGGGCGCCCGTCTGCGAACCGAATGTCAGTGAATGTAGAAGTTCTCGGAATTTCATTGGGAGACAGTAGGTTTGTTTGATCCCCAGGTTGAGGGAGTCTGGGGATCGCCTGCCTGTGATTGGGGCACTCACGAACTGTGACGGAAAGGTCCGCTCCCGGATATTAGATTTACGGTGCGTCCGAACTGGCCGGAGACACTTGACGTGGAGTTTCCGGCGCCGACGTTCTACCGATATCGGGGCTTCTGCCCAGGACTCGCTTGGTGACCCATACGGCAGGTGCCGACAGGAACGGCAGATACACGAAGATATAGCTGTCGAACTCGATGCCCAACGCGAGATAAACAGCAAGGTGAAACCCGAGTAAGACGACGATCCCGATTCTGAACAAGACAGGGAAGAGCACGGCAACGATCAACCAGCCTTCAGCGAAGACAGTGGCGTAGTCGAGTGCTTTCCATAGCCACTCCGAATGGATGTCGAATAGTTCGTGGGTCAGCGGACCGAGCTTGGTGGGGTCAGCGACGTCTCGCGCAACGTAGCCCCGGGTTGCCTGCAATTCGGGGTTCAGCCAGCCCGACGCAGCTTTGGGTAGTGCCGCTGTAAACAGGGCGTAGGCGACCGTCACTGCCCAGATGAGCATGGGCAGTCCGCGGGTTTGAAGTGCTTTGCGTTGTGTGCGTGAACGTCGTGCGTCGAGGGACCATGCGGCGCCCCATCCAGCGGCTGCCATGGCCACCGGCAAGATTTCGAAAAGAATGAAGTGGTCGACCTTGCCGAAGGAATTGACCAACCCGCTGCCGGTCATGAGCGTGAGGGTCATTGCGATGGACGCGGCTGTCGTTCGATATCCGACCAAGATGGCGATCGCCAGGATGAATCGGGCGACTTCGAGTCCGACGAGGAAGTTCTCGGAGGGTGGTGACGACAGCAGGGAGAACGGACCGGATTGCGGATGAAACAGAATCGAGGGAACCTCGCCCGCCCACGTGTAGTCGATGGGAAACGCGATCACATATAGCGCGAAGAGGATTCGAATGACAGCGAGGAACCTCGCATCCCCGCGGTACGCCTCGCACAACTGATCGATGTGGTCGCGCAGGAACAACAGAGTTCCCGCACGGGCACTCATAGATCAACCCTTGTCGTTTCGCACGGGTCAGTTGACGCATCGGTTCCGTCGGTGATGTCGATAATTGTTTTGCGCCAGCAGAACTCGATACTGTCCGGGATGGCACCACTTCCGACTTCGACGCTGCGGTTTCGGAGCCATTCGACCAATTCAGGGTCCGCGGTTCGGGTGTTGCGGTCGCCTGCCCCGCTGGGGCGGAACGCATAATCGAGTGATGCTCTCGCGGATGAGTAGCGAATATCGCCGGCGAGATCCACTGGGTTGGGACTGATCGTGGATCCGTCGGTGTAATGGAGAGTGATATCCAAGCCACTTCCACTGAACTCGCCGTCTGCATTGGGCACGCCACCGAAGCTGGGCATGCGAATTGTCGGGTACGGCTCAGGGCGGACACCGAACGAGTAGGCGCCTTGCACGAGGAGTACGACTGCGAGTGCTGCGATCGCGATCAGTCGCCGATTGCTGCGCTTTGCTTCTGTTTCCGGCATGTCGACGTTCTTCCTGGCACCTGGTGCCGGTTTCTTCGAATGAGAAAAATAGAGGGGATTGCCGAGCGAGGGGATTGGGTGTTGTCGCGCGTCCGTGCAGATGTGCCGAAAGTAGTTGAAGTGTCGACGAAATATAGCTGCGCGATTGCCGCTTGTCGCAGTGTTGATTTGAAAATGGACTTTGGTCCGTCGAATGGGGGACGGTGTGCCCTGAATGCTTTGCCGCGCCTTAACTTCCAGCAAGCTTGGCCCCAGTCTGCTGTGAGAGCGGGATTTCACTCCTTCGTTGATGGCCGATTCAAGCGGAACGACAGATGCTTGACACTCGCTCAGAGGCAACATGATTCGACCCCGTATGTTTACGGGGTGACCAAACCCAACAAGCGAACTGTCGCCGTCATCGGTGCCATGGTTTTCACCGTCGTAGCGGTGATCGTAGGATTTGCGTACGAGCAATCCCGAGACAGTCGGGCAACTGCCTCTGTATCGCAGCCTGACAGTTCGGCGCCGGCGCTGAATGCCCCTACCGACGACTTCGACACGGTCGCAATTTTGGGGGACTCGTACTCGATTCCGAACACGACGGGAGATCATTGGCCGGCGCTGCTCGCCTTCGATCGTCGCTGGTACCTGGCAGATTTTGCGAGCGGTGGCACCGGCTACGTCCAGGGAAACGAGGAAAAAGGCAAGCTACCGTTCGGTGCGAAAATTGATCAGGTCGTTGCGGTGAATCCCGAGGTCGTCATCATCGCCGGCGGTCGGAACGATGTTTCGTACCCGCTCGAGGTGCGAGATGCGACTCGGGAGTTGTATGCGCAGCTACGAGATCGGATTCCTCACGCCAAGGTTGTCGTCATCGGCCCCATCATGGACAACCGGCCTCCATCCGAGACCGCTGTCAATGTCAACGATCGAATCCGTTCCGCCGCTGAGCAGTACAAGCTGCCTTTCATTGATGCGCTCGCCGAGAACTGGCTGTCGGACCCGACGTTACTCAAGGAAGACGGCATGCATCCCACGCCGGCAGGTCAAAGGCTCATGTTCGAGAAGATCAGCGAGCACCTTCACTCGCTCGGTCTCTAGCTCTGAAGGAAAGCGAAGAGGACCCCGCAGGCGCGGGGTCCTCTTTTTCGTGAAAAGTATTGTCGGACTTAGGTCATCAGTAGCGAGGACTTTGGGCGCAGTCTTGGCTGGCCGGCTGCCTCACACGGTGATGGAAAAGTTCGGGTAAGAAGGCTCTCGCGGGCTGTGTCGCCGCCCCTATCCGCGTTGCGGCTTTTGTGCATCGCAGTTCACCGCAGGTGATGCACGCGCGGCGATACCTACGCTGGGAGGTCGTCGGCGGAATGTCGTTTCTTGTGCCTTGCCGGTGGCTCGACCATCACTGCAGCCTGAACGGAGATGGAAGGGGCGGCGTAGATCATGTCGACAAGTTGGCCACCCTTGATTTTCTGCGCCACCCGTGATCAAACCGGGCAATCGGAACAAAACACTTGTCGAATCGTTACAACTATTGGTAAAGTGTAACGAAGAACTGCAAGTGAACAGCAACTTCAAGGTCGCGCTACCGGAAGCCGATGGGCGCCGGGGGAGATTGGTCTGCTGTCGATGGACGCGACGCCGTTGGGCGGCACAGATAAAGGCTCTGCGAGTTGCTCCCGGTCGCACCTCTGATCAACCTGACAGACCAACGTAACGGAGAACATACTGTGGCAATCAAGAACTCGATCGCGCCTGGTGTCATAGCCGATCATGGAAACAGGCTGTTCGGCAACACTATTCGATCGGCTGAAGGTGAGGAACTCGTCCAGCGGCTGAATGCCATGCTCGAGCGAGCGAACAGCACAGGTCAGGTGGTGAATCAACGAGAACTCGCGACCGTGCTTTCTGCGCGGAGATCCGAGGGTTCGCCGGGCGACCGGTCGATTCCGACGCCTGACAGGTTGATGCATGCAACCGAGGGACTCTCGTACGAATCCCTCTCCTTGTTGATTCGTGCGGCCGAGCATTTGCTGCGTTCGGAAGGCGTACATGTCGACTCGGCGCCCTTCACCTGAAGGAACGACGAGACCAGTTGAAGCCTCGGCCAGAGTCGCGTCACAGGATCTTTGACGTTGAACTGAAAGCTCTGGGGAATTTCAAGTGACCGGCCGTCGCAGACGAACGAAAATTTGTCACCAACGGAATGGCGTTGATACGTCGTTGTCCGGAATTCCGTTGTGCGAGGGGCGAACCAGACGTCCAGTGTTGCTCAACCGCAGGATCCTGATTCTGCCTTCTCGAATGCCTCCTCGATGCGCTGACGCCCCTCAGCGTCGAATCCCCTCCAGTCGCGGTATGGTCCGCTCATGTATTCGCGGACTCGATCGATCGGTGACGCGGAAACGCTAGGAGTACGTCCCAATTCTTCGGCCAATCCGAGTATCGACTGGCAGATCTTTTCGACGGAGTCTGGTACTTCGAGCCTTCGGACCCACGTTCCGCCCGTTTCGGTTGTTGTCGTTGCGGTGTCGGGTTGCTGCACTGTCTGCGACCCGCAGCCCGCAATCAACAAGCCGGCAGCGAGAGTGGACAAGGCGAGCGAAGAGCGCATGTTACGAATCAAACCAGATGCCGCAAACGATGATGGAAATACGGACCAACATTCGCCCCGGGCACTCGAATGAAGTGAATTGACGACCACCGCCTGCTCTTGCTGTTGCGCGGCTCGGGTGCGCCCACTTCCGCGCCACACGCGGAGAGCGTCAGCACGAAGGTAACCGAAATACCGAGCACGATTCGCTTCATCTGCCGATCGAAGCAGACTGACCCCGCCCTGGCGGACTATTCTCGATCCATGCCGATCACCCCGGATACAAAGAACTGGACCTGGGTCCTCGAACGCCCATGCGGCGAGTGCGGGTTTGATTCGTCCGCTGTGGCGTTCGCGGATGTTCCAGATCTTGTGCGTAGCAATGCCATCTCGTGGGCCGAGGTACTGGAGCGCGAGAATGTGACGGAGCGACCGGACAGCGAAACATGGTCAGCGCTGGAGTATTCCGCCCACGTACGCGACGTGTTCCGGATCTTCAAGGTGCGGTTGGAACAGATGCTCGAATTCGACGATCCGCAATTCGAGAACTGGGATCAAGACGCAACAGCTGAGGCCGAGCGGTACAACGACCAAGATCCGGCAACGGTGGCATCGGAATTGTCCGACGCCGCGGCGGAAGTCGCGAACGCCTTCGAAACCGTGCCAGAGGGTAGCCGCCAACGACGGGGTCTCCGCAGTGACGGATCGGCGTTCACCGTCGAATCGTTGGCGGCCTACTTCATTCACGATCCGATCCATCACCTGCACGACGTCTCGGCGTAGTCAGAGCCCGCGCACCTCCTCGAGGGTTCTTCTGGCTCCGACGGAGTGCAACGAGTCGAGGGTCTTTCGGAAGCTTGCGACAAATCGGCGATCGTCCACGAGATCGCCGAACACTTGTCGGTACCCGATGAAGGCCAACGGGTCGCTCGATTGTTTCTGGGCGAGCGGCACCAGAGTGTCCGACAGCTGATCGACGACGGTGATGGGATCTCCGTTCTCGTCTGTGCCCTCGGCGTAGCGGGCCCAGCTGGCGACAATTGCGGTGGACAGGTTGATCGACCCACCGGTGTCGAGTTGGGTTCGGATGACGGGCAACAGCCACTTGGGAATTCGATCGGACGACTCGGCGCACAGACGTGCAATCGTGTCGCGGACCTGGGGGTTCGAGAATCGTTCGATGAGGGTCTTCTTGTACTGATCGAGGTCGACGCCGGGTACCGGATCAAGGGTCGGCGTCGCTTCCAGATTCATGTAGTCGAGCAGGAACCCTGACAAGAGTTCGTCCTGGCATGCCTCGTGGACCAGGCGGTATCCGGCAAGGTAGCCGAAGTACGCGATGCCTTGATGGCTGGCATTGAGAAGGCGCAGTTTCATCAGTTCGTACGGGCGAACATCCGGCACGAGATTGACGCCGGCATTCTCCAGAGGTGGCCTGCCTGAGGTGAACTCGTCCTCGAGGAACCACGCGGTGAACGGCTCAGCTGCGACCGGCCACTGATCGTCCACGCCAAACGTCTCGGCGATCTCGGTGGTCACCTCGGCTGTCGTGACGGGTGTGATCCGGTCGACCATGGAGTTGGGGAAGGCGCCGTTCGCGTCGATCCACTCCGCAAATTCGGGATCCTTCAGAGCGGCGAACGCTCCGACAGCCGTCCTGGCGACCGATCCGTTGCCTTCGATGTTGTCGCAACTCATGATCGTGAACGGGGTGAGGCCCCGGTCGCGACGGAGTGCGAGTGCCGCACAAATCAGACCGAAGGTGGTGCGGGGGAGTGTTCCCGGCTCGAGATCGTGCATCACATCGGGATGGGACGCGTCGAACTCGCCCGTAGTGTGCGAGATGTTGTATCCGCCCTCGGTGATGGTGAGAGATACGATTTTCGTCGATTCGGATGCCATCTTTTCGATCACCGCCTCCGGATCGTCGGGCGCGAACAAGTACTCGACGATCGACCCGATGACCCGGCCCTGGAGGGTTCCGTCAGCATGCTTGAGCGCCAGCGTGTAGAGGCCGTCCTGCGCGCGGAGTGCGTCTTTCATTCGCTTGTCCGACGGCATCACTCCCACTCCGCAGATTCCCCAGTCGAAGGCTTCACCTCGTCGCAGGAGGGTATCGATGTACATGGCCTGGTGTGCACGGTGAAAGCCTCCGACACCGAAATGCACTATGCCGGTAGTGACTTTGCTCCGGTCGTAGTTCGGCACTTCGAGTTCAGCATCGAAGTCGAGCAAGGTCTTCGTATTGAGTTCCATGAAAGTTCTAGTCTCCTTCGGCGACGATGACTACGGCTTTGATGCTGCCGGGAATGCGATCGGCCACCAGGGCCTCTTGCGATCGTTCGAGTGAAAAGCGTGCTGTGACCATCGAATCCAGATCGACGCGCCCGGCAGCGACCAGTGCGGCGGCGATCGGCCACGTGTTGGCGTACCGGAACACTCCGGTGAGCATCAGTTCGCGATTCTGAATGATCGGGACCGGCAACGGTATCTCGTCGGCACCCATTCCGACCAGAACGACGGTCCCAGCGGGCCGAACTGCGTGAATCCCGTCGATCACTGCGGCCGTGGCACCCGAGGCGTCGATGAACGCATCGACGGCCAGCGAGCGTACGTCGCTTTCACGAGGATCAACGACGGTTGTTGCGCCGAATTTCAGTGCCACATCACGCCGGGCCGCATCGATGTCCGAGACGATGACTTCCGTCGCGCCGAATGCCTTGGCCACCTGCGTCGTCACGATTCCTACCGGGCCGGCGCCGGCGATCAACACACGAGAGCCGGCAGTGATTCGCGCCTTCTGGGCTGAGGCGATCCCTACGGAGAGTGGCTCGAACAGCGCAGCTGCCTCGTAGGACACGGAATCTGCGATGGGATGGGCGAAGTCGGCACCGATCGTGACGTAGTCGGTCAGCGCACCGTCGATCGGCGGCGTCGCGAAGAACTCCATATGAGGGCAGAGGTTGTATCTGCCTGCCTTGGATTCGGAACTGGTCGGATCCGGCTTCTGAGGCTCGATGGAGACGCGCTGCCCGATGCGTCTTGGGTCGACGCCGTCACCGACTGCGGCGATGCGTCCCGATGCTTCGTGTCCGAGAACGAGCGGTGAGTTGACTACGTAAGGGCCGATGCGACCTTCGTGAAAGTAGTGCGCGTCCGACCCGCACACGCCCACTGCATGGATGCGAACGAGGACTTCACCCGTCTTCGGGGACGGTCGTGGTCTCTCGACCATCTGCATCTTTCCGGTCTCAACGAGGACATTTGCCCGAATTGTCGCAGGTAGATCGACGGATTCTCCGGAAACTGTTGTGTGGGTCACAACGTAGATGTTAGCTTAATGAGCATAAGAACATCTAGTGAGCATCTGCTCACGATCAAGAAACTTTGAACCTGATACACAAGGAGACCGTGTGAACCAGTCGGCTCAGCCCGCAGGACTCAAGTCGTCGAAGTTGCCGGCTTCCGAGGATGTGCGGCTCGCCTTGCGGGCAGCGACCATGTATCACCTCGAAGGCGCTACTCAGGCGGAGATTGCAGCGAAGTTGGGCGTCTCGCGGCCTACGGCCGGGCGGCTGTTGGCCAGGGCGCGGACGCAAGGTTTGGTCAGGGTCGAGATTATGGTGCCGCCGGAGCTCGAAGGTTCGGTGAACACGGAGTTGGAATCGAAACTGGAGAAGCACTTCGGGTTGGCCGAAGTTTTGATTGTGCCCGAAGCAAATTCGGACTCGGACGATCCGGACTTCGACGCGCTCGGCCGACGAGCAGCGGAAGTTCTGGTTCGTCGTCTGCAGCCGTCGAGCGTTCTCGGGTTTACCTGGGGTCCGGAAACCGTTGCGGTAGCAGGATCTTTGCCAGACAAGGCGGCGAAGTGCTCGGCTGTGGTACAACTTGACGGCTCCATGACGGTGACCGACTACCAAACCGGTGTCGACTTCACCATCGGCCGATGTGCACAACAGTTGCAGGCCAATCCTATTCGCCTCAATGCTCCGCTATATGCCGACCCGGCGACTGTGGAGTCGATGCGAAACGACTCGGTCATCTCGAAGGCGCTGCAAGCCGGAACTGATTCCGACATCATGGTTTTCGGAGTTGGTGCCGTCTCGACTGCCACGACCTTGTTTGCCGGTAGCTTCGTCGACTCGACCATGCTGGACGAGTTGGAAAGTCGAGGCGCTGTCGGTGAAATCGGCGGCCGTTTCTACACGATCGACGGCAATCCAGTGGAGGGGCCACTGCCTGAGCGAACGGTCTCCGTATCGCTCGACGCAGTGAAATCCTGCGATCAGACGATTCTGATTTCGGGGGGAACACACAAACGCCAGGCCGTTCTGGGCGCATTGCGCGGAGGTTTGGCAAACGTACTCGTCACCGACGTCGAGTGCGCCCAGTGGCTGCTCGAAGGCTAGCGATCTCACGAGTTTCGCTGTCCGAGCGCGCGACTGACACGCAAGTGTGAAGGAAGGTAATCCGTGAAAACAGGAAGACGAGTGTGGGGCGCTGCCGCGGCGGCGCTCTGCCTCCTGGTGTCGGGATGTGCGGGCGCTGGTGCGCTCGGTGGTTCCGGCGAACGAACAGTCACCATCGCGATGGTGTCGAACTCGCAGATGCAGGACGCCATCAAACTGGCGCCGGCTTTCGAAGCCGAGAACCCTGGCATCGACCTCAAATTCGTCAGCCTTTCCGAGAACCAGGCGCGTGCCAAGATCACAGCGTCGACGGCAACCGGCGGCGGTGAGTTCGACGTCGTGATGATCAGCAACTACGAGACACCTCAGTGGGCCGCCAACGGTTGGCTCACGAACCTGTCCGAGTATGCAGACAAGACGCCCGGTTATGACGAGGACGACTTCATACCGTCGATCAAGACTTCTCTGTCATACGAGGACAGTATGTACGCGGTCCCGTTCTACGGGGAGTCGTCGTTCCTGATGTACCGCAAGGATCTGTTCGATCAGGCGGGGATAACAGTTCCCGAAGACCCGACGTGGCAAGAAGTTGCAGGTTGGGCAGCGCAGTTCGACAACCCGGATGCCAAGATGGCGGGAATCTGTTTGCGTGGAAAGCCTGGCTGGGGTGAGGTACTCGCGCCGCTGAACACCGTGATCAACACCTTCGGTGGACGCTGGTACGACGAGAATTGGAATGCGCAGCTGACCAGTCCGCAGGTCGAGGATGCGGTTCAGTTCTACGTGGACACGGTCAAGGAGCACGGTCAGCCGGGCCCTGCCACAAGCGGATTCGGTGAATGTGCAACACAATTCGCGCAAGGCAACACGGCGATGTGGTACGACGCGACGTCGGCTGTGTCGGTTCTCGAGGACCCTGCGTCGTCGAAGGTAGTCGGCAACATCGGATATGCGAAGGCCCCGAAGGTCGAGAAGTCCGATCCTGGTTGGCTCTAAACCCGGGCGCTCGGAATCCCGGAGTCGGCAAAGAACAAAGATGACGCCTGGAAGTTCATTTCCTGGATGACGAACAAGGACTACATCCAGAAGGTCGGAACCGAACTCGGCTGGTCGAGAGTTCCTCCGGGAAGTCGCCTATCGACCTACGAGATTCCGGAATATCAAGAGGCCGCACAGGCATTCGGTCCGATCACCCTCGAATCGATCAACAATGCAGATCCGAAGAACCCGACAGTGCAACCGGTTCCGTACACCGGCGTCCAGTTCCTCACCATCCCTGAGTTTCAGGACCTGGGCACTCGCGTCAGCCAGCAGATCAGTGCTGCCATCGCGGGTCAGAAGAGCGTGAAAGAAGCACTCGAACAATCCCAGCAGTATGCCGAGGTGGTCGGCAAGACCTATCAGGAGAACCGATGACTACGGTTGCCGAGCCCAGAACTACGGTGGACGACGCGCCACCGGTCCGTGTCGAAAAGAAGATCTCCCGCGCCGAGGGTTGGCGTCGTAGAGGTCCCCTGTTGCCGGCGTTGATCTTCTCGATCGTCGTCACCCAGATTCCGTTCCTGTTCACCCTCTACTACTCGACGCAGTCGTGGAACCTTGTCCGGCCGGGATCGCGGCACTTCAACGGGTTCGACAACTACATCGAGGTTTTCAAGGACAGTCAGTTTCGGGAAGTCGCGGTCAACACGGTCATCATGATCGTGGGTACGGTCATCGTTTCGGTGATCCTCGGACTCGCGTTGGCACTGCTACTCGACAGAGCCTTCCTCGGTCGCGGGATCGTGCGGACACTGCTGATCACGCCATTTCTCATCACCCCCGTCGCTGGCGCATTGCTCTGGAAGACAACAATGTTCGACCCGGTATTCGGTATCGTGAACTTCGTCCTCCAGCCTTTCGGTGTCGGCCAGGTCGACTGGGTCAGCAAGTTTCCGCTCGCCGCCGTCATGATCAATCTGATCTGGCAGTGGACGCCTTTCATGATGCTGCTCATTCTGGCCGGCTTGCAGTCCATGCCCCGAGACATCCTCGAAGCCGCACGGGTGGACGGAGCCAAGCCGTTTGCGATGTTCCGCGAACTGACACTGCCGCACCTGCGCCGCTTCATCGAACTCGGTGCAGTTCTGGGTGCGATCTACCTCGTGAACACCTTTGACGCGGTGTACATGATGACGTCGGGCGGGCCAGGCGTGGCCAGTTCGAACCTGCCGTTCTACATCTACCAGCGCGCGTTCCTCGGCTTCGACGTAGGTCAAGCTGCGGCGATGGGTGTCGTGACAGTGATCGCGACCATCATCGTCTCGACACTTGCGCTCCGATTGATCTTCAAGAGCTTCACCGGCAACGAGGAGGCGGCGTGATGACTGCCGTAGAGACGACAAGCGCGACGACCGACAAGCCCGTAGTGAAGAAAAAGAAGAGCAGTAAGTTCAGTCCGTGGTCGGTCGTGGCGTGGATCGCCGCTCTCGGATTCTTCTTCCCGGTCTTCTGGATGGTCCTGACCGCGTTCAAGACCGAGGCAGACGCCTACACGGACCCGCCGAAGCTGTTCTTCACTCCCACCCTCGAACAGTTCCGTGCCGTCCTCGATTCCGGTCTGGGTACAACGCTGGCGAACTCGGCATTTGCCACAGGAATGTCGACGATTCTTGTTCTGCTACTGGGTGTTCCGGCTGCGTTTGCATTGTCTCTTCGCCCGGTGAAGAAGACGCAGGATGTGCTGTTCTTCTTCATCAGTACCAAGATGCTCCCAGTCGTCGCCGCAATCGTGCCGCTGTACGTGATCGTCAACGACATCGGATTGCTCGACAACATCTGGGCGCTGGTCATCTTGTACACATCGATGAATCTGCCGATCGCAGTGTGGATGATGCGTTCGTTCTTTCTCGAAGTCCCCGGCGAGCTTCTCGAAGCCGCCAGCATGGACGGCGCGAGCTTGTGGACCTCGGTCCGAGAGGTGATCCTCCCGCTGATCTCGCCCGGAATTGCTGCGACTGCGCTGATCTGCGTGATCTTCTCGTGGAACGAATTCTTCTTCGCAGTCAACCTGACAGCTGTTCAAGCGCAGACGATTCCGGTCTTCCTGGTCGGCTTCATCACCGGCGAGGGCCTCTACTGGGCTCGGCTCTCCGCGGCAGCGACCATGGCGGCATTGCCCGTCATCCTGGCCGGTTGGTTCGCCCAGAACAAACTGGTGCGCGGCCTGTCCTTCGGTGCAATCAAATAATTCTCCTCACCCTCTCAGGAGTTCGTCATGGCTGAAATCTCGTACCAGAAAGCGTCTTGCATCTACGAAGGTGCCGGGACCCTCGCTGTAGATTCACTCGATCTTGACATCAAGGACGGGGAGTTCATCGTGCTCGTCGGTCCGTCAGGTTCCGGAAAGTCCACGGCCCTGCGCATGTTGGCAGGGCTCGAGGACATCGATTCCGGTGCGATCACCATCAACGGCAAGGACATGACCGATGTCCCGTCGAAGGATCGCGACATCGCAATGGTCTTCCAGAATTACGCGCTGTACCCCAATAAAACCGTCGGCGAAAACATGGGGTTCGCGTTGAAGATGCGCGGTGTGCCCGTCGAGGAGCGTAAGAAGAAAGTTGCCGAAGCGGCCAAACTGCTTGACCTGACGGAATACCTCGACCGCAAACCGGCCAAGCTTTCCGGCGGTCAACGGCAGCGAGTTGCCATGGGCCGAGCAATCGTTCGTGAACCGCAAGTGTTCTGCATGGACGAGCCGCTCTCCAACCTCGACGCAAAGCTACGCGTCCAGACCCGCACGCAGATCGCGGCGTTGCAGCGTCGTCTCGGAACCACCACCGTCTACGTCACGCACGATCAGGTGGAAGCGATGACGATGGGTGATCGCGTGGCAGTGCTCAAGGGCGGCAAGTTGCAACAATTCGCTTCTCCGACCGAACTTTACGATCGGCCGGCCAATGCGTTTGTTGCAGGCTTCATCGGATCTCCCGGTATGAACTTGGTAACGGCGCCGGTCAGTTCGGGTGGGGTGCGTTTCGGCGACGTCGAGGTTCCGCTGGACCGCGAGCAGATGGCGGCAATCGCCGCGGCCGGTCTGGCTTCGGTCACAGTGGGAATTCGGCCCGAGCAATTCCAGGTGGTTGCTGCCGGAGACGGAATCGCAGCTCAGATCGACCTGGTAGAGGAACTGGGCAACGAGTCGTACATCTACGCACACGTGCCTGGTACCGAAGCCGACCCGATCTCGCTCGTTGCACGCACCGGCGGGCGATCGAAGCTGCAGTACGGCCAGACGCTGGGCTTCGAGCGGGTGGACGGTCCTGTTCACCTCTTCGACCCGACTACGGGTGAGCGCGTGGGTAGCTGAATCCCACCACAATCGTGACCTGCTCGGCACCCGAACTCGTTCGTGCCGAGCAGGTCACATCCATCTTCGACTGGTGAGAAGGTTAGGGTCTACCGATGAGTGATACACGCGAACGATCCGTCGTGGTGTGTGGTGAGGGACTGGTTGATCTGGTTCCGGTGGGGGAGAACTTCTCACCCAAGTTGGGCGGTGGACCGTTCAACGTTGCGATCGCGGTGGGTCGACTCGGATCCGACGTGGGATTCGTCTCTCGCTTGTCCACCGACGCGTTCGGAGATCGGATGATCGACTCGCTGGCCGCGTCGAATGTCGACACGACCGGAGTCGAACGTGGGCCCGAGCCGACAACTCTGGCCGTCGTGAACCTTGCAGCGGACGGAGGTGCGCGGTATTCCTTCTACCTCGAGGGAACGGCGGATCGACAGTTCGCGCTGCCGAAACTTCCCTCTGCCCGGGCATTCTCGTTCGGAACGCTGTCGCTGGTGCTCGAGCCCGGGGCCTCCGCTTACGAAGCCATGCTGCACGAAGCGCACGCCCGCGGTCGACTCACCATGGTGGACCCCAACATTCGTCCGGCGGTGATCTCGGACCCGGAAGCATATCGACGACGATTTCGTTCGTGGTTGCCCGCCATCGATATTCTCAAAGTGAGCGACGACGACGCCAAGTGGTTGGGTTCGGTCGACGGCGCCGAGTGGCTCGACGAAGGCGTCGGCGCCGTACTGCTCACCCGTGGTGGTGACGGGTTGCGGTTGATCACCAAGGAACTCGATGTTTCGGTGCCGGCGCCCGCAGTCGACGTCGCGGACACGATCGGTGCGGGCGATACCGTTCACGGAGCCCTGCTGGCCTACCTTGATCGTCACGACGCACTCGATGTCGCCGTTGTGCGCGGGTTCTCCGAGGCAGATTGGTCGGCCGCGTTGACCTTTGCCGCACGCGCGGCAGCCGTCACCGTGTCACGACCAGGGGCGGATCCGCCGTGGTCAAGGGAGTTGGGCCTGCCCGTCTAGCACTGGGGACCACCGCCCTACTGCGAGCGCAGTACGTCGAACTGCCTACCTGTGCACGATGTGCGACGGGGTCGTGTATCGGCACAGTGATACGCATGTCGATATTCCTGTACAAACTCTCGCGACTCGCGTTTCGTCGTCGCTGGGCAATGGTGGGCTTCTGGGTCGTCCTGCTGGTGGCGGGCGGAGTAGGCGCAGCAACGCTGTCCGGTCCGACCGTCAACACATTGTCGATCCCGGGCACAGAATCGCAAGCGGCACAGGACCTTCTGGCTGAACGGTTCCCGGAATCGTCCACCGGCGGAGCCAGTGCTCGCATAGTCTTCGAATCTCCGGCGGGCACGACGCTCGCCGATCCAGCCATTCGACAATCCGTCAGTGAATTGGTCTCTGCGCTCGGGAAGGACCCCGAGGTTGCAGCGGTATCGGATCCGTATGCATCCGGCGGAGTGTCGCCGACTGGGACGATCGGATACATGCAGGTCTCCTATACAGCCGACTCGATGGACTTGCCGGACAGTTCGAAAGAACTGCTCGAGTCCGCTGTCCACGACGCCTCGGATTCAGGGCTGGCAGTCGATGTTGCCGGCAACGTGCTGATGGAAAGCAGCGCCGAATCGATGGGAGAGGTGATCGGAGTCGCGATCGCCGCGGTGGTGCTGACCGTCACCTTCGGTTCCTTGGTTGCGGCGGGGCTTCCTTTGATCAGCGCGTTGATCGGCATCGGCATCGCGATCTGCACGATCACCATCGCAACTGGTTTCATCGAATTGGGTTCGAGCACAACCGTCCTGGCAATGATGCTGGGGCTCGCCGTGGCGATCGACTATTCGCTGTTCATCGTCTCGCGCTACCGCTCCGAACTACGTGACGGACATGATCCGGAAATTGCTGCGGGCCGCGCAGCGGGGACTGCGGGTTCGGCCGTAGTGTTCGCGGGGTTGACCGTCCTCATCGCACTGGCCGGACTGTTCGTCGTGAACATCCCGTTCCTGACAAGCATGGGTCTGGCTGCAGCATTCGCAGTTGCTGTTGCAGTGGTGATTTCACTGACGCTGCTGCCCGCCACACTCGGATTTGCAGGGTCGCGCGTCCTGAGTCGGTCTGATCGTCGACTGCTGGCGTCCGGCGGTGAACTGACACACCGGAAACAGTCGGAGGGGGCGGGCTCGCGATGGGCCAAGTTCGTGATCCGGCGTCGAGTTCCGGTTTTGCTCGCGTCAGTCCTCGGGTTGGGATTGCTGGCGATCCCCACCTTCGGAATCAACCTGAGTTTGGCGAGCCCACCAGTGCCCGACACAACTGCCGCCAGGGCTACCGACCGACTATCCGAGGGGTTCGGTGCCGGGTTCAGCGGTCCGCTCATGGTGGTCGTCGACGTTGCCGACGCCGCAGATCCGGCAGCGGCATTGAGCGGCGCCCAGGAAAAGCTCGGTGCTCTGCCCGACGTAGCGGCAGTGACGCCGCCAGCACTCAATCAGGCCGGCGATACAGCAGTCATCACGGTGGTTCCCTCGAGTGGCCCGGAAACCGAGGCAACAAAGGCGCTCGTCGCAGATATACGTGAGGTCGCCGGATCACTGACCGACGAGACCGGGGCCACGATGTCGGTCACCGGTCAGACAGCGTTGACGATCGACGTCTCGGACCGCTTGGCTGATGCCCTCGTTCCCTACCTCGCATTGGTCGTCGGCCTCGCCTTCATTCTTTTGATGCTGGTGTTCCGCTCGATCTTGGTACCGCTCAAGGCAACTCTCGGATTTCTGCTCTCGATCGGCGCGACGTTCGGTGTGCTGGTCGCGATCTTCCAGTGGGGTTGGTTCGCCGGCATTCTCGGAATCGAAGGCCAAACCGGATCAGTTGTGGCGATGTTGCCCATCTTCATGATCGGCATCGTCTTCGGGTTGGCGATGGACTACCAGGTGTTCCTCGTGACCAGAATGCGTGAAGCGTTCGTCCACGGTGACGGACCGGACGAAGCAGTCGTGAAGGGCTTCGACCAGGGCGCGCGAGTCGTCACGGCCGCGGCGCTGATCATGATCGCCGTTTTCGCGGGCTTCATCTTCGGCGGCGACGCCTTCATCATGCAGATCGGACTCGGACTCTCGTTCGCGGTTCTGTTCGACGCCTTCGTGATTCGTATGACCGTCGTACCGGCCGTCATGTCCCTGTTGGGCTCGAAGGCATGGTGGTTCCCCTCATGGCTGGACCGGTTGGTCCCGAACGTCGATGTCGAGGGGGAGCAGTTGACTGCGCTGCTCGCAGATTCGAAGGAATCCAGTGAACCCACGAGCGACAAGTTGTCGGTATGACCCGGATACGGTAGATCGATGACTTCGACATCGACGTGGGGTCGATGGTGTGCGGAACACCCGCGCACCATCGACCTGGCACTGACGATCCTCGTGCTCCTTGCCACGTGGACGGCGCACCGCATCGCGCTCGATGGCAATGACACCCGCGAAGTAACAGTTGTGGGAGTCCTTGTAACAGCGATCGCAGCGGCAACCATCGTATTCCGGAGGCGCTACCCGTTCTCGGCGCTGGCGGTGGCAGTACTTCTCGGCGTATTGATGATTGCACTGTCAGCGCCGCCGAATGCCGGCACAGGTTCCGCGGCGATGGTGTGCCTCTACTACGTTGCCAGCACGAGTGACCGCCGGAGGACCTTCTTCGCAGCGGCGAGCACAGTCAGCTCGCTGATGCTCGTCACAATCTTCCTGGGAGTGGGGAACAATCTCCTGCAGGAGGCACTGGGGTTGTTGGCCTGGTTGCTGATGGCAAGTTTCGCCGGCGCCGAGGTCCGTTCTCGCCGAGCCTATCTGGAGTCCGTCGAGGCGCGCGCGGTGCAAGCGGAAAGAATGCGCGAGGACGAGGCCCGACACCGCGTCGTCGAAGAAAGGATGCGGATTGCGCGAGACCTGCACGACGTTGTCGCGCACCACATTGCCTTGGTCAACCTGCAAGTCGGGGTCGCGTCGCACTTGATCGGGAAAGACCCCGAGAAGGCGACGACTGCACTACGCGGAGTGGAGGAAACGTCCAAGGCGGCACTCGATGAAATTCGGGCCACGGTCGGAGTTCTCCGTGACGCTCAGGACGGTGATCGCTCGATGAAGCCGGCTCCGGGGCTTTCGGATCTACCGGCACTGGTGGATCAATTCGTCAGTGCGGGAATGGAAATCGAAGTGCGTGCAGTGGGTTCGCTGCGCCCTCTCGGGCCAGCAGTAGACCTCACGGCGTACCGAATTATCCAGGAAGCACTCGTGAATGCGAGCAAGCATGCGTTGCCAGGGGCCGTCACCGTGTCGTTGTCGTACGAAGCCGAGGTTCTGGTGCTGTCGGTCGAAAACTCCGGAACGGCAGTGCCTTCGACGTCACCGCCCGGGTACGGACTGCTGGGAATGAAGGAGAGGGCACAGGCAATGGGAGGCGAGGTCTCAGCAGGATTCCGCGCGGACGGGGGATTTCGTGTGGACGCCCAACTGCCGCTGGTCTCGGTCTCCAGCGGTTCGGAGCGTGAGGAGTCGTGAGTATTCGGGTGGTAGTGGCAGACGATCAGGCGCTCTTCCGTCAAACGCTTGCGCTGCTGATCGGTTCGGAAGACGACATGGAGGTGGTCGCCGAGGCGGCAGACGGAGAGCAGGCATTCCAGGCGGCGCTCGAGCACCGACCCGACGTTGTTCTGATGGACATTCGCATGCCGGGCACCAGCGGAGTCGAAGCGACCGCCATGATCGCCGATCATCCGGATTTGTCCGACGTACACGTACTGATCCTGACGACCTTCGAAGTGGATGAACATGTGGCACAGGCGATCCGGGCGGGAGCGAGCGGCTTCATCGGCAAAGGAATCCGAGCGGAGGATCTACTTGATGCTGTTCGGACGGTCGCAGGTGGGAACTCTTTGTTGTCGCCGATTGCGACCAGCGCGTTGATTTCTCGATTCCTTTCCACTCCGTCGCGGGCCGACTCGACTTCCGGGATTTTCGGTCAATTGACACCACGCGAACTCGAAGTGGTCACCCTCGTTGCCCTCGGAATGTCCAACGACGAAATCGCCGCGGAATTGGTGATCAGCGCGGTCACGGCAAAAACCCATGTGAATCGGGCGATGACGAAACTGGATGTCCGCGACCGCGCGCAACTGGTGGTTCTCGCCTATCAATGCGGTGTGGTGATTCCGGGACGCTCGGTGGATTGACTCGAGAAACTCTTGACTCGAACGGGTGTTCGAGTATTGTTGGGGGTGGGGATCGGGGGATTCAATGAGTGTTCTGTTGTCGGATGTGGTGTCTGGTTCTGCGGTGGGGTTGCGCGGACGTCTGTGGCGGTTGTCTGCTTCTGAGTTGCGTACCGCTGCTATCGAGGCGAGTGCGGAGATTCTTCGTCTCGAGGCCGTTCGTGTGGCGGTGGTGGACGAGTTGTCGATGTGCCGGGATGATCAGGTGATTGCCAGCCGCGGGGTGGGGTGCTGGTTGGCGGCGAACACGATGCTGCAGGTTCGGGGCGGGAAGAAGATCGCCGCCCTGGGTGCGGCGCTGCGGCCGTTTCCGGCGGTCGCTGCACGGTTCGATGTCGGGGACTGCTCCTTCGATCATGCCGTGTTGATCGTGGCGTTCTGCGAGTCACCGCCGAAGGGGATGCCGGAGGAGGCGCTCCCTCGCTGTATCGATTTGTTGTTGGCTGCCGCGTCGGGGGTGGAGGCGACAACGACGAAGGTGCGGAACGTGATCGCGACCTTGGAGCGAGTGTTCGAATCGGATGAGGTTCCGCCCGCCGAGGATGTGGATCGGAATGAGTTGCGGATCGCGTCGACGTTGAATGGTCGGGTGGTGGTGCGCGGTGATTTCGATGCTCTCACCGGGGAAATGTTGCTGTCGGCGTTGTCGAATCTGACGATGCCCACCCCGGCACCGGATGGAACCCCGGATTGTCGGTCGGCAGCGAAGCGGACCGCGGACGGGTTCACCGAACTGATCCGGCGTTACCTCGACTGCGCCAAAACCGGCACCGATGGCGGCCAACGCCCGCACGTGAACGTGCACATCAACGCGCGTGATTTGGCGGAGCATCGGGACTGCGCCGCAACACCAACTGATGACGGAATGGCTGTGTCGGATCTCGATGTCGGGCACATGCCCTGGCTGGGGCCGCTGTCGGTGTCGCAGACCAGACTCCTCGGCTGCGATTGTTTCCTCTCGACCGTGCTGCTCGACGACCACGGCGCGCCGCTCGATGCGAAACCCGGAAAGCGATTAGTGTCCGCGGAGCAGCGAGTGGCGTTGATCGCCCGAGACAAAGGCTGCGCATTCCCCGGCTGCACATGCGTGCCCGCCTGGACCGATGTGCACCATATTCGGCACTGGGCCAACGGTGGCCCGACGGTGATGAGCAACCTTGTCCTGCTGTGCCGTTCGCATCATCGGTTGATGCACCGGAAATCCGGGTTCGTCGGGAAGTGGGTGATCCGGATCGGGGTCGACAACAAACCGTGGTTCATCCCGCCGCCCTCGATCGACCCCGGGCAGCATCCGCGACCGGGGAACACCACATTCAAAACCTGAGGGGGCAAATCTCAGATGCACCAGAACGTGCCCAGGCCTGTCTCGGACCCGATGCTCTGTGTCCGACCGATTGGTGGGAGGTGGAGTCGAATGGGTGCGTGCTTTCGGGGTGGCTCTACTTTCGGGTGCCCGTGTGGCCTGTCCCACTCAGTGGGTCATTCTTTCGTCGTCGCCAAGCCGGTTGTGCCAGGTCATTTGGACGTCTGACCTGCAGTTCAAAATCTTTCGTTAGAACACGTTCCAATTTCGCGGATTTGTGGCTATGGTCACAGAGATAGATGCGGGTGTGCGAATGAAAGGGTGAAGTGACGTGAAGACCAAGGGTGCAATCCTGTGGGGCCTCAATGAGAAGTGGTCCGTCGAGGAGATCGAGATCGGCGAGCCGGTAGCCGGCGAAGTTCAAATTCGCATGGAAGCGGCCGGAATGTGCCACTCCGATCACCACATCGTCACCGGCGCGACCCCGATGCCGTCGTTCCCGGTCATGGGCGGGCACGAGGGTTCGGGCGTCATCACCAAGCTCGGCCCTGAGGTCAAGGGACTGGAGGTCGGCGACCACGTCGTTCTGTCCTTCATTCCGGCTTGTGGAACCTGTCCGGCGTGTTCGGCCGGACATCAGAATCTTTGTGACCTCGGGATGGGTCTCCTCAGCGGCCAAGCCATCAGCGACGGCACGTACCGGATCCAGGCTCGCGGCGAAAACGTGATCCCGATGTGCCTGCTAGGGACGTTCTCGCCCTACATGGTCGTGAACCAGTCGTCAGTGGTGAAGATCGACAAGGACATTCCGTTCGAGGTTGCCGCACTCGTCGGTTGCGGCGTCCCGACCGGTTGGGGATCGGCAACCCACATCGCCGATGTGAAGCCCGGCGAAGACGTTGTGATCATGGGCGTCGGCGGCGTCGGTATCAGTGCGCTACAGGGTGCGGTTGCATCGGGCGCTCGGTACATCTTTGCCATCGACCCCGTGCCGTGGAAGCGTGAGCAGGCTCTGAAGTTCGGCGCAACGCACGCTTTCGAAAGCGCTGCCGCTGCCATTCAGCCGATCATCGACGCCACGTACGGACGCATGGCGCAGAAGACGATCATCACCGTCGGCGAAATGAAGGGTGAGTACGTCGAAGAAGCCATGATTCTGACGGCAAAGGCTGGTCGTTGTGTTGTCACTGCAATGGGGCACCTGACGGACATGGATGTGAAGCTGAACCTGTTCCTGATGTCGATGCTTCAGAAGGACCTTCAGGGCAACATTTTCGGCGGTGGCAACGCTCGCCAGGACGTGCCTAACCTCCTCGCGATGTACAAGGCAGGCAAGCTGAACCTCGACGACATGGTCACTCGGACCTACACGCTCGAAGGCGTGAACGACGGGTACCAGGACATGTTGGATGGCAAGAACATCCGCGGCGTCATCCGCTACACCGAAGCTGACTGGTGATCGAAAGCGCAACTCTTGTGCCAGTAGTCTGATCGGGTGCCCAGTACTCACAGTCTCGACGTAATCCAGCAGTGGCCGGTCGACAATGCGGCAGCGGTCGTCCTCTCCGGGAATAATCCGGGTGAGGGCGACCGCATTCGTGGTTTCAGCGGCGACCAGTCGCATGTTTTCCCCCTGGCTTCGGTGACAAAACTGTTGTGCGCCTACGCGATTCTGGTGGCGGCGGAGGAAGGGGCGGTCGAGTTGGATGGGCCGGCCGGGCCTGAGGGGTCGACCGTTCGTCATCTCCTCGCACATGCTTCCGGGTTGGCATTCGCCGAACGTGTTGTTCAGGCGCCGGTGGCGTCGAAGCGGATCTACTCGAGTGCGGGATTCGAGGTGCTTGCCGAGTTGGTTTCCCGGGAGACCGAGATCGAGTTTGCCGACTATCTTGCCGAGGCGGTGTTCGCGCCGTTGGGGATGACCAGCGCGACTCTTGTCGGTCCTGCCGGTCACGGTGCACAGGCATCGGCAGACGACTTGGCCAAGTTCGCGGCTGAACTGCTCTCGCCGACCCTGATCTCGACGCAGACGTTCGCAGAGGCGACAACCGTGCAGTTCCCGGGGCTCAACGGAATTCTTCCGGGTTACGGCTCTCAGCGCCCCAACGACTGGGGACTCGGATTCGAAATTCGCGGCGACAAGCGTCCGCATTGGACAGGTCTCGAGAACTCGGCCGCAACCTTCGGTCATTTCGGCCAGTCCGGGACGTTCCTGTGGGTCGATCCCACGATCGATACTGCGTGCGTCGTGCTTACCGATCGCGACTTCGGTGATTGGGCCAAGCGTTTGTGGACTGAATTGTCAGATGGCGTGATCGGTGAAGTTTCGCGATAGAGCACAAATTTCTCTCCTTCCACTGGCGCAACACGGGTAACACAAGGCACACTGTTCAATCGAGCGTGCTGCACGAACTCGACAGAGGTCGTTGGGGAAGACGTCCCTCGTCGAAGCAGGAGGCTCGAGTGCGCGAAATGAATCAATTCGCGGACGTGACGACTGGTGTGGTTTACATCCACTCGTCGCCCGCGGCGCTGTGCCCGCACGTGGATTGGGCTTTGTCCGCCACGTTGGACAGCCCTGCCAAGCTCAGATGGACCTCACAGCCTGCCTACGACGGACTTCTGCGTGCGACGACGGACTGGACGGGTCCCGTCGGAACCTGTGCCCGCCTGGTCGATTCGCTACGCGCGTGGCCGATGTTGCGGTTCGAGGTCACGGAGGACCCGAGCCATGGCGTCGACGGTGAACGGTACAGCCATGTACCCGGTCTGGGCTTGTGGCGCGGATCCACCAGTGCGAACGGTGATGTCGTCGTTGGGGAGATGAAACTGCGGTCCATCATGAATTCCGGTGGAGACATCGCCGCGGAGATCGATCGGGCGATAGGTGCACCGTGGGACGAGGAACTCGAACCCTTCCGGAGTTCAGGCGAAGGTGCCGAAGTGACATGGCTGCGAAGGCGTGTCAGCTGACCGAGGTCCATCCTGAACCCTGAGTGCTCTCGCGGATTGAACGACAAAGACTTGAATGACAAAGGTGGGCCCCGCCGTATCGGCGAGGCCCACCTTGCTGTCCGGGGTTGTCAGAGCGGAATGTTCTTGTGGCGCGCACGGACAGATGGTGCAGACGCGAGCGCAGCGGTGACGATGCTGCGAGTCTTCGCCGGGTCGATTTCCTCGTCGACGACGCCGATTTCGACAGCGCGGTCGACGCCGCCTGCGATCGCCTCGTGTTCGGCAGCGAGACGGTCGTGCAATGCTTCACGCTCGTCGTCCGGTGCCGCAGCGAGAGCCCGCTTGTGCAGGATGCCGACAGCAGCCTTCGCGCCCATCACGGCCACTTCGGAGTTGGGCCAAGCGAAAACGGCCGTGGCTCCCAGTGCTCGCGAGTTCATTGCGATGTATGCGCCGCCGTAGATCTTTCGAGTGACGACGGTGACGCGGGGGACAGTCGCCTCGGCGAAGGCGTGAAGTAACTTCGCGCCGCGCCGAACCACGCCTTCCCACTCCATCGACACGCCAGGCAGATACCCGGGAACATCGACGACGACCACGAGCGGCACGCCGAATGCGTTGCACAGTCGCACGAATCGAGCGGCCTTCTCTGCACTTTCGGAGTTCAGGCACCCCCCGAGTCGCAGTGGGTTGTTCGCGATGACGCCAACCGTGCGTCCGGCCATCCGGCCGAAACCGGTGACGATGCTCCGCGCGTAATTGCCTTGCAGTTCTTCGAAGCTCGACTCGCCTTCGACGTTGTCGAGCATTTCGTGAACGATGGGACGAACGTCGTATGCACGTTTTGCGGACGCAGGCATCATGGCGCGCAGATCGCTGTCGCCGAGTTCCGCTGCCCGCTGATCGAATTCGCCCTGCTCGCACATCATCGAGACCAGGCGGCGTGCGCGGTGCAATGCGTCGGCCTCGTCGTGTGCGGCGATGTGCGCGACACCCGACTTCTTGGTGTGTGTGTCCGGACCGCCGAGTGACACCATGTCGACCTGTTCACCGGTGACGCTGCGAACTACGTCTGGGCCGGTGACGAACACTCGGCCTTCCGGCGCCATGATCACGACATCGGTGAGGGCTGGACCGTACGCGGCTCCACCAGCGGCAAAGCCGAGCACGACGGAAATTTGAGGTATGAGACCCGACGCACGGACCATGGCCTCGAAGACCAGTCCGACTGCGTGGAGTGCTTCGACGCCTTCAGCCAGACGCGCGCCACCGGAGTGCCAGAGACCCACGATGGGGGACTCTTCCTCGATGGCGGTATCGATGGCTTTGACGAGGTGTTTGCAACCGTCGACGCCCATTGCGCCGCCCATGACGGTGGCATCGGAGCAGTATGCGATGGTGCGGACGCCGTCGATGTTTCCGGACGCAGCGAGCACGCCGGACTTGTCACGGGCGTGGAGCGGCACTGTTGTGCCGGGGTCGAACAGATTTTCCAGGCGCGCAAGAGGATCGCGCGGGTCTGTCGATGATTCGGACTTTGTCACGGGGGCCAGGATGGTCATCGCGTCCTCCTTCAGTACGAGCCTTGGGTGGAACGAAAGGTCGGTGTTGTCCGCGGGTGACGTTGTGTTGCAACGACACCCGCGGACAGGTGCAAACCGCGGTTCGGGCTAGGCCCGACCGAAGGCGAGCGCGACATTGTGCCCACCGAAACCGAACGAGTTGTTCAGTGCGAAATCGAAAGAGCCGGTTCGGGGTTCACCCTTGACGACATCGAGATCGATTTCTGGATCCTGGCTGTCAACATTGAGCGTGGGCGGGATGATCCCGTCACGCACCGCCAGAACCGTGAGGACTGATTCGAGGGCGCCGACAGCGCCGATCGAGTGTCCCAGCGCGGATTTCGGGCCGTACACCGCAGCGTGATTGCCGACCGCTGCGTTGATTGCCTTTGCCTCTGCGATGTCACCGATCGGCGTCGCAGTGGCGTGGGCGTTGATGTGCTTGATGTCGGACTTCGTCAGTCCGGCCATCTCGATTGCTCGGGTCATGGCTCGCGCCGCGCCCAGGCCTTCCGGATGCGGTGCCACGATGTGGTACCCGTCCGAAGTGATTCCGGAACCGAGCAGGCGGGCATGAATGGTGGCCCCGCGTGCCTTTGCGTGTTCCTCGGTTTCGAGGATCATCAGTGCGCCGGCTTCGCCGAAGACAAATCCGTCGCGGTCCTTGTCGAAAGGACGTGAAGCTGCGGCCGGATTGTCGTTGTTGGTGCTCATTGCACGCATCATGGCGAAGCTCGCGATCGGAACCGCGTCGATGAAGCTCTCGACTCCACCAGCTACAACCATGTCCGCGTCACCCATGACAAGCATGCGGTGAGCGTGAGCAATTGCCTCGGAACCCGACGAACATGCCGAGACCGGGGTGATGACGCCGCCGCGGGCCCCGAGTTCGAGCCCCACCGTTGCGGCCGGTCCGTTGGGCATGACCATCTGCACCGAGAACGGGGAAACCTTGCGGTATCCGCCGCCACGGAGCTTGTCGACGGCGTCGATGAGCGTGTCGCCGCCGCCGAGTCCGGTGCCGATGACAACCGCGAGGCGGTCCTGATCGACTTCGGGACTGCCGGCGTTGCTCCAGACCGTGCGACTCAACGTGAGGGCAAGGCGTTCCACCCAGCTCATCCGTCGAATTTCGACGCGGGACAAGCCCTCGTCTGGTGAAACCTTCAGGTGCCCGCCGATGCGAATGGGAAGGTCGAACTCGTCGATGAACGGGTCATCGAGGATTCCGATGCCGCTTTCGCCGGCGAGTAGCGCCTTCCACGTGCCATCCACATCACCAGCCACCGAGGTCGACGTCGCGAGGCTCGTGACGACGATGTCGGGGAATTTCCCTTTGCGGGTAGAAGCGGAAGTCACGGTCGGCTCACTCTGCGTTCTTGGCTTCGGCGCCTTCGGCTTCGAGCTTCTGGATGTACGCGACGATGTCGCCGACGGTGCGCAGGCCTGCGAGATCCTCGTCGGGGACCTTCACGCCGTACTTGTCTTCGGTCTGAACAGCGATCTCGACCATGGACAGGGAGTCGATATCGAGGTCGTCCACGAAGGACTTGTCAACGGTGACCTCGGAAGGCTCGATACCGGTGACCTCCTCCACGATCTGGCCGAGTTCCGCGATGATTTCTTCCTGAGTGTGGGCCACTGGTGTGGCTCCCTTCTTGATCGATTGAGGTGGGGTGAAACGTCCGGCCGCCGTTCGGGCTGATCGGCCGGGTGGGCGTCCGAGCTAGGTCAGCTCGGACAGTGCGGAGATATCCTCCGGGTTTTTGAGGGCCACCGTCGGCGTGCCACGCATTTCGCGCTTGGCAATTCCGACGAGGGTTCCGGCCGGCGGGAGTTCCACGATCGCGCTGACTTCTGCTGTCCGCAACGACGCGGAGCAGAGGTCCCAACGAACGGGGCGGGTTACCTGCGCGGCAAGTTTGGTGAGGGCGTCGGCGCCCGAGGAGACGGGTGCGCCATCCGAGTTGGAAAGCAGCGTGCGCGTCGGATCGGACGGGGTGATCTTGGCGGCAGCAGCTGCGACGGCATCCTGTGCAGGTGCCATGAAGCGGGTGTGGAAAGCGCCGGCGACGGGCAGTGCGCGGACTCGGGCCTTTTCGGGTGCGTTTGCTGCGAGTTCTTCGAGCGCGGTGAGCAGTCCGGCAGCCACGATCTGGCCGGCCGCATTGCGGTTGGCCGCTTCCAACCCGAGTTCTTCGAGTCGTGCGAGCACTTCGGCTTCGTCGCCACCGAGAACGGCTGACATGCCGGTGGGCTCGAGCGCGCAAGCCTTGGCCATCTCGGCGCCGCGGAGGGCGGCAAGTGCGACCGCGTCGTCAGCGGAAATAACACCGGCGACCGCAGCAGCGGCAAGTTCACCCACTGAATGGCCGGCAGCGATGACGTCGGCGCCGAGGAGCCCACGTGATTCGATTTCCTCGTACGCCAGCAGAGCAGCGGCAACGACGAGGGGCTGGGTTACCGAGGTGTCGGTGATTTCTTCGGCAGTCGCGGTCGTGCCGAGTCGGACGAGGTCCAGGCCGGCTGCCTTCGACCACACTTCGAGGCGGTCTTGCGCTCCGGGCAGTGCCAGCCATGGGCTGAGCATGCCGGGTGTCTGAGAGCCCTGTCCCGGGGCGAGCAACGAAATCACTTATTAAGAGAACACCGCCGCGAGTGACCTGCGAGATGTCGGTCGCGATGAACTCTGGCGAAGTGTTTTGTAGGGTTCCCACAAAATCCCATGTCGCGCTCGGCCATCGAAATTGGACGCTCCGGGGTTACAGGTTTGTTTGTCCGGATGTTAAAGATGTGACTGAAGTAACCGAATTGTTCGATTTGAGATCGATTTGTGTCAATCGGCCCACGGTAGCGGCGATCCGTAGTACGTACGCGTCGCGTGGATTCGTAGGATCCCGGCCGGTAACTTCCGCGATTCGCTTCAAGCGGTACCGAACGGTATTTGGATGAACAAACAGAAGACGTGCACAAGTCTCAACCGCACCTCCACAGTCGAGATAACTGTCTAAAGTATCGGTCAAGACTGTGCCGGATTCCGCTAAAGGTGCGACCAGGAAATCGCGAAGAGCCTTTACGGCAGCGTCGTCTCCGAGTAGTGCCCGTTCCGGGAGCAGTTCAGTCGCGAAAACGGGACGAGGTGCGCCGCGCCACCCGGCGACGGCCTTGATTCCCGCGAGAGCTTCGGACGCACTGAAGTGTGCTGCGCTCAACGAGGGCGTTGTCGGGCCGATCACCACCGGTTCGTCGGCGAAACTCATGAGCAGGTCTTGAAGGAATTGGCTGCCTTCCGTCTTACTGCTCAGCTCGCCGCTGACGATCATCACCAGTCGCGGACCCTGCACCACGGCGAGAACAGCGCGCCCGTGCGCGGCGGCAGTGGCGTGGACGGTGCCGGCAACCGAGACCCGCTCGTCCGGCGGGGGAGACCCGACGATGACGGTGGCCGGAGCTGTGGCGTCCCAGTTCAAGGTGGCTGCGCGGGAGAGCATGTCCGAGCCGGTGTCTCCCTGCACGACGGCGTCGACGACGAGCGCTTCCAGTCGCGTGTCCAGGGCACCGCGCGACTCGGCGGCGCTTGCGTACACCGTCGCTGCTGCGAAACCGAGTTCACGCCCGTAGCGCAGGACGGCTTCCGTCAGCGCGATCAGCTGCTGATCGTTGCGGGCGAGAGCCGGCAGCCATTTCTCGAAGAACTCCATCGCCACCCGGACCATGTCGACGGTCTGGCGCAACGTGAGCTGTCGAGCAAGATCCTGAGGGATGACCGGGAAAGACTCGTATCCGAAGCTGATCTCCGAGTCGAGTTGCCGCAGCCATTCCAGGAAATTCACCACCGACGTCTGCACCAAGAGTTGAACGTCGGCACGTTGCGAAGCGTCGAGACTGTCGAAGAACGGAAGCTGCTCCTCCATCACGGTCACGGCCTCGGTGGAGAGTCGACCGGAGAACTGTTTGACGCGGCGGAGCAAGGCTTCTGGAAGTGGATCGCGAACCTGACGACGGCGGGCGAGTACAGCCTGCAACCCGGACGACTGTGGTCGAGTGCGGCGTACGCCCTCTTCGGGTTTCTCGGGATCAGGTTCGGGCATGAGAAAAACCTACGCCCATCGCCGCAGCGGATGTCGAGATGACACCCTCGGCGATGGGCGTAGGTCTGTTTTCGATCGCTGGGACTGTTGCCCTACGACTTAGGCGCTACCGGTGTCCCCGGTCTGCTCGGGAGCAGCATTCACGTCGTCGATGCGGTATCGGCTCGCTGCTTCGACGGCCTTCGACCGCTCGATCGATCCTTCCTTCGCTAAACCGATCAGCACGGCAACGACGATGGACTCGGCATCGACGTTGAAGTAGCGACGCGCTGCAGTGCGTGTGTCGGAGAACCCGAACCCGTCCGTGCCGAGCGTGGTGTAGTCGCCGGGAACCCACTGACGGATCTGATCCGAGACCGCCCGCATCCAGTCCGAAGCCGCGACGACAGGGCCTTGGGCCGAGGACAACGCCGTGGTGACGAACGGAACCGGAGCATCCTCGGACGGATTGAGCAGCGCCTGACGTTCGCATTCGACGCCTTCGCGGCGCAGCTCACCCCAGGACGTGACCGACCAGACATCGGCCGAGACGCCCCATTCGTCGGCGAGCAGCTTCTGCGCACGCAGACCCTCAGGCATCGCGACACCGGAGACGAGGATCTGTGCCTTCGGGCCGGCTGCTTCGGACGTCTTGTAGAGGTAGATGCCCTTGAGCAAGCCCTCGACGTCGAGACCTTCGGGCTCGGCCGGCTGAACGTACGGCTCGTTGTAGATGGTCAGGTAGTAGAAGATGTTCTCGCCACCGAAACCGTCGACGCCCTCGGTGCCGCCGTACATGCGGCGCAAGCCGTCCTTGACGATGTGCGCCAACTCGTACGAGAACGCGGCGTCGTACGTGACAGCGGCCGGGTTGGTCGATGCCAGGAGCAGCGAGTGTCCGTCGGCGTGCTGGAGACCTTCACCGGTCAGAGTGGTACGACCGGCGGTCGCGCCGAGAACGAATCCGCGAGCCATCTGGTCGGCGGCCGCCCACAGGCCGTCGCCGGTGCGCTGGAAACCGAACATCGAGTAGAAGATGTACAGCGGAATCATCGGTTCACCGTGGGTGGCGTAGGACGTGCCGACTGCGGTGAACGATGCCGTCGAACCGGCCTCGTTGATGCCCTCGTGCAGGATCTGGCCGATCGGGCTCTCCTTGTAGGCGAGCATGAGTTCGGCGTCGACGGAGGTGTAGAGCTGTCCGTTGCGGTTGTAGATCTTCAGCGACGGGAACCAGGAGTCCATACCGAACGTACGGGCCTCGTCCGGAATGATCGGCACGATCCGCTTGCCGATCTCCTTGTCGCGCAACAGTTCCTTGAGGATGCGCACGATCGCCATGGTGGTGGCGACTTCCTGCTTGCCCGAGCCCTTGCGGATGACGTCGTACGTCTTGTCCTCGGGGAGCTTGAGCGGAGCAGCGTCGGTGTTGCGGGAAGGCAGGAACCCTCCGAGTGCTTTGCGACGGTCGAGCATGTACTTGATCTCGGGAGCGTCCGCGCCCGGGTGGTAGTACGGAGGCAGGTACGGATCCTTCTCGAGCTCGGCATCCGAGATCGGGATGTGCTGCATGTCGCGGAACGCCTTGAGATCGTCCAGCGTCAGCTTCTTCATCTGGTGTGTGGCGTTGCGGCCCTCGAAGTGCTTGCCGAGGGTGTAGCCCTTGATGGTGTGCGCGAGGATGACCGTCGGCTGGCCCTTGTGTGCCATGGCCGCTGCGTAGGCGGCGTGGACCTTGCGGTAGTCGTGGCCACCGCGCTTGAGGTTCCAGATTTCCTGGTCTGTGAGGTCCTTGACCAGTTCCTTGGTGCGGGGGTCACGTCCGAAGAAGTGATCGCGTACGAACGCGCCGTCGTTGGCCTTGTACGTCTGGTAGTCACCGTCCGGCGTCACGTTCATCAGGTTGACCAGTGCGCCGTCGCGATCGGCGTGCAGCAGCGCATCCCACTCGCGACCCCAGACGACCTTGATGACGTTCCAGCCGGCACCGCGGAAGAACGATTCCAGTTCCTGGATGATCTTTCCGTTGCCGCGGACCGGGCCGTCGAGGCGTTGGAGGTTGCAGTTCACGACGAACGTGAGGTTGTCGAGGCCTTCGGTTGCCGCGACGTGAGCGAGGCCGCGTGATTCGGGCTCGTCCATTTCGCCGTCGCCGAGGAACGCCCACACGTGCTGATCGGTGGTGTCCTTGATGCCGCGGTCGTTGAGGTAGTGGTTGAACCGGGCCTGGTAGATGGCGTTCATCGGGCCGAGGCCCATCGAGACCGTCGGGAACTCCCAGAAGTCGGGAAGCAGCCGCGGGTGTGGGTAGGACGGCAGTGCGCCGCCGAAGTCGGCGTGGGACTTCTCCTGGCGGAATCCGTCGAGCTGTTCCGCGGGGATGCGGCCCTCGAGGAAGGCGCGTGCGTAGATGCCAGGGGAGGCGTGACCCTGGATGAAGATGTGGTCGCCACCGCCCGGGTGGTCCTTGCCGCGGAAGAAGTGGTTGAAGCCGACCTCGTACAACGCTGCCGAGGATGCGTAGGTGGAGATGTGACCGCCGACGCCGACGCCCGGTCGCTGCGCGCGGTGGACCATGATCGCGGCGTTCCAACGGATCCAGGCGCGATAGCGGCGCTCGACCTCTTCGTCGCCGGGGAACCACGGCTCGTTTTCGGTCGGAATCGTGTTGACGTAGTCGGTCGAGGTGAGCGCGGGGAGTGCGACGTGCTTCTCACCGGCGCGTTCGAGCATGCGGAGCATGAGGTAGCGGGCACGCGTGGGTCCGGATCGATCCAGAAGTCCGTCGAATGATTCGAGCCATTCGGTGGTCTCGTCCGGATCGATGTCCGGCAGGTACGACGCAACACCTTCGCGAATGACGCGAACGCGACCGTCGGTTCCCCCCGGCGTGTTCGACGCGGGCGAACCCGACTCGCCGGCGGCGCCGGAATCGGCGTTCTGCCCGGACGCGGGACCCTGGATCAGGTCAGACAACGTGTGCTCCTCATTGGTTTGGGGACGCGTGGTGGGGCGTCCTTACATAGGTGATCGAGGCCTTGTTAGGTCCGACGCACTTCCATCGTGAATATGGCGCGTACCTCATCTTTCACCATCCCGGTCGGTCCGGCACACCTCGCCTCTGGTTACTCTCGGGTAGCGTTTTTCGGCGTGACGCAGGGGTGTGATGGTTCCCCGTAGTCACAGGCTTGGGGGATCGATCGGAACGTATGAAGGGGTGGGAAAAAATAAACAAAGAAATCAATTACGGCAGGGTCGGGGCGTGGGTCTCGGTCGGATCGATCGCAGTGGGACTGTCGGTGATCGTGGGATGTTCGGCGGCGGTGACCGGATCGGCAGTACCCAATGAAGCGCACGTGGCTGCATACCAATCCGAGGTGAGTATTTCGATGGCCGCCGCGTCCTCGTCGAAAGCGGCGGCAGATGCGGCAGAGGCAGCTTTCGCGATCTGTGAGGAAGCGGTCTCTCGATCGAAAAACGACGTGGTCGCGTTCAATGCCTACGTCGACGCCGGAAATCATGGTGAGACCGACCTGAGAGCCGAAGCAAGCGCTGCTGCTTCGTCGGCCAGGGACACCGCCTCGTGGTTCGACTCGGTCGCGAGTGAACTTCCGGCGCAACTTTCCGGACTGTTCGACGAATTGGCCGCGAACCTACGTTCATCTGCAGTCGTGATCGAGAGTGATCATTCGGCGGATGAAATCAATTCGATCAGCGATACGAGCAATTCGATTCGCAAGTCGATCTTCGATGAATGTGGATCCCTGTGACCTGCGGTAATCCGCAGGCGTAAGGTTCGCCGTGTGTCAGAAGACGATCTTTGGTGAAAGTTTTCGGCGTGGTCGGCTTGCGCTAACGCCTCAGACCATGTTCGCTTTCCCTAATTGATCGTCAAACGGTAGGTGTGCGGGGTCGCCACACACCATCAACAAAAGGAGGACCCCACCGTGGTCGCCGCGGCGGATGCCCAGAACTACGCTCAGAAACTCGGGATTACCACTGACATGGTGGTGCAGGAACTGGGCTGGGATGAGGATACCGACGACGGCATTCGTGCCGCGGTTGAGGAAACCATCGGCGGGGAAATGCTCGACGAGGATTCCGACGAGGTCATCGACGTCGTGCTGCTGTGGTGGCGCGACGAGGACGGTGACCTGGTGGATGCCTTGATGGATGCCATCGGGCCCCTCGCCGACGAAGGCTTCGTGTGGGTTCTCACTCCCAAGACCGGTCTCGACGGACATGTCGAGCCCAGCGAGATCGCCGAATCGGCGCCGACTGCCGGCTTGACGCAGACATCGGCAGCCAACCTCGGTGACTGGTCGGGAAGTCGACTGGTTCAGCCGAAGGCTCGTCCGGCCAACAAGCGCTGACCCGGCCCTTTCCGCACTTTCCCAAGGAATTGCACATGCCTCTCGAAGTTGGTGCCCAGGCACCGGATTTCACCTTGAAGGACCAGAACAACCAGGAAGTCTCGCTCGCAGATTTCCGCGGTAAGAAGAATGTTCTGCTGGTCTTCTATCCGTTGGCCTTCACCGGGACTTGTCAGGGGGAACTCTGCAAGGTCCGTGACGAGCTTCCGAAGTTCGAGAACGACGACACTGCCATTCTCGCGATTTCTGTCGGTGCTTCGCCGACTCACAAGATCTGGTCGGCTGAGCAGGGATACACATTTCCCTTGCTGTCGGACTTCTGGCCGCACGGTGAAGTCGCTCAGAAGTACGAGGTGTTCAACGACAAGTTGGGCTTCGCGAATCGTGGCACCTTTGTCATCGACAAAGACGGAATCATTCGTTTTGCCGAGATGAACGGCCCCGGAGAAGCCCGTGACCACGGACTTTGGGCAAACGCGCTTGCCGCGCTAGAGTCTTAGAGCACTCCCGGTGAGGGTCTCACCGGGAGTTCGGGCGTGTAGCTCAGTGGTAGAGCTCTGGTTTTACACACCAGCGGTCGGGGGTTCGAAACCCTCCGCGCCCACCGAAGAATTCAAACCCCGATCTGCTTGTTGACGCAGATCGGGGTTTTTTCATTTTCGGCAACGAATTGTCCGCAATACGCCATTCTGGACGCATGTCCAGTTCTGTGATCGAAGTAGCCGTCGACCCGACGCGCGTGCATCCCACCCGTCCGCACATACATATCGCCGAGATGCCCAGTCTCAGTGTTGCGTTGTTCCCGGGGCAGACGATCCGGGTTCGTTCCCAAAGCGACGCACTGGCGACCGGGATTGCCCGAGTCTGGGAAATCAACCGAATGCACCGCTTGATCTACCTGACGATCGACTGGGACGGGTTGAGCTCAGCTCGGGCAGACATGTGACGGTTGGCCAGAGAACGAGCGTCGCTGCTACAACTACGCTCGTGCAGATTTCGGTTCGTTCGTCCCAATCTCGATTCAATGCGCGAGCTGCCGGGCTTCTCCTCGGCTTCGTTGCGGATCGGGCATTCGCCGATCCGGGGCGGTTCCATCCGGTTGCCGGCTTCGGAACCGCGGCTATCGCGCTGCAGAAGATGTCCTACCGGGACTCGCGCGCGGCCGGAACACTTCATGTTGCCGTGCTCTTGGCCGGCACCGCAGGACTTGGCCTCACAGCCGAAGCAGCGTCGCGCCGGGCCGGTTGGGTGGCCGTCACGGGTACGACGGCGATAGCTACCTGGGCCGTGCTCGGCGGAACGTCGCTTGCACGCACCGGCATCGACATGGCCGCTCGATTGGAGGCGTCACAGGTTGACGGCGACCTGACGACAGCGCGTGAGCTACTTCCTTCACTCTGCGGACGCGATCCCTCGGTGCTGGGCGAGGAGGGCCTCACGCGTGCAGCACTGGAGTCGGTTGCCGAGAACACCTCGGATGCAACCGTCGGCGCAGTGTTCTGGGGTGCAATTGCGGGCGTGCCAGGCCTGTTCGTCTACCGCGCTGCCAACACACTCGACGCGATGATCGGCTACCGCTCCGAGAAGTACCTCAGATTCGGGTGGGCTGCGGCGAGGTTCGACGACCTGGTCAACATCGTCCCCGCTCGGCTGACAGGTGCGCTGACGGCTGCGTGTGCACCGGTGGTGGGCGGCTCGGTTCAGGAATCACTGGCAGCGTGGAAACGCGACGCAGCGGCTCATCCAAGCCCCAATGCGGGCGTCGCGGAAGCGTCGGCGGCAGGGGCGTTGGGCATTTCGTTGGGTGGTCGGACCGAGTATGCGCACGGGGTGGAGATGCGTCCCGTCCTCGGCCGCGGGCCTGTGCCGACGCCGAACGATCTGCGCCGCGCGGCGAGGCTTTCGTCGGCGGTGCAGATCAGTGCAGCTGTGGTGTCAGCGGGTATTTCAGCGGGTATTGCCGTATCGATCGGCAAGTTTGGCTTCCTGTGCCGTCAGCGGAACTGATTCCGGCTCCGGCTTCTTGCGACGGCTGAAGGTACGACCCGGTTCGGCGGGGGGTGCGGCAGGCGCGGACACTGCCGCTTCCGGGGTCGTCTCGGCAGCGGCGTCGTCGGCTGCGAAACCGTCCACAGCTGCTTGAGCTGCCTTTTCCTTGCGACGTTCGCGCCACTCGGCGCGAATGAAGTAAGCCAGTCCGAGCGGCGCCATGATGCCGAACGCCAGCCATTGGAACCCGTACGAGAGGTAGGGGCCCGCGTCGAGTTGGGGGAGCGGGATCGTGCCGAGACCGCCGGGCTGGTCGGGTTCGAGTTGGATGTACGCGTCGATCAGGTCCGTTCCGATGAACTCGCCGATCGGCTGTGCGTCGATGGAGTAGACCTGCTTCGCGCCGTCCTCGAACATCGGAACTCGGCCGGGAGCGGTGCCTTCCGACAGGCGCACGCGGCCGTTGAGAGTGACCGGATCGGTCGGCGGCGCAGCGATGGGCGGTGCCTCGGCGCCGTTGATCGGCCGAACGTATCCGCGATTGACGAGGATCGTGCGGCCGTCGTCCAGGCGGAAAGGCGTCAGGATCTCGTACGACGGCGCGCCCTCGATGGACTGCAGGCGGACGAGGATATCGGCGTCGGGCAGATAGGTACCTGCCGCGGTGATGTTTCGCCATTCGTCGTCCGGTGCGATCGTCGAATCGGCGATGACATCACCGATCGGCACGGTCTCCGCGTTGATCGAGTTCGAGATCAGATCATTGCGGTGCTCGGTCTTCGTGTTCTTGCCGAGCTGCCACGGAGCGAGCACGGTGAAGCACAGGTAGGCGAAGAGCCCGACCACAGCTGCCAGTACCAACCAACCGGGCCGCAACAGGAATTTCAGTCTTCGCACACGTCCACGGTATCCGTTGCCCGAACGGGAGTGAATTTTGCTCCGGGTTCAGGCTCGCTCGCGGATCCAGTCGAGTATGTCGGGAATGGCTGCTTCGATCTGGTCTCGAACCAGTTCGAAGTCCTCCTGATCCCCGTAGTACGGGTCCGGAACCGATTCGCCGTCCGCCTCGGGGTCGAACGATCGCAGTAGGCGCCGACGCTCGGTGGGCACGCCGAGATGAGCAAGCTCACGTTCATGCCCGGTGTCGAGGGCGACGACTAGATCGGCGGCGAGATGATCTGCATTGACCTGCGCGGCGCTGTGGCCCGTCGGATATCCGGCCGCTCGGAGCACGACGTTGGTCCGCTCGTCGGCTTCGCTACCGGTGTGAAACCCCTCGGTACCGGCGCTGCTGACACGCACGCGGTCGGCGAGGCCTTCACGGCCCAGATGCGCGAGCAAGATCTTTTCGGCCATTGGTGACCGGCAGATATTGCCGGTGCACACAAACGTCACATGGAGTGGTTCAGTCACATGGAGTGGTTCAGAGGCGGCCATCGAGAAGTCCTCCCAGTTCGGATGCCGACGATACGGAGCGAAACGCTTGCCGCGCTTCCTCGGCGGAACCGTAGCCCCATTCGACGACGACGGTGGGGATGCCGTACTTCGCGGCGCCGAGCACGTCGTGATCACGATCGCCGATCATGAGCACGTCGGGGGTTCCGCCGTCGGCGGCGAGGACGGGAGTGATCCCGAGTGAGGTCAGCGAGTGCGCGATCACATCGGGTTTCGCCCGACGAGTTCCGTCGTCACTTGCGCCGCCGATGAACTCGAAGTGCTCGGCCAGGCCGAAATGCTCGAGGATGCGAATGGCGAATCGTTCCGACTTCGAGGTGGCGACGGCCAGTCTGGTGCCGCTCGCGCGAGCCTTACCCAGGACGACGTCCATGCCCTCGTACACCGAGTTCTCCTGCCACCCGGTCGCGTCGTAACGCTCGATGTACGCGGCGATCGCCCGATCCACGTCCGCCGGGGCCATACCGAGTGACCTGAAGGTATCGACCATCGGCGGGCCGATCACCGATGCCAACATCGCTTCCGTCGGCTCCGGATGGCCGACAGTTGCCAACGCATGTCGGAAGCCGCCGTGAATGCCGGGAGCGGAATCGGTGATGGTTCCGTCCAGATCGAACAGAACTACAGGAAAACGGTCGAGGGGTGGTGTCGTCACGGCACTCATTGTCCCGGACGGCAGGGGTGATGTCCGCGCACGGTGCTCGACCGTAGGCTGACCGGGTGAGTACCGGAACGGTTGACCTGGAGAGCTTGCGACATCACGGCGATGTCGAAGCGGAGCCCGGGTTACTTGATTTTGCCGTCAACGTTCAAGGCTCCGGCCCACCGAAGTGGTTGCGGGATCGGCTGGCCGCAGGGCTGTCGACGCTCGGTTCGTACCCGTCGGCTGCAGCGGAACTGAAGGCCCGCGAAACCGTCGCGCAGCGGCACGGGCGCCGGCCCGAAGAGGTGTTGTTGCTCTCGGGCGGTGCCGAGGGATTCGCGATGCTGCCGCGCCTGGGCTCTCGTTCGGCAGCGCTGATCCATCCGTCCTTCACCGAGCCGGAACTGGCGCTGCGAGAGGCCGGTGTACCGGTGACGCAGGTGATTCTGGAGCCGCCTTTCGCGCTTCGGGCCGCGCAGGTACCAGAATCCGCGGACCTTGTCGTTCTGGGCAATCCGACCAATCCGACGTCCGTGCTTCACCCCAAGGCCGATGTGTTGGAGTTGCGTCGGCCGGGCCGGATCCTGGTGGTGGACGAGGCATTCGGCGACGCGATCCCCGGCGAAGCGGAGAGCATCGCAGGTGTCGAGTCGGCGGATGTACTGGTGCTTCGGAGCCTGACCAAGACGTGGGCACTCGCCGGATTGCGGTGTGGGTACGCGATCGGCTCTCCGGATCTACTCGCTCGACTGGCTCACGGCCGAGCCCACTGGCCATTGGGCAGTCTGCAGATCGAGGCCATCACGGCCTGCTGCGAACCGTTCGCGGTCGAGCAGTCGAGGATCAAAGCCGAAGCGATTGCGGCAGACCGCCAAGACATGTCCCGGCGACTGACCGAGATCGGGATTGCCGTGCACGAACCCGCTGCGGGGCCGTTCGTGCTCGTCGACGTCCGCGACGGCGCCTCGATGCGAGAGCACCTGCGTGCCTGCGGTATCGCCGTCCGCCGGTGCGACACCTTTCCCGGACTCGGGCCCGATCAGTTGCGCGTTGCCGTCCGTCCAGCCGAGCAGGTCTCGGTACTGATCGAAGCGATGAAGGAGATCTTGTGAGCGGCCCAACTCTTGCGGACGTCATAGCTGTGCTGGAATCCGCTTATCCGCCCGCCCTGGCGGAATCGTGGGATTCGGTCGGTCTGGTCTGCGGCGATCCTGCGGACGCGGTGACGAGAGTGGTTTTCGCGGTGGATCCGACCGAGGCAGTGGTCGACGACGCCATCGCCTCCGGTGCCGACCTTCTGGTCGTTCACCACCCACTTCTGCTGCGTGGGGTGGACACCGTCGGTGCTCACACACCCAAAGGTGCGTTGGTCCACAAGCTCATCAAGGCGGGGTGCGCACTGTTCTCGGCGCACACCAATGCGGACTCCGCCGACCCCGGAGTGTCCGACGCGTTGGCGCAGGCTCTGGGCCTGACCGTGCTGCGCCCGATCGAACCCAAGCCGACGCAGCCGCTCGACAAGTGGGTCGTCATGGTTCCGGTGGAGAATGCATCGGCCGTGCAGGATGCACTTTTCGAGGCCGGGGCTGGGCGGATCGGCGACTACAGCCAGTGCAGTTGGACGGTCACCGGTACGGGTCAGTTCTTGCCAGCCGACGGTGCGAATCCGACGATCGGGACTGTCGGCGCTGTGGAGCAGGTTCGCGAGGATCGTGTGGAAGTGATTGCCCCACGCGGAAAGCGAAGTGCGGTGTTGGGCGCATTGCGTGCCGCCCACCCGTACGAGGAACCAGCCTTCGATGTCTTCGAACTCGCAGCGTTCCCCAGTTCGCTCGGTCTGGGGCGGGTGGGTGAGCTCGAGCACCCCGAAACATTGCGAGAGTTCACGGCGCGAGTGGCGCGCTCACTGCCCTCGACCGAGTGGGGTGTTCGCGCTGCCGGAGATCCGGACGCGACCGTTCGTACCGTGGCGGTGTGCGGCGGTTCCGGCGACTCGTATCTGGACGTGGTGGCGGCGCTGGGCGCCGACGTCTACGTCACTGCGGACCTGCGGCATCATCCCGCGGACGAGCATCTTCGTGCCGGTGGCCCGGCACTGGTCGATGTCGCCCATTGGGCTAGTGAATACCCGTGGTGTGCGCAGGCGAAATCGGTGCTCGACGCCGCGTTTGCCGACAATCCGGGGTGGGAAAGCCGGGTTTCGACAATTCGCACCGATCCGTGGTGTTTGAGTGCGCATTAGTGCAGCGCTCTGCAAGGTACGGTTGCACGAACAATTCAAGAGCAGTTCTTCGAGAGCCGTCCTTCGCGAGCACTGCCGACATCGGACTTACAGCAGGAGTTATACAGCGTGAACGTCGAACCACAGGTGCAATCCAAGCTTCTCGACCTCGCCGGGGTGGATGCTGAGCTCACTCGGATCACCCACCGACGCGGAGCGCTTCCCGAGCAGCAGGAAGTCGAACGTCTCGAGGCCGAGCGAATCAGCCGTAAAGATGCGTCCGTAGCCGTCGAAATCCAGATCGACGACATCGATCGCGACATCCGCAAGCTCGAAGGCGAGGTCGACGCGGTTCGTCAGCGCGAGGATCGTGACCGCACTCTGTTGCAGAGTGGGTCGGTCGGGGCGAAGCAGCTCACCGAACTCGAACACGAACTCGGCAGCCTGGTCAGGCGTCAGGGGCTCCTCGAGGACGAGCTGCTCGAAGTGATGGAGCAGCGTGAGGCGTTGCAGGCCGATCACGATCATGCCGGTGCCCAGCTGTCCCAGGCCGAAGAAGAGCTGATCGACGCCAAGCGTCGCCGCGACGACGCCGTCGCCGATCTGGACAAGGCGCAAGAGCGTTGCGCCGCCGATCGTGAACGACTTGTCGGTGAATTCCCCGCCGATTTCCTTGCTGTCTACGAGAAGCAGCGCACCCTGGGCGGACCGGGCGCGGCGCTTCTGCAGGCACGCCGATGCGGCGCTTGCCGGATCGAGATCGACCGCGGCGAGATCTCCCGAATCGCCGCGACACCGGCCGACGTCGTCGTTCGTTGCCCAGAGTGCAATGCAATCATGGTGCGTACCAAGGAGTCCGGTCTGTGACTCCCACGCAGGTCATCGTCGAGGCCGACGGTGGATCACGCGGCAACCCCGGCCCGGCCGGCTACGGCGCCGTGGTCTTCGACTCCACCCGCTCGGTGTTGGCCGAACGCAAGGAAAGCATCGGAATAGCGACCAACAACGTCGCCGAGTACCGCGGACTGATCGCCGGGTTGACCGCTGCCGGTGAACTCGGAGCGTCGACGGTCGACGTCCGTATGGACTCCAAGCTGGTCGTCGAGCAGATGTCCGGGCGCTGGAAGGTCAAGCACCCGGACATGATTCCGCTGCAGCGACGCGCAGCCGAGTTGGCGACGCAGTTCTCGCGAGTGACCTACACGTGGATTCCGCGCGGCGAGAATTCTCATGCCGATCGTCTTGCCAACGAGGCGATGGACGCTGCTGCCGGGATCGAAACCGCGACCCCCGCACCGGCTGCACCCGCCGCGCCGTCAGAAGAGACGTCGGAACCGCAGATCGCCGGCTCTCCGGGATGGATCGCCACCACCGGCAAGCCGACACGAATGTTGTTGCTACGTCACGGACAGACAGCGATGTCGGTCGATCGCCGCTACTCCGGACGCGGCAATCCTGAGCTCACGGAATTGGGCCGCGCGCAGGCTGCCGGCGCGGCTGCACGCTTCGGGAACCGCGGCGGTATCGACGCCATCGTCTGCTCACCCCTCGGCAGAACCCGTGAGACGGCAGAGGCATCGGCCCGCGTGCTCGGTCTTCCCGTCGTCGAGCACAAAGGTTTGATCGAAACCGATTTCGGCGACTGGGACGGACTCACCTTCCGCGAGGCAGCCGAGCGCGATCCGGACCTGCATCGTGAATGGCTCTCGGACACTTCGGTGCGCCCACCCGGCGGCGAGAGTTTCGATGAGGTACGAGAACGAGTCGTCGCCGCGCGTGACGACCTGATCTCGACCTACGGCGGCGCGACGCTGTTGGTCGTTTCTCACGTCACCCCGATCAAGACGTTGGTGCAGCTGGCCCTCGATGCCGGGCCGTCCTTGCTGTACCGGTTGCATCTGGATCTGGCGTCGCTGAGTATCACCGAGTTCTATCCAGACGGGGGAGCCTCGGTCCGGTTGGTCAACGACACGTCACATCTTCGCTGAAAATGCCCCGACTGCTGATCAGCCGTTGATCAGATCACCAACCACAGGGCGCTCACGGCGGCGAGCAGCGTCAGTGGCGTCGTGATGACCCCGAGCAGAGTGAACGTCGCCAGCGTGGGCGGTGCGCCCGCGCTGGTGGCAACTCGTCGCCAGAGCATTGTCGCGAGAGAGCCCACGTAGGTGAGGTTGGGCCCGAGGTTGACGCCGATCAACATCGCGAGCACCAGGCCTGGAGGTGCTCCCGTCCCGAGCGCCGCGATCATCAGCAAGGTTGCCGGCAGGTTATTGACGAGGTTGGACGCGAGCGCAGCGACCATGGCGACGAATAGCAGTGATCCGTAGCTGGTGTCGCCTGGCAGGATCTGCGCAATCCATTCTCCCACCGGCCCGTTCGCGACTCCGACGACGATGATCCCGAGAACCAGGACGAACGCGCAGAACCAGAGGTCGGCAGCGTAGAGCATCTTGGAGGCGGTCGTACGGTGCCGAGCCAGAGCGATCGCTCCCAGAACACTCGCACCCACCACAGCGATCCAGGCGGGCTCGATCCCGAAGAAACCCGAAACCGCGAAACCGACAAGCGTCAGTCCGATCACCGCCAGCGGCAGACTCGGCGCAGGCGAGGAAGTTTTACTTGCCGGTGGCTCTGTGTTTTCCGAGCGGACGAGTTCGGATCGGAAGAACAGTCGGAAGATCAGATATTCGACAGCGATCGTCACGACCCACGGCAGCGCCATCAACGCGGTGAAGTGCAAGAACGTCAAACCTGTTGCAGCAAAAGCGATGAGGTTGGTCAGGTTCGACACCGGCAGAAGCGTCGACGCCGAGTTCGACAGGTGCGCACTGGCATACGAATGGGGCCGCGGACTTGCTCCGATGGATCGTGCGGCCGCGATCACTGCGGGTGTCAGAAGTACGACGGTGGCGTCGAGGCTCAGGACCGCCGTGGTCAGGGCAGCCGCGCCGAATACGTAAATCAGCAACCGGTGCGGATCGGCGAGGGATTTTTGCTGCAGGATCTGGCTGACCCAGCGAAAGACGCCGAGAGCGTCCGCGGCATGAGCGAGAACCAGCACGGCAACCAGGAAGACGACGGTGGGTGCCATGCTCGTCAGTTCTTCGCGGGCTTCGTCGAGAGTGACGACACCGGTCAGGAGAACGACGACAGCTGCCGGCCCGGCGATGACGATCTCGGGAAGCCCACGTGGACGCACTATCGCGAAGACGAGGACGACGGCGACGAGCAGGATCGGTAGAAGAGTCACGCGCTGGTGCTCCGTGTCGGGGCGAGCGTCATTTGAGCAGTTTGTAGAGCGTGTTCAGATTTCGGGTTGTGGTGAACGCCTTGAACTTCGGTTTTCCGGTGTTCCTGCCGAACGCGCTCTTGACGGTCTGCCCCTTCTCGACCTCCCAGTACAGGACTCCGTCGCCGGCCACCACGCGTTCGACCGAGGCATCGAGTTGCGCTGCCGCAGCACTCAATTCCTCGAGGATTTCCGGCTCGGAGGCAACCATCGCGTAAGCATGCCAACCCTCGCGTTCTCGGTCGAACGGGTAGTTGTCCACGATCGCTTGCAGCGTCGGAATGTCGAGGACGAATACCCAAGCCTCGTAGCCGAACTCGCGGGCGAGGGCAGATTCGATCTGTTTCTTCAGCGACGAGATGTCGGTGCTCGGACTGTCGAACAGAACGTTGCCCGAGGCCAGGACGGTTTTCACGCCTTGGAATCCGAGGTCGCCGAAGACTCTCGCCAGGTCCGCCATCTTGATGTTGATGCCGCCCACGTTGATACCGCGTAGCAGGGTCACGTACCGAGTCATAAGGTGACCATAGTGCCGGCCACCGACAGGCGCCCGGTAGCATACGGGGGCGGACGAGTTGGCCGGGCGGCCGCGGCTTCTGGAACCAGCGTGTACCACGCACAGGCCTGGGGCCGAGGAAAGTCCGGACTCCACAGAGCAGGGCGGTTGTTAACGGCAACCCGAGGCAACTCGCGGGACAGTGCCACAGAAAACAGACCGCCTGCCTTTCGAGGCAGGTAAGGGTGAAACGGTGCGGTAAGAGCGCACCAGCACCTCGGGTGACCGGGGTGGCTAGGTAAACCCCGCCCGGAGCAAGGTTGAAGGTCGCATCGCTCGCGGTGCGGCTGCGCAGGTGTTCGAGGGCTGCTCGCCCGAGCCTGCGGGTGAACCGCTCGAGGCACCCGGCGACGGTGTGCCCAGATGGATGGTCGCCACTCGGCACTTCGGTGCCGCAGGACAGGATCCGGCTTACACGCCGACTCGTCCGCCCGCGATCTGCACAGTGAGAAAAAGAAGACCCCCACCGGATCGGTGGGGGTCTTCTCTTGTTCGAAAAGCTGTCAGACAGGCTTGATGACCAGCAGCGTAGCCCAGTACGTTGCCGCGTCATGGCCCATGAGCGGGAGGAGGTAATCGTAAAGAATTGCGGACATGCGCACTCCATTTTCTGTTCGTAGCTTGTGTTGGGCATTCAAGCAGAACTCACCGTTCGAATGTCCGGTTCTCACCTGCCAGGCCAAGTAGAAAGAATATCAGTCTCACAGCGATCTACAAGCTTCTATCTCACTCTGATGTCACACTGTGGATATGACTGATGAAGATCGACTCTGGTACTTCGACGTGTCCGACGGTTCCGTCACGCAGGGAAAGGGCGCGTCCTCGTTGACGAGGATGGGGCCGTACCCTGATCGGGACTCTGCCGAGCATGCATTGAAGATCGCTGCCGAACGCAACAAAGCCGCCGATCGGGCAGACGAAGACTGGAACAACTGAGACTTGGAACAACTGGGACCGGTACAGCTGCTACACCGGCCCGAACCGATCATGGAGGATGCGTGCCCGCAAGTCGAATGATGGTGCAGGGAATCGACTTCGGAGTGGTTCGGGCGGAGTTCGACTTGCCGGGAGCATTCTCGGCCGCGGCGCAGGCCGAGGCCGAGAATGCCGTGGATCGTTTCGGTGCCGGGCGTGTCGACGAAACGGGTATCGCCTTCGTGACCATCGACCCCCCCGGATCGATGGACCTCGACCAGGCAGTGCACATCGAGAAGACCTCGACCGGGTACGTCGTGCACTACGCGATCGCCGACGTCGCGGCGGTGGTGACGCCGGGCGGTGCGCTCGACGTCGAAACCCGCAAGCGTGGTCAAACCTTCTATCTCCCGGACGGTTCCGTTCCGCTGCATCCTCGGGCGTTGTCGGAGGGATCGGCGAGTCTGCTGCCGGACGTGGTTCGCCCCGCCGCACTGTGGCGTATCGAGTTGGACGCCCAGGCCGAGCCCACGTCATGGCAGGTGAGACGCGCTCTGGTGAAATCGGTGGCGCGTCTGGATTATTCGACCGTGCAACGTGACGCCGACGCGGGCACCTTGCATCCGTCGATCGCCGCACTACCGGAATTCGGACGATTGCGCAGTGCCTCGGCGGTTGCCAGGGGCGCCATCGAGCTGAAACTGCCCGAGCAGTCAGTGGTTCGGGATCAGCCAGAGGACGAGTCCTCGGCTCGCTGGCGGATCGAGCTCGAGCCACGCACCGAAGCGGACGACTGGAACGCAGAAGTGTCGCTGCTGACCGGTATGTGTGCCGGCCGCATGATGATCGACGCAGGTATCGGGCTGCTTCGCACGCTGCCGCCGGCCGAGGAGTCCGCGGTTCGCACCCTGCGGAGAACTGCAGTGGCGCTGGGTATCACGTGGCCGGAGGGTCGAAGCGTCGGGCAGATTCTTGCCGGACTCGATTCCAACGAGCCGTCGACGATGGCGCTGATGTCAGTTGCGCCGTCGTTGCTGCGCGGCGCAGACTACGCGGCCTTCGACGGCCAGCTACCGGAGTTGACGGTGCATGCGGGGATCGGAGCGCCCTACGCTCATGTGACGGCTCCACTGCGCCGGCTGTCCGATCGCTTCAGCACCGAGGTGTGTCTGGCGATCACAGCTGGTACGCCGGTACCGGAATGGGTGCGCACCGCCCTTCCCGAGTTGCCCGACATCATGAGTGGGTCCGACTCACTGGCGAACAAGGTCGACCGCGCGTGCATCGATCTCACCGAGTCCACGCTGCTCGACGGTCGGGTCGGCGAGGTCTTCGACGCGGTGGTGATGCGCGCCAAGGACGGAAAGCGCTCGGCGGAAGTGTTTGTCCCGTCGGTCGCAGTGATTGCGAAATGCGTCGGAACGCCCGATGACGGTGAGCGCGCAAAGGTGCGACTCACCGCCGTCGACACTGTCAAGCGGACGGTGGAATTCACGTTCCCGGCGTAGGGCGCTACCGGTACGAATCGGTGGCTTCCACCAAGTGATGTGCGATGCCGGGCTCCATCGCGGAGTGTCCCGCGTCGTCGACGATCACGAGCTTGGATTCGGGCCACGCCTTGTGCAGCGCCCAGGCGCTGGTGGCGGGGCAGACGACGTCGTAGCGGCCCTGGACGATCGTCCCCGGAATGCCGTGCAGTGCGGAGCTTTTGCGTAGGAGCTGACCCTCGTCGAAGAATCCGCCGTTGACGAAGTAGTGGTTCTCGATACGAGCGAAGGCCAAGGCGAACCTGGTCTCGGAGTTCTGTTCGATCTTGTCCGCCTGGGGGTACAGGTAGCTCGTCGATCCTTCCCAAGCCGACCAGGCGATCGCTGCCCGGGCCGCGACGTCGGGGTCTTCGGAATGGAGCAGTTGGTGATAGACCGCGACGAGGTCTTCGCCGCGCTGCGCCTCGGGTACCGGTTCGAGGAATTTGTCCCAGCGCTCCGGGAAGATGTTTCCCGCGCCGCCGTTGTAGTACCAGTCGATCTCGCTACGACGCAGGAGAAAGATCCCGCGCAGAACCAGTTCCGTGACGCGCGTGGGAAACGTTTCGGCGTAGGCGATGGAAAGCGTGGAACCCCAGGACCCCCCGAATACCATCCACTTGTCGATCGAGAGATGTTCGCGCAGGGCTTCGATGTCCGCCAACAGCTTGTCCGTGGTGTTCACCGACAGGTCGGCGCCGTCGGCAACGTGCGGGGTGGATCGCCCGCAGCCGCGCTGGTCGAGTAGAACGATGCGATATGCGGCCGGATCGAAGAACTGGCGTACCGCCGGTTGTGCACCGCCACCGGGGCCACCGTGCAGGAACACCACCGGCTTGCCGTCCGGATTTCCGCTGACTTCCCAGTACATGCTCTGGCCGTCACCGACGTCGAGGAAGCCGGTGACAAAGGGTTCGATCGGGGGATAGAGACTCCGCAGAGCCGACGGCGGTGCTGACGTTTCGCTCATCAGAAGCCCACCAGCCCGGAGGCGAGATCGGGGATCTCGAGTGCGGAAATCGCGCCGCCCCGGACGTCCGGGCATGCGGCCGAGGTTGCCGCGTCGATGCTTTCGCGGTTCTGGGCGAGATCGAGCAGGTTGATGCCGTTCTGCGTCGCCCACGTGATGACGATCGTGTTCAGTCCGCCCTTGCCGAGCGTCGGGGTGACGGTCCGCCAGTTCTGCAGCTGCCCTTCCATATCCGAACACAACTGCTGGACCTGAGCGTCGGTGAACGTCGAACCGGACGCGGAGGTTGTTGCCGGCGCCGTCTTGGTGGAACTCGCGGGCGTAGTGCTGCTGGGCGCGGGAGAGTTGGTGGACCCTCCCGCGCATCCGCTCAGCACCGTGACGAGAGCTGCCGCGCCGACTACAGCTGCGGCAGTAGAACTTCGACGGTTACCGATCATTGAACGCACCCCTGGCTGGTTGAGAGACAGGCGGCGTTCGCCGGTCTCGGATCAGAAACTGTGTTCTGCGGCCGGGAAAGCGCCAGTGCGAACTTCTGATGCATAGGCGGCGGCTGCGGAACGCAGTTCGTCACCGACGTTACCGAAACGCTTGACGAACTTGGCTGTCTTACCGCTCGTGTAACCCGCCATGTCCTGCCAGACGAGTACCTGAGCGTCGCATTCGGAACCGGCCCCGATGCCGACGGTAGGGATGGTGAGTTTGCGGCTGACCTGGCCCGCAATCTCGGCCGGAACCATTTCCATGACGACGGAGAACGCCCCGGCTTCCTGGACTGCAATGGCGTCCGCCACAAGCTGCTCGGCCGCGTCGCCGCGACCCTGGACGCGGAATCCGCCGAGCGAGTTCACGCTCTGCGGGGTGAATCCGACGTGAGCCATGACGGGGATGCCGGCCGAGGTGATAGCCGCGATCTGCTTGCTCATCCGCTCGCCGCCCTCGAGTTTGACGGCGTGCGCGAGGCCTTCCTTCATGAACCGTGTCGCAGTCGCAAGGGCCTGCTCGGCGGAACCCTCGTAGGTGCCGAAGGGGAGGTCGGCGACGACGAGTGCGTGCGGGGCGCCGCGAACCACGCCACGCACGAGCGGGAGCAGTTCGTCGACGGTGATCGGCACGGTGGTGTCGTAGCCGTAGACGACGTTGGCGGCAGAGTCGCCGACGAGCAGCACCGGGATGCCTGCGTCTTCGAAGATGCGTGCCGTGGAGTAGTCGTAAGCGGTGAGCATCGACCAGCGTTCGCCGTTCTGCTTCATCTCGGCGAGGTGGTGAATGCGCGTCTTACGCTTCGGTGCATCGGTAGAGCTTGCAGTGGGTACAGAACCATAGAGAGGTGTTTCGGACATCGTTGTCCCTTTCTGGCCTCGAGGCCCTGAGCGTTGATCGCCTTCGGGTCCCCGGGTGTGGGTGATGACGTGTTCAGTCTGCCACCGGACATCGCCGACACGAATAGTTGACGGGGTGCAATGGGTCACATCACCGCGTGCCTGTCAGTTAGGTGCCGAACCGAGGCGAACCGCTGGCTACCGAGGTTTCCTGGCACCATCAATGGCATGTCGAAGTTCGTTCGCCTCTCCGGTGCCCTCGCCGGAAGCGCAGCAGTGCTCGTGTTGGTTGTCGGTTGCACCAGTTCGGAAGGCACGCCCGAATCAGTGGAACCTGCTGGTTCTGCCGCGTCCGCGGTGCCGTCCGGCCTCGAGAAATTCTACGAGCAGACGCTCGACTGGGGTTCGTGCGACCAATTTGTCGAAGAAGGAACTGCGCCGCTGGGGCGTGGGGTCGACTGCGCCGAGGTGAGCGTTCCCGTCGACTACGCGAATCCGAACGGCGACACCGCGAAGGTGGTGATCTCGCGTTCGAAGGCAACCGGCGACCGCATCGGCTCACTGTTGCTGAACCCCGGCGGGCCGGGTGGGTCCGGGCTGTCGATGGCGACATCGGGTTCGGTCACCGAACTGCAGGAACGTTTCGACATGATCGGCTTCGATCCGCGGGGGATCGGGGCATCGACCCCGCAGGTTCGGTGTTTGACGCCGGAGGAGACCGACGCGGAGCGTGCGGAGGTCAACGTCGACATGACGCCGGAGGGCATCGCTCTCGCCGAGGCGGACAGCAAGGACTACGCCGCCAAGTGCGCTGAGCGGACCGGTACGGAGTTCCTCGCTCATGTCGGTACCTACGAGGTGGTGCGAGATATGGACGTCATTCGGGGCGTTCTCGGCGATCCGAAGATGAACTACCTCGGGTTCTCGTACGGGACCCGGCTCGGATCCACGTACGCGGAAACCTTTCCGCAGAACGTCCGAGCGATGGTCCTCGACGGCGCGCTCGACCCCGAGCAGGATCCGGTCGACGAAGTGGTCTTGCAGGGGCAGGGCTTCCAAGGCGCGTTCGACGCCTTTGTCGCCGACTGTGTCTCGCGAACGGATTGCCCGCTGGGTGATGATCCGGCGCAGGCGCAGGCACGCTTTCAGGCACTCGTCGATCCGTTGATCGAGAAGCCGGCACAGACCACCGATCCGCGCGGGCTGAGTTATTCCGACGCGATCACGGGCGTGCAGCAGGCTCTGTATTCGCCACAGTTGTGGACGCCGCTGCGTGGGGGTCTGTCGAGTCTGGCCGACGGACGCGGCGACTCGCTGCTCAATCTCGCCGACATGTACGAAGGCCGTGAGGATGACGGCAGCTACTCCAACATCAACGACGCGTTCAACGCCATTCGCTGCGTGGACGATCCGGCAACCACCGACCGCGCCGAGGCCGGCGAATCCGACACTCGGTACCGCGAGGCGGCGCCGTTCCTCGACGACGGCCGCGGGACGGGTCAAGCGCCGCTCGACCTGTGCGCGTTCTGGCCCGTTCCGGCTACCGGCAGCCCTCACGCGCTCGACCCCCAGGCGCTCGCCGATGCCGGCCTGCCTCAGTTGGTCGTCGTCTCCACGACGCAGGATCCGGCAACGCCGTATCAGGCCGGAGTGGATCTCGCCAAGCAGTTGGGCGCTGCCCTGATCACGTTCGACGGAACCCAACACACGGTGGTTCTGGACGGAAACTCCTGCGTCGACGATGCCGTCGTCGACTACTTCGTTTACTTGAAGGCACCGGAAGAGGGTCTGACATGTTAACCGGCGCGACGCCGTACGCTGCGCCTATTCGATGGTGACCAATCACTCTGTTAACCGGGACCACTGATGTAACACAGATTTAACGTGGCTTGCTTAGTCTCGCGTGCATGGATCGCCAAAAAGAATTCGTGCTTCGTACCCTGGAAGAGCGCGACATTCGGTTTGTCCGCTTGTGGTTCACCGATGTTCTCGGGTACCTCAAATCGGTGGCGATCGCCCCCGCCGAACTCGAAGGCGCCTTCGAGGAGGGAATCGGATTCGACGGTTCCGCCATCGAGGGATTCTCACGAGTCTCCGAAGCCGACACCGTCGCTCGGCCCGACGCCTCGACATTCCAGATCCTGCCGTGGGCCCACAAGGACGGTGCGCAGCATTCCGCGCGCATGTTCTGTGACATCACGATGCCCGACGGTTCGCCGTCGTGGGCCGATCCGCGCCACGTACTGCGTCGCCAGTTGAGCAAGGCCAGCGACTTGGGCTTCAGCTGCTACGTCCACCCGGAAATCGAGTTCTTCCTTCTGGAGAACGGCCCGATCGACGGCACTCCGCCGATCCCGGCCGACTCGGGCGGATACTTCGACCAGGCCGTGCACGATTCGGCTCCGAATTTCCGCCGCCACGCCATCGACGCACTCGAGTCGATGGGCATCTCGGTCGAGTTCAGCCACCACGAGGCCGCGCCGGGTCAGCAGGAGATCGATCTGCGCTACGCCGACGCACTCTCGATGGCCGACAACGTCATGACGTTCCGATACGTCGTGAAGGAGGTCGCGATCGGTGAAGGCGTCCGGGCGAGCTTCATGCCCAAGCCGTTCAGTGATCAGGCCGGCTCCGCGATGCACACCCACATGAGCCTGTTCGAGGGCGACACGAACGCCTTCCACAATCCTGACGATCCGATGCAGCTCTCCGAGACCGGCAAGGCGTTCATCGCCGGCATCCTCGAGCACGCCAACGAGATCAGTGCGGTCACGAACCAGTGGGTCAACTCGTACAAGCGACTCGTCCACGGGGGAGAGGCACCCACTGCTGCGTCGTGGGGCCCGTCCAACCGATCGGCTCTCATTCGCGTCCCGATGTACACGCCCAACAAGGCGTCCTCGCGCCGCGTCGAGATCCGAAGCCCAGACTCGGCCTGCAACCCGTACCTGACTTTCGCGGTCCTGCTTGCTGCCGGTCTTCGCGGCATCGAGAAGGGCTACACCTTGCCGCCCGAGGCAGAAGACGACGTGTGGTCGTTGACCTCCGCCGAGCGCCGCGCCATGGGTTACAAGGAACTGCCCAGCAACTTGGACAGCGCTCTGCGCGAGATGGAGAAGTCGGAACTGGTGGCCGAAGCACTCGGCGAACACGTCTTCGATTTCTTCCTGCGCAACAAGCGTCGTGAGTGGGAGGAATACCGCAGCCACGTGACGCCGTTCGAGCTCAAGACCTACCTCGGTCTGTGACGGTGAAACCGCCCGCTGCGAGATCAGCAGTTCCAGGACCGGGTCGACTCGGGCTGGTCGAGCCCACCGCTGCCGACGAGTTGCGTCAGCTCGGTTGGGTCGACGCCGAGAGCATCGAACTCTTGTGGTCGCTTTCGCGTGCCGCGAATGCCGACCTCGCTCTGCGCACCCTTGTACGGATCAAGGACGGGCTCGACGACGGGTGGCGCGAACTCGATCAGGCATTGCGCAAGGACAAAAGCCTGCGAGGCCGCTTGTTCGCACTCGTGGGTGCGTCGTCGGCCTTCGGCGATCACCTGGCCGCGGATCCGATCGGCTGGAAACTGCTCGACGGAACCGCTCTGCCGACCAAGGACGAGGCCACCGCAGCGTTGCTCGAGGCCGTGGGCGCCACCCTCGACGAGGGCGCTACCGAAGGCTCGCTGACCTACCGCGCCACCCTGACCGGGCCGGAAGCTGTTGTTGCTCTGCGTAAGAGCTACAAGGACCAGCTGATGCTGCTGGCTGCGGCTGATCTTGCGGCGACCGTCGAGAACGAACCAGTAGTGCCGTATCAGACTGTGGGTCACCAGCTTTCCGATCTCGCGGACGCTGCCCTGACCGCCGCACTGGCGGTGGCTATCGCAACGGTGTGCCCCGAGGGCAGTTGTCCGATCCGGCTCGCCGTGATCGCCATGGGCAAATGTGGTGCGCGCGAGCTGAACTACGTCTCCGACGTCGACGTCGTGTTCGTCGCCGAACCGGCCGATGCGACGGCCAGCCGCGTTGCCGGCGAGATGATGCGTATCGGTACTTCCGCATTCTTCGAGGTCGATGCTGCGCTGCGCCCCGAAGGCAAGCGCGGAGAACTGGTTCGCTCCCTCGAATCCCACATCACGTACTACAAGCGCTGGGCCAAGACCTGGGAGTTCCAGGCACTGCTCAAGGCTCGTCCGATGACCGGCGACATGGAGCTCGGTCGCCAGTACTCCGAGGCGATGAGCCCGATGGTGTGGATCGCCTCCGAGCGCGAGGACTTCGTCCCCGAAGTCCAGGCCATGCGTCGACGCGTCGAGGAAATGGTTCCCCCCGAACTGCGTGAGCGTGAACTCAAACTCGGCCGCGGAAGTTTGCGCGATGTCGAATTTGCCGTCCAACTCCTGCAATTGGTGCACGGGCGCGCCGACAGTTCGTTGCATGTCCAGAGCACGGTCGATGCACTGACCGCATTGGCGGCGGGTGGATACGTCGGCCGCGACGACGCCGCCAACCTGACTGCGTCATACGAATTCCTGCGCCTGCTCGAGCACCGTCTGCAGTTGCAGAAGCTCAAGCGCACACACACCCTGCCGCCGCCGGACGACGAGGAAGCGCTGCGTTGGCTGGCCCGCGCCGCGCACATGCGGCCAGACGGTCGTCTGGATTCCCTGGGAGTCCTGCGCGCCGAGATCAAGCGGAATTCGCATCGGATTCGCCGCCTGCACGCCAAGTTGTTCTACCGCCCGCTTCTCGAATCGGTGGCGCGGATGGACAAGGAAGCACTGGTCCTGGGACCAGAAGCCGCGGTTCGGCAGTTGGCCGCTCTGGGTTACACGGCACCCGAGCATGCTCTCGGGCATCTGACTGCACTGACGAGTGGCGCTTCACGCAAGGGTCGCATTCAAGCGCTCCTGTTGCCGACTCTGCTCGAATCACTCGCGGACACAACGGATCCCGATGCAGGTCTGCTCGCTTACCGCAGGCTCTCGGACGCGCTCGTCGACCAGACGTGGTTCCTGCGCCTGCTCCGCGACGAGGCTGCGGTGGCCGAGCGTCTGATGACCGTGCTGGGCTCGTCGGCGTACCTACCGGACCTGCTCATCAAGGCTCCCGACGTGATTCGCTTGTTCGCGGATTCGCCGAGTGGACCGCGCCTTGTCGAGCCGAAGCCCGAGGACGTCGCTCGCGGAATCCTCACTGCCTCCGGCCGACACAGTGATCCCAATCGTGCTGTTGCCGCGGCCCGCTCGCTGCGGCGACACGAACTTGCGCGCATCGCTTCGGCCGACATCCTCGGCATGCTCGATGTTCCCGCCGTCTGCAAGGCGCTGTCCTCGGTGTGGGCCGCGGTGCTCAATGCATCGCTCTCCGCGGTGATCAAGGCCAGCGTCACTGAACTCGGGACCGAGGCGCCGGCCAGTTTCTCCGTCATCGGCATGGGCCGACTCGGCGGCGGCGAACTCGGCTATGGATCCGATGCGGACGTGCTGTTCGTGTGCGAACCCCGCGAGGGCGTCGACGAGACCGTTGCGGTCAAGTGGGCCAACAGCATTGCCGACAAGGTGCGCAAGCTTCTCGGGGCACCGAGCACGGATCCTCCGCTCGAAGTCGACACCGGATTGCGTCCGGAAGGTCGTAACGGACCGATGGTTCGCACGCTCGAGTCGTACGACGCGTACTACGCGAAGTGGGCTCAGGCGTGGGAGATTCAAGCGCTGCTTCGTGCGCACCCGGTTGCCGGTGATCCTGAACTGGGACTGCGGTTCCTGCACATGATCGACAAGACGCGCTACCCCGAAGGCGGCGTCAGTGACGCGGCGGTGCGCGAGATCCGGCGCATCAAGGCGCGCGTCGATTCCGAAAGGCTTCCTCGCGGAGCCGATCCGGCGACGCACACCAAACTGGGTCGCGGTGGCTTGGCCGACATCGAGTGGACTGTGCAATTGCTGCAGCTGCGCCACGCGGACAAGATCGAGTCGCTGCACAACACGTCGACGCTCGAGACTCTCGACGCCATCGGCGCCGCGGAACTGCTCAGCGAAGGCGACGTCGAACTGCTGCGTGACGCCTGGATCACCGCGACGAAGGCACGCAACTGCCTCGTTCTTGTGCGGGGCAAGCCGACGGATCAGCTTCCCGGCCCGGGCCGTGTTCTCGCGGCGGTGGCGCAGGTCGCTGGATACGGCGACGACGCAGGGGAGTTCCTCGACAACTACCTGCGCATCACACGACGGGCAAAAGCTGTGGTGGAGAGGGTCTTCGGCGGGGAGTAGCGTTTTCGCTCAGTCCTGCCGAACCGGCGCGTTCGCGGCGAACTTGCGGACTTCGGCGTCCTGCCACACGTGGGCGGGAACGCCGCCGCCGAGTAGCTCGCGCGCGAGCGCGGGTTGCCCGCCGATCGGTACGTCGCTGCCCGCGATGATCATGTTGCCGTAGCGACGGCCCTTGAGCATCGCGGGATCGGCGATGATCGCCATGTGTTCGAACTGCGCACCGATCGTTGCGGCTTCACTGCGCGCGCCCTGAAGATCCGGGGTGTCGCCGCAGTTGACGATGTAGATACCGCCCGGTGCCAGCACGCGTCGTACGTGGGTGGTGAATTGCGCTGTTGTCAGCGGAGTCGGAGTTGTGTTGCCGGCAAAGACATCTCGAATCACGACGTCTCGGGTGGACTCGGTGAGAGTTTCGGTGACGGCGCGGGCTTCACCTACACGAATGCGCAGCAGCGGTGCGCGCGGTAGGTCGAACCAATCGCGCACCAGTTCGGCCAGGGCGCCGTCGATTTCGACAACCACCTGACGCGCGTCGGGGTAGGTGGCGGCGAAGTACCTGGCCATGGAGCAGGCTCCGCCGCCGAGATGCAGAACCCGCAGACGCTCGGTCTTGTCACGTTCGGAATCGACCAGATGCGCGATCCACCGCATGTACTCGAAATCGAGCACCGTCGGATCTGCGACGTTCACGTGGGAACTGGGCACTCCGTTGATCTGGATGATCCAGCTGTCGTCGGAGTACTGGTCGCGGACAAGTTCGCACGTCCCGGTATCGATCGGAAAAGTACCGGCGACGGGACCGGACTCGCCTCGCTCGGGAGTACCGCTGCGAGTTCTTGTCTTGCGAGTTCCCTTGGCCACTGTGTTGATACTAGCCGTGCGCGTTTCCGGTAACGCCGAGTACCAAAAAGGCGCACGGACCGGCGGTATTCTCGAGTAGTTTCAGGCACACTCGTAGATGGAGTGTGATCGGTGACACAAATGCCGGCGCGTTCTTTCGTCGTCCGTGCATCACGAAGAATTTCGAGGAGTGCAGGTGAAGGTCAAGGCAGCGGTAGTCAAGGCGCCAGGTCAGGCATGGGAGATCGAAGAGGTCGAGCTGGGGGACCCGGTCTCGGGTGAGGTACAGGTCCGACTCGCCGCATCGGGGCTGTGCCATTCGGACGAACATTTGCGTACGGGCGCCAGCCCGCTGCCCTTCTACCCGGCCTTGGGCGGGCACGAAGGCGCCGGAGTGGTGACGAAGGTCGGCCCGGGTGTCGCGAGCGTCGAAGAAGGCGACCACGTGGTTCTCGCCTTCATCCCGGCGTGCGGACGTTGTCCGTCTTGCGCGAAGGGTCTGCAGAACATCTGCGACGAGGGAGCCGGCCTGTTGACCGGGCAGGCGATCTCCGACAAGACGTACCGCGTCACCCTCAACGACGAGCCGGTCATCCAGATGTGCCTGCTCGGAACATTTTCGCCGTACGTGACCGTCAACGAGGCGTCGGTGATCAAGATCGAGAAGGACATCCCGCTCGACAAGGCGGCCTTGCTCGGCTGCGGTGTTGCCACCGGTTGGGGATCGGCCACCGCGATCGGTGGAGCCAAGGTCGGCGACACGGTGGTGGTCGTCGGCGTCGGCGGCGTCGGAATCAACTCGGTGCAGGGTGCGGCGTCAGCCGGAGCACGATTTGTGATCGCGATCGATCCCGTCGAATTCAAGCGCGACAAGGCAAAGGAATTCGGCGCCACACACACGTTTGCCTCCCTCGAGGAAGCACTACCGGTGATCGGCGAGATCACCTGGGGCAAGATGGCCGACGTCACCGTGATCACCGTGGGCGAGATTCACGGCGACATCATTCAGCCCGCGCTCAGCGCGACGGGCAAGGGCGGGCAGGTCGTGGTCGTCGGAATGGGGCACTACGCGGATTCGCAGGTGACGCTCAGCCTCTTCGAGCTGACCCTTCTACAGAAGCGTTTGCAGGGAGCCATCTTCGGCGGGGTAGGACCACGGTCCCAGATTCCCAAGTTGCTCGATCACTACCGAAGCGGCGCACTCAAACTCGACGAGTTGGTGACCAAGACCTACAAGCTCGAGGAGATCAACGAGGGTTACGCCGACATGCTCGAGGGAAAGAACCTGCGCGGAATGATCGTCTACACGGAGGACGATTACTGATCGTTCCCCCTCTGACTGAAGGGTCCGGCCCGACACCACACTTCGTGGTGTCGGGCCGGAGTTTTCTGCCCCCATGCAGATTTCTGTCGATCGATGAGTCGACTGCCCCCGTTGTGGGCACTCGCAGAGTGAGGAAACCGGGCACCGCGTCCGGACCTCAGTCCACGACTCGACAGAGAAGAGCAGAACATGCCCTACATCACCACTTCCGACGGAACCGAGATCTACTACACCGAGCACGGGGTCGGCCGGCCGATCGTCCTCAGCCACGGGTGGCCGCTGAGTTCCGACGCGTGGCAGGTCGAGATGAAGCTGTTTGCCGACGCCGGATACCGGACCATCGCGCACGATCGTCGAGGGCACGGTCGCTCGTCGAAGACGTACACCGGCAACGACATGGATACATATGCCAAGGACCTGGCTGAGCTGATCGACACGCTCGACCTGAAAGACCTGATCGTGGTGGGCCATTCGACCGGCGGCGGGGAAGTGGTCCGCTACGCGGCGCAGCACGGCAAGGGGCGCGTGGACAAGGTGATCACCGCCGGCGCCGTTCCGCCGATCATGGTCAAGTCGGACGGCAACCCCGAAGGCACACCGATCGAGGTGTTCGACGGCATTCGTGAGGGAGTTCTGCGAGATCGATCGCAGTTCTACAAGGATCTCAGCGAGAGCTTCTACGGCGCGAACCGCGAAGGGGCCGACGTCTCGCAAGGGGCGAAGGACGACTTCTGGCGACAGGGGATGTTGGTCAACCTCGCCGCGGCCTACGACTGCGTCAAGGCATTCTCGGAGACCGATCAGACCTCCGATCTCGAAGCCATCGACGTTCCGTTCCTCATCGCTCAGGGCGACGACGATCAGATCGTGCCGATCGGCGCAGCGGCGGAGAAGGCGATCAAGCTGGTGAAGAAGGGCACGCTGAAGGTATATCCGGGCGCACCGCACGGAATTTACGGCTCGTATCAGGGGACCCTGGACCGGGACATTCTTGCCTTCATCGAGGACTGACGTCAGCGATTCGGAAGGATAAGAGTCGAAAGGATCAAAGGCCATGTCCACACACGTTGCCTCGCTGCGCGATGGTCCCAGTGTCTTCGAGAACGAACTCGGATCGATCTCGCAACTCGACACGAGTTCGTTGCCGATCCTGTCCGGTCTGTCGATCAAACGAATTGTTCTCGGCCCCGGCGCGATCCGCGAACCACAATGGAACGTCAACGCGAACCAGATCGCCTACGTCACCAGCGGAACCGTGCTCGTCTCGATGTTGGGCAATGCCGACGAGTTCGCCAGTTTCGTGGTGCGAACGGGGCAGATGTATCACGTCGAATCCGGCGCGATTTATCACATCGAGAATGTCGGAGAGGAGGAGGCGGAGATCATCGCTGCCCTGCGTAATTCACTCCCGCAGCACTTTTCGTTGCAGAGTAGCGTCAGCGCAATGTCGAACGCGGTGCTCGGCAATACCTACGACCTCGCCGCGTCAGCCTTCGACGTCTTCGGTAGGGCCGATGCGTCCCAGATAGTTCGGCGGGACGGCGCCGCCGTCGTTCCCGATACCGCCGGCTTTCCCAACGCGTATCTCTTCGATCTCGACGGCCAGATCGCGCCTCTCGCATACCCGTACGGACAGGCGAATTTGGCACGCAAGCAGTATTGGGCGGCGCTGGAGGATCTTTCGATGTACTCGTTGACTATTCGCGAGAGTGGAATGCGTGAGCCACACTGGCATCCCGTCACTGCCGAAATGGGATACGTGCATCGTGGTCACGGGCGGATGACGGTCCTCGATCCGGACGGTTCGCTCGACACCTACCTACTGGAGCCCGGTCAGGTGTATTTCGTTCCGCGTGCCTATCCCCATCACATCGAGGTTCTAGGTGACGAGGACATCAACTTCCTCATCTTCTTCGACCAGCCGACGCCGGGCGACATAGGCTACCGTGCAACGGCTTCCGCGTTCTCGCGCGGCGTTCTCTCGGCCTCGTTCGGTGTTCCGGAACGCGATCTGCCGCAATTTCCTTTCACGCCGGTCGATCCGCTCATCGTCTCGCGTAACAATCCGATCGACCGCCAGCACTGACCGGCAAGGATGCCCATCATGACCGACTCGCTGATCGTGACCGATCACGGTACGACGCTCGACTTCACGTACGAAGATGCTCTGCACTATCACGGGCCGCAGGCACCGGGAGGCGTGGCGCATGCCTACAAAGTCCTCGAGCGCGCACTCGGTGTGCTCGGCGGGGAAGGCTCTGTCGAGCGTCGCGAGTTGGTCGTCACCACTGCACACGGCGGACCAGGAGTGCGCGACGCGTTCGAGTTGGTCACGCGCGCAGTGACCGAAGAGCGGTACACCGTCGACAGTTCCCTGGCCCGGCCTGAACGAGGAAATACGCTCGCACTGTATGTCTTTCGGGTCGGCTATCGCGGCGCGAGCGCCACGCTGACTGTTCGGGAGGGATTTGTCGTCGGCGAGTTGATCACTCTCTCCCGCAAGACTGACCGGACAGCCGAAGACGAGTCACGCCTGACAGTGCTCAAGCAGGAGATGGCGGACCGAGTGATGTCGAGCCCGGCCGAGAGCGTGTACGACGTCGAGATCGGCACGCTCCCCGCCTGACTGACGGCGGCATAGGCGTCGGTGTGCATAACTCGGGGCTGTCTGGAGTCAGCGGCTGGCGAACATCCTTATCCGCTGGTCGCGACTGCGCTCGAGATGGTTGCGCATGTGGCCACGCGCGGACGATTCGTCCCTGGCGCGGATGGCGTTCAGGATCTCTTGATGTTCCGAATTGAGCAGGTCCGGTTCGCCGTAGTTCGACGGCGGGCCGCTGTCGTAGATTCGCAATTGGGTGGTGAGGCGGATCAGCAGTGAGGTGATCGTGGAATTGTGGGCGGCCTGCCAGAGGGCCTCGTGAAACTTGAAGTTCCCGGAACGCACCTCGGTGCCTTCGGTTGCAGTGCAGCAGAACTCGTGTAATCCGTCCAGGCGAGCAAGGTCGAGATCGCTGTGGCGTAGTGCCGCGGCGCCTGCCGCTTCCGATTCGAGGGCTACCCGCGCCGCGTAGATCTCGATGACGTCCTCGGGTGTGCCGGAACGGACACGAAAACCGCGAGCGGCTCGTTCGAGTAGTCCGTCGTGTGCGAGCCAGTTGAGTGCTTCCCGGATCGGGGTGCGGGATGCGCCGTACGATTCGCACAATTGAGTCTCGTGCAGCGGAGCGCCCTGGGGGAACTTGCCTGCCAGGATGTCGGCTCGCAGGCGCAGGTACTGCCGCGAGGTCTGATCGGACCGGCCGAGCGCAGCCTCCGGCACCAGCAGATCGGTGGTGCTCGTATCGGCGTCGAGATCCATGTGTCCCCATTCCTGTGCATGCAAGTAGAGCGCGTTCGATTATGCCATCGACGACGAGTGAGTACTTGCGTATACGCTAGTACTCATTTAGGTTCGTGCTTGTTCGTTTCCGAGGGAGAGGGTCCGAAGTGGCTGGAGAGACCGCGTCGCCGCTGGTGAGTGCCGTTGAACTCGACGCGATGCTGCGTGAGGGAGGCGTCGCCGTGCTCGACGCGACGGTTCATTTTCCTCCCGCGCGATTTGACGGCGACTACCGCCCGGAATCCGGGTACGGCGGCTGGGTCTCCTCGCACATCCAGGGTTCGCGACATGTCGACCTCATGGACGTCTTCTCCGAAAGGGAAGCGGCGCTGCATTTCACACGCCCGCCAACGGAGCAGTTGGTTTCCGATCTCCAATCCAGTGGTATCGAGCCGGGCGCGACAATCGTGATCTACGACCAGGGATCGACCACCTGGGCATCACGGCTCTGGTGGGTGTTTCGCAACGCCGGCATCGAAGCAAGAGTTCTCGACGGTGGCCTCGCCGAATGGACTCGACGCGGCTTCGCGCTCGCGAGCGGCGACGACGAAACCCACACGTCGGCGTCGACGCGTTGGAGCGTGACGGATCTGGGTCTGTGGGTCGATTTAACTCGCGTTGCGTCGCTGTCCAGCGGACGCGAAGCCGGAACGCTGGTGTGCGCTCTCGCGCCTGAGCAGTACGAGGGAACCGAGAAGACGCGATACTCGCGACGCGGACACATTCCGTCAAGCGTGAATCTGTCCGCGAAGAGTCTTCTCGACTCCGACTCCCGGATGCTTCCGGTCGAGAAAGTCTTGTCGAAATCGGCCGACGTTCTACCAACCGCCACCGGCCCTGTCGTGATCTATTGCGGTGGCGGAGTTTCGGCGTGTTTGACCGCACTTGCGCTGATCCGCAGCGGCCACGCGGACGTCAAAGTCTACGACGGTTCGTTGGAGGAATGGACTGCAGATCCGGTTTTGCCGATGGTTGTCGGCAGTGAGCCCGGTGGCGCGAATCCGGATGTGCGATGTCCGCGGTCCTGAATCGCCGCAGTCCCCAAATACCTCCCGTCCTGAAGGAATTCTCATGTCTGACACTGTCTCTGTCGAAACCGTCGCGTCGGCGATCGACGCACTCCGCGATCAGGTACCGCTTGTCCAGTCGCTGACGAACATCGTTTCGGCGAACTTCTTGACCAATGTTCTGCTCGCTGCCGGCGCAAGCAACGCTCACATCGACAACGTTCATGAAGCGGGTGGGTTCGCTGCCGTCGCCGGGGGAGTGCTCGTCAACCTCGGAACGCCGGACGACGGGACAGCCGAAGCCTTCCTGATTTCCGCAGAAGCGGCCCGAACTGCCGGTACGCCATGGGTTTTGGATCCAGTGGGTGTCGGCGGACTACCCTGGCGGAGCGGTATCGCTGTGGATCTGCTGCGCTTTCACCCCAGCGCCATCCGCGGGAACGCATCGGAGATCATCGCTCTGGCCGGACTCGGGGGTGACACCCGCGGCGTCGACAGTGCCTCCGACTCCGCCGACGCAGTGCCCGCCGCTCTGTCACTTCTGAAGCATGCGGATGCCGTGTCGGCATCAGGCCCGGTCGACTACATCGTCGGCCGCGATGGTGGCGGCGACGTTCGGGGCATCCGAGTCTCCGGTGGCAGCGCTCTGTTGCCGCGCGTGACCAGTACCGGTTGCTCTCTGGGAGGCCTGGTCGCTGCCTACCTCGCCGTTACGCCGACCGCGCTGGACGGATTGGTTGCCGCGCATACGCACGTTGCCGTGGCATCGGAGATCGCCGAGGAAAATGCCTCAGGTCCTGGTTCTTTCGCGGTCGCGTACCTCGACGCGCTCTACACCGTGAATGCGGACACCATCCGCTCACGTGCCCGAATCGAATCGTTCGACCTGCCGGCTGGAGTGCAGAACTGATGGGCGTCAAGACATTTTGGTATCTCACCCAGGCCGACGGGGACTACCCGTGGAGCCCCGGTGGGCTGTTCCCCGTGGACGGGGCCAGGCAGATCGAGCTCGCGAAGACCATCGACGACGGCGGATTCGAAGGTGCGCTTGTTGCCACCTGGCCGAACGATCCGTTCATTTCGGCGACGTGGGCGGCAGCGCACACCACGCGCATGAAGTTCCTTGTCGCCGTCTACGCGAACATGACGCCGGCGCGACTGCTGGCGGAGAAGGCATTGACTTTCGACGCCTTCAGCGGTGGCCGACTGTTGATCAACTCGGTCAACGGACGCGAAAACATCCTGACCAAGTACGACATGAACGTGCCCCACGACGAGCGTTACGAGTTGGGGGAGCAGTACTGGGCGGACTTCCGCCGCATCTACGCCGAAGGCACGGAGTCGAACTTTCCCAACACACCACTGCGTATCGATGCGCCCGCTGGGCATCAGGTTCCGCTGTGGGGTACCGGTGATTCGCCTGCAGGCCTGGCGAATTCAGGCAAGGTGCTCGACACCTATCTGGCGATGTTGCGCGAGACTTCGTTCATCGAAGACAAATTCTCTGCCGCACGGGCGGCGGCGGAGGCAGCCGGGCGCGAGTTCACCGACTTCGGTGCGCTGACCGGGGTGATCGTTCGCCCCACCAAGGCGCAGGCGCACGACCGGTTCCGTTCGTTGTTCGAGAAGACGGGCGTCGAGCAGATCGCTCATGTCTTGGACAACGCAGTGCGTCGTCGTACTCAGGGGAAGCAAGACCTCAAGACTTTCACCGCTCGCGACGCACAGCGGCAGGGCTGGGCGGACAAGATTGCTTCCGGCCGACTTCCGGAACCGGAGGAGTTGTACGTCGGTGACGGGCTGTACGCGGGTATCACAGCGTGGTCGCCTCTCGACATCTTCGGCACCGGGTCATCGGCGGTGTACTACGTCGGCGATCCGGATTCGATCACGGACTCGGTACGCACGCTTCGCGGCCGAACCGGTTTGACTGCACTGATCCTGGCAGGTTGGCCGCTGATCGAGGAAGCGAAGTGGGTTGCGGAGCATCTTGTTCCGCGATTCGACGAACTCAGCTGACTTCACGCCGCAAGACAGTGGTACCGAGACCCAAAGTGTCGCGGAGAAATGCTGCGGCAGTGCCGATTTCATCGGCAGTGCAGTCGAGAAGGATCTTGACTTCCACGTCCTTCTTGTCGATGTCGGCAATAACGGCCATGGCAACAACGCCGTTGCCGACGGCCGAGCCTCGGAACAGATCGATCCCGTCGCCGTCCGCGCTGACGGTCCCGTCGAGATAGCCGTAATCGAGCGGATAAATCGCAGCGGGGTAACGCGGGTGTGCCGACCCTCGGGGGCGATCGATCACGACAGTTGACGTGGCAGCCAGGTGATCGAGGGCGGAGAACAGGTCTTCGCTCATCGTTATCGCTGCTCGCGCAGTAGCTGAGTCGGTGTCAGGCCTGTCAGCGCTCGCGTATCGCGCGCGAGGTGGGCTTGGTCGGCGTAGCCGGCGCGACCGGCCAGCGACGACAGCGTGAGATTTGCATCGCGGCTGAGAGTCAACACGTCCTGGATACGTTGCACTTTCTGAATCATTTTGGGGGACAGCCCGATCGACGACGTGATCGAGCGTCGAAAATGACGTTCGGAAACACCGAGGTCTGCGGCGATCTCTCGTATCGGAGTCGAAGGGGAGCAGATGAGCGCGGAGTAACCACGCTCGATTCCGTGGTCGGGTTCCAGTCCGCGCCACAACTGGCCCAGTAGGTGAGCGTCGACTGCCTCGTGGCTAAGGGCGTCGGCAAGTACCCGCGCTTGTCTGGAAGTGAGGATGTCGTCGAAGGCGATCTTCGAATCCTGCACCGCGTCGGCCGCTGTGCCGAGCAGGCTCCGCAGAGCCGGCGGATTGATCCGGATGCCCCACATGGTTGTACCGGCGGCGACCGAAACCAGATCGGCACCGGTTGCGGGTCCGACGAGCCACGACTTTCCGGTGCTGTCGACGATGAAGTCTGCGCAGAGATCGGGAAGAATCCGCTTTGCTTCCGTGGGCGCATGGGGGTCGGTAGCGCTTTTCCACGTGCAACTGAAGAGGCCGGCCGAACCGGTGATCCGAGTCTCGACATAGGTGTGGCCGTTTTGTTCAAGACTCGACGCTACCGTCCGACTACCGTCAAGAGCGAGGGTGTCAGTGCCGGTCATCAGATCATCGTCACACACTCGCCGATCACTTCTCGACCCGAAACAGGAGAAATACCGTGTCCGTCTCTCCGAGACTCGATCTCGTCGGAATCGTCACCAACGATCTCGCGCGTTCCCTCGCGTTCTACCGAACCCTCGGGCTCGACATTCCGGAAACACCCGCTGACGCTCCACACGTGGAGTTCACTTTCGACAGTGGGCTTCGGCTGGCCTGGGACGCGCTGTCCACCATCGCGAGCTTCGATCCTGACTTCGTTGTCGGGGAAGGTCGACACCCCGTCGCTTTGGCCTTCGATTTCGGGACACCCGCTGCAGTCGACGAGGCGTATCAGCGCATCACAGCCGACTTCCCCGGACACAAAGAGCCATTTGATGCCGTGTGGGGCCAGCGCTACGCCGTTCTTCTCGATCCCGATGGCAATACCGTGGATCTCTTTGCCGCGCTCTGAATTCGAACGACGCAGGCCCCGACCGAAATTCGGTCGGGGCCTGCGATTGTCGGTGATCGAGTCGTTGTCAGTTCACCAAGCGTTGAGGGTGTCGAGGATCTGGCCTCGGGCCTTCCACAGTTCCGCGCCCCAGTACGGCCACGAGTGAGTGCCGTTGGCCGGGAAGCTGTACGTTGCCGGAATTCCCAGGGAGTTCATGCGCAGCTGGAATGCCCGTGAGTTCATCAGGGCAAGGGCTTCGAGGCCGATGGCGCTACCGGTATTCACGAAGTCGACGGGACGACGCGGTTGATCGAACTGCCCGGGTAGGCCGCTCGCGGCGGAGATGTACAGAGAGAGCCCAGCCAGCTCGGGTGCAAACACGAAGGGGTCGTTGCGGAGCCAAGCGGGGTTCCATGGCGGTCCCCACATGGCATCGACATTGAAGGACCCTGCGCTGACCATGGCCACGCGGATTGCTTCACGCATGCCGGGAGCTGAGATGTTGAGGTATCCCGAGAGCGATCCGGCGAACTTGAACTGATCGCGGTGATAGGCGGCGAGCGTCAGTGCCGCGCTGCCACCCATGGACAATCCGAGCACACCGTTGTTGGTTCGGGAGACGCCGCGCGATTCCAGATAGGCGGGAAGTTCCTGGGTGAGGAAGGTTTCCCATTTGTACGTGACCGGCTGGCGATTCAAATTGCTGTTCGCATACCAGTCCGAGTAAAAGCTGGACTGCCCGCCGACCGGCATGACCAGGGTGACGTTGTCGCCGCGATACTGCTCGAGAGCGTTGGTCTCGAAACTCCATGCGTTTCGGTCGTCGCGTGCTCGTAGACCGTCGAGAAGATAGAGCGCCGCGTTGCCGCCGCGCGAAGCCCACTGGATCTGAACCTTGATCGGCCCCATCGAGGAGTCGACGAACACTTCCTCGTATCCACCGGCCGGGGCGGTGCGCGCGGGCGCTGCGGTCGCTACTGATCCGCTGATCAGGCCTGCGGTCAGGGGGAGTGCGAGTGCTGTCGCGGCGAGGCCGAGGATCCGACGCTTGATTCGTTTCGAAATGCGATTTCTCGAAATATCCGGGTTCGAAATATCTGGGTTCTTCGCCAAATCTGTGTGAGCCTCGTGCATGTATTACTCCCGCCCCAAAGGTGCTTGCACACCGAAATCCGACCGAGCCCCCCGAGGCACGGAATTCCTGATGACACTAAGTGGTCTGTATTGACGTCGACGGCTCCGTTACCGTTTCGTTATCAAACTGGTCTGATTCAGGTAGTGCCGTCATGCGTCGTCGACCGGAGGTTGTGCGTCGATTTGCCACCCTCCACGAATCAGGTGTTCACGTACCCGGGCGACGTCCGATTCGTGCGGAATATCGTCGGTGACCTTGGTGATGAGGACGCCGATGTCGATCGGATCGACTGGAACCGGAAAGTCGGCGACGAGATCGTCGGCAAGAACGGCGATCTCGTCGTCGGACAGCTGTCGCCGGAGCAGGGCCATCAAAGGGACGTAGTCCTGCTCCGGCACGCCGTTCGGATATCCGGCACGGAGCCAGCCGAGTATCGAAGCCAGAAGTGGTGGAAGACTCAACGAATCGAGCTTCAGTCGTTGTCGAGATCAGCGAGGGGCCACCCGGCGGCGGCCAGGACGGAGGCAACGCGCGCGATGTCCTCGTCCGAGGGAGTCTGGCTCGTGAGATCGGCGATCTGAGCGCTGATCTCGTCGCTAGAGATCACCTGGTCGCTGTTGACGTCGCTCAGTTCTGCGAGTGCAGCGCCGATGGCAATGTCTCGAATTTGCGCGTCCGAGAGCTTGCGTCGTAGCAATGCGACCAGCGGAATGCGGTCCTTGGGCGGTATGCCTTCGGGGTAGCCGGCGCGAAGCCATTCCAGAATGGACTGAGGAAGGGATGGAGTCGGTGCAGTCACGGTGATGTCTTTCCGCTCGTGAGGGCGCAAGGGATCAGAAGATCTCGATGCCGAATGTGTGGCTGAGGAAGCCCTGCATGATGAAGAGGATTCCGGTGACGATTGCGATGAGCACTACCGCGAAGCACACCACTGCGCCTGCCACGGCCAACGGACTGCGAGCCGCGACGGCAGTGCTCCCGCCGCCACTGCCACGTTGCCCGGCGTCGAGGGACTTCAGGCCGATTGCGAAGATCGCCGGAAGTCCGGCGCCAAGCAGGAGGCCGACAAGCACGACCTGCCAGAGCGAGTCGACGGTGTTTTTCAAGATATCCATGTCGATTCCCTCTTTCAGGCTTTGACGTCGGTGGTGACGCGGGCGTCCGGACCGGGGACCTCTGCAGGCACCAGGCCGCCGTCCCACTCGGCGTTGACGTTGCTCGGATCGATGGGCTCCTTGCGGGAGCGCAGGTACATCCAACCGGCCAGGGCGATGAGCACAGCGAAGACGACCAGGACACCGGGCAGGCCGCCGACGATGTTGGCCAGTCCCCAGCACAGAGCGCCGACGATCGCAGCGGACGGGAGAGTGATCAACCAGGCGACCGCCATACGTCCGGCGACGCCCCAACGAACCTCGGCGCCCTTGCGTCCCAGACCGGTTCCCATGATGGAACCCGTCGCCACATGGGTGGTCGAGAGTGGAAGACCGAGGTGGCTGGAGGTGAGAATGATGGCAGCAGAAGATGCTTCGGCCGCCATGCCCTGCGGCGCGGCGATCTCGACCAGGCCCTTGCCGAGTGTGCGGATGACTCGCCACCCGCCGAGGTAGGTTCCGGCAGCGATCGCGAGTGCGCAGGTGAGCTTGACCCAGAACGGCATGTCCGCGTCGGCGGAGATGGTTCCATGGGCGACCAAGGCGAGGAAGATGACGCCCATTGTCTTCTGAGCGTCGTTGGTGCCGTGGGCGAGGGAAACGAGTGAAGCCGAACCGATCTGGCCGAGTCGGAAACCCTTGTCCTTGGTTTCCTCACCGACGTTGGAGGTGATGCGGTAGATGAGCCAGGTTCCGGCCGCTGCAACCAAGCCGGCTACGACGGGAGCGAGAACTGCGGGGATGACAACCTTGCTGAGCACGCCGCTCCAGGCGACACCGCTCATTCCGAGGGACGCGATGGCGGCGCCGATCAGGCCGCCGAACAGTGCGTGTGAGGAACTCGAGGGGATGCCGAGCAACCACGTTGCCAGGTTCCAGATGATGCCGCCGACAAGGCCGGCGAAGACGATGGTGAGCAGCGCTTGGCCACCCACATTTCCGAGGTTCACCACGCCCTTGGCCACGGTGGCAGCAACCTCTACCGAGAGGAAAGCTCCGACCAGGTTCAAGGAAGCAGACAGAGCGACTGCCACCTTGGGCTTGAGGGCGCCGGTTGCAATCGACGTGGCCATAGCGTTGCCAGTGTCATGAAAACCGTTGGTGAAGTCGAACCCCAGAGCGGTTACGACGACGACGAGGAGAACGATGAGTTCCGCATTCACGAGAAGTCATGTTCCAACACCTGCGGGCCACAAATCGACCTGAGACGTGGTCGTTCCGCGACATTTCCATCACTCGGCACCTGTTGTTCATCTTCGTCCGGATAATTGTCCGTTTCGAAACGCGTGAGGCATAGAAAATTCATTCGTGTGCATGGTCGTGGAGTTTGTGGAGGCATACGCCAATTGCCGGACGGACGTATCGGGTTCTGGACTTCCTCGAAATCGGGTAAGGCCAAGCGGCTGCGGAACAACCCACGCGTCACCGTCGTGCCGTGCAACAACCACGGAAAGGTTGCCGACGGCTCTTTGCTGGTTGCCGGGACCGCTCACTTGGTGAGCGGCGGACCTGAATTCGACGAGATCCGCAGCAAAGTGAACGCGAAATACGGTGTGATGGTGCCTATTTCGAAATTCTTCAACACCCTCGGTCACATCGGTAATGGTCCGTTCCCGTACGGCGACACCGGCGTGATCATTTCCGTCGATGCGTAGTCGGGATTGCGCAGCGGAGTAGCCTGAAAGTATGGAACCCACGACCGGGCGCCTCTGCCTGACGGTTCCACGAATCCTCCGTTAAGGAGCCTCGTCATGGCGCACATCAGCACTCTCGACTATGCAATGGAAGCGCCGCAGCGCCATGTCGGGCAACCTTTCCCGTCGCCGACGCGGACTCCGCGGTTCCTGCTTCGTGGTCAAGGCGCCGTCAAGGCATCGGTAGACGGCGCGTGGTTCCCATGGACCACCAACGTCACGGCGGAGCTTCACGATCTGATATCCGCACTTTCGCTGAGGTTGGGGCCGATCGCGCGGGTTGCGTTCGACTGGAACACGATCAGCAGCGCGCAGCGTCGTATCGACGAGGTCGACGGACTGGAAGTGCGGGGTCCGTACCCTGGCCAGCCTCACGATTTGATGTATCTCGACGACATCTATGGTCGTCAACTCGTTCTGATGATGATTCCGCCGTACACGGATCCGGACCGTGCGTACGAGATCATGCGGCGGTTGGTTGATCCTGGCCGCAGCGAAACCTATCGGGTGCAGTGAGATCTTTTCTGACGTGCGGGGTCGAATCTTTCAATTCCTGAACATGCGTCCAGTTTGTCTGGTTTGATGGTTCTCGTAACCACAATCTCAGGCGCATTCCTTCAGGTCAGCGCTTGGGCGCGGCAGCTTGACTCCCTGCCGTGTCGTCGGTCCGGCATGTCCACCACCCTCCCACTGTGCGTGAGCGCCGGATCGAATGAAGCCCCGCCCTCCCCACGGGGGTGGGGCTTCTACTTTGTTCGGGCTGGCCGGCGTTCGCATCGCCGAATCTGCCGGGCTGTTCGGCAGTTTGGGACGCGTTGCTCCGTAGCATCCTCACTGTGAACATTTCCCTACTCGGTGCGGCGGGGCTTCAGGACTGCGCCGACAGTGGAATAGACTGTATGGACGGATTTGGGGCGTTCGTTCTTCTGTACGTCGGCGGATTCACTCTCGCCTTGATATGGATTTCCCTGTGCCTTGTCGGAACGGCCGATGTGGTTTCCGTGTCCCGGCGAATCGGTGTGTGGCGAGCAGTCGCCTTCTTTTTCGGGATTTGGCTTGTGCCCATCGCCGGGTTGAGTGCATGGCTTGTTTTCCGACGCTCTCGTTGATTCCCGAAAGTGGACCCGGAGAGGTAGACGCGTTTCCGGAACCCGGTAACTTGTTGGATCAGAGGCGATTTGAAATGTGGCGAGAGGCTCTTGTCGATGCAGCAGGCGACAACGTCCATCCAGGCCATGCCGGAACTGGTTGGGCCTGGGCCAACTGGCAGTGGGTGGTCGGGACCGCCCGCTACGGCCGAGGGGGATCTGCTCGGCATCGACGAACTCGGTTACATGGAACTCGACAAACGAGGCGCCGAGCTGCTTTTTCAGGTGTTGACCGAACGGGAGGAAAAGAACCGTCGCCATCGCCTCCAACGCATCGTTCTCCGGCTGGACGACAACGTTCACCGAACCACGACTTTGCGCCGCCATCGTGGATCGGCTCACCTTCGGCGGCAACATCATCGAAACCGCCACCGACTCTTACCGACTCGCCCACATCCGAGCTCAGCAATCCGCTTGATACACACACAAGGTGGGTCCGGATCAAGCCTCCTACCGGACTTGAATGAGACTGACATTTTCACTGAGACCGCACCTAGCCTTGAAACTATGTGGCATCCTGCCGTTCCAGCCAGTTCAAGATCGCTTGGTTGGTCTCTTCGGGTCTTTCTTGCTGGATCCAGTGACCGCAGTCGAGATTGACTACTTCCACGTTGGGCACGAACTCTGTCAGGTTCTCAGCTCTCGCGATCGCGTCACGGTCGCCGTAGATCATAAGTGCGGGCTGTTGGATAATCGGGTCCACCTCCGCCAGCAAATGCCAGTTGCGGTCAAGGTTCCTGTACCAGTTCACACTGCCCGTGAATCCTGTCGATTCGAAGGCGGAGACGAAAACGGCCAATTCGCTATCGCTCATCAGAGGCTCACCGAGTGGTGTCTCTGCTCTGGCGAGATCGATCAGTGCCATACCCGGCTGAGGCTCCCTGAGGGGTTCGTTCTTCCGGTACAGGTTGCGGAGGAACCGGAAGGTGTTGTCTTCGAACACCGCGTCCGCGACGCCCGGCTGTCGATTGAAATGGACGAAGTAGAAATCACCGCCGAGCACGGCTTCCATGAACTCAATCCAGGGCTGCTCTCCGCGATCCTGGTAGGGCAGGCTCAGGTTGATCACTTTGTTTACCCGGTCCGGGTGCAACAGGGTCAGGCCCCACACGACAAAGGCACCCCAATCGTGACCGACAAAGGTGGCATCTTCGTAGCCGTAGTGATCGAGAAGTGCGATGAGATCACCCGCCAAATGTTCAATGTCATAGTCCGTCACTTCGGTCGGACGTGATGAATTGCCGTAGCCGCGTTGGTTGGGGACGATGACGTGGTAGCCCGCCTCGACAAGGGCGGGCACCTGGTATCGCCAGGAATAGGCGTGCTCTGGCCATCCGTGACACAACACGATGGGTTTCCCGGCATTGTGTCGCCCTGCCTCGAAGACTTCGAGTTCCACGCCGTTGACTTGGATGAGGACGGGCCTGGGGAAGTCGGATGGATTCACGGATGCTCCTTTGAGTTGAGTACCGATCTCGTGTCTGGATCGACCGGTTGCTCCGACGTTAGGGAGCATCGTGGACACATAAAGTCCTAGATCGCTGGCAATCTGAAGAAATGCGGAACGATCCCACAGGCCGAGCACTGCAATTGCTCTCGCTCCTTCAGACCCATCGCTTCTGGCACTGTGCCGAACTTGCCGCACGACTCGATGTCACGCAGCGGACGGTGCGCCGCGACATCGATCGCCTACGCGACCTCGGTTATCCGGTCGATTCCACGTCCGGAAAGTACGGGGGCTACCGACTTGCAACGGGGGCACACGTGCCGCCCCTGATCCTCGACGATGACGAGTCCGTGGCGGTAGCCGTCGGACTGCGCGACGCCGCCGAGGCCGCCATCGGAGGCATCGAAGAAACATCGCTGCGCGCGCTGACCAAGATCGAAGCACTCCTGCCCCATCGACTACGCCGACGTGTGTCGGCACTGCATTCGAGCGTCAGTTCCATGCGGCGGGCAGATGACGACATCGTCGACCCCGAAGCACTCAGTGTGCTCGCTGCGGCATGTCGCGACCACGAGCACGTTCGTTTCGACTACCGGCGAGGTGACGGCGAGAGCAGCAGACGGCTCGTCGAGCCGCACCGCCTTGTCACGGCGGGACGTCGTTGGTACCTCGTAGCATGGGACCACCATCGTGCGGATTGGCGAACATTTCGACTGGACCGGCTCTCGGAGCCCTGGCTGGCAGGCAGTCATTTCACGCCACGCGAGATCCCGGGCGGTGACGCGGCAGCCTTCGTCGCGAGATCAGTCGGCTCGCCACCCCGTCACCACGATGCAAAACTCGCCATCGAAGCTACGTTCGCCGACCTCGAGGGCGTACTCAGATGGATAGACCACACACCGATCGAGGTGGCAGCGGACCGCTGCCTTGTCGAGATCCGCAGCGAAGATCTCGGCAGGCTCGCCATGACGGTTGCGCGCATTGCGCTCACCGCCCCAGTGGTCGTCATCGAACCAACCGAGCTTGCCGACACCGTCAGTCGGCTCGCCCTTCACCTCAGGGTCTCGCCACCATGACAGTCAGAAGAGGATTGTGCGACAGAACCATTCATGTCCAGGTTGCCGCGGGGACGTGTTCCCCGCGCAGGCCCCTCGTCTATCGAGACACGTATCCGTTCCCCTGTGAGCTTGGAGAGTAAGTGACCAATTCGAAATCATCGCCGGCTTCCATCCACCCCCCGACGTGGAAGTTCGACTACCCGATCATCCACGCCGAGACTCGGGAACAGTGGCGAACTTGGCTGACGGACAATCACACGTCAGGCCGAGGTGTGTGGTTGTGCTCCTGGCGCACCACCACCAGCCGACCACGCTGCCCCTACCCTCAGGCCGTTGAGGAAGCCATCTGCTTTGGTTGGATCGATTCCACCAACACCATCCTCGACGAAGAGCGCAATTTGCAACTGTTCACGCCTCGTAGACGCAAGAGTTCCTGGACCCGTCTCAACCGCGAACGCGCAGCTGATATGGAAGCGCGTGGCCTTATGACCGCTGCTGGTCGCGGTGCAATTGCTGCCGCGAAATCCACTGGTTGGTGGACGATTCTCGACCAAGTCGAAGACCTCGAGGAACCATCTGACTTGCAGGCGGCGCTGGACCTGGACCCGCAAGCTCGAAGCAACTGGGACAGTTTTCCGCCCAGCGCCCGCAAACAGATGCTGTGGTGGATAGTCTGTGCCGCTCGAGACGCAACACGGGCAGGTCGAATCGCCCATATCGTCAACAATGCGGCCATCGGCGAACGTGCTCGCGGCTGATCCGCGATTCGACCGCGTCCGGTATGAAGGCCGGTCATCATCTGTCCGAGGGGTTTCCCTCGGACCGAAACAAGTCCACCCGCCCCGCAGAAGCGGGACGGGTGGACTCGGTACTCGCAGGTCTGACTTACGTCAGGATGCGGATCACACGTCGTAGTAGAGCTCGGACTACGTTCTGGGCGTTTGCTGGAGTGGGCCACATTGGCAGTGGCCGTTTGAACTGGTCACAAACCGTTGGGTTGAGCCAATGAAGTTGCACAGGATTGGACGTACTGCGGACGCTCTGCGGACGGAAAGGCTCCGAATTTCATTTCGTCACAAGCGGCGGGTCGGCGGGTCGGCGAGTTGGCCTGTCGGCACGATGTCCCGAGTGCGTAAACGCGCCCATGGAGCGAGCAGGGCGCGAGTGCAGCGACGGACATTTCGACCTATTTCGCCGACGGTCTGGTATCGATTGCTCACGCCGGGGTTCAATTTAGCCGCGGCGAAGCAATGTCGCACTGGAATCGCAAGTCACGGTGTAGATCCGGCGCGACACTAAGAGTTGCTTGCCGACGGGAATCAAGGGCTCGTTTGTGCGCACGGCCCGCCGGCTACTGACACTCACATTCATTTCGGTGGGCCACCTCAAATGTGTGTCGGGTACCGCGAGGTGGCGGCTCCGGGTGCGCATAGGCCTGCCGCTCTGGCGCATCCCCAGCGGAGGGCCATCCATAAGCTGGGCGGCATTCTTCCTCCGTTTGGGGGATATTTCCCGGCATCCGGTTCAGTCTGCGGGTGTGTACCAAACGCTCGGACGAGCTAGGGGAACTCGCTGCGATTGAGCGGACTAAGCTCTTCACTGGGTCGGGCCCCAGACGGTGAGAGTTGTTGTAGCTGATGAACGAAGGTGCATACCGCACGCGATGTCGACACTGCAGCAGTGTGGTTTACGACGGCCCATGGGTCTCGCCAACCGAGCGACTGAGACTCCAGCAAGATCACCGCAGTTCCTGCCCTGCCGATGTCATTCCGATCCGAAAGTCCACCACGACGCCACCCCGGCCTGCCGTAGTGGACTTATCCAACACACGCCCTGCCTGACGAACGAAAGGGTGAAGTTTGGAATGAGAAACTCCCAAAGTTACGATGCGGCTACCATTGCAGGTATTGTCGGGATGTAAACGTGCCGCGCCGCCGCTGTTCGCTTACCAGCCCTGACGGTCCCCTATCTTGTGTGGCCGTCAGGGCTGCCCTGTTGCGAGATGCAGAAGGCCGACTCTAGTTACTCTCCGTAACGGTCCGCGACAAGAAGGTCGAATTAACTGCCGACCACGAATGGCGAGGTCATGAAATGGACAACACTGCGTCTCGACGGTTACGTTTCGGCGGAGTCACGGGCCAACTTCTCCATTGCCCACTCGAGGTTGTTTTGTACACGCTCAGATAGTTCCCGGTCGGACATCGCAGTGGTCCGACTCATCACACTGAGTGTCTCTTTCGTATCGGTGACCTGGGCGGTCAAGTCGACGATGAAAATGAGGTGGAGCAAAAGTTCCTCAAGTTCGATGCGCGAGCATTTGCTCGGGTCTTTGGGTGCTTCCAGATCGAACTCTCGGAGTGTTGTCATCATGTTCGCCATCATGCGGGTGAGTTCGTTGCTGAAAAAACGGCATTCGGATTGCACAGCCGCGACAACCTCCGCTGCATCGTAGGCGCGCTCAGCGCCAAGCATCGTCTCGAGTGACGTGCCGAAAACTTGCGCTAATGCATACGCCTCATCCAGTCGAATGGAGCGTGGTTTCTCCGCATCCCTGGCCTCGATCTTGGTGATAGTCGAGGGGTGCATCGAAATTCCTCCGTCTGAAACGCGTTGCGCGAGTTCGGATTGGGACCATCCGCGCTGCTCGCGCTCGAAGCGAACCCGGTTCCCGAACCGTGATTCCGCACTATCTAAAGCTTCCATTTTGGCAACATTACTGTTTTGGGTTGACGAGGTCCAGTCCACCGGTGTACAAATAGGTTGTAGTTCCAAAATAGCAAAACTGCGAAATTAGGAGATTGGGTAGTGGGCTCTCAAACATTGGTTCCGGTCGACCAGCTGTTGGTCGCTGATGCCGAGCAGTATCTGACTACCGAGCAGGTGAGTGCAAGAACGGGTCTTCCAACAGGCACTTTGCGCTACTGGCGACATGTGGGTGATGGGCCGGAATCTTTCAAGCTCGGCAGGAAGCGAGTCGTCTACAAGCTGTCGACGCTCATGGCTTGGCTCGATGCGCAGGAGGCGGCCGGCACGCGGGGGCAGATTTGATGCGGTCAATTCCTGGATCACGCGGCTGTGCTCGGGCGTTCGATTGGCTGGGTGAACCCGCTTCGGAGCCTACAATTCGCACGCGTTTGCCGGCGTGGTTGGCCTAGCGGAACCGTCGCCCGGCCGGTCCGGCGGACCTGAGTTCATTCGCATGTCTCCGTATGGGGTTGTTTCTGGGAGTCATGGCCCATGGGTTCTCCGCCTGGGGGGTGATTTCACCGCTGTGTGAATCTAATTCCGTTGCGCAATAACCATTTAGGTTGATCGGGTACGGATACTTGCTGGTCGACTGTGATTGTGATCCCCTCTGGTGAGGGCTTTAGTCCATCTGGGATCCCGAACCGCGGGCTGCACGTCCCACGTGTGCGCATCACAGGGTGTTTCCAGAATGGAGGCTAGTAGGTGGCCGGCCGAATGAAGATCGACAACGGGGTTGACTATGACTGACGAAACTTTTGGCACTACCGGATCCGGACTGGCACTCTGGTCATGTGAGGCTCTTGAGTACTCCGGCACGGTATCCGTCAAACCGGTCGGGCGAGGGATCGAACTCCTTGACCTCGAAGGCAATTCTCAGCTGGCGCCGTACCTTGTCCAGTTCGGGGGACCGCTGCGAATTGAGGATCTCATCCGGGATGGTAGGTATCGAATGAGCCTGGTGTTGACGAGGATTGAGCCCGACAAGCAGGTTGAAGCGATCACGCCGGAAGTTGATTGATCTGAACGACGAGCCATCCTGCGGCGCGATCCTTGGACGAGGTGCCGACCCGGCACGCCGGTAGGGCGCGCGCCCAAGGCGCTATCTATCCGCCTATGGATTCGGAAATCACCCCGAATGGCCATGCATTCAGAGCGGCCATCCTTCCTGATTAGATCTTCGAGGCACGGGAGGTCAAGGCTCCGAAGCGTTAACGGAACGGAGTGGGTGACTTCACCAGGTTCGCCACTACATCAGGGGAGTACCCGAACGCGTACAGCGCCCCTTGGGCTGCAAGATAGTTTTCATGCTGGTTCGGGCCGGGGCCGACGCGGACGCCTACGACCGCGTCGGCGGGTAGGGACCAGGTGGTGTACGGAATGAGTTGTGCACCGCGGTTGCGGTACGAACCACCCTCGCTATATGAGAGGTGGATGACGCGCCACTCGGCCTCTTCCTCGAAACCCTCGTGCTTGAACTGGGTTGCGAACGCAGATAGTTGCCGAAGGCACTGGTCGAGCATGCCTGGAGTGCTACTGGGCGCATCTGTCATTGACAGTAGCTCGTCAAGCCAGGCCCGCACGGAATCGGCCGTCCTTGACGGCGCTGTAAGGCTGCCGCTGTACAGGACCTTCTTCACCTTCGCTTCCGGAGTATCGGGAATCTCGCTCCTGTCAATGCCAATCGCGAACCCATCGAGGCCACCGCAATAGCCGCGCCACTGACTCAAGGCGTCATGCTTCTCGGAAAACGAGGTCACGTAGCAGTGAATATGGTTGCTGTACTCACGCTTTTCGACTCTGTCGATAGTCTCACAGAGCGATCGGATGAACTGCGCCTTCGCTGGAGCGTTGGCAATCTCGTGGTAGTCCGAGGGTTCGTAGTGGATGCTGTCGAGCTCATCAGCCCTTTTTAGTAGCACTTGATTCTTGAGTATTCCTAGGCCGTGGACTAGTTCTCGGCTGTCGTTGAGGTATTCGACGGCGGTGGCGCGGAATTCAGGACGGCAATTTTGTGGACCGACCACGTTCGGTTCACGCGGTTCCGGGTTGCTGCCGAGGATGCCGAGTAGTCCCGCTGCGTCGGTGTAATGCCAAATTGTGTTTGACTTCGTCAAATGGATCGACTCTCCTAAGTTCAGCTCTGGGTCGTGCGTCCTCTGCCAGCACGTCATGGCGTTGGATGTACTTTGACCCACGACCGAATTGGCGGCAAGGAAACGTGATGCTCAAACGAAATTACGACATCTTGGGAACGATCAGCACAGGCGCAGTCCTGGTGATCCTGTCGGCCCCATGGACACTCTGGATCGTCTGGGGTGGGGTGGTTGTCTACCAGGTAGGTAACCGGCTGAGGTTCCGTCATGCTTAACCGGACGGCAGGCCGGGAGGCCGGGAGTATGGTGGCCGACCAGCGTGCACGACTGGGGTGAACGGGAAGTGCCCTCGATGACTGCTTCAGCGACGAACCAGATAGTCCAGAGCGCACGACTGGCCGAAGGAACGCGCGTCAACCTGACAACGCCGGATGGTTTTGCGGTCTACGCGACGGGGTTGGTCCTGCGCTACTACGGCGTCAACCGTCCAATCGTGGAAGTTGCATGTGACGACGGACATCTCTGGCTCGCGCAGCCATGGCACCTGCAAGCAATTCCTGACAAGTAGCAGGACCAAATGTCGCCGCGACGAATCTGCGTGGGTCGATTCCGCCGCGCAATTACGACCCGGTGACTGTGCGGAAGATCGGCGACGGTGTGATTTCTCCGTGACGCCTACCGGCGTACTTCTCACGTGAAGGGACCAGACAATAAATGTGGATAGTGGCCCTCGGCAAGGCTTTGGAAATCGGAGGTCTGGCATTGGCAGCGAGAGGACTTTTCCTCGCATGGCGACACTCCGCTGATGGCGCTCATCTGTTTCCCGAATGGGTCCGCGACTTGAATCCGTTCCCCCGTCGACGAAGCGCCACCGTCTACGCCACGGCGGCCACTCTCTCAATAGGCACAGCATCGGCGCTCGTGGAGGTCAGCGTTGATCCCAATCAACCATTGGCGCCCAGAGTGGCTGCTCTCGAAGCAAATCTGAACGCCGCGCGCAGAGACATTTTCGAACTCACATCCGAGCTACGCCAGCAGGCACACAACTTCGAGGCTGAGGACAAGCGGATCGAGCGAACCCTACTTTCCGCATTGGCGGAAGAATCCCGGAAGCAGACCGGCCACGCGGTGATCGAGCTGCGGACAGCAGTTCTTGGACTCTCCTTGTCGGCATTTGGAGTCTTGATCCAACTTCCGCAATCCCTCGGAATGTAGGCGTTCTGTGCAGTCCAGTCCGAGTATTCACGCTCGGTAGGGGTCCGAGCCGGGTAGTGCCGTCATACACGACTGCACGCGACGACGCGCGAATCAACGTCACTTACCGCTTCCCGGACGGCGATGAGCGCCAGCTCGGCTGGGCGTATATCCGTTCCTCCACCGGAAATGGCTGAGTTGGCGAGGACAACGCTCGCTCCGCTAACTCACCAGCGACGTTCGTTCAAAAACGTAGCCAATTGGTATCTGCGGTATGAAATGAAGGGGGCAATGTGGGGTTGTTCGACGGACCGACGTGGCAAGACCGGATGCTTTACGAGGCCGAAGAGCAGACCCGTGCCGCCCAGAAGGCAGCGAAGGATGGACAACGTCGTGCCCGCGAGAATGCCGCAGCGAATGCGGAGATTGCGCGATTGGCGAAGAAACGAGAGGCGCGAGAAGTTGACGAGGCGAATCAGCGCCAGCAGCAAGCTCGTTCGCAAGCCGTAAGCGCGCAACAGGCCGCACAGCAGGCTCAGAGACAGGCGGCCAGGCAGCACCAGGCCCAATTGGAATCGCAAGTCAATGCGAACTGGGCGATGTTCAGGCAGACACCTGATGGGCAGCAATGGCAGCGATGGATCGACGCGGCAACTCAGGTCTCCGACCTTCTCGATGCTTGGAATCAAGTCTGGTCGGAAGCAGTCCTCGCCGCGGTGGCAGAAGAGCGTTCCAATTGCGCGTATCCAGCTTGGCAGATGGGTGTCTATCTTCCAGTTGGGCATCCGGGAACTCGGCTTCTTGGCAGCATGAGGGCGCTCATCTCGATAGCGAAGGCGGCGAGGGAAGGTGCCCCCGATGTTGAGTCCGCCTTCCACAAAATGCAGCTGCGGTTAGCCAAGAAGAATCCTGCATGGGCGACAGAGAATGAACTCAATCGCAGAGGCTGGATTGACTACGCCGTCAGACGTGTCGGGGTTGATCCCTTGACTGCGACCGCCGGTTCGATTCCCGGCTACCTGGTCGACGACCTAAATTGGTCGGTGCCAAGTAGGTACAGGTCCATCGTGGTCAACATCAAGAGGCAACTCCCGCCCGCGTCCGAGATCGGTAGCTGCCTCAACGTGGCAAGGGCACTCAAGCCAGCAGACGTTTTCGATCACCCGGAGCTGAGAAGGCTGATTGAGCAGATGCACACTAAATCGACCTCTGTGTGAATTCTGCTCACGGTACGCATTCGCGTGACCAAGCCGGCGTCGCTGTGGAATTCGGCTACTGATCCTCTTCGGCACTGAGTCGAGTGTTGGGAGTGAGAAAATCGGATGTTTCGACCGTTCGTGTCAACCGTGGTTTTCCTTCCTTCGGACTTAGTAGTCGTGTCTTTCGGTCAGACCCCTGAGCCCTTCGTTGTCCGGAAACTGTTGGAGAACTGTGCAGCCGTCGACGCTGGGAATGCTCGGGGACGTACCGCGTGCACCAAACAGGAAACGTGATGTCGGACACGTGGTGACAAAGGTCCCTTATGCAGGTCGGACTGCTTTCGTGATGTGTCTGTTATTAGAGTTTCGAGGTATTTCCGCTCCGGGGCCTTCGGAGTTGTGGCGGCCAAACGGGACGATTGGTACTGTCCGGTAACTTGTTCAGTTAGTTATCGGTTACCGGCGGGTTGCCGTTCGAGGCTTGGGAGCAGTCCATGGGAATCGGTCAATCGAATCGCGCAGCACGTCCCTGTGTGAAGCCTTTGGGTGGGGCTGTAAGTGTTTGTGCTGCAAGCATTGTCGTAGCAGGAATCGTCTTCGGTGGAACCGCCTCGGCGGCGCCGACGGCGTTGGCAGACAAGTATGCGAGCACGGTCACCGATGACGGCTGGTCGTTGGATCTTGCTGCTACCAAACTTTCGGCGAATCCGGTGCCGAATCTGGCGACGACGGCGTTCACCCGTGAGGGGTTCGTGTCGGCGAAGGTGACCGGCACGATTGGTGGTGCGGGCGATTCGGCGGTGAAGACCGGTTATGTCGAGCAGGGGTTGCAGATCGGCTGCCAGATCGATGTCTCCTCCGGACTTGGCTTGGGGCTTGGCTTTTCGCTCGGCCCGTCTGTCGGTGTGAGTATTTCGGGTGTCCCGTCGGCGAACGTGGGTGTGAATGCGTCGGTGAATCCGAGTATTCAGTCGACGATTGCGCCGGGCACGATCACGACGATTCCGTTGGGGAAGAAGGATCTCGAGTCGTCGAAGGCGTCGATCACGGCAGAGAACGTGCACGTGAAGGTTGATGCGTGCATGGGGCCGGTGACGATTCGCTCCTACGCACAACTCTCGGTGTCGACGGCGACGTCGGATAACACGTTGTTCGTGTACTCCGATCCCACCTGGCTCTGACCTCTGATCCGGGGGCGCTCACGCGGGGAAGTCTGCTCGACATCCGCGCCGCAACTGACTGTTTTCTGACGTCATTGTGCGCCTTGACATCGACTTAGCGCGCCATTCGATTTTGTCGCATTCAGATCCTCTCTGAATTCTTTTGTCCTGCTGTTGTTCTCGTTCATCGTCTGGAGTTCATGTGATGGCTGTCCGTAGTGCTGATCATTCTCGGCCTGATCCGATAGCTGATCAACGAGCTGCTGTCGGTCGCGCCCGCAACGCTGGCGATGACGGCTGGGACCCGAACAGTGAATTGAGCGAAACGTCGAAGGCGGTGATCGCCTCCGTTTTCGGGTTGGGGTTGTTGATTGCAGCGTTCGCGGTGATCGGGCGACTCGGGGGTTGGGCCGAGGATTACGGGACGATCCTGGTGTATCTGGCGTTCTTTCTGTGGATGTCGATCGCGGGGCGCCTGTTCTGGTGGGGCGCAGACAAATTGATTGCCACGGTGAGGAAGAAGTCGGGCACGAGTGGTGATCGTCGGTGAAGTCCGCTCTGCGACTCAAGCGGTCATTCGCGGGGTTACTTGCAGCCGGAGCACTGCTGACCGGGACCGCCGGCGTGATCGGTGCGGGGCTCGCGCTCACTGCCGGCCAGGCGCATGCGACACCGGAAGAGGATTGCGCGGCGGTGCGGGCACGTGATCATCAGATCTACCTGAACCTGATCGCCTCACTGCCACCTGGTGCACCGATCCCGCCTGAGTACATCAACCCGTGCCTTACTGCGCCGTCCACGACCGCGACGGCTGCGCCGACGACCACCGTTGGGCTCCCCGGTGCGCAGGCTCCGGGTGGTGGCCCGAATGTCGGGGCGAATGCTCCGACGAACTTTCCCGCCTACAACGGCACCCCCATCGTCCCCGTGCCCGGCGCCGCGCTGCCTGGACAGCCGAATACGCCGACACCGCCAGGTATCGAGAACCCTGCGGGAGTTCCGGTTCCGACGACCACAGGCGGGCCTGCCCCGGCTACGCCGCAACCTGCAGGATCGACCGCACCTACCGTGACGGCTGATCGTGGTCCTGGACCGGTTCCCGCGGATTCGGATTCGAATATCGCACCGGCCCAGCCGGTTCCGGACCCGGCAGCAGATGTCTCTACAACCGGGGAGGACTCGGGCCGTGACAGGTATCTCGAACTCACCCTGATCGGCGCTGCGGCGTTCACCGCTGCGGGTATCGGAGTGCGTGGGCGGCCGGGACCTTTCAGTCCACGGACACCGGAATCAGTACTCTCCCAGGCGGTCGGGACTATCGCTTCGCCATTGATGGCGTATGCACGCGGTGGTCAGTCGACGTTGCGGGTGTTCGATCCGATCACCGGCGGAAGCCGGTTCTACTTCCTGATCCACGACGAAACGTCGTCGCACGAATCCGTGATTCCGGTGACGGTGCCGCCCGGCGGTCACATGCGCGTCAACCCCGATGGCACGGTCACTGTTTTCGACGCCGACGGAAACCCGGTCTCGACAATCGACGCCCCGTGGGCGTACGACGCCAACGGCACACCCATCCCGACGCATTACGAGATCCGGGACGGACAACTCGTCCAGGTCGTCGACACCGCCGGTATCGAGAACGTGCTCTATCCGATTTTGGCGGATCCGGAAGACCACACACAGAGCGGCAAGAAATCCCCCACTCCGGCGCGCCCGACCAAAATCTCCGGTGAGGACGACGGCACCCGCCCGGAGGACGGTCAACATTGGAACGAGCCACCACCAGTCCAAGGCCACAAGGCCCCGAATCCACCAGTCCAGAAACCGAAACCCACCCAACCAACAGCCTCACCCGCGGTGGAGCCCGAACCGCAAGTCCCTGAGCAGGCTCCGGCGCAAGTGCCTGAGCAGATCCCGCAGCAGTCGCCGACCGAGGACATCGGTGCAGGCATCGGCGGGGACGGACCCGGTGCCGGGACAGCCCCGTCTGTCGACGCCGCCCCCGCTACACCGAACGAAACCGACACCCCCCAAGCGGAATTGGCAGGCTTCTCGATTTCCTCTGTCGCCGAGGCCGTGGTGGGCGGTGTGTCGTTGGCGGTGGCGATTGCGAATTTCTTCGAGCAGATCGCCCGCGGTGCCAGGTTGGACGATCCCGCTGTACTCAAGGACCTGCTGAACCTGCGCGAGTTGGCGCTCAAGGCCGGACTGAACTTCTACTCACTGCTCATCGAGGAGATCGCAAAGCTCTCCGAGGAGCAACGAGCAATCATCAATGCTGTTCTCAATCCGTTGGCGACGATACCTCCTGTGCGTACCGTGCCGTCCGGGCCGGCAACGAAACCATCACCGACGAAGCCGAAACCCCGTCCTGGGCCCCGTCTGCCTGGCGATCCTCAACCCGACGATCCGACAGGACCGCAAGATCCATCCGGCGCACCGGATTCAGCCGATCCGGCCACACCGTCGGATCCGGGTTTCGAACCACCAGTAGACCCCGGCACCACCACACCTGGATTCGGCGACCCCGAACAACCTTCGGCTCCCGAACCGGGCGAGCAACCGGCCGTCGATCCGGTCAACCCGGGGCACATCCCGGTCGATCCCGAGGCACCCGGTGCGCCGACCCAGCCCGGTCCTCCGGAGTTCGACCCCTTCGATCCGGACCCGAGCACGATCCCACAGCCGGGCGCCATCAAAGATCCGACAGAGCGGCCCTCTACCCCAACCCCTGGGACTGCATCACCCGATATACCGCTCCCCGGCGTACTAGTGCCACCATCAGCAGCTATCGAGCCGGGCCCAGCCCGGACGCCGAAAACTCCGCCAGTCATTCCTCCTGATTCGCCGCCACCTACTCAGGACCAGGTCGTTATCGACCATGTGGAGCCGATATTGCAGTATCTGGCGTCTCTGGCATGGCGGACCGTACTTGAGCGGAACGGGACACACCTACCCCCGTGGCTACTCGGCATTTTCGCGCATTCGATGTTTGAAGGATTCGTCCGCAGTATTCTCTCTCCACAGGTCGAGCAGCTCTTTCCTGGTGTTGAGTTACTGCCGGAAGTATCGTTCAGGCCGATCGAGGGGGGACCGGAAGTCGCGGTTCGAGGTGAGCCGGGAAGCTTTCGGCCTGACGTCGTATTAGTCCGCACGATCGTCGATGCATTGGGTACTGCGACACCGACTATTCTGCAGGTGTGGGATCTGAAGACCGGAAACGCGGCGATCGATCGTGCCTGGGCAGAGAATGCCGCGCAGTTCCTGCAGATTCCGTTGAACTGGATCAAGAATCTCTTCCCTGAAGCGATGGACAACGAATGACGTTCGATGGACAGGATGTGTGCAGATGAGCGATGACAAGCCTAAGCCTCCGAAATCGGTCAGTGAGGTGCTCGAGTCCCTGGGAATGGACCGGGATCAGTTGCGGGCGATGGCGAAAGATGCCGTCGCGGATCTGACTCCGAAGAAGGGGAGAGGTGCCGCCTGGGAGAAGGTACTGGACGCGGCGGCGGAGAGGCTCGGCCCGAACTGGACCATCATCGGAAACGGTTTGCGAGCGGAACTACTGCACACTCCGGTGCGATGGTTCTTCGACACAGTCGGGATCGATCCTATCCCGAACCGAGAACGGCTGATTGTCGGGCACACACCGCTCTTCGAGCCTCTTGTTCCACGTGCGATCACCCTCACGCAGGATAGTTCGGACAGTAGGCTTCGAGACAAAGAGTTTCGGCGACTGCAGATCGACATCTTCGACACCGATTCCGCTGCGGCGCTGGTCACGCGGTGGGCTCAGGGACCCGCAACGGAACTGTTTGCTTTGAAGCCGATCGACGCCATTACCGCGTGGTTCGAAGACGCCTACCTAGCTCGCGATGAACAGCACCGTACCAACTGGAAACTCTTGGCAGGCCTGCGTGTAATCGCCGATACAGGCTCACCGCTTGAGGTCATCGACAGCCAACTCGACTATCTCCGCAGCCGGGCTGCCGACCCGGCAGGTCTACTTGTCATGTTCTGGGAACAGTTTCGTGAGGTAGCCGCTGCCGGTGATCGAGAGACGACACTGCGGTGGCTCGACGAGCATCGACGTGCCACGGTGCGTGAGCACTACGCGCTACCGGATTCGGTGTTCGGCGACGTTCTCGACGACTTGGGCAACGGCTAGCCACGCGTCTGCAAAATCTCGAATTTGCTTCGACCGCAACACTTCAGGGAGATAGGAAATCAATGGACCACTGGGTCGTCGTCCCGGAACAGCCAGGGTTTGTAGGGGATCGCACAGTTGTCGATACCGCAACCTTGCCGCCGACGGTAGAAAGGGCGCACTTCGTGTTCACCCGGCAACCTACCGACGGACTGATCGGTGCCGGCCCGCTGGTATTGGTGGACCGTGAGACCGCGGAAGCGCTCGAGGACAACGTCTTCGGTGAAGTGTCCCTTCATCCGGCTGACCTCGATACGGACCCGACATCGGGGTTGTTGCACGTTCCCGACTTCGTGTGGTGTCAGGTGCATGGGCAAGCGGGGATGCTCGATATCGGCCTCACCGAGGACGGTCGCCTGGTGATGTCGGGGCAAGCGTTGCTGGTGTTCCACTCTTTCGGTGGCGGTATCGAGAACGCCACCATCTCCGAATGGCTCGGCTGAATCACTCGCCTGACGAAAACACGAGCGAAGCGCGCCTTTGCGGTGCTGGCGGGGGCTCCGGAGCAATACGAAACTAGGTGGCGGCCGTGCGTGTGAATTCGAATTCGTTGCGGACGAACTCTCCGTACAGGCTCGCGCAAGAATACTGCGGTCACCGCTCGATGCAGGCACGATCTAGCACTCGTCGGCTGGACGGGAACTGTGAGAGGCGAAGGCCATCGTGAACGTCGAGAAGGAATTGAGTAGCTTGATGTCCGAATGTGATGTCGGCGCAACGTATTCTGCCACTTGCGATTCTGCTCAGGACCCGCGGCAGGACCGGCATGGCATGCAATCGCGAGGAGAACCGAAGCATGGATGACCAATACCTCGATTTCCACTTCCTTGCCGATGTGAGAGATTCACCGATCATTGATTGGTTCATCGGCAAGTTCATCATTCTGCTGGCGATCGTGATGTTCTGGCTTCTCATTTGGTTGATCCAGAACGGATGGATCCGTCTTCGTGGGCAGAGGTCCAATCTGAAGACGAGGAAACTGCTGGTCGCGATCGGGGTTGTCACTGCACTGTTCGCCATCACCGTGGCGGTGGACAAGTCACGAGCGCGAATGGACCCAGAGGAAACCGAGAGACAGGCTCGGTCCGAACTGGTTGGACAGGTCGAACAGAAGTGGGACGTGAGGTTACTTGATCCTTCTTCTGAATCAATCCCAGGTCGCCCTGACAGTTTCGCCAGAGTTTCTGTGAATGCGGCTGTGGGGTCGGACCAGTCTCCACAGAAGTGCGAGATGACCAATCTGTATTGGCGCAGTGGAGCAAAACAGAGCCTTGGCGATTTCGACCTGAGGGTCACTCTCACCTGTGATGGATTGCCCGCACCTTTGAGAGATCCATCATGACGTGGCAGCGAAGTTGCACAGGACGGATTGTCGTCGGGGGTGGAATGTGCAGGTACTTCCACCGACGAGCAGACATGACCAGGAACCCTCTCCTCGAGGAGGAAGAGAACAACCGTAACGGCGCAGGACCTTTGACGGATGCCGAGATCACCGAGTTCACCGAGGCGGTCGTTTACTCGCGTTCTGTCATCCCAGATGATCCGAGCGTGTGGCTCGAGTGATGCAAGGTTGCGGCGACGTTCCCGCACGGTTTGGGTATGTCGATCTCCAGTTTCAAGGCCGTCATCATCGCGTACTACGGCGTGGCCGAAACCGGTACGAATTTGAACCGAATCCCAGTGCAATGTTCCGGCTGATCCACTGGAGTTCCGAGGGAGATAGGTTTTCGGTGATCGATCCTCATCTCTCTAAGCGCGACGTAAAACGATCAGATCCACGTTCGCTGCAAAAGGGTCGCGTTTCGATACGTAGAGTCGAACGATCTCGAAAGCTCGCGCTGGGTCGAACTGAGGCGCCAGGACGGGGCGCAGAACTCCGGCTCGTCGTCCGGGTTTGGGGCAGGAACGATGTACGTGGTTCCACCTCAACTGTTTTCGTATCCAAGCCCTCTGGTGACGGCCACGTTCTTGCGCTGGAGTGAATGCCTTCTTTTGATGGTCAGGATAGTTTTCTCCCGGATACGCTCGAACGGTGACTTCTATACAAGACTTCATCGATGCTCGCACGCATATCGGCTTCAGTCAGCGAGAGGTTGCAGCGATATCGGGCGTCTCCGAATCAACCATCCGCCGCGCGGAGCTGGGCGAATCGAATGTCTCGATCGTTGTGTTTCAACGAGGGCCAATTGGTTCAGGTCTGCGTCAGTGTGTCATTTCCAATCTATGTCCATGGAATGAGATCGTTGCGCGGTGATTTGACCGTTCAGCCTTCGGCTGAGATCCATTTACCCTTAGCGCCAACATAGATCCCGGACAGCGCTGCCTCCACGTACCGAAATCTGTACCCGTCCTCATCTGTGAACTCGATCTCTGGTCTCGGTAGGTAGCTCGCCAACGTCGTTTCGTCGGTGAAGAAGTGAGCGGTGCGCGCTTCGGTGTCAAGCACGACAGGAGAACTCGGGTGCTCATCGGCGCCGAAAGGGAAGTCGCTGATTGTGGTGGAGACGGTTTGGGTGGAGTTCATCGCTGTCGGAGCCTGGACGGCGGTAAAGTTGGTCCATTCGACGTCGTAAAGTGTTCCGCCGGTGTTGTTTTGAAGAGTTACGGTCCAGGCGGGAGTTCCGGTTGTGTTTCCTGGCAGAACGGTCACACGTGCACGTGCTGCCTTCCGCAGTGCTCTTATCCCAGCCTCGCGATCGGACTCGGCTCGGAGTCGGTCAGCATCGGTCCTTGCGCGGATCGATTCCCGGACCGTCCATAGAGTCAGGATTGCGACCATAGTGGTGCCGAGCCCGCCGATCCAAGTTCCGAGGTCCCCGAGTTGAAGTCCGAATGCGAAGTTCCGCAACAGTGCGGCGATAGAAATGACAAGACCTGTGGATCCAATAATCACTGCAGCGATTGACCACGACTTGTTCGTCATCAGATTCCTTCATTGTCGAATGGGGTTGCTCGGGCGAGCCTCGTCCTTCTGAGCGGTCGCGTACGGAGACCCGTTATCCGCTACCAGTAAATATGCTCAACCGGTTCGTTCGCTGTGTTACACGCGGGTTGATCCATATCCACGACCTGAAATACCAGTTTGACGAGCGTCACCGTTAGAGGCACCACCCACGTTAGGTCGATCTACCGAATCACACGCACTGTGTGTGCTACGAGGAATGGCTTGCGCAGCGCAGAGTCGAATACCTTCGATCCAGTGAGGAATGGGCGGCGGACCTCCGCATAGATCGCAAGGTTGCTGCCTGGTTCGACGTCGCCGAGATCTGATCTCAAGCCGATGATGGGTACGTCGACGGAATTCAGACTCCAGCTGACTATTGGACCGAGGTCATGCCAGCTGACGGTGGCGTCGAAGTAGGTGCCACCGGTAGCGGTTTCGTATCCTGATGGAAGTTCGTCGACCTTGCCGTAGAGAACTACACGCGAGCCCACATAAGGGTACGGATACTCTGCGAGGTTTCCTGACGGATGCATGATCTTCTTGAATTCGGATTCGTCCAGGGTCTTGTAGCTGTTCAGGTCACCGAAGGACGTATCCTCGACCGCGGGAAGAGCTGACGCCAGACTTTGTGGATCTGTGGGCCCTTCGACGGTCTTAGCTGCTTCGTCAGTTGAGTTGCCGCTGGAATTGTTCGCCAGAATTGAGCCGCAGAGTCCGACCACAAAGATCAGTCCAGCAATCCAAATAACAGTGAACTGCTTCTTTTTCGGCGCCGTAGCGGTCCTGGGCGTACGTAGGCTGTTCGCCTGTGCAGAGCTGTGAGAAGGAGCTTGCCAGAGACCGGAATTGGCTGGACTGGGACCCGGAGATGCGAACTGTGTCGCCTCTGAGGTCGTGGCGCCAGTTGGGTGATTCGAGGCTGGTGCCCACCGATCGGACCACTGGATGCCATCCCACCAGCGGAGGGACGGCGAATTCGGGTCGGGGTACCAACCGGGTGGTTCCTGCATCGGTCCTGCACCGGGTGGCGTCACGTGGTAATCCTCAGTCCTGAGGGCGAAGGCATTGCCAGAATCTAGCACCAATCGCAAACCCGTTATGGACTGCTGTGCGCCGCGAATGGCTCTGGTGCGTTTCTGTTATCGGAATGCAGGTTGTTTCGAAGTGACACAAGCGGGGCGGCGACCGCCCTCGTCCCTCTGCTCATGCTGCACACTCGTGTGATAGAAGCCGGCGTCGCTGTGGCATTCGCTTGCTGATCCTATTCGGCACCCTCCATCTCACGTCGACGACCATAATTTTCATTTATGGAAGCCCTTCTTCTCATTTCGAAAAAAATTTCAGTGAGGTGCATATTTATGGGCAGTTATCTGCGTCAAGCATTCGGTATACTGAGTAGTCGCACCGATCCTTGTCTATTGATGTGATTGATTCGACAGTTGGAGGGCGTATGACATCGATGGCTGAAAGATTCGATAGGGCTACTCGTGCGATACACTCCACGCGACTATCGGGAGGTCATATTTCCGATGCGCTGCTGGATGACTTCGTGGAGATTGTCCTCGGCCGCGCTACTGCAGAGGAAGTCGTGCGGAGGCTCCGCAAAGAATACCGGGTCGAAGACTGACAGGCCCGAGGCTGACTCACCGCACTCGCAGCGCAGTACCTCAGGGCGACTCTCCGCGATGACGATCGTCGCCGGGCGGCATCTCGAGACGTTCGATCCGGGCCATCGCGCGCGGAGAGATATTGATCCAGGGCAGGTTCTCGGGTTAGTGACGGCGCCACTTCACCTTGAGATTCTTCTGGATGAAGCTCAGGAGCCCGTCAATATTGAGGCGAATGTGGATATCATTTGGAGGGCGATCGCGTCGAGTGAATGATTCTGTTGACGGTGAGCTTGGTCCAGTTGCTACATATGGACTGATGGGGTTTCTGACCGTGGCAGTGAATCGACGAGCCGGATGCTGACGCGGCCGTGTGGCGTTCAATCGGGGAATGCCGCACTGCCGCTCTCCGGGTCGACTCAGCCAGGGCAACTTTCTGCCTATTGATTGGACAGTTTGTAAGTGCCCGGAATTCTCTGAACTCTTGTCGCCCACTCCGCCGGGAACGAAGATTTCTTCAGGCTTAGGGCACAGCCCAGTTCGATGTCATTGCTGGTCAGGATCGTTTTCTCCCGGATACGCTCGAACGGTGACTTCTATACAAGACTTCATCGATGCTCGCACGCATATCGGCTTCAGTCAGCGAGAGGTTGCAGCGATATCGGGTGTCTCCGAATCGACGATCCGCCGCGCGGAGTTGGGCGAATCGAATGTCTCGATCGTTGTGTTCAATCAGTTGATGTATGCGGTCGGTGTCAAACAGGCTGGCTTCCAGCCAATTTGCGACTACTCAGCGATCGTGGCGGCACGATTTGTCTTGGGGGATACTGCAGTCCAGCTCAGTGATGGTGCCCGCGAATGGATCACCCGTTGGCGGAAGATGGGAATCGCCGCAGACGATGTCTCAGGGTTCAAGACAATCCTTCGAACAGCCGGATATGCGGCAAGGATTCTGGATCGACCGCACAGAGAGACGTATCGCGGTCCTTTGCGTCCAAGCCAGATCTTTTCCGGACTCCGCGAGTTGCAACAGTCTGACAACCTCGATTGGGCGGTCACCGGTGCGGACGGCTTGCCGATGATCTACGTATCAGATCCTCCGCTGGCGTTGGAACGACTCAATGACGTTGGGGGCGGTAGTAATCGACGATCACGCTTCTGGGAGGGTGTGATGTTACTGGATATGTCTCCGGTGGCGAATGCGCGTGTGCGTGGACGTATTTCAGCTGGAGGAGACAAGGTGCGTTCGATGGGCGAGATACAGACGGTGATCGACATGTACTCGGCCGGTCAGATAGACGCAGCAGATAGGCGTGCGAACAGCATTCATGCGAGATCGTTCGCCGACTGGGAAGGGTGCGGGTCAGGACTGGTTCGTCGTGCCCGCGAGACAGGGGAACAAGCATGAGTTGCAGGCAGGCGTCATGCAGCGATCGCCGGCCCGGATAAGGCCGATGACAACATCGCGTAAGGGCTGGTCAGAGGAAGAACGTGCGTACCTCGCTGCGATCATCGAAAGTGAGGGAGGTGGTCTGGTGGACTATCGGGATCAGGTGCCTCCGTCAGGTTCAGGGATTCATTCCCGGCAGATCGAACTGCAGGAGGGGACGTAGGATTTAGCAGATATCGTTGCGCAGCTTCGGATCCCGAGGGAGTGGCCATGCCCTGGACGGCATCATCCGGTCTGATTTCGCCGACCACCCACTCATATACCTCTGGCCAGCTCATCGATCGGATCGTTGCGACAACGTCTTCGTTCGAAATGTGACCTCTCGCGGTTCGGAGTTCTGGTCGGGCAACCCATTCGTCCGCGTAGTCGATCACGGCGTGCGTCATATCCGCGACGGTTTCCGCGAGTGTCTGTTCACCCGATAAGAGGCCGAGATCTGGTGCGACGATCACGAACGCGCCGTTGTCGTCGAGGAAGACCTCAAAGCCCGTGAACTGATAGGTGGAGGCCGCAGGTGCCGGGAGAAAAGTTCTGGACGGGTCCGGTTCGCGGTTGATCCATTCGACGATCTCCTCGTCGCTCAGTCCGTCTACCTGGGCCGCCAGTGCCGCGCTCCGCTCCGGATGTTCCGATCTGGGGTAGTCGGAGTGGTTCCACCAGTATGCATACTGACGCAGCTGTCGGACCAACTTGTCGGTCGCTTTGTCGGAGTCGGAGTCAGTGGCCGAAATCCCAAGCCCAGGAACATAGATAGTGTAGAAGCCGCTGACGAAGACCATCCGAAAGTCTGCATCGAATTCTGGTATCGGTTCGATCGACATGATGAAACCCCTTGTCGCTCAAGTATCTTACTCTGATACTAAAGAGGCCGCACGACAGCTATTTCAAATGTGAAGGTCCCATCCATGGAGTGCTGTTAGGGCAGATTTCGTCGCAATCGAACGATGAAGCTTTCGTCTGTGATTGGACAGCGGCGACTGAACTGGTCATGGCCGGGGCTACATTGCCTGTCGCCGGATCGCGGTCAGGTTGTCGACCAACTTGGTGGTCAGTTGCCCCCGAGCTAGAAGTTCAAGCGGAGTCTGGGCGCCCGCGATGCGAATCGGGGTCTCCCACCAGGCGAGGGCTCCCCACGGATCCGTTTCCGCATGGAGATCCGCATTTGCGTAGGCGACGATTGGAATTGCCGCCCGTGCTGCAATGTCGAATTGGAATGCAGCGTATTCCCAGCTCAGTCCAAGTGGAAGTCGGATTAGGGAGACTTGTCCTCTGAGTGACTCCAATCTGAGCTCTGCATCAGAGTGATTGGGGTACAGCAGGTTCGCGGCTTCTGAGGTCGAGATGCGTTGGAACCGTCGACGCAGCATTTCTGTCAGCCGGGAGATTGTCGGACCGCCGCTTTCGGGATCCCTTGGTTCAGCCATCATGTGCCCTCGATCCACTGTTCGGCGTGGCGTTCTCGTTGATCGTAGCGAGTTGGATACCGTGTTTGTCCAGGCATTATGGGCTGATGAATTGGGGAATCATGGTCACGAGATGGTCTGTTCGAGTCGATCCAGTCCTGTGGGATGACGTGAAAGCTCGGCTAAATTCACAGGAGAACCGCCGGCCGAGAGTGACTATGAGTTCGATCATCGAGGTTGCGTTGCGCAGGTGGGTTTCCGAGTGCGCCCCTATCACTGAATTGATTACGGCTGAGGAGCTCGGAGACGCTAAATCGCCTAGAGTGCCGGTGCGAGGCAGGAATCGCCCAATCGACCCGTCCGACGATAACGACGATAACGGCGATTTCGTAGCAGCGAAAGCGAAGGTCCGCCTCAGTTCGGGGCGACGAGTCGCGGATGCTTCCGTGCAGACCCCTTATGTACCAGCGAGAGAGCGGTTTGCGCCGAAGAGTTTGTCGATAAGCGCGAGTGTGAAATCTGACGTTCTCGCGACGGCGCGTGCAATGGCTGCGTATCGGAAATCCATGCACCTCGCACCGGGTACGTTGGCACATCCAGCCCTGGTCGTGCAGTCGGCGCTCCGCGATTGGCTCCGCGAAAATCCGCAGAAAAAGTGATCTACATCATATATCGAACGATTTTTCGGCTGAAAAGTAGACGGAAAATTGGTTCTGACCAGCGGAAATAGATTTTTAACTGGCAAAATATTATTACATCGCGCTCCTCTGCTGCGTTCTATTCATCCCGTGCATCGCAAATCGCGGTGCGGAGAGGGCTGCAATGCAATTGGAAGCGCTTGGAAAGCGTGAGGACGAAGCCGCGACGCTCCACTGGTTGGCGTCCCGATACGGGGATGCCTACAGCATTCTTCTGCTGCCCTGCGACGATGGTTCGGTCGCACATGCTGAGGAATTGGCTCGCCCGGTTGCGCTGCTCCGAGGATCGGATGACTAGGGGAGCCTCCGAGGCTGGCTCACTTTGTCCGCATCCAGAATGCGCTGACCCCAGTTGCGTTGTCGAGATTGGTTGCAGCGCAACTTGCCTCACCTGCAGCTCGCATTGGGTCGTGACGCCCTATATGAACGAGCGGCATGACCCCTGGGATGTTCCGCTGGCCTGATTGATCACCACAGCCGAAAGCGGTTCCGGCTGAGTAGCAAAGAGATTCACCTGAATAGGTGTATTCGTCGACCCACAAAACAGAAGGAGAAAAAGGATGGCGAAGATCTGGGTCCGCAATATTCTCGCGGATCACACTGAAAGCAATCGGATAATTTTCGAGAAGATGGGATCGCAGCGAGGGCGAATTACGTTCGAAGATGACCTCTCGGGATTGGAGAGTGGCTATCGTGCCTTCAAAGTGGAAGCCTTCGTCTCTGTACATTTCCGATCGTTGACACGATCGATCGAAGGAATGCAGCGTGGGTCCAAATACCATGAGAAGTTCTACCGGAACTTCGCATATGCGACGTTTCCGGCAACGCAGGAAGTGGTCGAGAACCTGGAAGTATTGGGCAGGGTAGATACAAAGATGATGTCCATGTGGGCGGAATCATTTCTGCGGAATGTAGACACGTGGCAGCGAACCGATTTTGGAGACTGTGAGGAAAGGAGAATGACCAAGCTTCGGAATAAGCGGAGAAAAATTCTGCTCCGCTTCGACGAAGAAGACATCCTCACTCCCGCAAAGGTTGAAATTGAAAAATTTCTCCAGCGCTACCGCAGCGCACTCACGCGAAGTCGCAGGTCTACGTTTGATTCGGACAGTGCCGAATTCTCCGAGTGGACCCAGGACCAGATTCTTGAGCAGGCCATGCAGATGGCCACTGACCTTCGCGTCTTGGAGAAATATTTCTTCACGGAACTAAAGGGAGATTGCGCGGTGGATGAGTAGTCGCCACCAATCGGCCAAGCTGATTTTTCCGATCAATAGGGCCTGATCGAGTAGTCGGGGCTACTGTCAAGAATCGGATCTCAATCAAGGTTTGACTGCCTGGTAATAGTCGGGGTGCCACGGATCGCCAATCGCAGGTAAATAGGGACTGCAAATCATGTACTAACGGTCCGTGGCATCTCTATGCCTTTTTCTATTGGCGGTATTGAGAATTATTTATCAATAGCGCTATCGAATTCGCATTAGTGATTATCGCTGGACATTTCGGCGATACACCTAATAGCGTTCTCGTAGACGAGTTAGCTGCTCGTTCTGAATAACTGAAGCAAGCAGGGTGGAGTTTGCCTCTTGGTGGAGGTGCGTCCTCCGCCCTGCTTGATTTCAGAATAGATGCAATCCACCAAACATTAGGACATTCCGTATGATCCTCTGCGCGCCCGAAATCGATGAAGAAACTCGATCTTCGACTGACTATCTTAATGAGCTGCGCACACAGGAATGCCCTCGAATCACGCCGGAATCAACTCGGGATGAGCGAGGTCTACTGATCGATTGGCTACTCCTCGATAACGGAATCAGCTTGATTCCCTGCACGATTGACAAGACTCCAAGGATGCCGTGTCTGCAAAAGAAGCTGGATCCGGCCAATTATCAAGGTAAGAAACATCCCTCGTGTGCGAAGTTTGGACACGGATTCAAGACTGCTACACGGAATCGTGAACTCTTGCTCGATGTTCTCGATCTGCATCCCGAAATGGTGCTCGGTGTGGTGCCAGGTCCGGACAGGCTGATCCTCGACATGGATTCGGACGACGCGATTGCGAGCTTTTTGGCTGCAACAGGGGCCGACGTGGAGGAGAATCCTTGGGTGTCGACCGAACGCGGCGCACACCTGCACGTTAAGTGGCCTGGCGCAAAGTCATTCAAGACCAAGCAGCTACCCAATGTTGACATCCGCAAGGGTGGAGTCGGCTTCGTGATCGCGCCGGGGTGTGAACGGTCAGAGCGGGCGTTGTATACCCATACGCGTGGTATCTGGGGGCATGTGGTCGAGAACGAGGCAGTCGTTCGGTACATCCTGAAGACGGTGGCGCGTCGGCCGAAAACCTCTGGTGTCCACCGGAAGCAACATGTGAAGGCCTGCGGGGCTGAGAAGATCTTGCTGGAGAAGTGGCAGAACAATTTCGATCTCATGTACGGGTGGCTGAAGGACACCCCAGCGGGCCGTGAATACCGATCCCGCCGGACCAAGCCCTCGTCCCGTACCGATGACCAAGACGCGTACGACCTGTGCTCGGTATGGAATGTGGCCTACCACTTGGGCTTCACCCAAGAGCAAGCCCTCGGCTTGGTGAAGAAGTTTCAGCCAAAGCTGGCGCAGAAGCGCCTCGAATCCCGTGACGAAGTTTGGCTTGTCGAAGACGTGGCACGGGTATACGCATCTGCCGCGGGCTGGACCGGCAATCCCCTCGTCAGGTTTCAGGCCGAGCAGGCATTGCAGACGATTGAGCGACTGTGCGGCAAAGAATCTCGGCAGTATCTGCTGCTCGATTGGATAGTCCGTATGTGTACGACCACGCAGAAGGATGTCCTCAACGTCGGGCAAGAAGCTACCGCCGAACTTTTCGACGTCACGCATGTGACGATAGGTCGCGACCTCCGTTTCCTCCGCCAGACGATGGTGGAAGGCTTGGCCGGCGAATACGGGCAACCCGTCCCGGTTCTCAGAGTCGTGCGGCGGCACTGGTATGACGCAAAGTATTTGAACCGCCGCAGGACCACTTCGTACGCAGTCGGTGGCATGGTGGCGGTCGGTGCGGACGGCAAGGAGTGCCCCGATCTGGAAAAGGCAGCCGTTCTCCAGGCGGAGGAAGCATTACTCACACAGGTGAACGACGCGACCGGACAGTGTTGGTCATTGGTGCAGATGGATTACGAGGTCGACTTGGTCGGAGGCACGGTCGATGTCCGAATCCTCGACGAGCGCCTTCAGACATCGGCCCCCGTCGTGCAGTTCGAGATCGCACCGAACCAAGAGGCTTTCAGTCCGCTCGTTCGGCGTGCCGAAGCGAACTGCCCGAACTTTAGCTCGCCTGAGAATGAAAGCAACAGGTACCCCGATGTGCGAAAGGAGCCGAACGCGCAGGTGCCGGCGAAGCGCTTGGAGACGTTGGTCGAGAAGGTGACGGTCAATGCTGCAACATTGGGTCGGCAGCGGTCACGGTACGAGCGGATATTCGATGGCGTCAAGTTTGAGCTTGACGACGAAGGCTTGCCGATGAACAGGCAGGTGCCCGAGTGCATCGACAGCGCTTGTCTGATCCGTTCATGGGACGATGTCGACGTGGTCCAGGTGGTGACAAATATCGCCATCGGGTGGGACGAGATCCGTCGTAAAGCCCGGATTATGAGGAATTCTCCCGAGGCTGAGGCGGCGATATGTGCAGTCGAAGGCGGGACATGGAAACTCCTGTTCGAGGCTGAAGAGCGGCTGGGTAAACGGTATGACAGTCTCCGGAGAGCTGCGGAACGCAATGTTATCCGCGCAATCCGGCACCTCTAGGTCTGTATCGCTCACCGAAGGACCTTTGCGCGTTCAAATCGATTGTGATGCGATGAACTCTCGATTCGAGTACGTCGTACCCCCTCGAACTTTCGGTGCGTCACAATCGCAATGCGGGGCCATTGGGGTCGCAGTGTGGTCGGTGAGAGCCTCGGGTTGCGCTTCAAATTCAATCGCGATGTTTGTCGTCGCAAACCGTCTGTCGGACAGTGGCATTGAAGGTGATGTATGTGAATTCAATAGAGGCTCTGAGCTCTACGAATGGGTCAATGTTCAATACGTCCACGTCCTCCGCTTTAGGAGCACCAATGATCCCCGGGGTCCGTACAGAAGGGGCGCTCTGAGAAGAGGCTCCGCGACGTATAGGGAATCTACGCAAAGAGATGAACCTCGAAGCTGTTCCTAATCAAAGGATTCGCGTCGAATCGGGAGCTATCCGCCATGCGCTCTGAGCTCGTCGTATGGGTCAATGTTCAATACGTCCACGTCCTCCGCTTTAGGAGCACCACCGACCTCAGGGGTTCCGCAGAGAGGGGCGATTCATCACGGGCTCTCCCCTAGGAGGGATCTCGGTATGGAAGTCAGTCTCCGCGACGGTGCCATATCAGTCTGCGATCGACGGGAAAGTGATGTGCTGCAAAGAGTTCCGAACAGCTTCCTGGGTGAAGTCTCGACGTACCTGAGGCTTCATGGGGCTATTGCTGAAGCTGAGTGCGACGCTGACGAACTTTCGATACTTCTTACGAACGATCTATCGAGACGACGCTCTGAATCGAACTGAGAGCGAATCAGAGCTCCCGGTATCCGTAGACCTCGCAGAGGATCTTCCGTGAAGACCGATCCTCGTCGAATGGAACCTCCTGCACCGCATAGGACCACGACGATGGTAGCCATTCGATCGACGCCATATGGCCGGCATCAGGAGTCTTATGGCCGCAGGGATAGAGCATCCGATTCTCGGGCCAATGTCCGCGGTCGTAGTAGCCGACTGAAGCGCAGATCGTACATCGGGCAAGCCCGGCGGCATGCGCATCGTGGATCGGATCGAAGACGTGGCCGCGATCAGTCGGATCCTCGATGATGATGCCCGCGATGAACTCCCGAGAATCGGTGAGTCCGTCGATGCGGCAGGGCATCCGATTCAGCAAGGGTGCATCTGTGACCATCACATAGAAATCATCTGGCCGGCGATCGATGACTCGGGGCGGTTCGAACTGTCCGCTCGCGTGGTCCTCGACTACCAGGTGGGCCGATCTGTCGCTGTGTTCGGTCGACAGGGTGAACGTGACACCGGCGAACTGCTGATAGGCCCAGTGGAATCCGAGGTCGGTCAGCAGTGCGGCCCATCGCCGGTGAGTGGGCGACTTCAGTGATGGCTCGTCCTGCGAAGTGCTGCCGCCGAACGGACGGAAGATGGATGAATGATCTGGGCTCATGGGAACTCCGATGACGGAAAGGATATGACGGGCGAAAAGTCGCTATACTGCTATTTTACTAGGCTAGTCGCCGCTTCTACAGCTCAAATAGACTGATATAGAGCATATTTGGGTATCGTGCGCTGTCGATGCCGAGCGTTGAGGAATAGACTGGACAAATGAACGCAGATCCGGCGCAGTCCAAGTGGGAAGCGATGGTGGAGAGCGGTGAGGTCCAGCTGGTCGATCCGAATGCCGCACTCGACCAAATGCCGATTCCCGCGCTCGAACTTCCGGACGGCATGACCTCTGATTCCATCCTCGACGACCTCCGAGGTGATCACTGATGGAGGACAGGCAAGGTCATCAGAGGGTCAGCGTGGAAAAGGAAGTGACGTCTGTCTTCGATGTGCCGGTGGACGATGGTTGCTCGGTCGAACTGGCCCCGCGGCGTGACGCTGAACCCGTGATGGTTCCTTTGGCCCTCCAGCTGACTCAGCCTGACGCCGGAGTTGGAGAGTGAACACATTGCCGCCGGATGGACCCACCGTGCCGATACAACCCGGCCGACTGAAGTCGTCTTCCTGGGCGCCTCCGGAGCTGGCGCCACTTCTCGACGACCCTGACTTGGTGGAGTGGTTCGCAACGAGTGATTTCCGGCCCAGGGACCCGGTCGATCCGATAGGACGAATTCTGTATGTGCACCAGCATGGTTCGATCGTCGTGCCGATCGGATTCCGAACTGATGGGCTGATGGACTGTCTGCTACTCCGTGGCCCCGCGTCGAGTGAAGAGGTATTCCCGCTCGTATTGATCGAGGAGAGTTACATAGGACGGGCAACCGAATTGGGAGTCCGGCTTCCAGACGATCGGATGTTCTCTGACACTGGCAAGGGTGATCGGCCACCCAGCTCGGACGCTGATCTGCCGGACATCGAGCTCGGCGACAGTGCGACGGGGCCAGTCGATCTCCGTACTCGATTCAAACCTCCGCCCTGTGATCGTCTTGACTGGTTGGGATTTGAGGAGACGGTCCCTGTCGAAGAAGAATCGGAGAGTCTGGGCGAACCACCGAGTCTGCGCGAACCGCGCCATAAGGTGCGATTCGACGACGATCTGGACGACCCCGATGCGGTGGAAATGATCGCGGCGAAGCTTCACCAATGGCCACCCAGGGATAGAAGGGAGACCCCCTACGGAAAACTCCTCTATCTACACGCGCACGGCGCGATCGTCATCTGGACGGGAAATGTGATGCAGTTCGGGTCCCTGAATGCGCTTGTGATCAGGGGGAGGGGTAGCGGATCGTCAGCTGGGGTGTCCGAGGCAGAGTGTCGGCTGGCGTTGGAGGTCGGAATCTACCTGCCGGACAGTGCGAAACAATGATGGGCCGAGTTCGTCTGACGAGTATCGACTCGGAGGGCGCGTTGCGGCCCCCTAGCTGCGAAGCTGATCGACATTGAAGCTCGTCGCGTTCGTTCGTCTTCGATAGCGATTTGAATTAGCCCGCTTCGAGCTGAAGCCTCATGGGCCACTCGCGTTAATCGCAGTTCGCCAGATCGAATTGAAACTGTGGCGCCCCGTCGCCCCAAGCTGAATGATTGGTCGCCAGAGCGAGAGTCGCCCGTCCAGGCTAGGGTCTACTGGTCGGACCAACGTCAGTCGTACGATCGCCACATAACGAAGTTGATACGGATCTACAGAGTTGCTGTGCAGCTAGGTCTCAGATCAATGAACCGACATGACGCCTCAAATTGCGTCAGTGCCCGAAGACGCGCACCTCACCTTATCCACCAAAAGTACTAGAAATAAGTGTCACTGGTAACCGTCGATGCCTACGGCAGCTCTATTGTTGAGATCAGTACGGCTATTCCTCTACGGTTAGCCGATGACTTGCCGAGTCCACACAGTGTTCGATGACCCGACCTGCTTTTACTGCAACTCTGTTGCGACCCGTCGTGCAGCGCAGGAGTCCGCCAAGGCGGACAAACAGATGCTGGATATGCATCAACGGGCTGCCCGTGCGCAACGACGGACTACATCCGCTGCGAAATCGGAAGTACGACGACAAGAGAGTATCGAGTGGTCTCAGCAGCAGAAACAGAAGAAGCAGGCCAAGTCCGCTGCCACGAAGGCGGCGAGGCAGGCGCAGGGTGGGGGTCTGCTGCCGAATGAGAAGTTGAAGATCGCCGCCGTCCTGCTGTTGCTTTGGGGCACAGGCATTGTAGTCGGATACCAGGACAGGAATTGGTTCGTGGTGATCGCCTTCCTCGCCGTCGGTGTAGGGGTGGGCTACTTGGCGATTAGGCGCGTCAGCAGACGGAAGGGACAGCAGAATCGAGGGACCTAGCCCTCGATTCTGAGCCATTGGGGTTCGACCGGGTATTCGAGATGATGTTAGAAGGCAGGGGAATAGGTTCTTGAGGTTTTCAGCGCCCAACAATCCGACTCGGTCGGCCCCTCCCGGTGTGGTGAGGGCAAGTGTGGGCGGCGCGCCACCGATCTTGCTGCCGTATATCGACGATCCTGGACTGACCCGGTTGCTCGAGGCTGACGGATTACTTGCGCTGTCCAAACACCGGTCGGACCTTCCTCGCCTTCAACTCCCTTCACTTATGCCGTTTCTGTCGGACCTCTGACTTAGGTTCCACGCAATACTGTTCAGCACCCATCTGGAGGTCCTCGTGACGATCGATCTGTCCGCTCCGGAACTTGTGCTGTTCCCGCTAGCCGCATCGCCGGTAGCCGTGTCAGGCACAAGGACGTCCCGCGATAAGAAGCTCACCAAGTCGGTAGGGGAGCACTGGGCCTGCACCGTCCTGGCTGGGCTCGGCTGGGCAGCTTCGCTGACGAGGGACGGAGTCGCCCGAACAGATGTGCTTGCGGTGCATATGGAATCTGGCGCGATGGTGTCCGCGCAGGTCAAGGCGGCCTCGTACAGTTCGAACCCTTCCTGGTACTTCGGTGAAAAGGGATTGCTGCCGGCGATGTCACCGCAGGAGTGGTACCTGCTGGTTGTCCTGCCGGAAAATCCGTTCGGTACTCCTCGCACCTTTGTCGTGCCGAGAGATCATGCCGCAGCCGGTGCCTGGATCGCGTACCGGGACTGGCTCACCGACCCGACTGCCGAGCTGGGGGCTAGGACGACCAAGCCCAGCGCTGCGCGTACGTATTCGTGGGTGTTTGAAGACTACGAGGATCAGTGGGAACGGATGACGATGCCCGCGGATGAGGCGCCGATCCTGCTGCCGGCCTATATGAGGGATCTCGCTGCGAGTGAGCGGGTCGGGCTTCCTCCGGGTCATCCGTGGCGGCATCATCTGCCGGAGTGGTGATTCGTCGCAGTCGATCGGTCTAGGACGGACGTGAGTCAAACTAGTACAGGCCACAGACTTTCCAGCTACCGTCCGTCTTCACATAGCGAACGATGTTGTCGTAGGTATCGCCAGGCTGATCCAGACGTTCGTACTTCACCTCGGTGAGTACCTCTGAGTCAGAGTTCTTGTCGTCCAGAATGTTCAGTTCAAGGACCCTGTCCGGGGCCCAGTCGATATCGATCGACGAGTACATCTCTGGGCAGACCGAGTTTCGGAAGTTCTCGATATCCTTCTCGACTCGAGCGTCCCGGTACGCGGTTTGAACCGTCATGAGCTGATCGGCTTTGGAAGGTTCAGGCGTCGAGCAAGCTGTCAGGGCTAGTGCCGCGCCGAGAGCAAGCACGAAGTTGCTCTTCAATGTGCGGGTTCTATTCGTCATGGCTGACCATTCCAATCCAGTACATCGTTGCGTAACAATGTTCTTCGACTATCGAATCCACTGGATAGTAGAAGGCTGACGAGCGCATCTTCAATCGCTGATGTTGCGAGGGGCACAGATGGGCAAGGCATTTCGCAGTCCTTCGACTCTGGTGTGTCTTCGATCTTCATCATCGAAGGAGTTCAAGCGGGCTAGTCTCACCCTTTAGACCAATTTCACGAAGGGCTAGTTTCATCTCGAGAAGACGAATTGCACTGTTTAGCAGCAATTTTTGTTCTTCCAATGAAGCCGGAGCGGACAAGCCCATCGACAAAGGTGAACGCCATGAGACGCAGTCTCCACCCTCGAAAGAAAAGTCGCACATCAGAAGCTCAGCCTGAAAACGGTCGCATCCTGAAGCGATCGAGAACAATCAACCTTCTCTCGACCAAATTCTTGTTGATCGTGCTTGCAGCTGTGTGTGTCATGCTGGGCGGTACTCAGGTAGCTCTTGCATCGCAGATGGAAGGGACAGCGATTGCAGCAGTGGATTACTCGCCCGCGCAGTATCGTGATCAAGCGCGCGAAACGCAGACGTTGACAAGTGCCGCTTCGAAGTACTTGACCTTCAGTCGGTGGAATACAGTTTCCGAGATTCCAACCGCAGACATGTCGCTCAGTGACCTCAGTTTCGGATTGGTGGAGTCGAATGCGCGGGGCGGCCTTTCCGAAATGTTGCTCAGCGTCGGGATGTTCCTTGTTGTCGGCCTCGGATTCCTCCTCACGATGGTGACCACGGCGGAGCTGATGGGCCGCCTCGTCTATTGGGCGGAAGAGATTTCGTACACGGTCGGGTTCGACTTCCTAGGCATCACCGGAGAACCTTCCGACTACCTGATCTGGGTGGGTCTCGCAGCGGTCACGGCTGGACTCTGGAGTTTCGGCTCGAAGTGGAGGTATGGGGGCGGAGACTTCTGGGACGTCTTAAAGCCAGTCCTTACCGCTGGAGTTGTGATTGGGGTTATGACCTTGGTCTTCTCCCAGGCGACGAAGAACCACATCGACAACACGAGCACGAGCAAGGCTCCAATTGCCGGCATGGCGAACGACGGAGTTACTGCGAATGGCATAAACGGCACGGGCGCAGGAATTCCCGATGGCGCCTCTTCCGACCCAAGTGCTTGGGCTGTCGCGTCACCGGGCTGGATCATCACCAAGACGGGGTGGATATTCAGCCTCATCGGTGGAGCTGCAAGCTCGGTTCTGCTGATGGGGACCGATTCGATCACGAGCGGCGCCAGCTATGAAAACGATACTTGCCATCGCTATGTGGAGTCTCTTCACGCTATCTACGAAAACAGCGCAGCTAGTAGTGGTGATCTCACGAAAGGGCGGATACTCACATCTTTCGACAACCTGGTGGGATTGCTCCATTTTGACAACTACAAGTTGGCAGCACTCGGGGACAGCTCGAGTGCTGATGCAACATGGTGCCGCTTCGCAGAATCGCAGGCAAAAATAAGTGTCGGAGATCAGATCTTCGTTTCCAGGGTAGCTGGTTTGTATGGCGAGCTCATAGGAACTGGCGGAATGGGCATTTTCGACGGCACGAACGACGTTGTCGACCCGGGAGGTGAGGGATCTCTTGGTGCGGTGAAGCATTCGTCAGCGGGGCAGCGAGATGGGCTCCTCGTGACGGCCGACGGCGAGTGGGTAGGTGACGAGCAGGCGGATCGAGATCGCCGCGAGATGGTCGCTAGGAGTCTGTTCGGGCCAATATTCCAGACGAAGGGGGACAAGAAGACCAAGGTTATTGATACAGCCCAGATGGCGTTGACCTATTTCGCAGTGTGTATCTGGCCTACCCCGGGTGGTAACGCTGAAATCAACCCGGACTGGAGGGACGTCTACATCGGCAGCTACACACAATTTAAGCAGGAGAAGACGTTCGGGACCGACACAGGCAAGTGTGGTTTCGAATCGGTCACGTCGGATGGGGAGGTGACGACACCGTCAGAGCCGATCACCCATGATCCTCTCGGGTCTAACTATCCGACATCGAACAACTTCAACTTCGCTGCATACAAAGGCGTAGCGGTGGGACCTCAGCTCGATCTTTTTGGTGTGGTCGAGTTCGGTGCAAGGTTCGGCGAAGGGAGCGGCGGAGTGCAGTTCAGTAATGCTCCCGCTGCTGGTGCGTTCTACGACAAAGTCTCGGGTGGAGATCCGAATCGATCTGCTCAGTGGTTTGCGGTCATGGGGTTGATCGTCATAATGGTGCTCGCATGGATCCTCCTGCCGATCTTGGTTGGCGCGTTGCTGTCTCAACTAGTCGCTGTCGGAATCGTCCTGCTCGCCCCACTTTATCTCCTATTGTTGCTTGTCCCTACGGATTTTGGCGCACGGGCGACCAAGAACACCGGGATCCTTCTGCTCAAGACGCAGGGGGTACAGGCTGGCATCCAGGTGTTCTTCGCGCTGATGTTCCTTACTGTCAGCGCGACTGTCTCCGGCGCCCGGGCGCTGCAGGTGACAGACACCATCGGTCGTACGATCGTAGATGGGATCGCGGGCCTCCTGGGTATCGTGCTCCTCGGCGTCATCCTCAAAGTGACCATTGGTCTCAACATCTTCAATCCGATGACGAACATGACTGCAGGCGCAACAGCACTCGAAGCGGGACCCAAGATCCGCAAATACCTGCCGAACTACCCCGCGTCACCTCTGGATGATTCCATGAACAGGATGAAGGGGTGGTTCACCAAGGGCAGGAACGGGCCCGACCAGACAGGCATTGCGACGGGCGATGTCAAGGGACAATCGGATGTGGTCACTTCAGACGATGAAAATCTCAATCCTGGCAAGCGATTCGCCGCCGTCGACAAGAGGGCGCCGGCTGGAAAAGAATTCGAGAAAGCAATCGGCGACGGCGCGAAGGCGTCCATCGACCTGGCAAAGGGAAAGCGGAATAAGCTCGAAACTGCCAGGGACAAGGTGAATGCCTCCGAGCAGAGAGGTTCAAATGCTGCTGCAGAGATTCTTCGATACGGTCCAACGGAGGCACTGCTCAGCAAGGCGCAGAGGGAAGAGCAGGAAGCCAAGGACTCCATGCAAGACACTTTGGTTGAAGAATTGGTCGGCAAACCTGACCTGTCTGGGACGGCACGCCGGGAAGCTGGTTTCCCTGAAACCAACTTGAGCGACAATCAAAGTGAGGTCGCCAAGATGGCCGGTGTCAGTGAGGCAGTAGGTGGTTCGCAACTCCGTCCTGATGGTATTGACAGCGCTGTCCAGGAAGTGCAGCGAGGGATCGATGCAGACAGTGTCACACCGATATCTGCGCCGCTCGAGCGTGACGGCGCGATAGTTAACCAACTCAACATCGATCAGATCTCAAGTGCCGTAGCAGAGGCCGGTGAGATCGCCGCACAAGGTATCAGCGACTCGGTAGAGACTGCATTCGACCCCCGAAACCTCAATATCTCGGAGCTGTTCCGCGACATAGATTTCGGTAGTGAAAGCCAGGTGATTTCTTCGGCAGCGAGGGAACTATCCGGAGCAACATCAAGGTTCGGAGATGGTGTGGACAACATGAATGCAGTTGCAGAGAGTCTGGCACAGTCAAGCGACAGTTTCCTGACGGGAGTGGGCGAGTTCGGACGCGCAACATATGACAGCACCTCCGACATGCGAGATTTGAACGCAGAGAGTGCTCGGGTCCTGGAGGCTGGCGCAGAAGGGGTGAGAGACGCGGGCGCACAAGCCTCCAACCTAGTTGCGGCGCAAAGCGAAATCTCGATGGAGGCAGCGCTTCAGATCATCGATCAGAGTCGTGGTCTCAGGTAGCAGCCGTCGCGGATAACAACTCAGGCCCCGGTACTCGTTCGTGCCGGGGTCTTTCCGTGCGGTGATCAGGTGTGCCGGCTTGGCGATGTACCGCCCGTAGACTGCGTTCAGCTCGATTCTGACGACTGAGTCGCGTCCGCGTAGACGCTCGTACTACGGACTCCAAACCGTGCTCATAGACGCACTGGACGCGAGCGGGGATCCATGATGATCTTCCCCCAGCTAAGGCGGGTTAGCGATCTCTGCGACCCCTATGATGTCGACATGAAAAGCGCATATCAGAAGTTGGAACGAGCGAAACAACACCTTGCGCTGCTGGATGCGAGCATCACCGCGTTCCGTGCTCTCGATGCTTACGAGTTTGTCCCGAAAGAAGGTGAACCTCCGCAGGACAAGAGGTTGGCAGTCATCGAATATCACGTCAAGGTCAAATCCGAACTGCCTGATTCCTGGGGTGTGATCGTCGGGGATATCCTGACAAACCTTCGTGCAGCGTTAGATCATTCAGTTTTCGGTCACGCTGCCGACCGTAACGCTCTGTCTCCCAAACATGTGAAGGCGATGTCGTTTCCGATTCTGACCGACCCGGTGAAGGGCTTCGCAGGGCCCACCAAGACCCTTGGCGCCTTGGTCGACCCCACCGTATTGGCTGTTGTCGAAAGTCGGCAGCCGTACAACGTATCCGACCCTGCAACAGCGCGCCTCCAAGTCCTGAACGAACTGGTGAATGTGGACAAACATCGAACGATCAATGTGATCGCCTACTCGGCAATGGAATTGGGGATCAAGCGCAAGGCCGATGACATCATAATCAGGTCTGTTGACCTTCATCCGGTGGAGATGGTTGATGGGGCAGTTATCGGATCGGTCATCTTGGATCGACCAATTGGCCAGAGTACGGACAAGGCACCTACATACCGAACCCTCGACGGAACCCTGGAGGTCGGCTACGTCGAGACGATCGCTATACCGAGCGTCGATGGCAGGCACTCCGTCCTGGATGTCATGGAAGCTTTGGTGTTCGATGTCGAGGACGTTTTACACGAACTCAAGAAGGCAGGCTGCTGACGAGATGTGGTCAGCTTCCCACCAGGCGGCGCGCGAGTTGAGCCGGAGTGTCGTAGTCGTCTTCGAGTCCCATCAGGGCGTCCAGATCATGGACCTCGCCAACAGGCTCGCCGTGAATGACCAAGCTGGCTTCGGGCCCTAGCGTCGGGTCCTGTTCGAGACCGTACAGCTCGATCAGGGCACTCAATTTCCCTCGCCATGGCCATCCTTTTGGGTACGACGGCCTGGACGTGTATCCACCCTGGTCAGTCTCTGCGAGCAACATCTCGAGTGTGTTCAGGTCGTACGTGGATCGGACGTCGACAAGCTGCGTCTTGGCGCCGAGGTTCCGTTTGAGCATATGGTCTTCTGCCCGATCTTGGCTCCAGCTATGCTTTTTCATCAGCAGGTCGCGGATCCAGATCTTCTTCAAATGGTGAAACCCGCGCTCCTGGCTCTTCGCTTTCAGCTGTGCGACCGACGCTTCGCCTTTGAGTAGCGCATCGATGTATCGGGCTCGCATGGACTGAGCAGCTAGTTTTGTCTGCATACTCTTGTCGCTTCGACTGAGATCAACATTGTCGGCCATCATGATTCACCCCATGCGTGTCGGAATCTGTGTCGCTGTAGAGCGACGTTCGTATGGGAAGGTAGAAGAAGCCATCTCCCGAATATTTTGAAGTGTCGTATCAGTTCTACTTGCACTCGACATCGCTGGTAGGAGCCTTGTGAATCGCGAAAAACGTACGTTTTTCGACCATTTTGGCGCTTCGACTCTTCTCTACTTACTTCAATACTCTCTACCCCGCTCCGGGATGCTCCCTCCGCGAGGAGAAACTCCGATCAGAACTTCGCCCTGATTGCCTCCATGAACCACCTTGTCGGGAGCCCGCGACGTTGCTCGTCACGTACTTCGCCACGGTGTTCCCCTCCTGACGAGTATGCGCCGCCGATTCTCGGAGTCTTTGATCAAGATGCCCCGATCCAACCTGCCCGTCCGATCATGTGCGGAAATCATCGCGGGTATATCCTTCTGTCTCCAGCAGTGCCCCTGTTTGGTCCAGACACTATGGCCGACTGCCTTTGTGGCTCAACGATATTGACCGGTACGAGGTCCGGATGAAAGATGTTGTCCAGCTTCAGGGCATGCACCCCCAACAGGCCACCATGAGGGGCAGAAGGATCTTGATCGAGGTGTCGATACAATCCAAGTTGCGTTCCTGCTTCGAACAACCTGACTGCGAGACAGAATCATCGAACGGCCGATCGGGTATCCCCACTACGGAGTGGGACCAGCCTCCCTCATCGTGATCTCGGCAGCAGTTTGGGACATCGCGAGGAGATCCGGTCAGAGTGTTCTTCCGGCTCGGGTTCCGTGGTGACATCCGTGGTGATCAACCCCTGCTGACAGATCTCCGAACACGGATAGAACGGCGCAGCAAGATGATCTCAAAATGAACTCACACTGATCTGTTGACCTCGCGTGGAGATCATCTGGAAGCAGTTGACTCCTTACAGGTTCCACTCAAAGTGATGGCACCGGTTCGTGATCCGCGAGGGCGCAGGATCTGCGCAGACCAGATGACGTCATGATGATCTCCGCACATCAACCGTTCCAGTCTTTGAGATCATCTGGGATAGAAGGATTCCGGGACTGCATCCGTCGCAGAGTGGACTCCGTTTCGGAAGTGTGACCGACGCTGAATTGGCCATCCAAAATGACCTCATCATGATCTCCGCACATCGGCCGATCGAGTAGTTGAGATCATCTGCGACAGAACTGTTTCGGGTCAGATTCAGTCTCCGTCTAGCGCTAGTTCAGGGCGGCGGACCGATCTTGTAGGCGCCCGACAAGATGACACCATCATGATCTCAGCGGGTCATCCGATCTGTGTGTTGACCTCATTAGGACGGACTTCATCCCGGGCGCCGCTCCATGCAGAAGGACCTCACCATGACAGCGCCGATCGGTGTGGAGTCCGATCCGGGATGCGCCGCAATGAGGAACTCCGACGGACGTCGTGGAGATCCAGCAGGTTGGATGACCTCTTCATGAGCACTCAATCGATGTACTGACGAAGAGCTGTTCCGTCGGTCGGACCTCTGCACGAAATCCTGTCCGGATTCCGCGCCGATGTCCGACCGACGGGAAACTGCTCGAGCTTTCAGATGACCTCGTTCAGACGCCCCTCCGGTCCTCCGATCAACTCGTCTACCCCGGACAGAGGCGAACCGATACAACTGGAGTGCCCCTCGTTAATAGAGAGCAAAACGAACGTCATGCCCCCGGAGTTGGTCGAGGGAGAGGGAACCGAAACCGCGGGCTAACGCCCGCACTTGTTGTTGTAGTTGGGGCGGCGATGAGGGAGTTGACAGGACGTCGGATGGAGAGGCCTACGCGTTCCGTTGGAGGTACCGGGGGAGCGAGACGCCAGTTGTGGGACCTTTTGCGCGGCCAGTCAAAAGTGAATCTTGATGCTGTCACATTCCGGCGCAAGTCATTCGTCACTATCGCGAAACCAGGTCTCAGCAGAGACGGCAGCTCTGCATTCGAATCGATCGCGAACGCCCAGTCGAGTCTGCGATCTATACAGTCCAGTTCGATCGATACGGCCTCAGCAATCGGGGCACCGCTGGCATGGAGTGGTGGGCGGGAAAGTCTTGTCAATACGGCTTCAGCTAACCTTTCGGGTCCTGATTCCGACGGCTAACGCGAAGGTGAAGGGACCGCAGGGATCCCTCAGTAAGGACTCTGAAGTGGCGGGATCAGTTCCCTAAGGCTCGGCTTGCCACTGGGTTAGGCGAACTCGTGGTCTATTCCCCAACACACTCCGTACCGGTCGAATGACAGAACATAGTGCGAGCTACCCGACCAAGCACCGATCTTGATCCACTGGAGGATGTAATTGCCGTCGCCGGTTCCATTCCTTGCGTTCGGAGCGCCGACGAATGCGACGATTTCCCGTTCGGTTCGGCCGGCAATTGTGCCTAATGCGCGCATTCGAGATGCCGTGTCACCGAATCTGCCTCCTTTGGGAATTGGTCCCGGGTGGGGTATTTGGGCCCAGACGCAATCTGATGGAACTTGGGTGCCGGGACGTGGGGGCGTCGAGGCGTCGAACGCAATCGGTTGCTGATGCATGGGCGGGGCGGTCGCGTAGGGTACGAAACCTTCCATCGGCTCGGGTTCGGCGTGTTGACTCGGACGAGCACTGGCCGCAGTGGTGGCCGGCTCCGGCTGTTCGGGGTGCGACCATGGTGCGAGTGCCGCAATTGTGTTTGAGATCAGGTTCGACTCGACATCGCCAGGCTCAAGGCGACCGAAACAGAGCGTGGCATTGGCATTGCTGATGATGTAAAGGAAGTGTCCGGACATCTGTTTGCGGACTTCGACCCGCGAAACTCGATTGATTTCAAGCGTGACTTTCGGACCGGACTTAACCACATCATCGGACCAGCCGGACATCACCCTGCGGTCGGTGATCACCATGGAATCGAGGGTCGGTTTCATCCCTGAGGCGCGAGCGATCACTTTGATGGTTTCACCAGAAGGTATCTCGGGTGTCCATTTTTGCAGCCACTTGGAAAACAGTGAGTCTTTGATGTTCGCACCGCGGACAACTAAGTCGGTTGCGCGGGGTTGCGGATAGAGTGGCTGCACCGCGGGAGTCCATTGCGTCCCGTCCCACCATCGCTGGTTTACCGCCGGATTCTCAGGATCGGGATACCAGCCGGGGCCTGGGGGTCGAGTCATAGATGCTATTTAAGCAAACTGGTAAACGGACTCTCTGAATGGTATTCCTATCCAATGAACCGATACATGGTCCTTGTCGTGCTCGCTAGCATGTCTCTTACTGGATGTGCTAGCTCGGGCGGCGAAGCCCCCGCGAGGCCGACGTTAGAAATGTTGGAGGCTACGCCAGGAGCTGTTCCATCACTCGCGTCGGAGGCTTCAACATTCCGATTGCCCGGATCGATCACGCTATCCCCGGTTGTAACAGAGGTGCTCGAAAAGTACAAAGGAGGCCTCGACTGGATCGAGTGCCGGGGCGATGCGCGGGCACCAGACCTGACCTATCGGGCGCTTGTGACTGTTACTGATGACGAAGAAGAAATCGTTGGGCAGCACATACTTGGATCCGGCGTCCTTAATACCGATACTCGTGCCTGTCTGATGCAGTTCGCGGTAGAGGTGAAGGAGGGGAACAGCTCTTGGTATCGAGTGCGAATCGGCGATCAAGAGCCATTCCAGGTGAGCTCACCCACCGCGCGCGGTGTAGGCGCCCATGTTTCTATTGGGTACTGATTAGCTCGATGCTTGAAACGGAAATCTGGGTGCGGCACATCAGCGTTGATCCCATCTTCTACGTCTTGCGTCCCGCGTTTTCTGGTTTGAGCCAGCTATGACTCGTAAAGATGCTGTGCAGCATTCGCTCCACGCTGCGGTGATTGCCAAGCTGAAGGCTGACCCCTCCATCCCCTACGTGGAGATTGCGGAGCGGAACATCGACAGGATGCGCTCGGCTGTGCGTGGGCCTTCGATGGGGCGCTGTCTGGACAGATGGGCTGAGCTGATCAGCGGCCCGTTCGGCCGGGTGGAGTCCGCATCGCTCACAGATAGTGAGTCTGGACGAGAGGGGCGCTCAACCCGTTCACCGGAGTGCTGACACAGGAAGGAGCGGTTGGTGGCACTACAGGGTGTCGATCGCAAACCTGGAGAGTGCGGCTGATGATTTAGCGATGTTTGGCGCTTCGAGATTGTCATCGAAGTCGCAGGAACGGGTCGAGATTGTGCGCGATTCTCAGCTCCGGTGAGAGCTTTTAGTTAGATCGACTCGATTTCGCTTCGTTGGATCGTCAGAATCGACTGTGGGAGACAGCAATCGACCATCAATGAGCTCGTGCTCGTTCGATTCGTCGCCGCCTAAACTCGTCAGGCGGGGTCCCGATCCGACGAACGGAAGGGACCCCGACCCGACAGCACGGCGAGCGGGACCTATTTGTCCTCGCTCGCGGACCCCTTGGTGTGGGTGCGGTAAATCCCAGGCAGAAGTTCGCCCAACAACTTCTGGGCGAGATCCGCGTTGTTGAGGATCTGCTTGGAGAGGTCCGCGGACGATTCCATCGCGCCGAGTACAGCTGTGACGAACTCATTTTGGAGCTGGGCGGAAGCGGAGAACTGGGCCAGCGAGTTCGCCTGCGCCTGCTGTTTGAGAGGTTCACTCTCGATCAGCTTGTCGCGTACATGGGTGATCACGTTCTTGATGCTGGCAGCGGAATGCTCACCGGAGAAGAGGTCGTTGAGCTTCTCGATGATCTCTGACATCGCGACCATCTCGGGGTCCCGTGCAACACCGGTTCCGGCAGCGTTGGAGGGTTGCAACTCCGTCCCACCGCTCAACTTTCCGTCCGTCTTCTCCTGCCCCAATTGATCGATGTAGTCGATCTGCACTGTGGAGAGATCGATCGGGTCGGTTTGGACTCGTTCAGTCAGTTGTGGAGCCAGATGCTTCAGATAGATGGACAGCTTTTCCAGCCAAGGGTCTTCGTAATCGAATAACTGGGAAAGGAAGTCGTACTGCTTGATGTACGTGCTGATGTCCTTGCGGAACATGATCAACTCTTCGAGAGCGACTGTATCGCCCGCTTCGAATGCTTCGCGCTGGCGGACGTCGTGCCGATCTACCGCGGGCTTGATCCAGTGGGCGAGAGCGTTGTTGCCCTTCTTGGCAAGGTAATCGTTCACCAGACCGTTGACTTCGGATTTCTCGTAGATGCCGACGACGGAGATCTTCCGTTCCGTGTTGTGCACGATGTTCGGATCAGTCACGTCAGCCAGGGTGGTGACTTCGTAGTACGGCGAGAACGCATCGACGATGTCTGCGACCGCGTTGGTGAAGTCGAGGACGAACGTCTGATCCTTCTTGGGAGGGTAGATGCGGTTGAGCCGTGACAGGGTCTGCACGGCGGCGACGCCGGACAGTTTCTTGTCCACGTACATCGCCACCAGCTTGGGCTGATCGAAACCGGTTTGGAACTTGTTCGCCACCAACATGACCTGGTAATCGTCGGTGTCGAATGCATCCCGCAAATCGCGGCCCTTCAGCCCGGGATTGGAGTTGGTCTCGGTGAACGGGTCCGCCCCGGATTCGGTGTCAATAACCTCGCCGGAGAAGGCAACCAGAGCAGCCACATCGGTGTAACCCTTTTCGGCTACGTAGGCGTCGAAAGCCTTCTTGTACCGCACCGCAGCCTTTCGGGAGCTGGTCACCACCATCGCTTTTGCCTGACCGTCGAGACGCCATGCCACGTTGGCACGGAAATGCTCCACGATGATCTGAACCTTCTGGGCAATGTTGGTCGGGTGAAGCTTGACCCAGTTCATCACCGACTTGATCGCCGCAGACTTGTCCACCAGATTCTTGGTGTCCTCGGAGCCTGTAATTGCTACCGTTCCGCCGTTGACACTCTCGTCCGTCGAATAGGTACTTCCGTTGTGCGACAGGCGGAACGCCGTCTTGTACGGCGTGTAGTTTCGCAACACATCGAGGATGAAACCTTCGTCGATCGCCTGCTGCATCGAGTACAGGTGGAAGGGCTCCGGCTTGCCATCCGAACCCTGACGTCCGAACAGTTGCAGGGTCTTTTCCTTCGGAGTGGCAGTGAAGGCGAAGAAAGAGATGTTCTTCGCTGCTGCCCGAGCCGCCGTCTCCGCTGCGAGCACGTCCTCCGCGTCGAAGGCGCCGCCGTCGACGATTTCGGCGAGTTCAGCGGCGGAGAGGACCGACTTGAGTTTCTTCGATGCCTCGCCAGCCTGGGACGAATGAGCCTCGTCCGCAATGATGGCGAAGCTCTTGCCCTTCAACGAACTCCGGTCATTGATCGCATCCAGCGCGTATGGGAACGTCTGGATGGTGACGATAATGATGTTGGTGCCGGACTCGAGTGCCTGCGCCAATAGCTGTGATTTCGAGCCACCGAGACCGTCGATATGCGCGACGACGCCGGAGCGTGTCTCCATCTGGTTGATCGACTCCTGCAACTGAGAGTCCAGCACCGTTCTGTCCGTCACGACGATGACCGAGTCGAACACCTTCTTGTCAACGTCGTTGTGCAGGTTTGCCAGTCGCTGCGCCAACCAGGAAATGGAGTTGGTCTTGCCCGAGCCGGCGGAGTGTTGGACCAGGTACTTCTGACCCGGACCCTCTGTACGGGCGGACTGGATCAGCTTGGTGACGGCTTCCCACTGGTGATACCGGGGAAACAGCATCGTTTGCTTGCGGGACTTCTTCGACGTGACGGGGTCGAACGTGTCAGTCACCTGGAGGTGCATGAATCGGCCGAGGATATCGAGCCAGGTGTCCTTCTGCAGGACGGTTTCCCACAGGTAGGCCGTCGGGGAGGACCCATTCTCGTTCGGTGGATTACCGGCATGGTGGTTGTTGCCACGGTTGAAGGGCAGGAAGTAGGTCGCATCGCCGGCCAACTTGGTGGTCATTTCGATGGCATTGTTGGAAACCGCAAAGTGAACCAGGGCACTGCTTCCGAACTGAAGCAGCGGCTCACCCTTGGGCAGACGTGCAGTCTTGTACTGCGTGACTGCATCTTTGACCGACTGGGTGAAGTCAGTCTTCAGTTCCGCCGTCGCGACGGGAATGCCGTTGACGAAGAACACTAGATCGATGGACTTCTTCGGCGCGGTGGTCGAGTAGTGGACCTGCCTCATCACCCGAAGCCGTACGGCGCCGTACATCGCGGACGTGGACGAGTTCAGTCCGGTGTTGGGCTTGAACTGACACATCTGGAATGAGGCGGCGACATCCTTGAATCCGTGCCGCAGCACTGCCAACGTGCCGCCGCCTGCTTTGAGGTCTGCAGTCAAAGACTGAGAGAGGCGCTTCAGCAGAACCTTTGCAGCCGGATTGTTGGCGGAAGCCGATTCGGGGGCAACACGTTTGGCCAGCTGGACTGGTTGAGTGTCGGCAAGCCAACCGAGCACGTCCTCGGGGAACAGTGCGAGTTCGCGGTCATAGCCATCGTCCGTCGGCGAGTACAACCAACCGTGATCAGCGAGGTGGCTGCAGATCTCGTTCTCGAACTCAATTTCGTTGTGCTGAGCCACTAAATCTCCGATGTCTGGGGAACCGAGTCGAGTGCTACTTGTTCAAGGTCATTGATCGAATTGCCGAGAGAGTTTTTCCAGCTGTTTCGCCCGTTGATATTGCCACCGATGAGGACAGTTCCCGCCATGGAAGGACTGTTGAACAGGTAGTCCTTGACGAAGACCAATCCTTCGCTGCCGATGGTGACTACGCCCTCCGCTTGGAGCGCATCACGGCGGCGGCTAATCGACGGGTACGCAGAATCACGCACCTCTGGCCGGCCTCTTGATCCTGCCACCACGAGCAGGCCTTCTGGGGTCTGATACCCCGTGGCGCTGCAACCGCCCTCCTTGAAATACAGCAGTTCGGATGCAGGCTCGCCGATAGTGTTTCCGCCGTCGCCTGCATTCGATGTCTTGAGGACTGGTTCCAGGATCGGAGCGCCGAGGGTCGCCAAGAGGACCGCGATGGTGTCGAGGAATTCACGACAATCGGCTTCGAGCGGGGCCGGTGTGAACGGGTTTGAAGCGGCGTTGCCGTTTTGGAGCTCGAAGCGTCCATACTGTTTCGCACGGTTGATCGACAACCACTCCAGATACGCCACATGGGTCGAAGTCCACTCGTTCGTCAGAGAGACCGCGACCAGGGCTTTGGTCCAGAATTCTTTCTGGCCAGTGTGTTGCTTCAGTCTGTCGCCGACGCTGCCCGATTGGCCGATATAGCACTGGGGGAAGTCCACCGATTCAGAACCGAACAGATAGTAGACACCTACTTGATTGGACTCGGCCATGTCCAGGAAGTCCCTCAGCAGAGAGCGTGGAACCTCGAATACGCGCACCGTTCGCGTTGTCAGGCTCGCGACCCGTATCCCCGAAGGGTCGCCTTTAGGTAGATAGATCTGAATCGTTTGGGCGTTGGCCATTGTCAGGCAACTCCTCGAACATCAATCTTGCCGGTCACCGCGGCGGTGATGAGAGCGGATCGGTATTCATTCAGCGTCTCAATCATCTCCTCGGCCTTGGCAATCAGCGAATCGATCTTCACGCTTATTTGATCCAGGTATAAGGTGATTTGAATTTGCTCATCGATGGATGGAATTCCAAAAACAAACCCACCCAGATCTTCAACTGACATGTTCGGTTGCGCCGAACCTGAACTGAGTATTGACCTTTGGCTTTCTTCGGCGCCGGAGTTAAGGAGCCAAAAGACAAATCGACTGTGAATTGCGGATGGATTTCGATTGCGGAGTGCGACGAGGGAGGACGCGAGAGAGCCTTTCGACAATGAGTCGACCATGGCGTTCTTGCCTAGGGAACCGCGCAGGCAGTATAGAATGTCACCGGTCTTGAGTTTTGCTCCGCCCATCGTCGCATACTTCTCGTCGCTGACATAATTCATGGAGGAGAAATTCACTTTTCCGTCCTGTAGATGTCCAGCATTTATGAAAGGGACGCCTTCATCTAATATTTCGCTTGGCGATGGATAATTCGAACCTCGATCGCCGTTCAGAAAATGGAAATTCCAAGCGAGTTTTTGACGTTTCCAAGAAGGCGGTATGTAACTAAGAGTATTTTCCTCAGGATTCTTCGTCGCAATATGGGGGTTCAAACCCCTAGTCACTGCATTTGTAACCGTTGAAGTTCGGTCCTCGCGCAACATTTCAATGAGTTGCAACTGTTTACGTATCAGGCCATCAATTTTGGAGATCTCGCACTTGAGGAAATCGACAATCGCTCTTTGTTCTGAGTGGCCGGGTATTGGAATACGAATTGATCCGATAGTATCTGTGTTCAAGTTGAGCTGTGTGCCAAATTTTCCGAGTCCTTGATAGCATTGTCCTGCTTCAAAAACGTGAAATAGGAATTCTGCATCAATGTCTAGATTTGGAAAATAAACAAATCCATCGTGGATGCAAGCAGGAATTTCGGTTATGCACGGCTTGCCGACAGTTCCGGCAATGCTGATAAACAAGCTTCCGGGGCTCAATTTTACGCTTAGTGAACTGCCGACTTCTGATAATTTCTGTTGAGTCTCTCGAAGGCGCCCGGAAGATGCAGAAACATCTGCAATACGCACCCAGGACCACTCACCATCGTCATCGAAGTACTTGGGATCGTCGATTGGTCGTGGCGATGCTCCTCGCTTCACCGGGTTTCCCCACTTCAGTTGGCGGATCTTCCAATGGCTCGGTGCATCCCCGATCCACTCGACGCCGGACTTGAAATATTTCGGATAAGAGGGCCAGTTCATGCGCCAACCTCCGCCAGCATTGATTGAATTTCGGTAACGAGGACTCGCAGATCTTTCTGGATTTCGTCCAAAGCGCGAGGTGGCTTGTACTGGTGAAAGTGTCGAGTGATCGGAATTTCATAACCTATCTTTGACTTCGTGGGATCTATCCACGCATTGGGGACATGGGGGAGAACTTCCCTCTCGAAGTATTCTTGAATATCGGCCGTCAATGGCACGTTCTCGCTGTCCCGCAAAGCGGGGTCTGGTTCCGGTTCACCCTTTGCGTTGGTGCAAATTTTGGCTTCGGGATCATGCTCACCTATTGTCGACCAAATTGTTTTAACCAAAGAGGCCCCGGGCTTACCGAGTCCGCTAGACTTCAGTGACTTTTGTAATTCTGGCAGGAACTCTGCGCGGTCATCCCAAACCTGCCCGACTAGCTTTTTGAGCGCACTGCAAATAGCGATCTGTTCGCTTTCCTTCAATTTGCTCACTGATTTCGCGGTGAGAATCTGTTCGATCTTTTGATCTGTGACTTCGAATCGAAGTTGCAGGGGGCGCTCGACGGTGATGGTTGTGTATCCGAATTCGCTGTTCCTGAGGATCTTCGATACAGATGGGGCTCCACCCGTGCCGGGATCGTTGACAAAATCGACGTACATTTGCGCGATCGTCTTATTGTCTTTCTCGCGGAGCTCTTTGCGTTTGGAACCCAACGACTTTCGCATCTTGCCAAACATGTCCGCGCCGTTGATCAGTTGAACCTTGCCTTCTCGTTCAGCAGGCTTGGCGTTGTCCAAGATCCAAATGTAGGTCGAGATTCCGGTGTTGTAAAACATGTCAGTGGGTAGGGCGATGATCGCATCGAGATAGTCCTTCTCAATGACCCACTTCCGAATGTTGGATTCGCCTGAACCTGCGCCGCCGCTGAACAGGGGCGAACCGTTGAGAACGATCGCGAGGCGACTTCCGCGGTCGTTTGGCCCATGTACGGGTCGCATCTTCGAGATCAAGTGCATCAAGAAGAGCAGCGAGCCGTCCGAAACTCGGGGCAATCCGGGACCGAATCGCCCGGCGTGACCGCGCTCCTCGTGTTCGGCGGTGACGGGAGCTTGCTGAGTGTTCCAGGAAACGCCGAAGGGCGGGTTAGAGAGCAAGAAGTCGAAGTGTTTGCCTGAGAAGCCGTCGTCGGTGAGTGTGTCGCCGAGATAGATGTTGTCGACGCCCTGGCCTTTGACGATCATGTCCGACTTGCACATCGCGTAGGAACGCGCGTTGACCTCTTGCCCATATAGCACAGGGTTTGCGTTCGGATTCATCTTGGTGAGATGGTCGTAGGCGACGGACAGCATGCCGCCTGTACCTGCTGCGGGGTCATAGATCTCGCGGATGATGCCCGGCTTGGTGAGCTCGTCGTCCTTGTCCGCAAATAGGATGTCGACCATCAGAGCGATGACTTCGCGTGGAGTGAAGTGGTCACCGGCCTGTGCGTTGTTCGATTCGGCGAACTTCCGGATGAGCTCTTCGAAGATGTAACCCATATCGTGGCCGGACACGACATCAGGATGAAGGTCGACGTTGGCGAATTCCTTCACGATGTCGTAAAGGCGATTCTTCTTTTCCAATTCCAAGATAAGCGTCGGCAAGGCAAAACCTTCGAACACGTCGCGAATGTTAGGGGAGAAGTGCTCGATGTAGTCGATCAGGTTGGCTGCGACTTCCTCGGCGTTACCTGCGAGGCTGGCAAAGGTGTACTTCGACGTGTTGAAGAAGGGCAGGTTGAACTTGTTCTTCAACACGATTCCTGGATCGACGCCAAGTCCTTGGATCTTCTCGTACTCGGCGAGGACCTGGTCCTTGGTAGGAGCGAGGATGGCATCGAGGCGCCGCAAGATTGTGAATGGCAGGATCACGTCGCCGTACTGATTCGGCTGGTAGGGGCCGCGCAGTAGGTTCGCGATGTTCCAGATCAGTGTTGCATTGGTCTTAGCCATGTGCGGTGGGACTCCTCGGTTCGGTGTTCGGGATTAAGTTACCGCAGGTAGCTGACTCAGTTGTGGCGCCACAGTGCTATCGCGAGCCAGTATCCGATCGTCGCTTGTTCACCCAGTCAGGATGACGGGCGAGAGCGGTAGCTTTGCCCCATGGAGAACTGCAACGATGCTCTCGACGCACTGGCCTGGTGGACTGCATGGCTTCCCTTGGACGTCGTACGTGCCGAGGTCAGCCCACGCCGGCCAGGGGTATATGTCGCCCGGTACGCCGATACAGGCCACATCTTCTATGTTGGCGAGGCCCACCAACGAGGCGTGAGGGAGCGGTTGGATGAATACAGACTGGGCAACGATCTGAACGGACTCGGTGCCGTTCTCGCGGATTTGGCTCTTGCGGACGCGGAGTTCGTGCGGGAACGCCTGGCTGACATCGAATCTGGAAACCCTCGAACAGCGGTCCAGTGGATGAAGCTCGCGATGGAACGGCGGAACATCCAGTTTTCGGTTTCCGAGACTGAGGATGGCCCATCGGCGCAATTGCTGGAGAGCCGAGTCCTCGATGCAATACCGAATGAGCATCTTCTGAATAAAGCCGCTGTACGTGCGCGGCGGACCCCAGCCGTGACCTAGGCGCTGGTTCAATTCAGTTTGTTTGGATCAACATTGGGGCAGATCTCGTCTCGGACGAAGTTATAGAACGTGACCACGGCTTCGTCATTTAAGCTGGTGCGTTCCTGAGCATCTGAGATCAATCCGTCCCAACTCTCGATCCGGCGAGTGACATCGCCGCAGTTGGAGGTCACCTGGTAGGTGACGGTGTCGAGAAGAACAGGTTTAGCTCCAACCACACCCATCCGCCCGAAATTGATCTTCACGGAGATCTCGCCGGGCCGTGTGTAGAGCTCATCCGTCGATCCGGTGGCCCAGATTCCAGGCTCCGGGGGATTCGTAGTCGAGGGATAGACGCACTGAACTTCTTCTTCCCCGGTACAACCGATAAGGCCACCCGCCAGGACCAATGCTCCGATTCCGATCACAGACCTCCTGGTGTAGTGCCGAAATCTTGACCTGCCAGCGTCCGACATAATTCCTCCGGCGAGTCAGCGAAACTGGATCCGATCAGGAGGGTGAATTCGAACGCGAAATATCCATGCGATCTGTGGCATATCGAAGTACAACTGCCATACTTCTCGATAGTTGCATTAATCCGATCGTGGATTGTGTACCGAATCAGGGGGCGTAGTGAGAACAAAACTGGCGATTTCTGTTTGCGTGTCAATCACATTGTTGGTGGCTGGGTGTGGGGCCGATTCAGTCGAAGGCGCTGCACAAGCGGGGGACAGTGCAGAGGCTTCGTCACCGACCACGACGACTTCGTCTGCGCCTGATGTCTGTTCAGGGAAACAGGACTGTGTGTCCTTGGCTGTCGTGGGTGTCGACGGCGACGGCAAAGATGATTCGATCGGCCGTGCAGGTGGTCAGATTGTGGTGCTGACAGCATCCGGCATCGAAGCTGCGGTAGCCGGCACGGACTCCCAGCTACTGACCGATCCGAAGGCGCAGGATGCGGCAGGGTTTGTCGGAGCGTGGGACGTTGACGGTGTGCCCGGTGCGGAGGTTGTCGTCGCCACGAAGGAGGTCGGCGGCTCTGCTTCATACAAGGTCTGGTCGTGGGAGGACGCGAAATTGGCCGTCATGTCACCGCCCGTCTCGTTGTACGAAGGCAATCCCATCGAGTGGAAACTGCATCGAGGTGAAGGGGCCGAGACCGCGGTTCGTTGTACAGGCGACCCGTCCAGGCCGATCGAGGTCTGGAATTTCACTGCGCCGTACGGCGGAAGTTCCTCGCAACCGGCGATGAAGGTGACTTCGTACAGCTACGACGCTGCGAACGGTGGTCAGTTCGGTGACGGTTCCATGTTCGGTGACGAGCAGAGTTTCTCCGCGGAACCGCAAAGTCTCGGACAGATGACCGGATGGCCGTGGCTGTGTGGGGCAAACGCTGTCGATCCCGCAACGGTTGCGACAGTCAAGTGCGGAACGACCCCGAAGGTTGCTGCGATATCGGCCGGCCTCGACCAGGTGCCAGCCGCAACGCAGATTCCTGGCATTGAGTGGACTTTCCTGGGGGAGACGAACTTCGATCCGTGTGCCGAGCTGAGCTATGCGATCGCCGAAACCAATGGCGGGACCGGTAGTTCGCCGCAGCATGTGATGTTCTTCCACCGCGGGGAGTATCAAGGGACAGCTACGGCGTGTTCATTCGGCTTCACCTCGGTGATTGATTCCACCAGCGACAGCGTGACGGTTCAGTACAAGTGGCCGCGAGGGATGGACTCGAATGCGAATCCGTCAGGTCTGGCCACCGCGACTTTCGTATGGGACGGCGACGGGGTCGTGATGCAGAATGACCTTCCCGCAGAGTTGCTCAAGGTCAGTGGCTGCAAGTAGCGGTTTGACGAGGATGTCACATCCTGGTGTGAGCCGCGGCCGGCTAACCACGCAGCTGAGCTCGGAAGGCTGAAAGCTCTTGCTCGACTTCGCTCTCGCCGTTGAGAACGCGACGGCAGGCGGTTTCGGTATCTGCGTCGAAACTGCCACCGGAGAGAAGTGCGGCCGCCTTGGCGGTACTGACGGCTTCGTCGTCACTGCGGGTATGCGCGCTATCGGGGTTATCCATCTTCCTCCGACTTCCTGCAAAGTGTCTGTTACTCAGTGCGATTCAGAACGTCTCGGAGAGAATCGAGATACGTCGAGTCGATTAAACCCGGAACGGGCGTCAGAATCGCTTGTGGGGATCAGTGCGAGCCGTTCTGACGTCATCTCGATCTTCCGTGGCGACGTTTTAGGGCTGGAAACAGGCTGTGCCAGGCCTCGGTTACTCGCCGATCCGTCCGCATCGTTCTCGGCCGTCCTCGATCAACTCGAGCTGGGCGTCGGTGACACTGCTAGGGCGGTCGCGTCGATAGAGAATTGAAGTGCGCGCGTGCTCAACCGAGACCCCTTTAGGGTGTGAGACTTCGTGGCCTCTCTCCATGGAAATATTCTACGTGGAATCGATCGGACCCCGCGGCGTTGCGCGCTTCTTTGGCGACAGAGGCAGTCGTGCCGTCAAAGTGTTCATGGACGCGTGAATCCGACTTGTCGTACCGTCCGGATAATCTGGTTTTCTGCGACGAGAGATCGCCGCGCAGTCCCTCAACCGAGGACAGAGTTTCTGGCTCTGGCCTGGTCCAGGTGTCGAGATGTCTGGTCTCTCACCGGATCTGCGCGGCGATCTCTTCTGTTGGCAAACCGCTACCGAGGTAGTCCGTCGAGGCAGTCTGTCGTCAAGGCTCGTCAAGCCGTGGCGGCAATCCGAAGCTGATCCGCCCGAAGCTCATCCTGCTGGATGTGAACCGCGGCATCGGACGGGGCTTGTCCCGCTCCGGTCGGCCGGAGTCGTTCGAGTCTCTTGCCGTTCTCGCTGGCACGGATACCTTCTCGGATGGCTTCCTTCTCCTTGATGATCTCGTATGCCCAGACGCGGTAGCGCGGGTGCGAGATGAAGTTGAACAGGTATTCGTTGACCGCTTCGACCCGTCGTGTCGGAACTCCGAGGATCTGGGCAGCATTGGCTGCTCCGTAGGGCAGATTCTCATCGACTGAGAAGAGGATGCGGGCGTACTTCATGTACTTCTCCGCCAGCATTGACTCCAACACTTCGAGGAGTAACTCCGCACTCTGCTTGTACGCGACGTCATCCGAGATGGACGCGGGATCCGATTCCGGGATCGACACGTACTCGGGGTCGTGAACATCTCCGAACGTAGACCGCGACGGAATAGAGGGAAGCACGTAGGTGCAGGCAAATCCGGTGATGTCTTCCAGCTCTTCGTCTGTCGGACGGCGACCGTGATCCCTCACAAATTCGTCAGTCGCAGCGAGCCAGCGCCAAGTCGCCTGGATCGCTGCAGTGTCAGCGCGATACGGGGTGCTGTTCTTCGCGATCAGCCTGTTCATCGCCTTGCTGATCGCGAGGGATGAATACTTGGCGAACCGAACACCGGGGTGGTTGTCTGTCCCGCGAGCGTTGAACGAGTTGGTCACTCGCAGCGCAGCGATGACGCCCTCATCGAAGAGATCGTTGCGATCCCATCCGACCGAGGACTTATTCTGAATATTTCGGTGATAAATCGAGCTCGCAATCTTGTTGATGTGAGGAAGATACGCCCGGATAAGTTCGGTCGCGGCTCGATCGCCGTCCTCTACTACGTCAAGTTCCGACCCCAAAGGTTCACGCTCTTCCTCCTGGAGCAGATCACGGATCCTTCGCCGGGCGACTATGCGGTCAGAGAGTCGCAACTCCTCCTCGTAGGTCAGCATGACTTGGCCCCTTCGAATGCGAGGAGCTGGTCCACTACGTGTTGTCCCAGTCGTCCAGATTCGAGTGCTTGCAAGGGTGAAAGCCCGTCCAGCATGTTGAGAGGAGTGGCCCACCATCGCGCGGCCCGCCACTGAGCTTCACACTGATTCAGAGCGACGCCAAGCTTGCGATTCGCATACGCCACCAGCGGGATGATCGCGCCGGTCTTCTTGTCGAACTGGAAGTCGGGGTATCGGGTGCTGGAACCGCTCATGCCGCTGGTCGCGATACCTGCGTCTGGATCCGACGCGTCATCCATCTCCACGGAAATCAGGTCTCCCGACTCACTCGGATCCGACAGGTGAAGGATTGTTGATGTGGCCGGATCGATGAACTTCATCGCAGCGAATATCCTGCCGTAGTCGTCAGATTCGATACCTGCGGCCGACCTCTGCTGGGAGACCGCCGAAAAGGTCAATTCCCCCTGAACGATCATCATCTTCTGCGACTCGAACGGAATTGTGAACGCTCGCTGCAGTCTCTCCGCCTTGACGACGGTCAAGGCCGGGTGAAGTCGAGGTATAAGCATCGCGGGTGTGTGAGTGCCAGCAAGGTAGGTGTCTTGTTCCCCGTTACGGCAGAGAGTCATTCGGGTGTATCTGTTCTGTAGGACCTCGATATTGACTGGAGTGCCGAAGTGGGCGCCCCTCAGATCCCAGAAGACGATCACTGAGTCAGTAGACCGGATCAGCTCACGGTCCAGCTGTGCGGCAACTTGGCCCATATCCCTTGCAGTCCAGGGGATCAGAGGAGATGTGCCCTCTGCAATTGCGTCCAAGACGGCGTAGACGGGATCTGTTGTGGATCCGCCCGGAGCTTTCATCGAATCAGGGAGGGTGTCGATGGTGGAGAGTCGGGGGTCGGGCGAATCTGCCATCTTGCAGTGGCGGGCAAATGTAGCTGATGTTTTGGAAACATCTCTGGACACCAGATTGGTGTGAATTCGATTCACTATATTTCTCCTGTGCTCGGATCGCGTTACGGCGCGTTCTCGATCTATTTATCGTATAAGGGCTAGTCGAGAAATGACAGAGTTCCGTTAGGGGGAGGTTAAAAGAGATAGGCTATCCCGTCTGTTCTCTGCTTCGCAAAAGCTATTCTCACCAGCGAAAGAGAAAGGAATATTTTCGGTCTTCAATCTATCCAATGGGCGGTGGCGATGGTAAGTAAAGAGTCCAACAGAGATGAGAGAGAAAGACGACTCGATCAATCTGTAGACGAGATTGCGCAGCTCGTTGACCAAATACGCGAATTCATCGTTCCGGATGTTTCGGCGATCCCGGACGATTCAAGCGATCCTGGGTATCCGAACCTTCCGCCTTCGATGGTGGATGAAATTCTTCGCATCGAGCATCGCGAACTGGCTTCTCTCAGAGGCGAGCCTGTACGGCCCATCGGGGACCCGAAGAAGCTCAAACCAGACGAAAAAGCTCTGGTCGATGCGCATCGCATCAAGGCTCAACCAGTATCTTCCCGGAATCCCGAAGAGGTCAGTTCAGTGCTTCACGATGTGCGCAAAGAGTGGCCGCACATCGGCCATAAGGGGGTCGCAGAAGATGCAACTGATGGAAGCGAGTCGAATCGCCCGGATGCTTCAGGAATTCCCAATTCGGGGAAGGTGTTGAACAAAGCCGGTCGGATAAGACCTCGGGAAGACCTTGCGGTGGGCGCCGATTCATCTGCATCGGCCATTAAGGGCGTCAACGATGGAATTATGGCCGAAGACCGGACCAGCATTTCAAAAGATGCTGTCGGCGGTGCAGCGACGGCGGGCGCCAAAGCCGCAGCCGCAAAAGTTGGAGTCGATACAGACAAGGTTGAGCTTGCGGGCGACGTAGCAGATGCTGCAGTGGTCGTCGGAAGTGTCGCCTCCGGTGCGGTAACTACCGAAACCGTCGTCAGTGCCGCAAGGCTAACCAAGAAGTATTCAAAGAAACTGAAGACCCCACTGATAGTGCTGTCCGCATTCCTGTCCGTCATCGTTCTGGCGGTAATCTCAACTCTGACCAGTACTGCGATAAATACTGCGGTCGGCGCTGCATATGCGACGGCCAATAAGGACTGTCTACCTTCGATGTCCGATACCGAGGTCACGCTCGTCAGCAGCGGGGCCGACAGCTCCCTACAGGTACTGCAATCGTCCGCGAGCGCCGACATCGGAAGCGTTGGGGAGCCCACTATTGGGGACTGGGAAGCCATCGCGGAGTGCGAATCCAGCGGAAATTGGTCCGCCAACACGGGCAATGGATACATGGGTGGACTTCAGTTCGACCAGAGCACATGGGATTCCGTCAACGGAGGGCAATATGCCCCGTCTCCTGATCGAGCTACCAAGGCGCAGCAGATCAATGTGGCCCTCGATATCTGGCGTACCCGTGGTTGGAGCCCCTGGGGCTGTGCAGCAACGCTCGGCTACGTCGGTGGACCAGAGGGATGGACGAATGCAAAGGGTGATCAGTTCGGGCCGACAACGGAGAAAGCCACCCCGTCCGCCGGTCAAGATGCCGACCGGAACTTGCCGGAGACTACTGCCAGCCTGCCAATTGACTACAACAAGATCGACGTGGATAAACAAAACGGTGTCACCGATACTGCTCAACCGAATGCGCCGCCTGCTCCCGCCGACGATGCCAATTACATCGATCGCGACGACGCGCTCACCAGCCTTGCTACCGCCGACATCGTGCTGGACAAGGAACAGATCGGAATTGCGCGAACGATCATCGGCGTTGTCGATGAGTCCGGCCTGGGCGACAAAGCCGCAGTCGTCACTCTCGCCACGGCACTACAAGAATCAACTCTCCGAAACCTGGACTACGGCGACCGTGATTCCCAGGGCCTCTACCAACAACGGCCCAGTATGGGGTGGGGAACGCTGGAGCAGATCAAAGATCCAGTCCTGGCGACCAAAGCCTTTCTCGGGACCAGTGATCACTCCAACAACGCGGGACTCAAGGACGTAGCCGGTTGGGAAAACATGACTCTGACCGACGCTGCACAAGCGGTCCAACGTTCAGGCTTTCCCGAGGCATACGCAAAGTGGGAGAACTCGGCGAAACAGATCGTGGAATCACTCACAGGCAAGTCCGGTGGATCATCTTCATCTATCTCATCGCAGCCATGCTCGGATGCAAGTCATCTGTCCCAGGGCGACTGCATCACCGCAATGACCGCCATCTCGGGAGTCGTCGCCGATTCGACCTTCAGAGGAATGAAGCCCGATACGGCGCTGGTCACCAAGACTGTGACCAAAGAGTTCGGATCCCACACTTACTACGGCTACCGCGACCCCGACGGCTACAACGAGCATTACAGCGGCGTCGCTGTGGACATCATGATCGAACCGGTAGTGGGTAACGACATCCCGAAGTCCCCGGAGGATCCCGAAGGTCTTGAGTATGGCGACAGTTTGGCGCTGTATCTGCAGAACAATGCGAAACAGCTAGGCATCGAATACCTCATCTGGAAGCAGCGCATCTGGATGTCGTCCGCTCCTGTCGAGGGCTGGGACCCGATGGAAGATCGTGGTGGCACAACGGCCAACCACATGGACCACATTCACGTGAACACCTTCGGTAATTCCGCAACGGGCGCAGCAGGAGTTGCAGGTCAGACATGTACGAAGAGCGAAACCGTGGGAGCGGCTTTCGTCGCGAATCTCGAAGGCCTCGCTCCACCTGCGAGGCCAGATGAATACACGTTGTCGGATTTCTTCGGCACCCGGGATGGCGGACATAAGGGTGTCGATGTCGCTTCAAACGGTGCAAAGCCGATCGAACTCTTCACCATGGGCAACGGCACCGTCACCGAGGTGGTTACCGGTTGCGCCCCTATGACACAGGACAACTCGTGCGGTGGGGGATGGGGCAATCACCTTGTCATCGATCTGGGCAATGGAGTCGGACTCCGGTATGCGCACATGAGCGAGATCAGCGTGACACAGAACCAGCAGGTCACGGCGGGACAACCGATCGGGAAGATGGGCAACTCCGGTTGGTCAGAAGGTGTTCACCTTCACTTGGAGCAACTCGACATGAATAACGGTCGCGCACAGGTCAATCCCGCAGAACTAATGAAAAAGGCCGGTGCCTGGGCGAACGGACAACAGGCCCAGTAGCCGGTCCGCCGGGCGAATAGAAGTCGACGAAAGGTATCAATGAACCTGAACAGTAAGCGGTGCATCGCAATTGGGGTCGCCGCGATAGCAGTAATTGTCGGCGGGATCTGGGTTCTCTTCTTTCCCCAAAACGGCGCTGGGGACCCACCAAACAGATCGGTGGGAGTCGTTCCCAGCGCCGGCCAGCGCCACCCGACGGCTACTGACTCGCACGAGCACCTCCCCGAGGGGTGGGTGCCAGATGGCAAGGTGCGGCCGACACCTCCGCCGGAAAACAAGATCTCACAGTGCTCAGATGGCCATTGTGGAGATGACACAGCAAGCGTCAATATGGAACCGGAGATTGTTCGGCAGTGGGAGGATGTGGCTCGAGACTTCGCTAACAACTTTGGCAGAATCGACAATCGCAGCAGGGAAGAGTGGCTCAATTCTCTGCGGCCTCTTGCACTTCCAGCCCTAGTTAAGAAGATGGAATCCATTGAGTACGGCCGAGTGAGGGCTGGCGGCACACCTCAGGTTGTGGTTAGCGATAGTAGCAAGTTTCGGCAGGTGAGCGTCCGCGCTGACTACCCCGAAGGCTGGAGCATCTACATCAAGCTCGAGCTGATGGGTTTCGAGGACTGGAAGGTCACCACATACGACACCCCGAGGTAATCCCTCCGCAGGGCGTATGCCAGATTGTCGGCGAATGCTTGCTCTTGGATCGATCACAGTTGGGACGACACCCGACGCGGGTCGATGATGCCGCTCGCGCTAGCTTGATTCTTGTTCGTTGCGTCTGGTCAGGGTCAGGAGCCCACCTGTGAGGCCGTGGCAGACGTTTTTGATGGCATTCCATGATTCACGAACCATGTTGGCTCCCTTCGTCGATTCCTCTTTGCTGGACAGTGAGCGGGTTACGGAGCCGCATACATATGTCTCCAGCACGGGGAACAGAACTAAGACTACAAAAACGCTGCACGCTGTCACGACCTGTAGCACCGACTCGAACGGCGCACCAGACCCGTACCACACGCAACGAACGGGGAAGCGCAATTCCCTGGGTTCTGAGGTATTGAGTTTTCAAGTTGGTTGCCCCGAGCGTGCAGCTTCGAAGCTCGAATAATTTTTCATATTCACGGACGTTTGTCAAGAACCAGTGAGAGAATGAGATTCTGCCGCGTTCTTGAAAGTGAGTGCGATGGCGATTGCCCATCGGGAAGTGATCTATCCAGCGTTCTGTTCGTTAGAATCCACGAAAGACACCGTCCTCATCAGCAGATGACGCGAAGTCCTCGAAATCCATATTGGCCAGCGATAGGTTGTTTTCGATCGCGGCCATTTCACTGGGCACCACCCGCAAGGTGGGGACGCCATCACGGTCCGGGTCCTCGTTACCGGTATCCACGGCAAGAATGGGGTGCTCTGGGTCCGACAGTGTCCGGCTATCTGCGATGAAGACGTAATATGGCGGCCCAGCACCGACAATTTTCATCAAACCGTCGAGGGTGAGTCCGTCGAAAGCTCTGTCGTCGATCAGCGTCAGGTCGGCGAATGCTTCGATGCCCCGCCCAGATCCCAGGGTTGTCTCGCGGCTTCGACTGTTTCGAGCCAGGCGGCGTCGTCAGCGAAATCCGTTCGGATAAGTAGCGACTGATCATCGGGCAGCGTAAGTGTCATCTTTCGAACATATCCTCGGCCTGTGTCATTTTGAAAAATCGGGACATCGCGATGTTCCTGTGGGGTTGAGGGCCGTGCAGACTGGGAGGTCACTCTAGTGGACGCAGATGCGACGGTGTTCGAGATCTACAGCCCGGCATCGCTAAGAACGTCCTCGAGGTTCGACAGCGAGGCGAGCGCCTCATCACGACTCGCACGGGAAGTGAACCTAGCTCCTGACCGGGAACCTATTAGCTCGTCGTGCGAACGATAGGCGTCGCTGAAGTCGGCGTCCCTGGTTGCCGAACCCTTGGATAGAAGGTAAATCTCCATCGACTGATAGGTGGCCAATGGTTGGTTGCCCTGGCTAAGCATCCCGTAGTTCACAAGGGCAAGCCGCATCCTGCGCCAAGCGATGACATACATGTCGTAGATTTCATCGTTAACCTTGTCAAGCGCTTTTTCATGGCGATGACCCGAAAAGCACGACCGGGCCATTTCCATGATTCGATCACCCCTGCCGCGGGTTGATGCCTGAGACGCTGCGAGGCTTAACTGAGAAACTATTTGCTGGAAATTGGTTGGAACGACATCGCGTCCTCGGAGGACTGGGATGGCAATGCTCGCAGTGATGTGATCAAACGAGGCCAGCATGTTCTGAATCTTCCTATAGACGTTCTCTGCATCGTCCAGAATTGATGCCATATTCGGAGCGTCCTTCGCTAGCTCTGCTCGGTACCTGTCGGAAAGCTCGTACAGTTCCGGTTCGATATGAGTGACCCACGACCCGGCGCTGTCGTTCGCGTCCATCTGAGGGTCGGTCAGTGCGTCGTTGCCACCAAGAATCTGGTGGGCCCGAATCAGCGCGTTAGCCTGCCGGCGGACGAATGACTTGATACTCGAGTCCTCGTAGCGTTCGCACTTCAATCGCGCTTCTTGGAATCGTGCGTCGACCATCTCAAGCCCACCCCGTACGTCATTCTCGTTCAAGAATCTGTATGCGTCTCGGTCCGCGGAGATCTGCGGGTTAGAGCCCATGTGATACCCCTCGACATCCGCTCGAAGGTACCGAAATCCCTTCGAGGACAGAAAATTGACCCAAGCGCCATCCGCCTGCCAGAACCCCATGTGAAGGAGGAGGTAGTACATGCGGATCGACCAGTCGTTATCGGACTCACCTTCTCGATATGCGGAGAGTTCTGTTTCAACCCAGTAGATTGGATGGCCGAGGAACTCGTCCTTGACGTTCTTCGGTGCGAGACGAACGATGGCCGACCTACGCCTCGGCGTCGGCTTCGGTATCGGGGGAAAGCCCCAGAAGTTGATGGCGAACTGATCTCGACTCAACCCGGAATTATCCATCATCTGCAGGATCTGGGTTCCGCTTTCGATCATCGACACCGGTCGGCACTTTGTGTATCGAAACCCGTCTGATCCCTGAGTGCCCTGGTGCGAATTTGGGATGAATTCTGTTGTTATGGTGCAGTGTTTCGATTGATCGGCCATTCGATTGCCCTTTGGCTAGTCGCGCTATTCGCTAGGAAACTAGCCCTTCAACTTGTGTGTCAGGTGGGGTTCTTCCTCAGATGCATCGGCGTCCTCGCACTCGCGGGAGTGTTGGAACAACGCCGAACTTGAGTGACCACGGGTTTAGACACCCGGAAGCTTCGAGATGAACTTTCAACGTGTGTGCTTGCTTCTTCCGTCGTCGATGGTCTCAGACTGATCCGCCGATGGATCGGCGACAACTGGCCGTGCTGGACCGGCGGATACCGCCATTGAACTGAAGTGAGGTACAGCGTCGAGTTGCAATCAGCACCTCTCAACGACGGCGTCACGGAATCGGTCACCATCCCCTCCATTCGTCTCACCGTGACCTTCCAACGAGTGAAAGATTGATTGGTACAGAGCTTTACGCAGATTTTCTAAGGCTGACGTGATTCGTCCGAAAGCGTTCAGTGACTGTGTCAGCTATTCGAGTTCGAGGGTAGTCGAGATTCTTTCGCGCGAGTCTGGTTGGCTGAGAGTTCATTTCGAGTCGATTGAGACGCTATTGAATAGCATCGTCGTCCGTGTCAGAGGTCTACGGTGCGTAGCGGGTCTGCGTACCATGTCGGTGTATGCAATTGGGCGACACAGTTTTCGATGTAGTTCCGTTCCGCTAGCCTCTGATCTCCGAGCTGGATCGGTGCCAACTCGACGTCGGCGGCACGGACGGTGGGCTGCACAACCAGCGCGCGAAACTCACTGCTGACGCACCTGGGGCCGGGAAACCAACGATCTACTTCGGCAGTGAAGACACGATGCTGCCCGCGTTCCCGGATTGATTCCGAGGCAACGTACTTTTTGCTGGCAGCATTGACCCCAATCTCAACCAGCCTCCGCATCTTCCGCCGGTTCTCAGTTTTCGCGATGCTGACAAAGATCACGTTCAAATCGAGGTCACTACGACCGCAAATGGAAGTCCATGCTGCTGCTTTCTTGACCAGTCTGTTTTCGCCGTCCGAACAGGAGGAATTCGAGTTGTTACCGTCGACTTCCAAGACGACGATCTTGCCATCACGGGTGAGGATGGCTCCATCGCCTACATTTGCTCGAGTGTTCTCGTGGTCCAGTGTCGTCGCTTCGTAGAACGAGTTACCAACGCAGAAGCGCTCGCCCCAGAGTCCGATCACGCCGGGGCACATCTCCAGCGCTTTGATCTGAATCTCAGTGGAGACCAAGTCATGTCGTCGTGTCATCGGCGAATTCTGACCCTTGAAAACAACCATCGGGTCGAACCCATAAGAGACGAACATCCATGACTTCGTGTCCAACCGTTCGAACCAGTCTCGGGCTGGTCTCTTGTCCTGTTCGGTGCCGCCGCGCCGCACCCTCCACAACGTCGATTCTCCGGGATTCGACCGGAGTCCGTTGACCATGATCGTCAGGGTCAGGCGCTCTACGATTCCGCCGTTGAACAGGACGAGCATGGTGTTCTCCACCTCCCGTGGGTTGATCGCCAGCAAGGTTGAGAGTTGCCGTGTGGAGAGCTGATGCCACTCGACCAGAGATGCCATCGCCTGCACGGCGATGGCAGTATAGAGGGATCGGGGGTTCTGCGGGATTGGGTCAAAAGCCAGTTCTGTTCCCTGGATCGCTATCTCGCCGTTCGGGTTCGGCCCGGTCGCCTCTCTCAGGACCGAGATGTACTCCCATTCCGGTCTGACAGCGTCTTTGTAGTTCAGCTCAGAGATCGGATCGAATCGTAGGTGCCAGGGGTACAGGGCCCGAGAGGCGACGACGTAGTTAGTCATGAGTTCGACGCGCTCCGTTCTTGTCAGGTTTGCCGGACGGGATGAGGTGCAGCGACTCATGCGCCGTTAGCCTGAGATTGCCTTGTGTGATGGTTTCGCTCGTCAAGGGACCATGACTCAATCGGTCCAATGCAAAGCTATGTTTGAGAGACTTGGAGGAATAGCGAGAAGGATCGAAACCGATGCGGCACAACGTATCGACCAAAATCGCCTCGATTGCTGAAGCGTCCAACCGTGTCATCGTCGCAGTGTCGGTGACGAACAGTGGTCCGGGACTCGTTCCGCGAACAGCGATCCACCTTTTCATCGCACCGACAGGCGACAAATCAGACCAGAGAATTGCCTGCAACTCACGGACGGCATAGTGAATACCGTTTTCCTTGCGCAGGATCAAGCGGAGGTCGTCGCTGTTGGCTACGGACTCCACGTCGCCAAAGTCGAGAGTCGACAGACCTGACTCGTCTATTCCCCCGAAGTACCCTGACAGGAGTACCGCCTGGTCTCGCAGCGCTGTTGGGCTGCACTCAGACAGGGCCTTTGTTGCTCTCCGAATGTGTCTTTCCCGCAGAATGGCACTCCTCTGTGGAAGGACCAGTTCCGCCTTGGACACCTTCCTGGCCGCGGTGAGCACCTGATCCACGAGATCCGATGCTGCCAGCGAGTCTCCTAGATAGGAGATTTGCTGTTCTTGATGTTTCATCTTTATCGCGCACACGCGGAAACGCTCGGTGTGGATCAAATTGGGTTGAACTTTGCCTTCGCTCGGGAACCATTGGGCACGAATGTATCTGAGTATGGTGCTCAGTTCAGCGGGAAGAGGATCGAGGGCGTTGCGGCGGCACCAGGTTGCGAAATCGCCCCAGTACTCCCGGTACAAACTGTCGGAGGAGCTCAGTACCCGCTTCCTGTCCAGTGCGCCGGATAGGGCGGAAATCAACTCGATGTCCGATGGTGAGTGGTCTTCTAGCTGTTCGGAGACTCTATCGAGCAGCTCCAATTCGCGAGTCAGACAGGGCGTCACCACGAAATCTTCGATGCTGTTTCGCTCTACACCCATAGTAGCTTCCCCTGTTCGCCGTAAGGCTTGACCAGGTCGAACAGTCGTCGCGCTGTCGCGACCAATACCGCGGACACCCCTGCGGTGGCGCAGTAGATTGGCCAGATCAACCAGGGGTTCGAATTCCGTGCGAGCATCATCGCCACTGCGAGTGAGCCAACCACGATGGCAAAAGCTGGAATGGTCACCGTAAGTTGTTTCATTGCCCGGATCGGCGAGACCGTCTGGCGCGCCCTCAACCAGGCATTTTGACGTTCAACCCGATCCCATCGATCGTCACGGATGCGTTGTCGAAAAACCCGCAAAGCCACAGTCATTGCCCTCGTCGTGCAGGCGAACAGCGCAAGTGTCTTGGCGCCCAGGTAAAGGTTCGCGTTGTCGATCCCAAACCACCATGCCGCGGTCTTGTACACAATCAGTGTGCAAACAGCGATTATGAGTGCCGAAATCAAACCACGGATCAATGAAGATTTGCCATGCGCAAGAACATCTCTGACCTCGTCCCACGGGCCCTGTACCAGGCCGACTGTCGAGGTGACTACGGTGAGCAAGTAGATGACCGAGTGCAGGACCAGTACCGACACTACAAGCGCACCGGGTCGATCGATCAAGCTGATGATCGCACATATGACTCCGAATGGAATCGATACGTACAGGCCTTTGCAGACCGACTTTGTTGTCCAGAAATAGAATTGGCTGTCTGGAAGCATCGGACGGTTCGGGAGGAAGTTCATTTTCGCACCGCCCAGTCTGGCAGGGGTTCGAGCGGATAGTTGGGACACTCAGACTGCTCGATCCCGGCCATGTCCAGAGCCTCCGCGACAATCCTGTCGATGCACGACGGTTTCATCCTTTGCATTGTGTAGATGTCAGCGGGAAACAGTGGCCCATTGCCTCGGTCTCGTTCCATCGTCCAGTTGCGGATTGCAGAAGCCGGTGACATCAGAAGGTCTGAAAGTCGTGGCATTTGAATCACCTCTGATTCAGTGCCGTCTGAGGTGCGAATGGACAGTTGAATTGGATCACTGATTCTACCGAATGTTAAATCTTCGAAGTTGAGGTTGGCTATTTGCGTGGTTTCCAAGCTGCCGAAGTATTTGATCAGTAGGAGTGTGCGATCCCGTGATGAATCCGGTGCCACCGTTCCGACTGCTCGCCGGAAAACCTCCCACGGCAACCGCGGGTCGCCCATCGAATGGTCCGCTTGGTAAACCGCTTTGACTGCGGACAGTATTGACCGGATGCTTTCTGTTCTGGTCACAGAGTCCTCCAGATACGGAACTCCTTCGCGGTTATGAACGTATCTAATTGCCGCCACACGACCTTCGATAGTTCCGGCAGCGTCAACCTGTGGAAAGCCATTCCGCTGCAGGGGGTTCAAGCCGCCGGTACTGCAGGCGAGGATGTATCGTGCGATCGTCTTTCCGGAGGCCGGCAGCGGATCTACTTGTCGCCTCCGGCAGTATGCTTCGAAATGAGACCACTTAGACATGTAGGTCGTCACGGTGGCAGTAGTCGCTGGTTGACTTACAACATGTGTTGCCGCAGCGGTGTGGAACTCAGCTTCCGAAACATCTGACTCCACTAGTTCGTCGACTCGCGTCAGGTACCTGCGAATCTCCTCAACGCTTTTTTGATTCATCCGAGAGTCCTTGGCATGCCCGTTGTTGCCCTTTCATGGGATGTGTAAATGGAAGAATTCGTAGAAGGTGTTTTCTTCGAGAAAAGTTCTTCTATAAGATTAGATTCTATTAGGGTTGCTACCGTAGGTACAGTGCTTGCGAGTGCTTCCTTACGAAGGAGGCACTTGTCGGTTATGCGCACTGCATTTTAACTATGTACTATCGCCGAAATTTGACGTAATCTCAATACTACGATAAGTAGAGATTATCGTAGTATTCGTCGGATTTTCGAGTGCGATCCTGAATCGCTCATCTCATCCCTCAGTTAGGTGGACTCTATGTCGTCGAGTAATAAATCGGGTGGACGCCGAAACCGATCTCGGTCACCGAAGAAGCGAATCGAGGTTCGCGAACCGAATCGTGGGAGAAGCGCGCCGGATCCCCTCACTCTTGAGTACATCGAGGAGCGAGTCCTGCGTAGAGGCGGTGATATCAGTCGTGTGACAATGCTCGTTCATGTGGATGATTGCCCTGGTTTTGACGGGCTCGTGCCTAGCGAAATCCTCACTGCGATCGAGGCATACAAGCCTCTACTTCCCAGCGACGCGATCTGCGCACATCTGAAGGCGAAGTACCATCCGGACTGCGCAGATTGGACATTGCGCCGCCCAAAGGTGTTTTACAGATCGCCTGAGTGGCTGGACGTCAATTTCCCGCAAGAATGCGACGGGGACCGGAGGGAGTATCGGGTGCTCAATCTGGTCACCGGCCAGGTTTCTGTTCCGCCGACGCTGGTTCGGGCGAATCGGCCGATGTTCATCCAAGAAGAAGTCGACTCCGGCTGCCGTTGCGGCGTCGGATTGTTGTACCGATGATCTCGGTTAGGACCGACGTCAGCGGTCCCCGTCCACGGCAAGATTGTTGTGGCTGGCTTGTCTCGGCCCCTCGGTCCTGTCTTCAGCCCCTCAAGCAGATGGGTGGGGATCAATGGCGGATGGGGTGATTGCGGGGGTGGAGCCTGTTTTTCGTGCGTCTGCTACTCCGGAGCAGTCGGTGGAATCGTTCAATCAAATTGCTGCGATGGAGGATTCGGAGTTCGCGAAACGGTACCGGGCGTTCGTTCACCAGAAGATCCGGGCGCAATCATCGGTTCGCGCCTACGAAACAGGGTGGCGGCACTTTGTGAAGTGGTGCTCTGTCTGGGGGTTCGACCCTCTGCCGGCCAACGAGATTGCGCTCCTGAAATACATGCATTATTGGGGAGATCCAGATTTCATTCGAGCGGAGGGCGAGTCTTATCTGTCCGCCAGCACTCTGTCTGTCTACGTGGTCGGTATCAAGTGGATGCATATTCAGAGCGGAAACCTTTGGCCGACAGTAAAATCTACCAGTGGTGATTCTATATCGGACACCCGCAAACTGATCCAGATTCTCCAACGGGACCGGCGGCGAGCTCCGTTGGGCAAGGCGTTGCTGCGGGACGAGTTGCTGGAAGCTGTCGCACTGATGGAATCCGAATCGAGGTTAGGACGTCGGAACCGGGCATTGTTGTTGACAACCTTTTATGGCGCCTTCAGGCGGAGTGAGGTGGTCGGACTTCGCCTCGGTGATCTCGATCTGTACGCATCGACCTATGACCATGAGTCAAAGAGCATGAAGCATGGCATGACGATTAATCTGCGGTACTCCAAGACCGATCGACGAGGGGCCGGGTCTTTGGTTCAGATCTCCGCGACTAACGCGAGTCCATGTCCGCATCAGGCGATGAAGGATTGGATCGACGTCTGCGATGATGGGCCTGCGGACGGTCCCATCTTCACCCGAATGGGCAATCGTGGACGTCCCAGCCGGAGTCCGTTTCTCAATGCCCGGATCGTAAATGACCTGGTCAAAGGGGCTGTTGTTTTAATCGGCAAGGATCCGACCAGGTACAGTGCGCATTCTCTGCGATCCGGGTTCATCACGTCGGCGTTCGCAGCTGAGGTGCCGGCACCGTCTATCAAGACACAGAGTCGGCACGCCTCATACGAAATGCTGGATCGGTACAACCACAACAGGGCGGACATGGCTGGCAATGCAGTCAGTCAGATGGACCGAAACCGTTGTCAAGCAACGAATGACGACCCTCATATGGAAGCCGAATCACTCGATTGGCCTTCGAAGCGAGGGCGGGGCGTCAGCTAGATGGAGCCGTCGAGGCAGTCGGTGTCCACTGGAGAATGGATCGTGTCGTTGCTGGGCTCCGGCGAACTGACACGGCTGTCGTGTGCAAAGGGTTGAGCTGCCGCGATGTGAGCATGTCCTTTGCATCGATCCGGAGCGACGGCAGCATTATCGTACCGCGCACCGCTCTTATCTCCGTGTGCGTCTTAGGTCCTACTCTTGCCCGTATTACCAAAATGCTAAGTGCAACAGTAAATTTCATCGAAACAATTCCTGGAAGCCGTATAGCTTTGTTACTACCCGTGCGCGAGTAGTCCCTCGGTCGCGCCTGAAACCGAAAGGCTAGGAGTTGTCTCGATGAATATCACGGATCAGGACAAGCGTCAGATCAACAATCGGATGCGGACTACCCGAAATGGACTGAGTGACAGTCTCAGCAGGATTGCTCTCGATATCAGTGGAGAGGAGGACAACGATGATTTCCTTGCTATCTACGATTCGCTTCGTCGGCTGAGGCCCGAGGACGTGGATAGGTTGATGATTGCACGCGTCGGGCGATTCCTGTTGATAAAGATGATGCTGGCGTACAGTCAGGGTTTGATCGGTATCGAGCGGGACTGCGGTGAACTGGCCAGAACTTGGCATGTGACCAGTGCGGGAATCGATGATGCTTACTCACTGGCAGGTGCTGAAGTTGGGGACGCGATCGTCATCTACTTGGACCGCTTGGGACCGTCGAAGGCGAAGCCACGCAGGAAGGCCAATTCTGAGAGTGCCTTCGCTGAGGTGTTGAAAAGGCATGGCTTTCAGCAGGAATGAGCAATGGCTGAACTCGGAGCGTGTGCGGATGCCCCGGATAGTCTCTCTCGTAGCGAGTCTATTGGTACAGGCTCGTCGGACGGCGTGGCGACTCCGTCGGTGCTCCTTGCTCGGAGCCGGCGACATGGGATGGCCCCGTCCGCCCCAGGCTTTACGCGGGTCTGGGGCACCAGCTGCTTTACTCCGCAGCACTTTTCGTGGGCCTGTGCGACCTTTTCGACAAGGAAAGCTTGTTTGGCCAAGTAGGTGTGGACTTACTATCTTGCGAGCACTTCATCGATGCACTTGTTGAACTCGGCGTCCATCGTGGTTCCCAGTTGCGCGAGCTTCGCCTTGAACGCGGCACGTCGAGCCTTGGTCACTCGGGCTGAGACTTGGGCGGTCCGTCCTGTCAGCTCGTCCTGAAGTTCACTCTCTGCTGTAGTTTCTACTGCCGCGCTGGCCGAATCATGGAGATTCGCGGTATCCCGTTGGTCGACCGGAATCGCGGGGTGCCCACTGTGGCGACGAGTGCTCAGGTTGGTCGTGCGCGGTTGCGGTTTCGTCATCTCATCTCCCGCCTTCGTAGATTGAGTTCAGGATTGTGGTCAGGTGCTGGACGTAGGTCTGATGAAGGACGGAAGCCTTTGTAGACCCCCACTGGTCCAGTCCTTGTCCAGCTTCTTGGGCCTCCGCAATGAAAGTTGCTCGCTGAACCGGGGGATCGAGGACGGGGACTGGCGTGGGAAGTTGTGCGAGGGCGCTGCCGAGTTCGCTTCGCCAGTGAGTCATCCGCTTTGTGTTCTGCACCCCGTTGACGATGGCGGCCGCAATGGTGAGCTTGGGATTCGTGTACTCCTGGATTATCTCGACGGTGTCGAGGAGGCGATCCAAGCCGTCGAGGGCGAACTGGCCGAGTTCTGCGACGACCACTATGGCGTCTGCTGCAGTGAATGCGTTGATAGGCAACTGGTCCAGGCTCGGAGGGCAATCGATCAGAATGAGATCGTACCGATCGGAGATGTCCGCGATTGCCTTCTTGAGTCGGCTCTCTCTGCCAGCCTTCATGGTGACCAAGCTCTGAGCCACATCGGCAAGATCGTCACTGCCGGCTGGGACGACATCCAGGTTTGTCCACTCGGAAACCCGTATCGTGTCGGACATCGGTGTGCTCTTAGTCTTGTCCAGGACTGTGGCGAGCGAACAATCGAGGGGACCTTGATGTTTGGGTGCCAGGACCTTGGTTGCGTTGCCCTGCGGGTCAGCATCGACCACGAGAACCTTGAGTCCGTGATCGGTGATAGCGGCGCGTGCGATGTTCACGGTTGTGGTTGTCTTCCCGACTCCGCCTTTCTGATTGGCGAACGCAATAGTCTTGGTCATCTGACTCCACTAATTTGATGGAAAACCAGCTTCTACCTGCGGTTTCTCTAGCTAAGACTATCGAATTCTTAACTTGCCATGTAGTGACGACGCTGGCTTGTGAACATGCTGGGGAGTTAACAATTCAATAAGAGGTCATACCGGTCGATGCGATGCGAAGACACGGTGATTGCGGCCTGATCCGGGTGAGTCAGCGCATGAGAAATCCCGGCTGTTCGCAAGTCGACTTGTTAACAACCGGGATTTCGCGTGGCCGAACTTGTCGAAGCCGACGTTCACTCTCCACGTGCCGTCTGTTCGATACGGGGTCGCCTTGAGGATCATTTGAGGCTTGTCGGTGAGGTTTATTGAGCACCGTGCGACATCTCCGTCACCGTACTGACGAGACTTTGGATAGGAACTGTGCAAGTGAGCGCCTGGGGGTTGTTCGCCCTCTGCCCAAGTCGTTCTCGAAGAACCTCGCGCAGCTCGGGACCCGCCAAAGTCGGTGCGCGAGTCGAAACTTCCAGTCGCACATGGTGAATCCAAGCGTTGCGGCAGCAACTATCGCTGCTCTAATCTTTTCGAACCTCAATGGGAACGGCCTCGGGCTCAGCTCGATCCAGCCCCAGAAGCTTCCCTAGCTCGGCCAACAGGTCGCCGCTCAGCATGGACGGGTTCGCTTCCACAGCCTCGATGATCCCTATGACCTGTTGTGGCGGAAGCTCCACGAGCGTGCGCTGCAACTCAGCGAGGCCTTCCCCGTCAACGATGTTGGCGTTGGAGACGAACTTCATCTGCTCATCACTGAATGCCCGGGCCGCGAGCGCAGCAAGGTAACGTGCCTGAGCTTCCGCGTTACTCATGTCTGTGCGGTACACCTCTTCGGCCACAGCCAACTCCAGGCCATCGTCCACGACCGTTACTTCAACCACGACGGGCTGCTTGGTTGCTGCCTTACGAGCCTTGTGTGCTGCCCTCTTTGCGCGTTGTGCCTCAATGACGGGTCGGGCCTTCTCGTGCCACAACCGCTTGGCGTGGGGAGTTGCCACTGCGATTAAGAGTCGTACGACATTGGCAATCTGCTCGGCATTCTCTTGCCGCTCACTGGCTTGTCGCTCATTTTCTTCCCGCTCATGGGCTTGTCGTCGCTCGTATTCCTCTTCGCTCACATAGATCGTCTCGTTCACGTAGACCGTCTCGTGCTCGTAAACCGTCTCGTAGATCACTGTGGGGTCTGACTTTTCCCCTGCTCTTTGTTGGGTCTGACTTTTTCTCCTGCCCTTCCTCTTCGCCGGATCTGGCTTGTCATCCTGCTCTGCGTCCGGGATGAATCTGGCATGCCCTTTGAGTTTGCCGTCCCTGTCGAAGAGGTTGTGATGAAGCCCGCCCTCCTTTTTCTTACCAGGAGTCAGGTCATCGTCGTCGTACACGTAGCGACCGTTGATGCTAGGAGTCACGCGACACCTCGGGTACAAGGACGCGCGGTGTCGTCCGCGCTGCGATCAGGTCGTCAGGAGTCATCCTTGTGATTCTACTGCCGGTCACCGGCCGCAATTAGGGCTGACGGTTCTGCCAACCTCAAAGGGAGGAGCCATGGCTCGGTTTCACGCCAACAGAGACGGACACAAAGGACTTTGTAAGGCCACGGGATCGGACGATGTCGATAGTGTCCCGTGCGGTGGTGGCGGTTCCGGACGACCTCGACGACCTCCGCCCGGCGTATTTCCACCACACTCAGGCACTCTGACTGTGATTGCTGATCGGGATGCCAGCCTGGTGGTGGCTTGGGCTGTCCAACTAGGGCCGCGGGCGCTCATGGATGCTAAATGTCCAGTTCGGAGTTCGCGAGGTTCGAGCTTGTCCACAAGTTCACAATTGGTGTTGTTGACAAGTGACCGTGAATTGCCGTTAGGCGTTCGGATTGGCTGAACCGATCTGGTAATCCAGCAGGACGAGGTCAGCGTTCCTCTCAATTGTCCATACGAACGTCCCATAGCTTTTAGGTGAGACGGACTGATTGGTGCATCCATAAACGACCCCGAACGTTGGACAGCGAAGCCCGACCGCGGCGCCTAATTAGGATGTTCCAATGTCACGCTCAAACTGGTCGTTCACGATCGAGTGCCCCCGTCGGGTCAGTGGTACAGGCGGCTTGGCTGTCGACAGCCGTGAAATGAGTCCGTATGAGATCGGTCGCCCGGATTGGTGGCCAAGTATCGATGCGGCTTGTCGGAAGTCGGACGTTCGACCCTCGGGCAGGTGCTCGTGACGACGAAGCGGAACCGTCGGTCCGGCGTAGAGGACCGCTGGAGGAAGACGATCAGAGTCGGTGATGTCGAGCAGAAGGTTCCGTCGGCGAATGATGGCAAAGGCAAGCGCTGGCGTGCCCGGTACGTTGACGACCTCGGCACCGAGCATGCAAAGGGCTTCGACCGGAAAGCCGATGCTCAGAACTGGCTGAACACAGCTACGACGGCACTTGGCACGGGAACTCATGTCGCGCCCCGCAATGCTCAGATCACTGTTCAGCAATGGTGCGATCAGTGGATCCTGGGATACGGAGTCCATCGTGACTCGACGGTCAGGCAAGCGCGCACGCACATTGCGCAGATAACCGCGGAGTTCGGCAAGGTGCGTCTATCTGCTGTCCGACCGTCGGCGGTCAAAACCTGGACGTCGAAGCTGAAGGTGGATGGGTTCGCGGAATCGTACATCTACGCGTTGCATTCACGTCTGGCGCAGATCATGGGCGATGCGGTTCATGACGGACTGCTTGGTCGTAATCCGTGCTCGCGTCGGACATCGCCGCCGATGGGTCGCGCCAAGGTCTACGTGATCACGACCGAGCAACTGTGGGCAGTGCACGACGCAATGCCGGCGCACTATCGAGTGGCGATCCTTCTTGGCGCGTTCGCAGGCCTTCGGATCTCCGAAGCGGCCGCGACGCTTGTCGACGATGTCGACTTCACCAGGGGAGTAGTTCACCCGAAGCGGCAGTGGCCGGACAAGCCGTTGAAGACGCAGGGGAGTGACGCGCCGATTCCAGTGCCGCAGTCTCTCGCGCTCCTGTTGTCGGCGTCGGTACAGCAGTGGCCCCATGAGCATATGGTCACGAACGGCGAGGGGAAGGCTGCGGGACCGTGGTTGATCGAACGTGCGTTGCGAGCGGTGAAGGATTCGGGGGACGTCGACCTTCCCGACGAGTTCACATTCCACGACTTGCGCCACTATCTCGCCTCACTGCTGATTGCGTCGGGCGCAGATATCAAGACAGTCCAGGCTCGGCTGCGGCATGCGAGCGCGAAGACGACGCTCGACACCTACGGGCACATGTGGCCGGACGCAGACGAGTCCACCCGCTCTGCGATCGATGCTGTGATCACTAAGCGGGTGGACTCGTGTGAAGATGCTGCGGACGCTGTGCGGACGGAAGGCTAGGTCAGCCGGGTTCCAGTCCAGTTCAGCGACCGATGCGGATCACACGTCGTAGTAGAGCTCGAACTCGTACGGGTGCGGACGCAGGTTGACCGGAGCGATTTCCTGCTCGCGCTTGAGCGAGATCCAGGTCTCGATCAGGTCGGTGGTGAAGACGCCACCCTCGGTCAGGTACTCGTGATCGGCTTCGAGGCGGTTGATGACCGTCTCGAGGCTGGTCGGAGCCTGCGGGATGTTGCGAGCCTCCTCCGGGGGAAGCTCGTAGAGGTCCTTGTCGACCGGAGCCATCGGCTCGATCTTGTTCTTGATGCCGTCCAGGCCGGCCATCATCTGTGCAGCGAAGTTGAGGTACGGGTTACCCGAGGAGTCGGGTGCGCGGAACTCGAGACGCTTTGCCTTCGGGTTGTTGCCCGTGATCGGGATACGGACAGCTGCCGAGCGGTTGCGCTGGCTGTACACGAGGTTGATGGGGGCTTCGTAGCCCGGCACCAGACGGTGGTACGAGTTGATCGTCGGGTTGGTGAAGGCCAACAGCGACGGAGCGTGGTGCAGGATGCCGCCGATGTAGTGGCGAGCCATGTCCGAGAGGCCTGCGTAGCCGGACTCGTCGTGGAAGAGGGGCTTGCCGTCCTTCCACAGGGACTGGTGGACGTGCATGCCCGAGCCGTTGTCACCGAAGAGCGGCTTCGGCATGAAGGTCGCGGACTTGCCGTGCTGCCAGCAGGTGTTCTTGACGATGTACTTGAACAGCTGCAGGTCGTCAGCAGCTGCGAGCAGCGTGTTGAACTTGTAGTTGATCTCCTGCTGTCCGCCGGTGCCGACCTCGTGGTGGCCGCGCTCGAGCTCGAAGCCCGCGTTGGTCAGGTTGGTGGAGATTTCGTCGCGCAGGTCCACGTAGTGGTCGTACGGAGCGACGGGGAAGTAGCCACCCTTGGCGCGAACCTTGTAGCCGAGGTTCGGGGAGCCGTCGGCGTTGGTCTCTGCGCCGGTGTTCCAGGAACCGGAGATGGAATCCAGCTCGTAGAACGCGGAGTTCATGCCGGAGTCGTAGCGAACCGAGTCGAAGATGTAGAACTCGGCCTCGGCGCCGAAGAATGCGGTGTCCGCGATGCCGGTGCTGACCAAGTACTCCTCGGCCTTGCGGGCAACGTTGCGCGGGTCGCGGCTGTAGGACTCACGGGTGAACGGGTCGTGCACGAAGAAGTTGATGTTGAGGGTCTTCGCCTTGCGGAAGGGGTCGATCTGCGCCGTGGTGACGTCGGGAAGCAACATCATGTCGGACTCGTGGATCGACTGGAATCCGCGGACCGAAGATCCGTCGAATGCGAGGCCGTCCTCGAACACGTCGTGGTTGAAAGCAGACGCCGGGATCGAGAAGTGCTGCTGGACGCCGGGCAGGTCGCTGAACCGAATGTCGACGTACTCGATGTTCTCGTCCGCGATGTACTTGATGACCTCTTCGGCCGTGGTGAACGCCACGCTTGTGCTCCTTAAGTCGCTTCAGCCAAGTGATGTCGGTTGAATCCGTCGAGGCAGACGGTAGGGAGCTGGTGTTGCCCGCTCGTCAACCCTTTGTTTCGGCAGTGTTACGCGTCGCAGCATCCTGGGGATTTCCGAAGTCCATGTGACCGGCCACACAGTTAAAACCCGGCAAATCTGGACTACGGTGCTGCGACGCCTATCCTGGACAGCATGGCACGTATCACCGGAACTTGGCTCTCTGGGCCGCAAGCAGCTTTGCCGAAGAGCACGGACGGCCGTGAGCAGTCGTACCGTGGCGAGTTCCTCGGTTTCCCTCAGGAGGGGCCGGGTTCGCTGGTCGGTTCGGGTCGTCGTATCGCCGCACTGTTGGTGGATTGGGTCATGGCCGTGGGAGTGGCCTCGCTCATCACCGGAGACTTCTTCGACGGTATGACCTCGACGGTCACACTGATGGTGTGGTTCGCCGTCGGTGTCGTCACCGTGGCGCTGTTCAACTTCACCCCGGGGCAGTTCGTCCTCGGACTTCAGGTTGCGCGAATCGAAGGCCCGATCCGTGTGGGCTTCGTGCGCGCGTTGGGGCGTCAGGCGCTGTTGGTGTTCGTCATTCCCGCGACCATCACCGACATCGACGGTCGCGGTATGCAGGACCGCGCGACCGGCACTTTGCTCGTGAAGTCGCGCTGACACAAACTTCTCGAACGAAGAAAGACCCGGGTCCGTATGGGCCCGGGTCTTTCGTTTTGCTGTGGGGGAGTGTCAGCGACGACGAATGGTTCGCTGCATTCCCTTCATCTTCGCGCCTCCGGGCATCGGGCCCTTGGGAAGCGCTGCTCCGCCGCCGCGTGCGCTGAGCGCAGCGAGGCGCCCTTCGATGTTGTCCATGCGCTTGGTGTCGATGTTGCGGGGCAACTTGTTCAAGTAGCGCTGGAGCTGCGAGAGCGGAACCTGGCCCTCGTCGTTGCCGATGATGATGTCGTAGATCGGGGTGTCGCCGATGAGGCGGGCAGTCTTCTTCTTCTCCTGCGCGAGGAGGCCCTTGACGCGTTGCGGCGAACCCTCGGCGACGAGGATGACACCCGGCCGTCCGACGACGCGGTGAACGGCATCGAGCTGGGTGGTGCCGGCGACGGCATTCGTGACGCGCCACGCGCCCTGCATGTTGTCGAGTGCCCACGCAGCGGCACCGGCCTGGCCTTCAGCCTTCTTGTACACCGATTTCTGGACGCGGCGACCGAAGATGATGAACGCGCCGAGGAGACCGAGAACGATGCCGATCGGCAGCAGGAACCACTGAAGGCCCCAGATGAGACCGACCAGGAAGAAGACCAGAGCAGCACCGACGAGGGTGCCGATCATCAGCGGAAGGAGGAGCTTGTCGTCCTTGCGCTGCATCTGGAATGCCTGCCAGAGCTGAGTTCTACGTTCCTTGGAAGCCTGCTTGCGGGCAGCCTTCGCTGCAGCCTTTGCCTCTTTGGTGGGTTTGCCCTTACCGGATTTGCTGCCGTTCGCCATGTACCCAGGATACGTCCATTGCTGTGCGCCTTTACTAACCGCCCGCGGTTAATAAAGGCGCACAGCAAAAAGTGGATCAGCGATTCAGGCGCGCCATGAGTGAGCTGGCTTCCTGGGAAGCGTCTCCGCCCTCGGTCAGATGACGCTGCGCCTCGGGCAGTTCACGGCCGTGATGTGCCATGGCCTGCGCATACAGGCGTCCGGCGCGGTACGACGAGCGAACCAACGGACCGGCCATGACGCCGGCGAAGCCCATCTCTTCTGCAGCCTTGGAGTGTGCGACGAACTCCTCGGGCTTGACCCACCGCTCGACGGGGTGGTGCCGGGGCGAGGGTCGCAGGTACTGGGTGATGGTGAGGATGTCGCAACCGGCGGCGTGGAGATCTGCCATCGCCTCGGTGACCTCTTCAGGGGTTTCGCCCATACCGAGGATCAGGTTGGACTTGGTGACCAGTCCGTAGTCGCGTGCTGCGGTGATGACGTCGAGGCTGCGCTGGTACCGGAATGCCGGACGGATCCGCTTGAAGATGCGGGGGACGGTCTCGAGGTTGTGTGCGAGTACCTCGGGGCGTGAGGCGAAGACCTCGTCGAGCAGTTCGGGTTTGCCGTTGAAGTCCGGAACCAGGTTCTCGACGCCGGTGCCCGGGTTGAGTTCGTGGATCTTGCGGACGGTCTCGGCGTAGAGCCAGGCGCCGCCGTCGGGGAGGTCGTCGCGGGCGACGCCGGTGATCGTGGAGTACCGAAGCCCCATGGCCTGAACGCTTTCCGCGACGCGACGGGGCTCGTCGCGGTCGAGGGCGTCGGGCTTGCCGGTGTCGATCTGGCAGAAGTCGCAGCGGCGTGTGCACTGCTCGCCGCCGATCAGGAACGTGGCTTCGCGGTCTTCCCAGCACTCGTAGATGTTGGGGCAGCCTGCTTCCTCGCAGACGGTGTGCAAACCTTCACGCTTGACCAGGCCCTTGAGCTCCGTGTACTCGGGGCCCATCTTTGCGCGGGTCTTGATCCAGTTGGGTTTGCGTTCGATGGGCGTCTCCGCGTTTCGGATCTCGAGACGGAGCAGCTTACGTCCTTCTGGGGCGATAGTCACGACAGTGATCCTACGCCCGGTGATTACTGCAACGGGGTTCGGGCGAGCCCGTCAGCTGTACTGAACAGTAGTAAAAGTCGGAGTAGGCGAGGCGCTTTCGAAGGTGACGCGCTCGACGTTCCGTTCGGTGACGGGCATGGTTCCGTCGAGAGCAGCGATCACTGCCTCGGTCACAGCGGGAGTGACTTCGTCCACGGTGACGTCGCGACCGAGTTCATCCGACAGCGTCGTCACCCCGGCGTCACGGATGCCGCAGGGGATGATGTTGTCGAATCCGGTCAGGACCGAATTGCAGTTCAGGGAGAAGCCGTGCAGTGCCACGCCCCGTTGGACGCGCACGCCGATGGCGGAAACCTTGCGCTCGGGCTTCCATTGCCCGTTTGCGAGTTCGGCGGGCAGCCAGACGCCGGAGCGGCCGTCGATGCGCCCGCAGTTCAGGCCAAGGTCCGTGCACACCGTGATCAGTGCTTCCTCGATACGTCGGACATATCGCACCACGTCGATGGGCTCGGCCAGTTTCACGATCGGATATCCGACCAGCTGGCCGGGGCCGTGCCAGGTGATCTTCCCGCCGCGGTCGACGTCGATGACAGGTGTGCCGTCGACGGGACGGTCTTCGGGTTCCGTGCGTCGTCCTGCCGTGTACACCGGCGGGTGTTCGAGGAGCAGTAGCGTGTCCGGTCCGATGTCGTCTGCCCGCGCTGCCGCGAGCTCACGCTGGCGGTCCCACGCGGCGTTGTAGTCGATCAAACCGAGTTGCTCGACGGCGATCGGCAGTTTCGAGAACCGGGCGGAAACGTCAGCGCTGCTCATGGACGTAGAGATTACGCCCGACTTCGGAATCATCCGAGTGCGGCCGCCAGCGCTTCGCCGATCGTGTTGTGGCGGAAGGAGAATCCCGCCTTTTCCAAAGCCGCGGGAATGGCGCGCTGGCCACCGAGGATACCGCTCTTGGCGAATTCTCCGATCAAGGCTTCGAGTGCGAACCCGGGAACGATCCAGGGAGCCGGTCGGTGGACCGCACGGGACATCGCGTCGTTGAACTGGGCGTTGGTGACAGGGGCCGGACCGGTCAGGTTGACGGGACCGGAGAGTTCGGAATTCGTGAGCGCGAACTTGATCGCGTCGCACTCGTCCTCGAGTGAGATCCACGGAAAGTACTGGCGACCGTTGCCCAGTCGCCCGCCGAGACCGAACGAATAAATGCGCCGAAGCCGACCGAGCATGCCGCCGTGGGGTGAAATCACGACGCCCGAGCGCAGATTGACCACGCGGGCTCCCGCCTTGCGTGCGGGCTCGGTGGCAATTTCCCAATCGCGACACGTCGTGGCGAGAAAGTCGGTGCCTGCCGGCGAATCCTCGTCGACGATCTTGTCGCCGGTGTCACCGTAGTAGCCGACGGCGCTCGCGTTGGCGAGTACGGGAACCTTCTGACTCGCGACAGCTTCGGCCAGGACATCGGTCGCGACGATGCGGCTGTCACGGATCGCCTGCTTGTAGGAACCCGACCACCGTTTGTCGCCGATGCCGACGCCGCAGAGGTTCACGACGGCGTCAGCGCCCTGTAGGACGGAGAGGTCCAGACGGTCGTGGTCCGGGTCCCAACGCGATTCGTCGGGTCCAGCGGTCGAGCGTCGCACGAGACGTACGACGTCGTGGTTGTCGGAGCGCAACGATGACACCAAGGCCGTTCCGATCAAACCGGACGAGCCGGCGATGACTACTCGCATTCGGAAAGCCTCCTTCGATTCAGCCTGCTTCGATATCCGACCGTGTATATCCGACCGTACTGAAAAAGCCGGGGCGCCACCTCCTGATGGAGATGACGCCCCGGCCGGCCGAGCAGTTGCTTACAGGCCCAGATCAGCTTCGAACGAGGCTTCTTCCAACCGCTGCTTCACAGTGGTGAGGAATCGGCCGGCGTCGGCGCCGTCGACCAGACGGTGATCGTAGGTCAGCGGCAAGTAGATCATCGAGCGAACGCCGATGGACTCGTTGCCGTTCTCGTCGGTGACCACCATCGGGCGCTTGACGATCGCGCCGGTTCCGAGCATGGCCGCCTGCGGCGGTACCAGGATCGGGGTGTCGAACAGCGCGCCCTGGCTGCCGATGTTGGTGATGGTGAAGGTTCCACCCGAGAGCTCGTCCGGCTTCAGGCCACCCGAGCGTGCACGCTTCGCGATGTCGGCGATGGCGCGAGCCAAACCGGCAAGGCCGAGATCGCCGGCGTTGTGGATGACGGGGGAGAGCAAGCCCTGATCGGTGTCCACTGCGATGCCGAGGTGCTCAGCGTCGTAGTAGGTGATCTGCTTGGCAGCCTCGTCGTAGCTGGCGTTGATGTTCGGGTGCGACTTCAGCGCCTCGACGACTGCCTTGGCGAAGAACGGAAGGAACGTCAGGTTGACGCCTTCGCGCTCGATGAAGCCGGCCTTGGCGCGGGCCCGCAGGGCGACGATCTTGGTGACATCCACCTCGAAGGTCTGCGTGAGCTGAGCGGTGTTCTGCAGCGACTCACGCGTCTTGGTGGCCGTGATCTGCCGAATACGGTTGGCCTTCTGCGTGGTTCCGCGCAGGTGTGCCAGTTCCGGTCGGACGCCTGCGGCTGCGGTGGCGGCCGGTGCGGCCGCGGGTGCTGCAGCAGGAGCAGCGGCGGCGGGAGCCTTCTTGGCCTCCGCAGCGGCGAGCACATCCTGCTTGCGGATGCGGCCGCCGACGCCGGTGCCGGTGACGGTCGCGAGGTCGACGCCGTTGTCCGTGGCGAGCTTGCGCACGAGCGGGGTGACGTACGGGCTGCTGTCGCCGGAAGCTGCGGGTGCGGCCGCCGGTGCGGGAGCTGCAGCAGGCTTCGGAGCGGGTGCGGCTGGTGCGGCAGCAGGCTTGGGTGCCTCGGCCTTGGGTGCTTCGGCCTTCGGTGCTTCAGCCTTGGGTGCTTCAGCCTTGGGTGCCGGCGGAGCGGCCGGTGCTGCGGGAGCGGCCTTGGGTGCCGGAGCCGCGGCGGGTGCGCCGGATCCGACGACGGCCAGCTGGCCACCGATCTCGACGGTGTCGTCTTCCTGCGCATTGATCTCGAGCAGGATTCCGGCGACGGGGGACGGGATTTCGGTGTCGACCTTGTCGGTCGAGACTTCGAGCAGCGCCTCGTCGACGGCAACCTCGTCGCCGACGGCCTTGAGCCAGCGGGTGACGGTGCCTTCGGTGACGGACTCGCCGAGGGCGGGCATCGTCACGGCGGTGCCTTCAGCGGAACCGCCGGAAGCAGCGGGTGCCTCGGCAGCGGGAGTTTCTTCGGCGGGTTCCTCGGCAGCCGGGGCTTCCTCGGCGGGAGCTTCCTCTGCGGCGGGGGCGGGTGCCTCTGCCTCGGGTGCTGCGGCTTCGCCGGCTTCACCGATCTGGGCGAGCTCGCCACCGATTTCCACGGTGTCGTCTTCCTGCGCGACGATCTTGGTCAGGACGCCGGCGACGGGAGACGGAATCTCGGTGTCGACCTTGTCCGTGGAGACTTCGAGCAAGGGTTCGTCGACTTCGACCGTGTCTCCTTCCTGCTTGAGCCACCGTGTGACAGTTCCCTCGGTGACGCTCTCACCTAGGGCTGGCATCTGGACGGAGAAGGCCATGTCTTTTGACTCCTCGACAGTTGTGTTCGGGTTGTTGAATTTTGTCGACTTGTGGTCGTAATGCATTGTGCTCGAGTGGCGCGCGACGTGCGGCTACTTGTAGCTATTTTGCCGATGTCGACGCGCGGGCGCGGCGTCACCGTCGTTCATCTTTCCATTGATACGCCGGGCGTGTCCGATGAGGGGGATGCCGTCCGTTTCGGGTGTGTCGGCTACTGGCGAGTAGGTATGCGTTGGGGGTCCGGCTGTAACGTCGTAAGCGGACCAAACGGTATGTCGTGCGCAGGCACAACGGACATCGCCTGGCAAACTTGACATATCGCCGGGGTGCATCCGCGGCGTCGGTACCGAGGAGGGTACGACCGTGGGACTGTTCGATCGTTTCAAGCGTCCGCCGAGTGCGGCTCAGGCCGCAGCGCAGAGTGATGCGGATCATCTGGCGAATTGGGCGCACTCGCACGAAGGCGTCGAGGCATATGTGGAACCGCAGACAACGGTGACCGAGGTGACCGTTGTCCTCGTCGCGAAGGACGGGGAGTGGACTCGTCGTCGTGTCGGCGGCGAACGTGGTGCCCGCAAATTGGGACAAGACCTGAAGATTCCGGTCTACGACGTCAGAAAAACGGGATATCCGCAGCGTATGCGCGATCACGACGAGCGTAAGCGAATCGAACGCAAGCGGGCCCGAGAGCAGGAATTGCGCGACGGCGCCTGAACTGCTGTGCGCCTTTATTAACCTCCCGCGGTTAATAAAGGCGCACAGCAAGTGGTCAGCCGTTGACCGCGATGTCCTCCAGGACCGAGATCATCGTGCGAACCGGAACGCCGGTGCCGCCCTTGCCGGTGTAACCCCACGGCCCTGACGTGTTGTACGCAGGACCTGCGACGTCGATGTGCGCCCACTGGACACCCTCGGGAACGAATTCCTTGAGGTAGTGAGCGGCGACCAGCATGCCGCCCCAGCGGTGCGGGGTGACATTGGCCATGTCGGCGACCTTGGAGTCGAGATCTCCGCGCAGTTCCTCGGGCAGCGGCATGGCCCAACCGTTCTCGCCGACGCTCTGCGAGATGGAGGCGACGCGGTCACGGAACTCGTCCGTGCCCATGACGCCGGGGGTGCGGTTGCCGAGCGCCACCATCTGCGCACCGGTGAGGGTTGCGGTGTCGATCATGTAGTCGGGGTTGTCCTCACCCGCGCGAACCATCGCGTCGGCCAGGATCAAACGGCCCTCGGCGTCGGTGTTGACGACCTCGATGGTGATTCCGCCGTACTGGGTCAGCACGTCGCCGGGACGTTGGGCGGTCGCGGACGGCATGTTTTCGGCCATCGGGACGTATGCGACGACGTTGACGGGCAGACCGAGCTTGGCGGCAAGCACGACGGTGGAGATGACCGCTGCGGCGCCGCCCATGTCCGAGGTCATGTTCTCCATCCCGGCGGCGGGCTTGATGGAGATTCCGCCGGTGTCGAAGGTGATGCCCTTGCCCACCAGTGCGACCTTGCGGGCTCCACGCTTCTTCGACGCGTATTCGAGGCGGACGAGACGCGGCTGGCGTGACGAGCCCTTGCCGACGCCGATGATTCCGCCGTAGCCACCCTTCTCGAGTGCCTTCTCGTCGAGCACCTGGACGGTGAGCCCGGCCTCGACGCCCAGTGCCTTGGCGCGCGCGGCGAACTCGGCGGGGTAGAGGTGGCTCGGGGGAGTGTTGACGAACTCGCGTGCGGTGGCGACGGCCTCGGCGATCGCTGCCGACCGTGCCAGCGTTGCCTTGGTCTCCTTGGTGCGCGGCGAGGGCACCAGAAGTTCGACGCGGGCCAGTGGCTGCGAATCAGGACCGGGAGCCGTCATGGACGACTTGAATTCGGTGAAGCTGTACGCGCCCAACGCAAATCCCTCGGCGGCTGCGCCGAGATCGAGGATCGAGAGCGTGGTTGCGACGGTGTCGATGCCAGACAGTGAGCGCGCTGCAGCGCCCGCGGACTTGCGGATCTGCTCACTGTCGAGCTTGTCGGCGGAGCCGAGTCCGACGGCGAGGACGCTGGTGACCGACAGCGCGCTCGGTGCCGGGACGCGGGTGAGCTGCTCGGCCTTGCCGGTGGCGCCGACGGCGATGAGGCTGTCGAGGATCTCGGCGAGCACGTCTTCGGCGACGATGCCTTCGCTTAGTGCGATCTCGGGGCCGTCCGGACCCGACGTCAGACCGACGACCAATATCTCTGCGCGCTTGGCGACTGTGCCGGCGAGAACGAGGTCGGGTCCCAACGATCGGGCTGTGCGAGTGCTCAAGGTGTCTCCTGTGAGGTGAGTGTGCGATGCGTCCGGTTCTGGCGGATGCCTGAGTCGATGTTAGGCCCTTTGCCGTTTGCGGACGGGGCGATCGTCGCGGCCGGGTGAGCTCTCGCTGCGGACATGTTTCGATCGGCGAAGTCCGATAGGTTGTGGGCCATGACCGACGAACAACTGTTGCAGGGCCCGATCCACCCCGTCCACGTCGAACTCGGCGCGACGTTCGCGCCGTTCGGGGGATGGCAGATGCCGGTTTCGTACGCCGGCGTCGTGGCCGAACACACCTCTGTGCGTGAGAGTGTCGGACTCTTCGACGTCAGTCACCTCGGCAAGGCCGTCGTGCGTGGCGCGGGCGCCGCGGAATTCGTGAACTCCGCACTGACCAACGATCTGAACAAGATCGGGCCGGGTAAGGCTCAGTACACGTTGTGCTGCAACGAGTCCGGTGGTGTCATCGACGACCTCATCGCGTACTACGTCAGCGACGACGAGATCTTCCTCGTCCCGAACGCGGCCAATACCGCGGACGTCGTTGCGGCTCTGGTCGCCCTCGCACCGGACGGAATCACCGTCGAGGATCAGCATCGTGCCTACGGTGTGCTGGCTGTGCAGGGTCCGAAATCGGTGGCGGTTCTGACGGCGCTGGGACTTCCCACCGAGATCGAGTACATGGCGTACGAAGATGCGGAATGGAACGGCGTGCCTGTTCGTGTGTGCCGCAGCGGTTACACCGGTGAGGTCGGCTACGAACTCCTGCCGCGGTGGGAGGACAGCGAGCCGTTGTTCCGTGCGCTTCTCGAGGCAGTGCGCGCCGAGGGTGGGCAGGCCGCCGGACTCGGCGCCCGTGACACTCTTCGTACCGAGATGGGTTATCCGCTGCACGGGCATGAGCTTTCGCTCGAGATTTCTCCGCTCGAAGCGCGCTGCGGATGGGCGATCGGTTGGAAGAAGCCGACATTCTGGGGCAAAGAGACCTTGACCGACGAGAAGGCTGCCGGCCCGGCTCGCAAACTCTGGGGGATCAAGGCTCTCGATCGCGGCGTGCTTCGTGCCGGCCTCGGTGTTCTGCGTGACGGCGAGGCAATCGGCGAGACCACCTCGGGGACGTTTTCGCCTTCGCTCAAAGTGGGAATTGCGTTGGCGCTCCTCGATTCCGGTGCCAATGTCTCGGCCGGCGACGAGATCGAAGTCGACGTCCGTGGTCGTGCTCTTCGGTGCGTCGTGGTGTCTCCTCCGTTCGTGGAGACCAACACCAAGTAGAGAGCTTTTTCACGTTCGATAGGATTGCGCCCATGACAGGTGCCGCCGATTTCGTTCGTGTTCAGAGCTCGTCCCCGAAGTCCGACGCCGAGCGCCGTGACATTTTGGCGGCGCCCGGCTTCGGGCGGCACTTCACCGACCACATGGTCTCGATCGACTACACCGCGGGCAAGGGCTGGCACGACGCCCAGGTGTTGCCGTACGGAAACATCGAGCTCGATCCGGCCGCAATGGTTTTGCACTACGGACAGGCCATATTCGAGGGCCTCAAGGCATACCGTCAGCCGGGTGGCGAGATCAGCTCGTTCCGCGTCGAGGCCAACGCCGAGCGTTTCGCAGCATCTGCGCGCCGTCTGGCCATGCCGGAGCTCCCGTCGCAGATGTTCATCGATTCCATCACCGAACTGATCGACGTCGATCTCGACTGGGTTCCCGCAGCCGGTGGCGAGGACGCGCTCTACCTCCGTCCGTTCATGTTCTCCACCGAAGCCGGACTCGGTGTCCGTCCCGCCGACGAGTACCGCTACCTGCTGATCGCCTCACCCGCCGGTGCGTACTTCCCGCGCGGCGTCAAGCCGGTCAGTGTGTGGCTGTCCACCGAATACGTTCGCGCGGCCCCTGGCGGTACCGGCGCGGCCAAGTTCGCCGGCAACTACGCCGCTTCGCTCCTCGCCCAGGCGCAAGCTGCCGACGAGGGTTGCGACCAGGTGGTCTGGCTCGACGCCATCGAGCGCACGTACGTCGAGGAAATGGGTGGAATGAACCTGTTCTTCGTCTTCGGCTCCGGCCCCGACGCTCGCCTCGTGACGCCGTCGCTGTCCGGTTCGTTGCTGCCGGGCATCACGCGCAACTCGTTGCTCGCCCTTGCCGCCGATTCCGGTTTCGCCGTCGAGGAGCGCAAGATCAGCACCGACGAATGGCGCACCAAGTGCAAGAGCGGTGAAATCACCGAGGTCTTCGCTTGCGGCACAGCAGCAGTCATCACCCCCGTCGGACGCGTCAAGTCCGCCGAGGGCGAGTTCACCATCGCCGACGGCGAGCCGGGTGAAGTGACGATGGCACTGCGCGACACCCTCACGGGCATTCAGCGCGGCACCTTCGCCGACACCCACGGTTGGATGACCAAGCTTCACTGATCGCTGGTTCGTTCCGCGAGCAACCGCTCGCGGAAGAACTGCAGAATCTCGTCTCGAGCGACGGTGGTGGGCGATCCCGCCTCGTCGACGAGATGAGCCGTCACCACGCTGTGTGGATTGGCAATGACGTGTTCGAAGAACGGTGACGTTGTCGCGTTGGCCGCTTCGTCGGGCAGCACCTTTCCGACGAAGCGCTCGCCCATGGCCTTCGAGTAGGCCGCGAATCGCTGTGCGCGGCAGAACGGGTCACCTTGAAACCGGTATGCAAGCACCGTGAGGTCTTCGGCCTCGAGTCTCGAGCGCACGGCTTCGAGTTCTTCGGGCCCGCTGTCGGTTTCGTCCGGTCGGTCGAGCGGTAACGACGGTTGGGCGAGAACCGGCGCGATGACCGAGGGTTCGAGCATCATCGACAACGCGAAGTTGCCGGTGAAGCACATCCCGATCACGCCAACGCCAGGACCGCCGCACTCCTCATGCGCCGAAGTGGCGAGTGCACGCAGCCAACGGACCGCCGGACTCGGTTCGTCGACAGCGAGGGCGCGGAACTCCGCACTGACGCAGGCTCTCTTGAACACCGTCAGCCCCTCGTCCACTGTGGGGACCGCTCCGGCGCGCCCGAACAGTGACGGAACGAAGACAGTGAAACCGGCGTCGCGCACCCAGCGGGCGAATCGCGCTACATGCGGGCTGATGCCCGGCATCTCCGGCATGACGATAACTGCGGGACCGGCGCCGGCCACGTACACGGACTTCGCCACTGCGTCGATGGTGATCGTTCGACGGTCGAAGTCTTCGAGCGGATCGTCTTCGGTCATGCTCCGGTTCGGCACGGTGAGCCCTCTCAGTAGTCGAAACAATTCCTCCGCACAGTCTTTCGGCGCGGGATCAACTACAGAAGAGGGCGGTTCGCCACGTTTTCGGGCGGGCTCGCCACGCACGGCCTATCCGGCGCCGCCTTTGCGGAATCGCTTTCGATAGTCGGCCGGGCTGATGCCGACGCGGTCGGTGAACAGGCGACGGAAGGTTCCAGGATCCTGATAGCCGATGTGCCCCAGGATCTTTCCGAGAGACCAGTCGGTCGATTCCAACAACCGTTTCGCTTTTCGGATCCGTGCACGCTGCAGATAACTGCGCGGCGATTCCCCGGTCTCGTCCTTGAACTTCCGAAGCATGGTTCGGGTGCTGAGGTGAAAAGCATCCGACAGCAGATTCAAGTCGTAAGGCTCCGCCATCCGTTCGACCAACCAACTTCCGACGTCGTCGGCGAACTGTGTGTGATTGACGGGCAGCATCGAGTCGACGATGTACGGAGATTGACTGGTTCGATTTTCCGGCGCCAGAGTAATTCTCGCAGTCGTTCGCGCAATCTTGTCGCCGAGGTGCTCGCGCACGAGTGCTGTTGCGAGGTCGAGCGCGGCAGTGAACGCCGCAGTGGTGGTGACGCCGGCGTCCTGGACGATCAACGAGTCGGTTCGAACCGTCGCACCGGGGTAACGACTCGCGAGGTCCGCACCGTACAGCCACGACGTCGTACATCGGCGTCCGTCGAGCAGTCCCGCCTCGCCCAGCAGATACGCGCCGACGCAGACCGACGACACCCGAACGCCGCGCGCCTCGCACGCACGGATGAACTCGATTTCTCTGTCCCACAGCGACAAACGCGTCGTAGGGTCTTCGGACGGCACGAGGTCGAACCCCGGCACAACCAGGTGATCGATGTCGTGATGCCCCTCCTGTACCCCGAGCGAAAATCCACCTGCCGCAACTACGGGCGTGCCCGACGCTGCGATGACCGATACCTCGAAGGGGTCAGCGGACGCTCCATCAGCGACCCGATTCGCGATCAGGAGAAGGTCGGTGAAAACGAAGATTTCGGCCGCCAGGCAACCTTCGTACGCAAGGACACCTACTCGCACGACGTCGGATCACAGTCCGAGAGTGAGGCCGACGGCCGTAAGCGTCACAGTGAGTTCGAGCGCGAATCCGAGAACGTCTCCGTTGAGTCCACCGAATCTACGGACGCAGTGACGCACGCACAGCACACTGATCAGTAGCGCCGACGCGGTCACGAGAGGGCCGAGCCACCACCGGTCGGTGGCAAAGGCGGAAGTGGCGATCAGCGGAACCGACCATACGATTGCGGCCCAGAGCGGTTGTGAATCGGCGACGAGCGCACCGAATCCGTTCGGGCCAGACGCGAGAATGCCTCGGCGGCAGGCAAAAACGACGGCCACACGACCCGCAGCGACAGATACGAGAACGGCGATCCACTGCGTGGGGGAGTCGGCAACAGCGAGGACGCCGAAGGAGACCGATTGCAGCCCAAGGAAGATGAACAGTGCCGCGACCCCGAACGGTCCGGCACCGCCGCTGTGCATGACCTCGCGGGCGCGCTCCGGTGGACCGTAACAACCCAGTCCGTCGAGGGAGTCTGCCAGTCCGTCCACGTGCATCCCGCGTGTCCCGAGAGCGAGCGCACCGACCGTCAGCAAGCCTGCGAGATAGGGATTCAGGCCGATACTGGTTGTGCCCCAAAGCAGAAACGTCGCGGCAATGCCGAGTGCGATCCCGGTGAGCGGAGCTGCCGCGATGGCGCGACGACCGGCAGTTCGGTCGATGTCGGAGGGACCACGAACCGGAAGGACCGTCAGCCACGAGAAGGCCAGAGGCACTCCGGACAGCGGGCCCGCCATGCTCACTCCGCCGTATCGGTCTTGGTCAGGTCGATCGACTCCGGTTCGTCGGCAGGTGCGCTGCCCTGAGTGCTGACACCGGCTTCGGAGAATGTCGCCATCTTGCCCAGGATTGCCACTGCGCCCTGAAGAATCGGGAGCGCTGTGACTGCACCTGAACCTTCACCGAGACGCATGTCGAACTCGACGATCGGGTCGAGACCCATTCGGGTCAATGCGATGGTGTGGGCGGGTTCGGTGGAGCGGTGTCCGGCGACCCACCATTCACGTGCGCCGAAAGCCAGTTCGTCGGCAACCATGGCGGCTGCGGTGACCACTACGCCGTCGAGGATCACCGGCGTACGACGCGAAGCTGCCTGGGCCAGAAAGCCGGCCATCGCGGCGAGGTCGGCACCCGAAGACGTGCGTAGCAGCGCGACTGTGTCGCGAACGTGCGGACGGGCGCGACGGAGAGCGTCGCGAATCGCTGCGGTCTTGCGGATCCACCCGGCGTCGTCGATACCGGTACCTCGACCCACGACCGCGACGGGTTCACTGTCCGTCAGGGCTGCGATGAGAACAGTTGCGGGTGTCGTGTTGCCGATGCCCATGTCACCGGCGATGAGAAGATCTGCGCCCCCGTCGATTTCTTCGTCCGCGATCGCTCGGCCGGCGGCGATGGCCTGAAGGGTTTCCTCGTTCGACATGGCGTCTTCGCGGTCGATGGACCCGGAAGACCTGCGCACCTTGTAGTTCGCGACGGACGGATCGGTATCGCCGTCCACTGCGATGTCGACGACGCGTACCGTGGCGCCGGCAACCTCGGCGAGGACGTTGACTGCCGCGCCGCCCCCGAGGAAGTTGGCGACCATCTGTGCGGTCACTTCCGGCGGATAGGCGGAGACGCCGTTGCGGGCGATTCCGTGATCACCCGCGAAGACGACGACGCGAGGCCGAGCGAAAGCGTGTGGGGGACAAACTCCTTGGCAGGCTGATGCCCAGCCGGCGAGAGCCTCCAGCCGGCCCAGCGAACCGGCCGGCTTGGTCAGATCACGCTGACGCGCGTCGGCCTGTGCCCGCACCTCGCTGTCGGGCGGGGTGACGGGTTCGAAGTCGGCGCTACTGACTGGCGCGACGTCAGGGTTGGCATCTGGATTCGCCCCTGAAATGGGCCCTGGATTGGCCTCGGTACTCACATCGTGCCTTCCGGTTGTGCAGCAGTATCTTTCAAGATGAGCGGTAACCCTGCAACCACTAGTACGACACGATCGCACACCGCGGCGATACGAGCGTTGAGAGTGCCGATCTCGTCGCGGAACAATCGTCCCGACCGTGTCTCGGGGATGACGGCCAAACCCACTTCGGGGCTGACCAGCACCAGGTGTCCGCGGTAGTTCTCGACACTGGCGACCAGGCTGTCCGCAGCGGGAGTGATGGTGCCGCGCGGAGCGTCCCAGGCGCCTTGCCGATCGAGTTCAGTGGTCAGCCACGTTCCCAGATCGTCGACCAACGTCGCTGTGTGTGAATCGCTTTCGAGCTGCGCCGCGAGGTCACCGGCAGCTGCGGTTTCGACAGTCGACCAATGAGAAGGCCGTCTGTTGCGGTGCTGGTCGATCCGGCTTTCCCAGTCTGCGTCGGTGACATCACGTCTGGCTGTCGCCAGGTACCGGATCGGTGCCGAACTTTCGGGTAAGTGGCCTGCACAAACCAAATCCTCGGCGTGCGCGGACTTACCAGACCGCGCGCCGCCGAGGACCAAAGTTCTATACGTGTTCGTCACGCTCAGATTGCGTCGCCCGGCCCCACACGAGGCTTCGGTGCGCGCAGCTTACGGATCTGCGACGCGCGAACGAACGCGTACCAGCCGAGCTTGAACCCGCCGTCGGTGCTGTCGGGGAAGCGCTCGGCGACGCGGTTGTTGATCATGCGACCGAGCCAGATGCCTTCGCCGACCATGAAGAGCATCATCACGAGCATTGCCAGCGTGACGATCTGCTGGAGTGCGGGCGTGACGAACATCGTCATGATGAGGATCAATGCGAGCGGCATGAACAGCCCGACGAGGTTGCGGCGAGCGTCGATGAAATCACGGACGTAGGCGCGAACCGGTCCCTTGTCGCGGGGGAGCAGGTACTTGTCCTCGCCGGCGAGCATGCGGGCGCGGCGGTCTGCCGACGATGCGCGACGCTCGGCGGCTTCGGCCTTGCGGTCCTCCTTGGAGCCGCGGGTCGCCTTACGGCGGGCGCGGGCTTCCTTCGCGGTCAGCGGGGCAGGGGCAACGGGGCCACGCCTCTTCGCCTCGGCGTCACGACGCTTGGGTGTGGGGCGGCCCTTGCCCACCTGCTCGATGGGCGCCTCTTCGGAGGCCGAGGATGCCTCAGTGCCCTCGACGTCACGTTTGTCGGAGTTGTCTGAGTCACCGCGGCGTAGCAATTTCACACCTCCAGGCTATTGGATAAGTGCACGGTCTGGGAAACCGACCTCGGTCTTTCTGAAAAACTCGATCGCCCGAGGCACTGAAACGCGCGAGATCGTGAAACATCGGGGTCATTCGGGACTCTTAGACTTCCGCTATGCGGGTAATAGTTGCTCCAGATTCGTTTGGTGAGACGTTGACTGCCGTCGAGGCGGCTGAGTCCATTTCTGCCGGTTGGCGACGTGGCCGACCCGAAGACGACGTCGTCACCGCGCCACAATCCGACGGTGGGCCGGGTTTCGTCGACGTCTTGGCCACGGCTGGGGGCGACCTCCGGACCGCACGGGTTCCTGGGCCACTGACCGCGGGCGTCGACGCCGCGTGGCTGTTGGATTCGGACACGGCGTACATCGAGTCCGCCGAGGCTGTCGGGCTCGGTCTGCTCGGAGGTCCGCCGACACGAGACAGCGCACTCGCCGCGCACAGTCGCGGTGTCGGAGAACTGATCGCTGTCGCGCTCGAGGCAGGCGTGAAGACGATTGTCGTCGGACTCGGTGGGAGTTGCTGCACCGACGGGGGACGTGGACTGGTGGAGGCGCTGGGCGGTCTGGAGGCCGCAACGGCGGCTACGGCGGGCATTGCGTTCGTCGCGGCCACCGACGTCGAACACGTACTTCTCGGCGAGCACGGTGCGGCAGCGGTGTTCGGCCCGCAAAAGGGCGCCGACGCCGATGCCGTCTCTGTCCTCGAAGCGAGAAACGTGAGATGGGCCGAACAGTTGGAGTCCGCCACCGGAAAACGAGTCTCGGATTTTCCGGGTGCCGGCGCCGCGGGTGGTATCGGTGCTGCGCTGTTCGCCCTCGGTGCACAGCGGCGATCGGGGGCCGACGTCGTTGCCGATCGCACCGGCCAGGCGGCGCTATTGGCTTCCGCTGACCTGGTGATCACGGGTGAAGGCAAGTTCGACCACCAATCTCTGCGCGGCAAACTCGTCACGACGCTTGCTTCGGCCGGGGCGGCGCACGGAGTTCCGACGCTCGTCTTTGCCGGTCAGGTCACGCTCGACGCGGCGGACTTTGCGTCGACCTCGATAGTCGCGACGAAATCGGTGACGGAGTTCGCCGGGTCGGTGGAACGTGCGATGGAGGAAGCGTCGGCGTGTCTCGAGGGACTCGCCGAACACACGGCACGGGAGTGGAACATCTGGCGCGGCGCCCGGAGCTGAGGATCCACAAGCGTCGACGCGCCGTTGCCGTGTCGGGAAGACCGGATAGGATGAAGACGAATCGCACCCGGTAAGGACTGGCGGGAATAAGTCGGCAGCGGCGTACCGTTGAAGCGTTCACGGGTTGGTACGAACATTAGGGAGAGCCCATGACTGTGCAGAACGAGACCGCCACCCACGGCGTCAAGATGACCGAGGCCGCATCCGCCAAGGCGAAGGCACTCTTCGATCAGGAGGGTCGCGACGACCTCGCGCTGCGTATCGCAGTGCAGCCCGGCGGCTGTGCCGGACTGAAGTACCAGCTGTTCTTCGACGACCGCACGCTCGACGGTGACCTCACCGTCGACTTCAACGGCGTCAACCTGGTTGTCGACCGGATGAGCGCACCCTACGTCGAAGGTGCGTCCATCGACTTCCTCGACACCATCGAGCAGCAGGGCTTCTCGATCGACAACCCCAATGCAACAGGCTCCTGCGCCTGCGGTGACTCGTTCAACTGAGTCTGTCGATCACAACTCAATTCACAAACAACTGACGCGGAACCGACATTCGGTTTCGCGTCAGTTGTTTGTGGTGACTCGCCTGCAGACCGTTCCGATCTCACGGCTCGGGCGCCGATACCGGCGCTACGGGCGGTAACGTGAACTTTTGCTCCACTTTCATTCTTGTACTCACTTCGCTGAAAGGCCACGATCCGTGACTATTGCGGTAACCGGTTCCATCGCCACCGACCACTTGATGCGCTTCCCCGGCCGCTTCGCCGATCAGCTCCTCGCCGATCAGCTCGCCCACGTTTCGCTGAGTTTCCTGGTGGACGATCTCGTGATTCGCCGCGGTGGTGTCGGCGGCAACATCGCTTACGCCATGGGCGTGCTCGGTGGGTCCCCGCTACTCGTCGGCGCAGTCGGTGCCGACTTCGCCGAGTACCGCACGTGGCTCGAGGACAACGGCGTCGACTGCAGCGCGGTCCGTATCTCGGACAAGGCACATACGGCGCGTTTCGTGTGCACCACCGACGAGGACATGGCGCAGATCGCGTCGTTCTACCCCGGTGCGATGAGCGAGGCCCGCGAGATCGAACTCGCGGCAGTGGCCAAGACTGCGGGCGCAGTCGAGCTGGTGCTGATCGGCGCCAACGACCCCGAGGCCATGGTTCGCCATACCGACGAATGCCGTCTGCTCGGAATCCCGTTCGCAGCGGATCCGTCGCAGCAGCTTGCTCGCCTGTCCGGTGACGAGGCCAAGGCGCTCATCCACGGTGCTAAGTACTTGTTCACCAACGAGTACGAGTGGGGTCTGCTTCAGCAGAAGACTGGTCTGAGCGAGGAAGAGATCCGCGCGCAGGTCGGCATCCGTGTCACCACCCTCGGCTCCAAGGGTGTGGAAATTGTTGACGCCGAGGGTAATTGGGTGCGCGTCGACGTAGTGCCCGAGACCGGCAAGGTGGATCCGACGGGCGTTGGCGACGGCTTCCGTGCCGGGTTCCTGCTCGCACACGGCGCTGGCCTGAGCTTCGAGCGCGCCGCACAGCTGGGATCTTTGGTCGCTGTGCTGATCCTCGAGACCGTGGGAACGCAGGAGTGGGTGTTCAATCGCGACGAGGCCCTCAAGCGCCTTACCGGCGCATACGGCAGTGCGGCTGCGGACGAGATCGCGACGATCCTGCCGAAGTAGGGCTCCGCCCCGTGAGTGGTTGAGGAGTCCGGAGACTCCCTGACCACTCACGGGGCCGAAGGCCTAGATGTTGACCGGGTACACCGGTTCCTGGATCTGCGGCACGATGCGCTTCTCCACGAAGATCCCGTGCCAGACCATGAACGTCAGCACGGTCCACAGGCGTCGGCTGTGGTCGGACACGCCCTCGCGGTGATCGTTGAGCATCTTCACGACGGCCTGCTTGTCGAAGATGTGGTCGGTACCCGACTCCTCGATCTGCAGATGTGCCCAGTCGAAGAGTTCGGTGCCGCGCAGCCAATGGCGCAGGGGAACCGGGAACCCGAGCTTCGCACGGTGCAGAACATGGTGCGGCACAATGCCTTCCAAGGCCTGACGCAGTGCGTACTTGGTTGTGTCCTTCGTGATCTTCTGATCGAGCGGCACGCGTGACGCTACGTCGAAGACCTCGGGATCGAGGAACGGCACACGCAGTTCCAGCGAGTTGGCCATCGTCATCTTGTCGGCCTTGACGAGGATGTCGCCGCGCAGCCAGGTGAACAGGTCGAGATGCTGCATCCGGGCAACCGGATCCCAGTCCCGTGACTGCGCGTAGATCGGCGCGGTGACGTCCTGGTGAGTCCACTCGGGGCGGAAATCGCGAAGGACGGCGCGGAGCTGAGCGTCGTTGAAGCTACGAGCATTGCCGTAGTAGCGCTCCTCGAGGGTCAACGAACCGCGATTGAGCAGACTCTTGCCGCGAGTACCGTCCGGGATGCGTTCGGACAACTTGCCCGCAGCCCGACGTAATCCCTTGGGGAGGTACTCGAAAGGCTTGAGCGACAACGGCTCACGGTAAATCGTGTAACCGCCGAACAGCTCGTCGGCACCCTCGCCGGACAGCACGACCTTGACGTGCTTGCGGGCTTCCTTGGCGATGAACCACAGCGGAATCAATGCCGGATCGGCTACCGGGTCGTCGAGGTACCAGACGATCTCGGGAATGGCAGCGGCGAACTCGGCGGGGGAGACCACCTTGACGACGTGCTTCGCGCCGATCGCCGCGGCAGATTCTGCAGCGACGTCGACCTCGGAATAGCCCTCACGTTCGAAACCGGTCGTGAAGGTGATCAGGTTGGGGTTGTGGCGCATCGCCAGTGCCGCGATCGCCGTGGAGTCGATACCGCCGGACAAGAACGAACCGACGGTGACGTCGGCGCGCATGTGCTTGGCGACCGAATCCTCGAGTGCCTCGGCGATTTCCTGGTAGCGCGCCTTCTCGGTGCCAGGTGCAAAAGGCTTGGCCGGGAACTTCGGCGTGAAGTACCTCGTGAACGTGGGTTCCTCGCCCGGACGCACCCGGGCGAAGCTGCCCGACTCCAGGCGTCGGATCTCCTTGTGCAGTGTTTCCGGCTCCGGTACGTACTGCAGAACGGTGTAGTGCTCGATGGCGCGCGGATCCAGCTCGGTACCGATGCCGATCAGATCGGTGAGTTCGAGCAGGCTCTTCTTCTCACTGCCGAACGCGGTGCCGCCGGCGCCGGTAGCAATGAACAGCGGCTTGATCCCGAACGGATCGCGCGCGATGAACAGCTCGCGTGTGTCGGTGTCCCAGATCGCAAACGCGAACATTCCGCGTAGGCGCCGGACCGCATCCTCACCCCAGTAGTGGAATGCAGCGACGATGGCCTCGGAGTCGCCCTCGGTGAAGAACTTGGCGTCGTGGTCCTTGACCAGTTCGGCGCGGATCTCCAGGTAGTTGTAGATCTCGCCGTTGAACGTGAGCGCATAACGCTCCGGGTTCTCCGGCGGGCCCCAACGCAGCGGCTGGTGGGAATGAGCGATGTCGATGATCGCCAGGCGGTTGAACCCGAAGACGAGGTGGTCGTCGTTCCACGTCCCGTGTTCGTCCGGCCCGCGGTGACGAAGGCAATGCATCGCCTGGTCGACCCGCGAGACGGCGTCCTCGCTGGTTCCGCCAGATGTCAGTAGCCCGAGCAGTCCACACACAGCGTCCGGTTCCTCGATTCAGAATTTTTGTAGAGAAGGCTCCCGGACACGAGTGTCGGGGAGAGGTCAACGAACTCTTGTCGAAAGTATGCCGCAGATCGACGTCCCTGCCGATCGCGGCGGAACGAATCGACGTGATGTGCGTCGCCGAAACGACCTGAGCCGTTCCTGAGCAGCACCTGAGAGAGCTGTGTGACGTCCGCCGCGACACGGGCGAGGACCCGAGGATGGATAGCGCCCGGCTTTGGTCTACGCTGCGTAGTAATTGGGCCTTCCCTCCGGGCATGCCCTAGTTGAATTTTGTGGCGATCAGGAAGGCGTGAACGTGGCGCAAGGTCGGATCCTTCGGCGAGCGGGGCTGGCAGTATCTCTGGGCATTGCTGCCTTGCTGCTGTCGGGTTGCTCCATCGACAACGAAGTGCTTCGTTTCGGGTGGCCTTCGGGCATCACCCCGGAGGCGACGCGCATGCGTGAGCTGTGGACGTGGTCGGTTGTAGCCGCCCTCGTCATGGGTGTGCTGGTGTGGGGACTGGTCTTCTGGGCCGTCATCTTCCACCGCAAGAAGAAGGACTCGCCGGAATTCCCGCGTCAGACGGCATACAACGTGCCTCTCGAACTCGGTTACACGGCAGTTCCCTTCGTCATCATCGCGGTTCTCTTCTACTTCACCGTCATCGTCCAGAACCATGTTCTGGACAAGACGGACAACCCTGACGTCGTCGTAGACGTCACGGCATTCCAGTGGAACTGGAAGTTCGGCTACCGCTCCATCGAGTTCGGTGACGGCAGTGCCAAGTACAACGGCATCGACGTCGAAGCCGAAGAGGCTGCCAAGGCCGAGGGCTCCACTGTCAACGATCACGGCGAAGAAGTTCCCGGCCCGATCCACGGCAACAGCACCGAGGACCTGAGCTACCTGCACTACGACAAGATCGAGACTGTCGGCTCCAGCCAGGAGATCCCGATCCTCGTTCTGCCCACCGGCAAGCGGATCCAGTTCGAACTCGCTTCCTCGGACGTCATCCACGCTTTCTGGGTGCCTGAGTTCCTGTTCAAGCGCGACGTTCTCCCGAACCCCAAGGAGAACCACTCGGACAACATCTTCCAGATCAGTGAGATCGAGAAGGAAGGCGCGTTCGTCGGGCGTTGTGCAGAAATGTGTGGCACGTTCCACGCGATGATGAACTTCGAGGTTCGTGCGGTTTCGCCCGAGGACTTCGCCAAGTACATCGAACTGCGCAAGGGTGACGCGGAGGGCAAGGGTGGTCTGACGACCGCCGAGGCCCTGCAGGCAATCGGTCAGTCGCCGGTGGCTACGTCGACCACGCCGTTCAACACCGACCGCGAGTACCGTCAGGCAACCGTCGCCACTGCAGGCAACTGAGCCGGCCAGCCTCTTCACTGAACAAGGACAAGTGCTGATATGAAGATCGAAGCCAAGCTCTTCGAGATCCTGACGATGTTCTTCATTCTCGTCGCGATCATCTACGGAGTGTTCACCGCTCTGTCACGCACAGGTATCGAGTGGGCCGGACTGACGGCCATCGTCCTGTCTGCAGGTCTGACGCTCATCGTGGGTACCTACTTCCGCTTCGTTGCCCGTCGTCTGGACACCCGTCCCGAGGACTACGACGACGCAGAAATCTCGGATGGTGCAGGAGAACTGGGCTTCTTCAGCCCGGGTAGCTTCTGGCCGATCCTGCTTGCCGCCGCAGCTGCACTCGCGGCAGTGTCGCTGGCGTACTTCCAGCCGTGGCTCATCGCAGTCGCAGTTGTCTGTGTGCTCGCCGCAGCCGCAGGCCTGGTGTTCGAGTACTACACCGGACCTGAGAAGCACTAGTTTCACCCGCACTCGAACAGAGGCGCCGCACCCACCCGGGTACGGCGCCTCTGTTGTCGTATCTGCGAGTTGCGGTACGAGGGTGCCGATTACCCAACCGCTCTTTGTCAGTCGTGGAGCGAGTATTCGAGGTCGTAGCGGTGCAGACCGTCGACGATCTCGAGCTCGAGAGTGCCTGAGATGCCCTTCAGCTCACCGGTTCCGGACCCCGGCACGATCTCGTACAGAAGCTTCTGCGTTCCGTTGATCATCTGACCGAACTGCTGCAGTGCGAACGATCCCACAGCTTCGTCGACCTGCCCGGTGACAAACTCCAAAGCGACGTAGCCCGCTTCACCGGTTGTCGGATCGCCCGCGGACAGCATGAGTCCGGTCGATGTGCCTTCGACGCCGCCGATGAACGTCTTGTCGAACTCGAAGCGCCCGACGCGTCCGGAGAGCTCAGGATCGGCGGGGCGGAGATCGATCTCGAAGGTGCCGCGTGCATGGGATGTCATGGTCCGAGTATCTCACCAGGCGGCAACGCCTCGAGGGGACTCCCGAGAACGTGCAACACTCCGTAGATGATCCTTGAACATGCCGTCCTGCAGGTCGATCCGTCGCAGTCAGCGCGATTCGAGGCCGCGTTCGATGTAGCCCGAACCATCATCTCCGAGGTCCCCGGATTCATCAGGTTGCGGCTCTCGCACTGCCTGGAATCGCCGGAGCGATATCTCCTGCTCGTCGAGTGGGAAGACGTGGAGTCACACACCATCGGGTTCCGTCAGTCCACGGGATACGAGAAGTGGCGAGAACTTCTCCACCACTTCTACGAGCCGTTCCCGACGGTGGAGCACTATTCAACTGTGCTCGAGGTCTAGCAAAGGCGTAGTGCCCGCTGTTGTCGGCGCTCAGACGTCGAACCGGGGGAGTGGTGACCCACTGAAGGTTGTCATGCTGAATCGCTCAGAGAACGAGTGAGGCCCCGAACCGGAATGCGGTTCGGGGCCTCACTGGTCAACTGTCGTCCTTAGTGGAGTTCTCCACTGGAACCATCGGACTTGCCGTTGGTTCGGTTCTGGTAGTCCAGAAGGATCTGAAGCTGCTCGTGCTCAGCTTCGTGATGAGCGGCTTCGAGAGCCTCGCTCTCCTCGACTGGGTCAGCGGTGATCAGGCTACCGCTACCGGGCTTGCCGGCGAGGCCGAGCTTGTTCATCTTCTTCGGGACAGCAGCACCCTGGTACTCGAGCGGGATCGGGTGTCCGTGCTCGTCGACGGGGCCGAGCGGCTGGTGGATCTCGATGTACTGACCGTTCGGCATCCGCTTGATGATGCCGGTCTCGATGCCGTGTTCGAGGACTGCACGGTCACTGCGCTGCAGGCCGATGCAGAACCGGTACGTCACGAAGTACGCGATGGGCGGAAGGATGACCATGCCGATACGGCCGATCCACGTCATTGCGTTCAGCGAGATGTGAAGGTGGTACGCGATGATGTCGTTGATGCAGGAGATCGTGAGCACCAGGTAGAACGCGATGGACATCGCACCGATAGCGGTACGGACCGGCACGTCGCGCGGGCGCTGCAGGATGTTGTGGTGAGCGTCGTCTCCGGTGAGACGCTTTTCGATCCACGGGTACGCGATCAACAGTGCGAAGACGAGGCCCATGATCAGGGCGACGGCGAACACAGCGGGGATCGTGTAGCGGCCGAACAGGTAGATCTCCCACGCCGGCCACAGTCGAGCAAGGCCGTCCGTCCACATCATGTAGATATCGGGCTGGGAACCTGCCGAGACCTGTGACGGGTTGTACGGACCGATGTTCCACACGGGGTTGATCTGGAACAGACCACCGAGCAGTGCGAGCACGCCGAAGGTCATGGCGAAGAACGCGCCACCCTTCATTGCGAAGACCGGGAGGATGCGGACGCCGACTACGTTCTGTTCCGTACGGCCGGGGCCGGGGAACTGCGTGTGCTTCTGGTACCAGACCAACGCGAGGTGGCCGGCGATCAGAGCCAGGATGATGCCCGGGAACAGCAGCACGTGAGCGACGTAGAGACGCGGGATGATGAGGTCGCCGGGGAAGTCGCCGTCGAAGATCAGCCAGTGCATCCAGGTACCGACGATCGGGATACTCATCGTGATACCACCGAAGGCGGCGCGGAGGCCGGTGCCCGAGAGCAGGTCGTCGGGGATGGTGTAACCGAAGAAGCCTTCGAACATCGCCAGGATGAGCAGCAGGCAGCCGATGACCCAGTTCGCTTCACGCGGACGACGGAATGCGCCGGTGAAGAAGATGCGAGCGAGGTGAACGATGATCGACGCCGCGAACATCAGTGCAGCCCAGTGGTGAATCTGGCGAACGAAGAGACCGCCGCGCACCTCGAAGGAGATGTTCAGGGTCGTCTCGTAGGCGCGAGACATCGTGACACCGCGAAGCGGCTGGTACGCGCCCTGGTAGACGACGTGTGCCATCGACGGATCGAAGAACAGTGTCAGGAATACACCGGAGATCAGCAGGATCACGAAGCTGTAGAGCGCGATCTCGCCGAGCATGAAGGACCAGTGCGTCGGGAAGACCTTGTTGATCTGCCGGCGCATGCCTGCGGCGAGGTGGTAGCGGGAGTCCATAGCCTCCGCTTGTCCAGCCGCTGCCGCGCTGATCTTGGACGGTTTGGTTGTTGTTGTGGTCACGGTCGACGCTCCCAAAATGCCGGGCCGAGTGCTTCGATGAAGTCACCGTCGGCGACCAGGAAGCCCTCTTCGTTCACTGTAATAGGCAACTGCGGAAGTGCGCGAGCAGCGGGACCGAAGATCGGCTTGCCGTAGGTCAGTGCGTCGAACTGCGACTGGTGGCAGGGGCACAGAATACGGTTGCTCTGCTGTTCGTAGAGCGAGGTGGGGCAACCCAGGTGGGTGCAGATCTTCGAGTACGCGAAGTAATCGCCGTAGTTGAAGCTCTCCTGGCCCTTGCGCTTGGTGACACGCGCGGTGTCTTCCGTGCGGAGGCGGATGAGCATCACCGAGTTACGAATGCCGCGCAGTGCTGCGAGCAGAGCGTGCTCGTCGCCACGGTCGGACTCGCGGAACGGGAAGACCGTTTCCATCGAACCGGCATCGAGATCTTCCGGGCGAACGAGGACGATGTCCTCGGGACGGCCGGTGTCACGACGCAGGTAGATGGTCTCGCCCGGGTAGTTCGGGGTCCAGCCGGACACCCACAGGGGTGAGTCGTCGCCCTTGGCCCACGGGTTCTTGATGAGTCCACCGAGAGGCATGACCATCATGACGCCGAGAGCGCCACCGCCGAACATCAAGCTGCGCTTGATGGCCTTGCGGCGGGGGAGGGTGGACGTATCGAGGGTGTCGCCGAGCTCGGCGACGATCGTGCGACGATCGACCTCGGTGGATCCACCGTCGTGGCGGTCCTGGATCGAGACCTCTTCGGGGATGAACTTCTTGGTGAACTGAACGGCACCGATGCCGACGCCGAGGATCGCCAGACCCATGGTCAAGCCGATCAGCGGGGTGTACAGGCTGTACTTGCCGTAGTTCTCGTCACCGGCACCTGCATACTCCCAGGGCCAGAACAGGTAGATCGCGATGAATGCGATCGCCGAAACGCCGGCGAGGCCGAACCAGAAGGCGACGTTGCGCTCGGCGCGCTTTTCCGCCCTGGTGCCCTTTACCGACCAACGATCACGGCGGTAGACGACATCGACGCCATCGAGATTGGTACCCAGCTTGACCAGGTCGTCGCGTGACATCGCGTCGAGCTCTTCATCTGTGTACTTCTTAGGCGTATCGCCGCCATGCTGGCCAGCGTCGCTCATGACCTTGCTCCGATCCACAATGCTGCACCGACGACAGCGATGATTCCGACGGCCCACATGGCGAGACCCTCAGAGGCCGGACCGAGGCCACCGAGCCCGTACCCACCGGGGTCCTTCGACTCGCCCGACGACTTGACGTAGGCGATGATGTCCTTCTTCTCCTCGATCGTCAGCTGACGATCCGAGAACTTCGGCATGTTCTGGGGGCCGGTAACCATGGCAGCGTAGATCTGCTGCTCGCTGGCCGGATCCAGGACCGGGGCGTACTTGCCCGAGGACAGTGCGCCACCGCGGCCGGTGAAGTTGTGGCACGACGCGCAGTTGAGCCGGAAGAGCTCACTGCCGCGTCCGATGTCGCCACCGCGCAGCGAGGACTGGGCGATTTCGCCGTTCTCGTCGCGGATGAGCGTCGGGCCGCCGCCGTTGGCCTGGATGAAAGCGCCGAGGGCGTCGGTCTGCGCAGCATCGAACTTGGGGTCCTTGCGTGCAGCCTGGGCCTCGTTGCGAGCTGCGGGCATACGACCAGAGGAGACCTGGAAGTACACGGCTGCTTCGCCGACGCCGATGAGGCTGGGACCGCGGTCCTGCACGCCCTGCAAGTTCGCGCCGTGGCACGTGATGCATGACGTGTCGTAGAGCTGCTTGCCTTCACGAATCAGGGCTGCTGAATCGTCGCTGGCGGTCGCAACCTGCGGAGCTGGTGTCAACGCCGAAGCGAGGAAACCTGCGCTGATCAATCCCATCATCAATACGAGCGCGCCGGTAACGCGCCGGCGGATTTTCCGCTGGCGACGCGACTTCGCGGCATTCGCTGAGTTATCGGATGCGGGAGGGGGGGATGAACTCATCTGTATCCCTTTGGTATGTCGGGACGGAACTGGACGTCAGGGGCTGCCTGGGGCGTACAGCTGATTAACGGATGAAATAAATCGTGGCAAACAGCGCGATCCACACGATGTCGACAAAGTGCCAGTAGTACGAAACAACGATCGCGGCGGTGGCCTGGGCGGGCGTGAACTTGCTGACCCGGGTACGTGCGATCAAGAAGACGAAGGCGATGAGACCGCCGATGACGTGCAGACCGTGGAAGCCGGTGGTCATGTAGAACACCGAGCCGTACACGCTGCTCGAAATCGTGGTGCCCTCGTGCACAAGGTGGTAGTACTCGTAACCCTGGCCGGAGACGAAGAACGCCCCCATGATCAAGGTGATGGTGTACCAGCGACGAAGTCCGAAGACGTCGCCACGCTCAGCCGCGAAGACACCCATCTGGCAGGTGAACGAAGATGCGATAAGCACCAAGGTCACCGGCACGGCCAGATACAGGTTCAATTCGGTTGGCTCCGGCGGCCAATTTCCGTTCGCCTGAGCTCGTGCCACGAAGTACATGGCAAAGAGCCCTGCGAAGAACATGAGCTCACTTGACAACCACACGATGGTGCCAACGCTGACCATATTCGGCCGGTTCAGCGAGTGCACGCGTTGGGTGATTGCCGATCCTGAAGTCCCTACTGCGCTCGTCACAGACAGAAGTATGACGCTTCGTCGTAAGAGACGACCACTCGGGTCCACCATCGGCGCGTCGCTCGGCTCGAGTTCGCGGGATCGGGCGGCGAACGCGCTGGTGGCGTGGTCGGAATATGCTGGCGCGATGGCAGCTACACACAAGAGTAGACCGTGGTTCCTGAGAATTTTCGGCACGAAGATTCCGACGCCGCTCGACGCGGCGCGGTCGGATCTGGTCGTCGTTGCCGAGGGCTTCGACGACGCCGAGGCGAGTTCGACCGCTCTCGAACGTGCCGGCTCCACCGAGCCGGAGTTTCGGGCGGAGTCCGAAGTGGTTCTGCGGCACCATCTCGACCTGCCGGAGGACTCGGTTGCCGATGCCGAGAACATCGTCGCTCAGGACGGATATGTGCGAGGCGCGAGTCGGCCCGAGGACGTGACTCAGGCGGTCGAGAATTCGGTTCGCGTTATCTTCGAGCGTGTCCAAATCCTTGACGCCCTGCATTGCTCCCAGGAGCGATCACGAATGGCCGGTCTGGCGCAGCGACTCGGTGGTTCCGTCGCCGGGTGGGACGCGCTCCAGCCCCCGATTCTTGCGGAGGCGACGCCCAAACGCGGTCGCCGAAAGACCTGAGCGGCCCTATTCGGTTTCCTTGCTACCTCACTGACTAGGCTGCGAGGGTCATCGGCAGCACAAAATGGCAGAACGAAACGACAGCTCGAAACGACAGCTCGAAATCCAGCCCACATGAACGACAAGGGGACCAAGGCACTATGGCCGGCACCGACGCATCCAACGCCGTGAACGTCGATTCGAGTGCAGTGGTGCGGTCGTGGCCGATGATTCTCGGTCTGCTCACGGACGGCAGTGATCTGTCGGAAGCCGACAGTCGGTGGGCGATGGGCGAGATCATGTCGGACAATGCCACTTCCGCTCAGATCGCCGCTTTCGGCGTCGGGCTGAAGATGAAGGGCGAAACCCCCGCGGAGTTGGAAGGGCTCGCCGGCGCGATGCTCGAACACTCCCGGCGCGTGCCGGTCGATTCCGACGTGGTCGACATCGTCGGCACGGGTGGCGACCGCTCCAACACGGTTAACATCTCGACGATGGCCTCGATCGTGGTTGCCGCGTCCGGTGTGCGAGTTGTCAAGCACGGCAACCGCGCTGCTTCGTCCAAGAGCGGTGGCGCAGACGTGCTCGAGGCGCTCGGCGTTCGCATCAACCTCGGCCCGGAGCAGGTTGCGAGGTGCGTCGAAGAGGTCGGCATCGGCTTTTGTTTCGCGCCGGTCTTCCATCCCGCACTGCGCTTTGCGGCGGTGCCTCGCAAGGAAATCGGCATCCCGACGGCATTCAACGTGCTCGGTCCACTGACCAATCCGGCTCGTCCGCGTGCCGGGCTGATCGGGTGCGCATTTCCGAAGCTGATCTCGGTCGTCGCGGGAGTCCTTGCGCAGCGCGGTAATTCGGCGTTGGTGGTGCGTGGAGACGACGGACTCGACGAACTGACCACATCGACGACTTCGACGGTTCACATCGTCGGCGGTGGAAGTGTGCGAACTGTCACGCTGGATCCGCGCGACCTCGGAATCGACCGCGTTCCTCTCGAAGAGTTGCGCGGAGGAGACGCCGAATTCAACGCCACCGTCGCCCGAACGCTGCTTTCCGGACAGAAGGGGCCGGTCCGGGACGCGGTCTCGCTGAACGCGGGAGCGGCCATCGCGGCGTTCAACGGTGTCGGTGACGATCTCGAGGGTGCGATCTCCGCCGGGATGACTGCAGCCGCTGCCGCGATCGACAGCGGCGCCGGCGCTGAACTGCTTCACAAGTGGGCGGCACTCACCGCCGAACTGGCCGACCAAGCCTGATCGACGAGCTACTCGCCCAGCGAGAAACCGGCCTCGACGTCTGCGCTGGAGAATGACTGGAAGGCGATGTGTGTGGCGGTTCGGAGAACGCCGGGCACCTTGTTGATTCCTCCGGTGACCACGTCGGCGATCTGGGCGTGGTCACGTACCTTCACGATGGCGATCAAGTCGACGTCACCTGCGCACGAGTAGACCTCCGTCACTCCGGACAGGTCGGCGACGGCCTGCGCGGTTTCCGGGATCCGAGCGGACTCGGCGTGAATCATGACGATGGCGTTGATCATTTCTCTCCTCGATTTCCCGGTGGGTTGTGATGACCCGGTGGTTTCGATCGAGCTTAGGGGTGCCGCTCCGTCGTTACGTCATCGATGTTCGGATTCGGTACCGGCCCGCGCGAGTCGGCACCAGGCTTCCCACTTGCCGGCGCCGCCCGCAGGTTCGACGTAGCCGGATGTCGCCGACACGATTCGGACACCGTCCGATGCGAGCCACCGTGCGATCAGGCCCAGTTCTTCGGGTGACGCGCCGCGGAACGGTGCGTCGTCCGGTAGGACGGTTTCGGCTGCCGCGGTGATGGCGTCGACGACGGGCATCGGGTGAGTTCCACGTCTGGCGAGCCCGGCGGACGCGAGACGTCCGGAACGGATCACCGACAGCTCCCAGCCGCCGTCCCCGGTGGGACGGGCGAGAATCAGTTGTTCGATCGCCGCGACTGCTGCAAGTCGCTGAGTGCGCCGCACTGCGGTAGAGACTGCGACCGTTCGGTCACGCAGACGAGCAGCATTCTCGAACAACGCGTGTTCGGACAGCTCGTCTATTCGCGCCTGCATTTGTTGGAGGGGAGCGTCGTTGGTTCCCCGGAAGAATCCACGCACAGTCTCAGGGGCGGCCGCGTAGTCCTGCGCAGTGAGTTCCGGTGCCCAGGAGGCGGGACACGCCCCCAGTTCGCGAGCGGGGCAGTCAGGGCCGTGAACGGCGCCGCGCCCGAGACGTTTGGTGCACGTGCGTAGGCGGCTGAACTCTGCGACGGTGTCGGCGACTTCGACTGCGTCGCCGCGAGAGGTGAACGGGCCGATCGAATCGGCCGTAGGCGTGCGAACCACGGACAGTCTGGGAAACGCCTCGTCGGTGAGAGTGATCCACCATCCTCTTTTGGGGAATTTGGAGCGACGGTTGTACGGGGGTGCATGCGCGCTCAGTAGGCGTAGTTCACGCACCCCTGCCTCGAGCGCATGGGCGCACTCGACGTGGTCCACACGGGTGGCGAGCGCGACCATTTCCTTCATCCGGCCGCGGGTCTCCGAACCGGTGAAGTAGTTGCGGACGCGGCGTCGAAGGTCGGTAGCAGTTCCTATATAGAGGGCTTCGTCCGAAGGGCCTCGGAAAAGGTAGACACCCGGGCTTCGCGGCAGGTTTGCGGCGAAGGACCGTTTGGCCCGCTGATGTGAGGAAATGTTGGGCAGGTAGTCGACGAGTTCGCTGTAACTGTGGACGCCTTGGTTCCCGACTCTGTCGATCAACCCGTGTAGGACGTCGACGGTCGCACGCGCGTCGTCGAGCGCGCGGTGCGTCGGTTGGGTGGTCACCTGGAAGAGATGGGCGAGTGCGGAGAGTTTGACCGAAGGCGCCTCGTCGCGGGTGAGCACGCGTCTGGCGAGCTTCACAGTGCACAGCACACGGAACGACGGCCACGGGCGTGCGCTGCGTGACGCCGCTGCTTTGAGGAAGCCGATGTCGAAGGGCGCGTTGTGTGCCACCAGCACCGCACCCTCGGCGAATTCGAGAAAAGCGGGTAGGACACGTTCAATGGGAGGTGCGCCGATCAGCATGGCGGTGGTGATTCCGGTCAGTTCGACGATGTACGGCGGAATCGATCGGCCGGGATCGACGAGTGTTGCCATTTCACCGAGCACTTCGCCACCGCGGATCTTGACGGCGCCGATCTCGGTGATGGAGTCCTGGTCGGCGCTTCCACCTGTGGTCTCGAGGTCGACGACGACAAACGTCGTTTCGCTCAGCGGTGTGTCCAGCTCGTCGAAGCTCAGTTGCCGCCCGACGTCGAACTTCTCCCCGTCGCAGAACGGGGACGGAGACGGAAATTCTCGGGCCGAGGCGGGACTCACACCGCAGACAGTAGAAGGACCCCCCGACACGAATTCGAGAGTGCGTACGCGGAATCCGGCTCACTGCGACTTCCATTGGGAAAGCAACGGATTGACCCCCGACAAAAGTATGAGAGACGAGGATCACACTTGCGGTGGGAACTCGCGAACGCGGTCTCCTACCTACTTACCGGTAGGGCGATTCGTGAGGGTGTTGCTACGGCGATCAGTCGCCGAAACCGCCTGATTGATCGAAACGGGTTCTAGTTTCAAGTAATCGGCGTTGAACTGCATGGAAGATCGGATTGTCGGGTTTGGTGACCCTCGCCAGTGGGTAGCAAGCGCAGGTTTGCGGGCCAGGTGACCCTCGCCGAACAGACCTGTTGTTATCTCTTCGTGACCCGTCCGGCGTATCGCGGGCGCGGCAGCATGATTTCCGGCGAATCGGGCGCGATTGTCACGAAGCGGTCGACATCGTCGCGATCATTTCGTAACCTTCCTGAGACCTAACGAAGTCTTGCCGGACCAAACAGGACCGGCATCGTCAGGAACCGCCTAATCGGGATCTCCGCGAGGAACCCGAACCGGGAACCCAAGTTTCCACTGGGGTGAATCCCGCCTGGGGTGCAGCACGCATGATCGCTGCGGACCACGCGGGTAGGGCTGATCTTCCCAGCCCGAACCCGTCAGCTAACTCGGTCGGCGGATGAATGGAAGAAATGGAGCACCCCTTAAGTGGCGTCACAGAGTTTCAAGCGTTCAGCGCAGTTGGCAGTAGCCGGCGCGCTCGCAGTCGGAGCATTTGCTGCAACCGCTGCACCTGCCTCGGCAGACCCCATCACCATCCCCGGCGTCGGCACCTTCGAGGTTCCGGGCGTTTCTATTCCTCAGCTGCCGGTCATCCCGGGCATCACCGACATCGCACCGGCCGCTCCGGCCGCTCCCATCTCCAGTGTTGGTGAGCAGGCAGTTCGCGCCGCAGAGAGCAAGCTGGGCTCCCCGTACGTGTACGGCGCATCGGGCCCGGACGCATTCGACTGCTCCGGTCTGGTCCAGTGGGCATACAAGCAGGCCGGTCTGAACCTGCCTCGCACGAGCTACGACCAGGCCGCAGCCGGCGTTGCCGTTTCACAGTCCGATCTTCAGGTCGGCGACGTGATCTCCTTCTACGGCGGATCGCACTCGGGCATCTACGCCGGCAACGGCAATGTCATCCACGCGTCGACCGCTGGTCAGCCCGTGAAGCTCGCACCGGTGTCCTCGATGCCGTACGACGGTGCTCGCCGTTACTGATTTCTGAACACGCTCGACGGCTGTCTCCGGTAGACAGTCGGAACGATCCGCCGCTGCAAGGCGGCGGAGCTCGGGGGAGCTCCGGATCTTCGAATGTGGGCCTCGAATCTTTGATTCGAGGCCCACATTTTCGTTTCGCGACAATTCGCCCGGTACTTCACCCCGACACGCCTACCGGCGAGTAGACACAAACGTATGCCGTTCCGTAACCTTATCGAGACATTGCGCGGCCGAGACAGGTACTGTGGATAGTTGACAGCCAGCTAACAGATCGTCGACCGGTCCCGGTCGACGTCGCTTCACCGAGACGGAGAGTTGCATTCCGTGGTTTCATCGAAAAACAACAGTCGAGTACGCGCCGCATTGACAGTGGGAGTGCTGGCGTTCGGACTCGTCGCAGGGCCTTCGATGCAGGCCGGTGCCGACCCCGTCATCACCAACCCCACCGAGGCGCTCGACAAGCTCGGTGAACTCTCCCGGGTATCCGAGCAGACCAACGAAGCGCTGCACAACGCACAGATCGACCTCGACGCGAAGCTGGCGGTCGCGAATGATGCGGACGCGCGTTCGGCAGCCGATCAGGGTCTTCTCGACGCGGCTTCGGCACGTGTCGCCGAGTTCGCTCCGGCGGTAAACCGTATTGCCACAGCGAATTACCAGGGTGCGCGAACCAATCGCCTCTTTGCGTTGATGGTGAGCGACTCGCCGCAGCAGTTGCTCGATCAGATGTCTGCGCTCGACGTGATTTCCAACGACGCGGCGGTACAGGTCTCACAGTTCAACCAAGCCACTGCCGAAGCGCGTGCCGCCTCGGAAGCATCGAAGCGTTCGGCCGAAGAAGCGCGGACCGCCGCCGATCAAGCCCGCGCACTCAGTGACGATTTGCAGCGCAAGCAGAGTGAACTGCAGACGCAGATCGCCGACGTGACCAAAGCTTTCCAGAGCCTCACCGACGACGAGCGTAACCAACTTAGCGGTACGCCATTCCCGCCGGATGTCGATCTCAGCAAAATTCTAGCTAACTTGACGCCTGGTTCGGGTGCTGCTGCTCTGCAGGCAGGCCTCACGCGGATCGGTGACCCGTATGTCTGGGGCGCGACCGGCCCGAACGAGTTCGACTGCTCAGGTCTGGTCGTATGGGCCTACAAGCAAATCGGGAAGACTCTGCCGCGTTCGAGCCAAGCGCAGGCGCAGGGCGGTGTACCGGTGTCGAGGGACCAACTACAGCCCGGTGACGTCGTGACTTTCTACAGCGACAACTCGCATGTCGGCATCTACGCCGGCGACGGAAACATTCTGCATGCGTCGACGTTCGGCGTACCGGTGAAGGTTCAGTCGATGGCAGGCATGGAGTTCTCCACTGCGCGTCGTTACTGACGGCTTGCTGCGCCCGAGCGGCGTGTGGCCAGCCGCCGTGAAGCGTCGAGTCGAGTTCTCCTACACTCGGCACCGTGCCGACTGAACCGATGACGACGCCCGACGTCGGCGCAGATCGACCACGCCGTTGGGAGTATCCAGCCCTCGTGGCGCTCGGCGTTGCCGTGGTGCTCGTTCTAGGGTTGACGATCTTCCTGACGAACAGGTCCGATTCCGACGAAAATGCGGCCAGTGAGCAGGACGCCGAACGCACCGCGCAGGTACAAGCATTTCTCGATGCATGGGCTGCGGCGCAGATGTCCGACGATCCGTCGGGGCTGGCGAAGTTCGTCGACAGTGCTGCGGCACCCGGTGTGCTCGAAGCGGAAGTTCGGCGAGCCACCGCTGCGGGAGCGCTCGATTTCTCCGACTGGGGATACGAGATTCCCAGCGGCGGCCTGACACCGGCGCCGCGAACCGGTGCACCGGACGGAGACGTCGAGGTCTGGAATGCACAGGTTCTGTTGCGCTACGCCCTCGACGGCGTTGACGCATTGCCCACTCGCAAGGCAGTGTCCATGACGCTCGCGAAACGCGGAGATCAGTGGTCGGTTCTTGCGGACGGGTCGATCGTCGGACTGGACGGAGCCCGAACGGCGGGCGAATCCTGGAACGGCCCTTGGGACTTCGGGCCGCTGGCCGTCGCCGAAAATGCCGCGGGCAATGCACTCGTGATCGGTCACCCGGGTCAGCAGGCGTTCGTCGACGCTTTGGCGGCCGATGTGGACTCAGCCATCGAAAACACGACGCAGTTGTGGGGGCCGTGGTGGTCCGAGCGCGCGGTGCTCATGGTGGCGGGGTCCGCGGAGGAGTTCACCGCACTGGTCGGCTCCCATCACGACGGCGCTTCGATTGCCGCAGTGTCGGTCGCGGATGCAACGGCGGACGGGTCTTCCGACGTGAGCGGCCAGCGGGTGGTCTTCTCACCTGCCGCGGCTTCGAGGCTGACCGACATCACCAGGCGAACGGTGTTGCGCCACGAGCTCATGCACATAGCCGCCCGATCGAAAACCCGCGACGGGTCGCCGATGTGGGTGTTGGAAGGGTTCGCCGAATACGCGGGAAACCGTGGATCCTCGCGGGCCTGGGGTGAGATAGCGCCGACTCTGGCAGCAGCGGTCCGCGCCGGCGATACTCCGACCGAGTTTCCGGACGACACACAGTTCGGCGGAGTCCCGGTCGTGAGTTCACTGGCGTACGAATCGGCGTGGTCTATCAACGCGTATATCGCTGATCGATTCGGCGAGGCGAAGCTGACCGACCTCTTTCGCGCCCTCGCCTCCGGAAAGATGACGGCCGAAGACCTCGACTCGCGGATCCGAGCGGTCCTCGGCGTCGGAACCGAGGAACTGCGAGTCGGCTGGGTCGACTGGACCAACAGCCATCTGGGCTGAGCGGTTTGCGGCTGGACGTTCGACTCGGCGAGGTGAGCTTCGCAAGTCTCGAAGCACTGCGTGCCCTTGTCACGACTCGAAGCACAGCGTGCCCTACGGTGGACGGATGCGCCGGACCCTCTTGGTGACCAACGATTTTCCTCCTCGCCCCGGAGGTATCCAGTCTTATCTCCACACGTTTGCCGGGCACCTGCCGGCGGACAAGTTGGTGGTGTACGCACCGCGGTGGCGGGGCGACTCGCACAAGAAGTTCGATGCGGCACAGCCTTTCGAGGTCGTTCGGCACCCGACGACACTGATGCTGCCGTCGCCCTTTGTCGCTCGTCGGGCCGCGAAGCTGGTCAAGAAGCACGACTGTGAGTCGGTGTGGTTCGGTGCGGCAGCGCCCTTGGCGCTGTTGGCGCCGGTTGTTCGACGCGCCGGAGCGAGCCGAGTGATCGCGAGTACTCACGGCCACGAGGTCGGGTGGTCGATGATTCCCGGTGCGCGGCAGTCGTTGCGTGTGATCGGCGATCACACGGATGCGGTGACGTTTGTCAGCAAATACACCCGTGGACGGTTCTCGGCGGCTTTCGGCCCGCAAGCGGCGCTCGAGCACCTTCCGTCCGGAGTGGACACGTCGGTGTTCCACCCGGACTCGGTCGCCCGCGCAGAACTGCGCAAGCGATACGGGCTGGGGGAGCGGCCCACGATCCTGTGCCTGTCGCGGCTCGTGCCACGCAAGGGGCAGGACATGCTCATCAAGGCGCTGCCGACCATTCGCAAGAGCGTCGACGGGGCGGTACTGGTGATAGTCGGCGGTGGACCGTACGAGGACCACCTCCGTCAATTGACACGTAAGACCGGGATGGACGATCACGTCGTCTTCACCGGCACAGTGCCCGCCGCAGAGTTGGCGGCTCACCACACGATTGGCGACGTGTTTGCCATGCCGTGTCGCACGCGAGGCGCGGGATTGGATGTCGAAGGACTGGGAATCGTCTACCTCGAGGCCTCGGCGACCGGCGTTCCGGTCATCGCCGGCCGCAGTGGTGGCGCTCCGGAAACCGTGCAGCAGAACAAGACCGGGCTCGTAGTCGACGGCACCTCTGTTCGGGACGTCGCCGAATCCGTGATCGAGGTGCTGTCCGATCGTGATCGAGCGGCCGCGATGGGAGCAGCCGGCCGGGAGTGGGTTGCCGAAGACTGGAAGTGGGACACGCTCGCTTCGAAGCTGCGTAATCTGCTCGGCTGAGCCACCGGGACTCGAACGCAAACGGCCCGCACCGAATTCGGTGCGGGCCGTTCGTTGCTGCGAGAAGCTGCTTGCCGAAAACCTACTTGGCGTAGATCTTTTCGATGTCGGCGGCAAAGCTCTCGTGCACGACGTTGCGCTTGAGCTTCATCGTGGGCGTGAGTTCGCCTGTGTCCTCGGAGAAGTCGACCGGAAGAATGCGGAACTTCTTGATCGCCTCGGCGTGTGAGACGAGCTTGTTGGCCTCGTCGATGGCGTCCTGGATTTCACCGACCAGCTCGCCGTCCGAAACCAGGTCGGCAGCTGTGGTTCCCGCGGCCTTGTTGTTGCGCTCGTTCCAGGCGGGAAGTGCCTCGGCGTCGATGGTGATGAGAGCGCCGATGAAAGGCTTCTGGTCGCCGACCACGATGGCCTGGCTGATCAGGGGGTGTGCGCGAAGGGAATCTTCGAGCTGAGCGGGGGAGACGTTCTTGCCGCCTGCCGTGACGATGATTTCCTTCTTGCGACCGGTGATCGTGATGTAGCCGTCCTTGTCGACGGTGCCCAGGTCTCCGGTGTGGAACCAGCCGTTCTCGATCGACTCGGCGGTCGCCTTCTCGTTGCGCCAGTAGCCGGTGAAGACCACCGGTCCCGAGAGGAGGATTTCGCCGTCTTCGGCAATGCGAACGGAGTTGCCGGCCAACGGCTTTCCGACAGAGCCGACCTTCTGTGCGCCGATGGTGTTGACGGCGAACGCTGCGGTGGTCTCGGTCAGTCCGTAGCCCTCGTAGATCGTGACGCCGATACCGCGGAAGAAGTGGCCGAGTCGAGCGCCCAGGGGTGCACCACCGGAAATGGCCAGCTGGCACTGTCCACCGAGTGCAGCGCGCAGCTTCGAGTACACGAGCTTGTCGAAGAGTGCGTGCTTGGCCTTGAGAACGATGCCCGCGCCGCCCTTGTCCTGAGCCTCGCTCCACGCGACCGCGGTGTCTGCGGCCGCGTCGAAGATCTTGCCCTTGCCGTCACCGTGCGCCTTGGCGCGTGCGCTGTTGTAGACCTTCTCGAATACGCGCGGCACCGAGAGGATGAAGTCGGGCTTGAACTCGCCGAACGTCGGAACGAGGTTCGGGATGTCGCTCGTGTGTCCAAGCGCTGCACCGGCATCGAACGACGCGATGCTGACTGCGCGAGCGAGAACGTGCGCGAGCGGCAAGAACATCAGGGTGCGAACGCCGGGAGCCTTGAGCAGCGTCCCGAGGTTGGAGTCGAGGATGCCCTTCGACTCCGCAATGAGGTTGGAGTGCGTCAGCTGGCAGCCCTTGGGTCGGCCAGTGGTGCCCGAGGTGTAGATCAGGGTCGCGGGATCGGAGGCCTTCAGTGCAGCGACGCGGGCGTGGACGTCCTCGTCGGAGATGTCGGCGCCCAGTGCGGTCAATTCCTCGACGACACCCTTACCGCCCGCCGCGGCATCGATCTGGTAGACCGTGCGCAGCGCGGGTGCGGCTGCGGCGACGTCCTTCACGGTCGCGGCGTGAGTGTCGTTCTCGACGATGAGGTCGATTGCTTCTGAGTCCTCGAGAATCCAACGAACCTGCTCGGCTGCGGAGGTTTCGTAGATCGGAACCGTCACGCCACCGGCTGCCCAGATGGCGTAGTCGACGAGCGGCCATTCGAAACGCGTCGCCGACATGAGGCCGACGCGGTCGCCCTGCTTGACGCCGATCGCGATGAGGCCCTTGGCGACTGCAGTCACCTGGGCGGCGAAATCGCCTGCAGTGACATCGACCCATGCATTTCCGACTTTGCGCTTGTAGACAACCGCCGCCGGCTTCGTCTTCGCGAAGGCGAAGACCGAGTCGACCGCGGAGGCATCCTCGGGAATGGTGAACGTCTGGGGTGCGCTGAACTCAGGCACGAAATACCTCCGACACTGCGAAATACTGACGAGTAGGGTTTTCGTCTCCTACTGTAGTCGCATGTCCGACGCAGTTGTGGCCAGGCTTACAGTCTGTCCGGTATGTAGTGTTGCGACACCCCTCGACGCTTCGCCGACGCGATATGTGAAGCTACTTCGGTGAGCAGCATTCAGGTCGCAGACCAGACTTTCATCGCCGCCCCGCCCGAGCGGGTCGCCGAACTGTTGTCCTCGCGCGCGCGGTGGCGTCGCTGGTTCAGTGATCTTGCGCTCGAAGTCCGGGAAGATCGCGGTCCCGCAGGATTCCGTTGGGGAGTGTCCGGTCAGCTGGTCGGCACCATGGAGGTGTGGCTCGAACCGGTCATGGACGGGACGATCGTGCACTACTTCCTGCACTGTGAACCGGTCGGCGTATCACCGTCGGATCTGGCGAACCTCGACCTCGCCGGGATGAACCGAAAGCGTCGGGTCGACGGCAAGGTCATGTCCTTCCAGCTCAAGCGCGAACTCGAAGCAGGACGTGCCGCCGGGGTAGCACCGGACTGATAATCGAAGTAGTGCTCGTTGTGCAGGTTCTGGACTTTTGACGAAGGAAGGTAGCGCAGTCGTATGGCCGAGAAGACCAAGGGGTTGATCAGCATCGACGCCCCTGCCGACGCCGTGATGGACGTCATCGCCGATTTCGCGCAGTACCCCGAATGGGTGGCCGCGGCGAAGTCCGTCGAGGTGACGGCGCCGGGGCAGGGCGGCCGCGCGGACCGAGTGCGTTTTGTCCTCGACGCGGGGATGGTGAAGGACACCTACGAACTGCAGTATTCGTGGGCGCCGGACGGTATGGCGGTGAGCTGGGAGCTGATCTCGGGTGAGATCCAGAAGTCCCAATTCGGTTCGTACACACTCGAGCCCGGCCCGAACGGCACCACCTCTGTCACCTACGAGTTGACGGTCGACCTGACGATTCCGATGATCGGTCTCTTCAAGCGCAAGGCCGAGAAGATCATTACCGACACAGCTCTGAAAGAACTGAAGAAGCGAGTCGAGGGCTGAGTGCCGGAGCAACGATCTCGCGTCCAACTGTTCGTCGGTAAAGGCGGAGCAGGCACGACGACGCTTGCCTCGGCGACGGCTGTGTCGGCTGCGTCCGACGGGGCACGAGTGCTTTTGGTGTCGATCGATCAGGCAGGTTCTCTCGCGGATGTCGTGGGCGTGCCGGCGCTGCGAACGACTACACCTCTCGCCGAGCGCCTCGACGTCCGGCAACTCGACACTTCCGAGCTCCTCGAGGAAAAGTTCCGAGGACTGTCGGGATTGATCGATGCTGCAGGAAATTTCGGAGCGGGAGATCACGAACACGGTTCGTCGTTCGAGGGGTTGGAACCGGAAGAGTTGACGGGATCCCTGGGGATCCAAGACATACTCGGACTCTCCGAGATCGTCGATATCTCGAGCAGCGGTGACTACGACCTCGTGATCGTGGACTGTCCGGCCGCAGCCGAAGCACTGCGGATCCTCGGGTCTCCGTCGATGGTGTCGGAGTATCTCGAGCGATTGTGGCCGCGGCACAGGCGGATGGTCGCCGTGACGGGCTCGGACATGCGAGTGTTGCTACTCGTGTCCGTCATCGAACGCGTGCTCGCGTCGGTGGATCGAATCGCCGTTCACCTCTCGGATCGGGAGAACACCAGCGTGCGCGTTGTGACGTCGGCCGATGGCGTGTCGGCCGCGGCGACTCGCCGGACGTTGTCCGGTCTGGCTCTGGCCGGATTGCGAGTCGACGGGATTATGGTCAACAACCTTGTCCCGCAGTTCAACTCGTCGGCCGGGAAGGGTGTCGACGATTCGCCGGCGGCGCAGTGGCTTGCTTCGATCAGGGCGTCACAGGCACTCGTCGTCGACGATTTGCGTGGATCGACTGATGGAATGTCCGTCACAACGGTCGAGCGCGCCTGCGCCGAACCGGTAGGGTTGGCGGCTCTGGGCGAGATCGCGGCCACGTTCGAGGGTGGAACGGACACGGATTCGGACACCGTCGACACAATCGACGCTGTCGACACCGCGGACAACATCGTGGTGTCGTTGGAGTCGGGGGCCGGAGTCGATTCGGTGTACGTGATGCGGATGTACCTTCCGCTCGTGGATCCGTCGTCGTTGTCGTTGGGCCGGGTGGAGGACGATGTGCTGGTGGGAGCAGACGGCGTACGACGCAGAGTTCGTTTGGCGTCGGTGCTGCGTCGTTGTGTCGTGAACGGGGCGGAGTTGGACGGCAGTTACCTGATCATCCGGTTCAGCCCGGATCCCGCGGTGTGGCCAGTATGAGCGAAGAGCACGAGCGCCTCGTCGCGGAATTTCGTGCGCTGGCGGATACCGTTCTGACGCGCCTGGAACCGGTCTTGCAAAAGGCTGCAGCAGCGACGGCCGACGTTGCGGGTGACTCGGCGTCAGCGGACACGCAGCCGGTGTTCACTGGCTGCAGTTGGTGCCCGGTGTGCGCTCTCGCTGCACTGGTTCGCGGTGAGCACCACGAACTACTGGCGTTTCTCGCGGGTCACGCAGCGGCGTTCCTCGCATTGCTTCGCGAGATTCTCGACGAGTTTCTCGGGGGCCCGTCCGGCCCGGATCGCGGACCGGACAGCGGAGCGACGACGCCAGGTGCCGAGCGAACTCGAACGGCGGCATTTGTCCCGATCAACGTGACGGTCAAGGACTGACTTTGTACCCCGGGTAGAGCTAACGGCCCGCGATGAGCACAATCGACACAATGGTCACCGACGCACGAGGCACCGATACAGGGTGCGCACTCCAGCGGGCGCCGCTCGCGCGGGAATTGGCGCGATGAGCGCGCGCCGCTTGAAAGCGGTCTCCGACTCCACCATGGACGACATCTTGACGGTCGGCATCGACGTCGGCGGAACGAGCATCAGGGCCTCCGTCGTGGACGTCGACGGACAAGTGCTCGAGATGATTCAAGCCCCGACCCCGCAGTCCGCACGCGCTCTCGAAGACGGCCTCGATCGCGTCGTACGCGAACTGGTCACCCGGCACGAGGTGTCTGCCGTGGGGTTGGCGGTCGCCGGCTTCATCACCTCCGATCGAAGCTCGGTTCGGTTCGCGCCGCACTTGCCGTGGGTGGACGCGCCGGTGGGCAGTGACTTGAGTAAGCGGCTCGGATTGCCGGTCGTTCTCGAGCACGACGCCAATGCAGCGGCGTTCGCGGAGCACCGATTCGGCGCGGCCGCAGGTGGCCGCAATGTCGTGATGGTGGCAATCGGGACCGGAATCGGCGGTGCGCTGCTGATCAACGGTGAGCTGTACCGGGGGAGTCACGGCGTCGCCCCCGAACTCGGCCACATCCAGGTCGTGCCAGGCGGGCGTCAGTGTGCGTGTGGCAAGCGTGGGTGTTGGGAGCGCTATTGCAGCGGAACGGCGCTCGTGGACACGGCAATCGAACTGCTGGCCGCCGACCCGGCTGCGTCGACGGTTCTGGCGCGCGAAGTAGCGGTGGATCCGGGTTCCCTCACCGGTCGCCGGATCGCCAACGCCGCGCAGGACGGTGACCCACTCGCTCTGGCAACCATTGCCGAGTTCACACGTTGGCTGGCCGTCGGATTGGCGATGGTCGGGGACGTCTACGATCCCGATCTGGTCGTGATCGCAGGCGGCGTCGCGAGTTCTGCCCCACTGTTTCTCGACGACGCCCGTGAGCAGTACGCGACATTGTTGACCGGCGCGAAGCACCGCCCACTGGCACGAATCCGTTCGGCTCAACTCGGCGAAGCTGCGGGCATGGTGGGCGCCGCCGCATTGGCGCGTTCGGTAGTGCCTCAGGATCTCGGTGGGGTCGACGGCGCTGGAACCACGTCTGCCGGACTGTGATCGGGTCGATCCTCCAGGGGCGTGTGTAGCGGGGGTTACCGGTCGGCAGTAAGGTCGTACTCAGCGAAATTCAGCTGTGAATGGGAGGGACGCCGTGTGGTATTGGCTCTTCAAGTATGTGTTGCTGGGGCCGATTCTCTGGCTGCTCGGGCGTCCGACGGTCAAAGGTCACGAGAACATTCCGACTGACGGCGCGGCCATTCTGGCCAGCAATCACCAGGCGGTTCTGGACTCGTTCTACCTTCCGCTTCGCGTCAACCGCCGTATCACCTTCCTTGCCAAGAGCGAGTACTTCACCGGTTCCGGCCTGAAGGGCGCTTTCCAGAAGTGGTTCTTCACCGCGGTCGGACAGGTCCCCATCGACCGAACCGGCGCGGACGCGGCGCAGGATGCGCTCAACGCCGGTCTCAAGGTTCTCGGTTCGGGCAGTCTGCTGGGTATCTACCCCGAAGGAACGCGTTCGCCTGACGGTCGTCTCTACAAGGGCAAGACCGGAATGGCGCGCCTCGCGCTCGAATCGGGCGTCAAGGTGATCCCGGTTGCGATGGTCGGCACCGACAAGATGAATCCGATCGGCTCACGGATGTGGCGCCCAGCCAAGGTCACCGTGATCGTCGGTGAACCCATCGATTTCTCCCGCTTCGAAGGCATGGGCGGAAACCGCTTCGTCGAGCGGGCTGTGACCGACGAAGTGATGTACAAGCTGATGAAACTCTCCGGCCAGGAGTACGTGGACATCTACGCGGCGAGCCTCAAGAACCAGGCGCCCACGAAACCCGAAGCTGCCGTCGATGTTCCGGCGGAAGGCGGCGAGTCGGTTGTTGATCTCGTGGTCTCGGCCGAGTCGAAGGAGCCCGCGAAGACCGACAAGGATTCGCTCCCGGACGCACAGGCCAGCTAGAGATTTCCCACACCTGCCGCACGCGCATTGGCTCCAGAGCCTGCGCGTGCGGCATAGTTTTCGGACGTGCGCTACTTCTACGACTGTGAATTCATCGAAGACGGTCGAACCATCGATCTCGTGTCCATCGGCGTTGTCTGCGAGGACGGCCGAGAGTATTACGCGGTCTCGACGGAGTTCGATCCCGCCCGTGCCGGTAGTTGGGTGCGCAAGAACGTGCTGCCGAAGTTGCCGCAGCCTTCGTCGCCGCTGTGGAAATCACGCGAGAAGATCCGCGACGATCTTCTGAAATTCTTCGTTCCGCGGCCGATGGTCGTTCCGGAGCTCTGGGCGTGGGTAGCCGCATACGACCACGTCGCGCTGTGCCAGTTGTGGGGCGATATGACCGAACTACCGCAGTCGATGCCGCGGTACACCCGCGAACTCCGACAGTTCTGGGAAGACAACGGCAGTCCTGCCCTCCCGTCAGCGCCCGCCGACGCACACGACGCACTTGCCGACGCCAGGCACAACCTCGTGAAGTTCGACGCGATTTCGGCAGCACGTTCACTTCGCTGACTCAGGTTTCGGTGCGCGAGAAGTGTCCCGATTGGGCTGCGATCGAGAGCCTGTGTGACGCGCCGACGGGCGAGCGAATATCCTGTAGAGGTGAACTGGACTGTCGACGTGCCGATCGACCGCTTGCCCGAACTCCCGCCGCTGCCTACCGGACTGCGTAAGCAGCTCGACGAGGCACTCGCGAAGCCCGCTGCTCAGCAGCCCTCGTGGCCCGCTGACCAGGCGGCCGCCATGCGGACTGTGCTCGAGAGCGTGCCTCCCATCACGGTGGCCAGCGAGGTCGAGGCGCTGCAAGAGCGTCTCGCGCAGGTCGCGCGTGGTGAAGCATTCCTGCTCCAGGGCGGTGACTGCGCCGAGACATTTGCGGACAACACCGAGCCGCACATCAAGGGAAACATCCGCACGTTGCTGCAGATGGCCGTCGTGCTCACCTACGGTTCCTCGATGCCTGTCGTCAAGGTTGCTCGCATCGCCGGCCAGTACGCCAAGCCGCGTTCTGCCGACATCGACTCGCTGGGGCTCAAGTCGTACCGCGGCGACATGATCAATTCGCTCGTCGCCGACGAGGCAGTCCGTGCGCACGATCCTTCGCGTCTGGTGCGCGCATACGCCAACGCCAGCGCCGCGATGAACCTGGTTCGCGCGCTCACCGGCGCCGGTATGGCCGATTTGCACAAGGTGCACGACTGGAACCGCGAGTTCGTCGCAGCTTCGCCCGCGGGCGCACGTTACGAGCAACTGGCAGCCGAGATCGACCGCGGCCTGCAGTTCATGAACGCGTGTGGCGTCACCGATCCGAGCCTGCACCAGGCACAGATCTTTGCCAGCCACGAGGCCCTGGTTCTGGACTACGAGCGCGCGATGCTGCGTCTCGACAACGATAGCGACCACCCCAAGCTCTACGACCTGTCGGCCCACTTCCTCTGGATCGGTGACCGCACCCGTCAGCTCGACGGCGCGCACATCGCCTTCGCCGAGTTGGTCTCCAACCCGATCGGCCTCAAGATCGGTCCGAGCACCACGCCGGAAATGGCGGTGGAATATGTCGAGCGTCTCGACCCCACCAACAAGCCGGGTCGACTGACTCTGATCTCGCGCATGGGCAACGGCAAGGTCCGCGACCTGCTGCCGGCGATCATCGAGAAGGTCCAGGCCACCGGCCACCAGGTCATCTGGCAGTGCGATCCGATGCACGGCAACACCCACGAAGCCTCCACCGGGTACAAGACGCGCCACTTCGATCGCATCGTCGACGAGGTTCAGGGCTTCTTCGAGGTCCACAACGGCCTCGGCACGCATCCGGGTGGTATCCACGTCGAGCTGACCGGTGAGAACGTCACCGAGTGCCTCGGCGGCGCGCAGGACATCTCAGATCTCGATCTCGGTGGTCGCTACGAGACGGCGTGCGACCCCCGATTGAACACCCAACAGTCGTTGGAGCTCGCGTTCCTCGTGGCCGAGATGCTGCGAGGCTGAACCCCTGCTTCGCCGAAGCTGATTCGCACTGGCACTGATTTTCAGCAAACGCCCTCACCCGCTCGCGCCGGTGGGGGCGTTCGCTATTTCGTGAATCGTGTGACGAATCGGCGCTGCCAGGGCATTTCGACGGCGCGAGGTGAGTAGCGTGCGCGAACGTACGCGGTGGCGTCCTCACTCGGCACTCCGTCCATAATGGCAAGAGCGGCCAAAGCTGTTCCGGTGCGGCCGAATCCGCCACCGCACGCGATCTCGACTCTTTCGGTTTCCGAACGCACCCAAACTTTGTGCACGGCGCTGCGCAGCGCGTCGGGATCGCTCGGCAACCAGAAATCTCGCCAGCGGACCCACACCGAATCCCACTCGGTGGCGGGAGGTTCTTTACCGGTCAGATAGACACCGAAGGTGGGGAGAGGCCCGGAAGGAAGTGGATTGCGGAGTCCTCGACCCCGAATCGATCTCCCCGACGGCAAGTCGAGTATCCCTATGCTCTCGGGTTCCCACGTGGCCATGAATTCAGACTAGGCCGAAGCGGACTGTCAGGGAATTGCGACGACGCTGATGTCGGTGCCCTTGGCAACGAGGTCGTTCTTGACGCTCTGGCTGATGATGACCGAGCTGTCGTTCTGGGTGAGCTGACGCACGGTGATCTCGAGGCCGAGGCGGCCGAGTTCTTCGCGTGCTGAGGAGACGGAGCGGCCGATCAGCGAGGGAACCTTGACGGAGTCGGAGATGAGGAGAACAACGGAGGTGCCGGCGTTGACGGAGGACCCGACTGCGGGATCTGTGCCGATCACGCTACCGCCCTCGACGGCGTCGTCGAACGTTGTTCTGGTGGTGCTGACGGAGATACCTACCTTGTCGAGGGCAGCGCGCGCAGCGTTCTCGGACATGCCCTTCACATCGGGAATGTCAACGGGAGGTGACCCTTTGGACGTGATGACCTTGACCGAGGAGCCCACGGCAACCTCGGTTCCCGGCGCCGGGTCGAGCGCCGCCACGCCGCCGATCGGGATCTTGGAGCTGAATGTGTCCCCGCCGTCGACCGCGACGAGAGTACGGTCGGCGAGTTGTGCGCCCAGGGCCGAGACGTCGCCGCCGGCCGGAATGGGCGGAACAGTCGGACGCCCGAGCGAAGTCAGCAGCGCGACGGTCGAGCCTTTGGTAACCCTGGAGCCGGAGGCCGGGTCTGTCCCGATCACCGTGTCGATGGGTTGGGCGTCGGAGTACTGACCCTGGACGTCGGGGGAGAGCCCGGCGTCCTGCAGAGCGGTGACCGCAGTGTCCTTGGTCAGCCCGTCGATCGAGGGAACAGCTGTATAGCGGCCCGAGCCCATCCACCATCCGCCGAAGCCCAACGCAAGCGCGAGGACCGCGATGACGAGCAGCCAGATCAGGGTGGCTCGTCGAGACTTGCGTCGTGCTTCGACAAAATGAGCGTGCGGATCGTCAGGTCCCAGTTGGTCGTCGCCGAAATCGGAACCGTCGTCGAAATCCGAGTCGCCGTCGACCGTCGCCGGACGAGCAGTTTGTGCGGTGACCGCGCGAGTGTGCTGAATGCCACCGGGGGGAGGAGAGCCCGTGCCGAGCGCCGTGGTGGCTGCCGCAGCCGGGGCCACGCCGGACGCCAATACCGTCGTGGCACCAGGGTTCGGGCGCGCAGCAGAGTTCGGGTGTACATCCGTCGGGGGCGCAGGCGCCGGTTGTGGCCGAGCCGGGGCAACCTGCGCGCTCTGGTGCTGGGCGCTTCGACGCGGAGCCGGAACGCGGTATGACGGAAGTTCCAGTTGCTCGCTCACACTGCGAAGTGCAGCTGCCATCTCACCAGCGTCGGCGAAACGATGTGCCGGCTCGCGGTGAGTGGCTTCGGCAACCAGGCGATCGAACTGCACCGGTACACCGGGGATGCGTGAACCGGGGCGCGGGACATCGTCGTGGATGCGTTGGTAGGCGATGGAGAGTGACGTATCACCGGTGAACGGTGTTGTACCGGTGAGAAGTTCGAACATCAACACGCCGGTCGAGTAGACGTCGCTTCGAGTGTCGGCAATTCCTGACGTCACCTGTTCCGGCGACAGATAGGCTGCGGTGCCGAGGATCACGCTGTTGGAGGTGGTGGTTGCTGCCGCGGCTGCACGCACCAATCCGAAGTCGGCGATCTTCACTTCGCCGGTGTCCGAGATCAAGATGTTCTCGGGTTTGACGTCACGGTGAACCAGTCCCGCTCGATGCGCCACCGCCAACGCGTCCAGGACAGGTGCCACGACTGCAGCGACGGCGTGAGGCGGCATCGGTCCGCGCTCACGAAGGAGTTCGCGCAAAGTTCCACCGTCGACGAGTTCCATCACGAGGAACACGTGATTGCGATCGCTGCCCTGGTCGTAGACGGCCACAAGGGACGGATGCTTGAGTCTGGCCACGGCCCGGGCCTCGAACTCGAAACGAGTCAGGAACGCCGGATCGCCGGCAAATTGCGGGTCCATCACCTTGATAGCGACAGGTCGATCCAACCGTGTATCGAGGCCTCGATACACGGTCGACATACCGCCGCGCGCGATCGGTGCGTCCACTCGATAGCGGCGCTCGAGCATTTCGCCGATCAACCCTCGACCTCCGTAATGACTATTCCTCCGTGCTTGCGATCTGTGTGGTTGTGCTCTGGGCGGTAGCTGTCAGCATGTAAGTGTGGCCCCCGCCGTACGGGCGCCGATTCGCGGTCACCACGAAATCCCAGTTCACGAAATCCCGGTTCACGAAATCCCGGTTCGCGAAATCTCGGTTACTGATACGCCGCATCCCGTCCATCGTAGCCAGCGATACCGACGCGGAAGTCTCGAGAACGTCACAGAGCGCTGTGACCCAAGCGGAGCGGCGGTTTCGAGCACTGCACCGGGCGGTACACAGCGGGCTCGCCGGACCGGATAAACTTCTCGCGGTGAGCGCGATTCCTTATTGTGATGATGTCCTGGATTCTTCGGTTTCCCTGTTCCAGCTGGTGGATGTGGCGAAGAACGTCGGGTTGCCGGTGAGCAAGGTTCACCAGTTGCTTCGCGATCACAAGATCATCGCAGTCAAGCGGCATGGCGTTCTCGGTGTCCCCGAAGTGTTCTTCGGCGAGGACGGCCAGATCGTCAAGTGGTTGCCCGGTCTGCTGGCGGTGCTGCACGACGGCGGCTACACCGATATCGAAATCCTCCGCTGGTTGTTCCTGGCTGACGATTCCCTGCCGGGGCGCCCGGTGGACGCACTGCATGGTGATCTCGCGCGTGAGGTCATCCGCCGCGCACAGGCCATGGCTTTCTGAGATGCCGGCCTTCTGACAACTCATCTCATGCGGTTTTTCGCCGCGTAGGTTGCCGACCGGACCAGACCCGGCGCAGCGACTCGAAGTCGCGTGCGTCCGGGAACGGACACTCGTCGATGCAGTATCCGGAAGTCGGCGCGCTCGACCTGGTCGAGAATTGCTCCGTACAACACGAAAGCCGTGCGGATCGACGGCTGGACCCGCCGATCGAGCATCGGGATGCCGGATTCGGCGGACCGATACCGCCCCCGCGTCACGGCAATGAAGTGTGCCAGCGCGCGCTTGACCCGAACGTCCACCGTTCCGGTTCTGCGCCCGTGCTGGAGCATCTCGATGTCGACCCCGAATGCGGCGAACTCGCCCGCCGGGAGGTACAGACGTCCCCGGTCGAGGTCTTCACCGACGTCGCGGATGAAGTTGGTCAGCTGAAACGCCTCACCGAGATTCGACGCGGGCACTACAGCTTCCTGCTGCGGAACGCTCACTCCGAGAATCGGGAGCATCTGCAAACCGATGACGACGGCGGAGCCGTACATGTACTCGGCAAGCTCGTCCATCGTGTTGTAGACGGGTCGAAACTTCGCGGTGTCGGGGGCGTCCATCCGCATGGACTCGAAGAAGGCGTCGAAGTATGCACGCGGAATGTCGAACGTCTTCACAGCATCGGCGAAGGCAGGGAGTACGCGTGTCAGGTCGAGGGGAACCGTCGACGGGAAGCCACCTGTCGCAGTGGGGTTGTCGAGTGCGGTGACGGCTGCACGTTCGACGTCGGCGAGCACCGTGCCTCGTTCATGCGGACCCGAGGGTTCGTCCACGACGTCGTCGACGACGCGAGCAAATGCGTAGAGAGCGTGAACTGCGCGGCGTCGAGGCTCGGGCAGCAACCGAGTGGCCAGAAAGTACGTTCGGCCGTGTTCCCTCGTCACGTCCTCGCAGAATTCATAGGACGCAGACAATGCGTTCATGACACGCGGATCACGCAGATTCTGACGTCGAGGGCGCCGAGGCGGCTGACGTCATTTCGATCGGTTTCTCATGTTTGCGTCCACGAAGTCTGAGTGGATCTTCCGTCTGCAAGGACATAGCCGCGATCACGGCAGCGACGATGGCCAGAGCCACATGCGGGAAGGTGTAGAGGCCGATCGATCCGTCGGGCTGGAACACCAGCATCAGCCAGGTGGACAGCCCTGTCAGTACGGCGAGAGTCGTCGGCGACATTGCGAAACCGGCCGCTACTGCCAGCGGCCAGGAGTAGTACCAGGGGAGTGCTGCGGGGGACAGAACGACGATGGCGACCATCACGATCACGATGCCCATGACGGCGTCGCGCTCGGTCTTGCGGTAGCGCCACCACACGACGGCGATGATCGCGATCAACACAACCGCCGAGATGGTCCGGGAGACTTCGAGGATGTCGTTGAAATGGTCACCGGCGAACCAGGAGGTGGCCATGGTTCCGATGTGCGCCACGATCGTGGGCAGCGAGAGCCAGTTGATGATCTTTGCCGAACCCGAGAGTGCGGTCGTCCAGCCGAGGCCGACTCCGGCGATCAGTGAGGTGGATCCGAGTACCGCCACGAATACCGCAAAACCAGCACCGGCCGTTTTGACGAACGATCGGATCGGTGACGCCGGTTCTCGCCCGGCCGCGGCCGCGTCCTCCCGTTCGTGGATCATCCAGATCCAGACGATGAAGGGAAGTGCGACGCCCGCGGTTGCCTTGATCGCGACGGCGAGTGCGATCAGCCCGATTCCGAACAGGTGCTTGCGTTCGAGAGCGAGCGCAATGCCCGCGGCCATGAGGCCGACCATGAGCATCTCGTTGTGAACGCCGCCGATCAGGTGGATCAGGACGAGGGGATTGAGTACTGCGAGCCACAGGGCGATCGAGGTGTTTCCGCCGAGCTTCGTCGCGAGATGGGGAACGGCCCACATCATCAGGGCGAGTCCGGGCAGCATCGTGATCCGCAACAGCATCGTGCCGGCGATGACGTTCTCGCCGGTCAGCCGAACGATGGCGTCGGCAAGGAGAAGGTGAACCGGGCCGTACGGGGTAGTTGTCGTCGTCCACACGTTGGAGACGTTGTCGAGCAGGATTCCCGGATTGACGACGGGGCCGACGGCATACGGGTCGAAGCCGTTGCGTAACAAGGCGCCCTGTGCCAGGTAGGAGTAGGCGTCACGGCTGAACATGGGCACCGCGAACAGCAGCGGAAACGTCCAGACCGGGACGACGTAGCGCAGGCCGCGCAACGAGACGTCACCGCGCAGAGTCGAGCGGCCCAGTCGAACCCAGGCAGCGATCATGCACAGGACACCGATCCAGACGATGGCCGCCGACAGAATCGATCCGTGTCCGAAACGGAGCCAGGACAGATGCATCGACTCGAGCAGCGGATCTTGGCGCCGGACGCTACCGGCACCGAATCCGCCGAACGTGATCATGACTGCGCCGAAGAAACCGAGCAGTGCACTGTGACCTTCGGGAGTCCGAAGGAAATTGGCGACCCTTAGGTGCCACGGTCTTTCAGTGGCTGCGGCAGAGGACGTCATCGGTGCAGGTTCCTCCCCCGAGGAGATCGGTGTCGATCGGCGCATGCAGCGCCCGAGTCGGTGAATCGTGGATGAATGGTCGGTTACGAGGGGCTAGTTTAGTTGCTCGCACGAGTGCCCACCGCGCTGGCTCGCTCGCGTGTACCGGTAATACGTTCGGCGGCGAGCCGGCCGGACAGCAGAACGGTCGGTACTCCCACCCCCGGAACGGTTCCCGATCCGGCGAGAACGACGTTGTCGAAGCCGCGGGCGAGGTTCTTGCGTCGGAACGGCCCCGTCTGGGTGAAGGTGTGTGCCGCCGCGAACGGGCTACCCGCGGCCATGCCCTTCTCGAGCCAGGTCTGCGGGGTGTCGACGTGATCGATATCGAACCCCTCGACCAGTCCCGTATAGCCACGTTCTTGCAGCGTGAGGATGATTTCACGCACGTAGGCCGGGCCGAGAACTGCCCAGTCGAGCGGCGCACTGTCCAGATTCGGGCACGGCGCGAGGACTGACAGCGGTTCACGGATCCGGCCGTCTCGCGAGAAGGCCAGGCTCGGGTCGGTCTGCGCCGGTCGGGTGACGAGCAGTGACGGATCACTCATCAATTGCCCGCGGCCGCGGCGTGCCGTGATCTCGGCGAAGGTGCGCTTCCACGCCTCGCCGAAGTCGATCATGTGGTGTCGCTGCGCGGGCCATCCGTCGGCGACGGCTGAAGAAACAGTGCCGTGAATCACGACCGCGGACGGCGATGTACGCACCGGTCGCGGGCGCAATCGCGTATGCGGGCGCAAGAGGGAGTCCGTGACGGCCATGTCGGGGGTGAGGACTGCGACATCACAGTCGTAGCTCTCACCGTCGCGTGTGTGTACGGCACGCACGCGACGGTCGCTCGCCTCGAGTCGTTCGACCGTGCGGCCGAGATGCAGAATTCCGCCGGCCTCGGTGAAAGCGTCGGCCATCGACTCGGCGATCGTGCGCATCCCGCCCTCGGGAAAGTAGACGCCCAGTGAGGTGTCCATGTGAGCGATCGCCCCGTACACCGCGAGGGCTCGAGACGGAGCAACTCCCGCATACAGCGCTTGGAAAGTGAAGATCCGCCGGAGGCGAGGGTCGCGGATCTTGCGATCCACCTGCCCGCCCAGTTTCCCGAATCCTCCCAGTGCGACTAGTCGGCTCAGATCCTTGACTGCTTCACGCGAATTGACCAGTCCGAGGGGAGAATCGAAGTCGGCGTCCATGAAGCGGTCGAATTCCGCGTCGAAGATGCGGTTCAGCCATCGCCGCAACGCACGGTATCGCTGCGCTTCTTCCGGCCCGCAGACACGGGAGACTTCGGCAGCCATGTCTTCGGGGTCGGCGTGAACATCGAGAGCGGTGCCGTCTGCGAATCGCGCGTGGTACGTCGGATCGAGCTTGTGCACAACGAATTTGGGGTTTGTCGAGTCGGGGTCGGCGCCGACGGCCGCAAGAGCGTCTTCGACGAGTTCGGGCATCGTGAGCACCGTTGCGCCGTTGTCGATGCTGTAGTCACTGCCCTGGTAGACACCGACTCGCCCGCCGACCGAGCCGTTGCTCTCGAGGATCGTGACGTCGCGGCCGGCGCCACGCAGATACAACCCCGCAGACAGTCCGGCAAGTCCCGCGCCGACGATCACGACTCGATCGGTCGGCGAGCTGACGGTTCGAGTGCGGTGCACGTCTGTCACGGTCAGTAGCTTCGCTTCGTGGCCGCGATCGCCATATCGGTCAGGCGAGCCTTGGACTCTGCCGTTGCCGTGCTCGAGTCGAGGGCGTTCGCAGCTGCCTCGACGAGGGTGTCGATCTGCGTTTCGACGTCGGTGACGGCGCCAAGATCGGTGATCACCTGACGCAGAGTGTCGACTTCGTTGACGGTCAACTGGGTGCCGATTCCGTTGCGGAGCAGTTCTGCTGCCGCCGGATCTGCGGCGTCGGCGCGGGCAAGCGCCATCGCGAACAGGACAGTCCGCTTGCCGGCGATGAGATCGTCGCCCGACGGTTTGCCCGTGACGGACGGATCTCCGAAGACACCGAGCAGGTCGTCGCGAAGTTGGAAGGCAATCCCGATGTCGGTGCCGAACGTCCGGTAGGCATCGATCAACTCGGCGTCTGCACCGAACAGTGCGGCGCCGAGGTGCAGCGGGCGTTCGATCGTGTACGCGGCGGTTTTGTAACGGTTGACCCGCATGGCTGCCTCGACGGTCTCGTCTCCGCGGGCTTCGTTGCTGATGTCGAGGAATTGGCCACCGAGCACCTCGGTGCGCATTGCCGACCAGACCGGGCTCACTCGTGCGGCCGCGTCGGGGCTGATCCCGGATTCTCGGATCATGTCGTCAGCCCAGGCCAAGGCCAGGTCGCCGAGAAGAATGGCGACGGCCTCGCCGAAGTGCGCGGAGTCGCCGCTCCACTCCTCGCCTCGGTGCTGGTCCTCGAATTCGACGTGAACGGTCGGGAAGCCGCGCCTGGTCGTTGATGCGTCGATGATGTCGTCGTGGACGAGCGCGCAGGCCTGCACCAGTTCGAGGGCCGCGCATGCACGAATCACCGCCTCCGCGTCGCTCCCGTTCGGGTCGCCTCCGGCGCCGAGCCATCCCGTCCAGGCGAACGAGGGCCGGACGCGCTTTCCTCCGCGCAGGACGAAGGCTTCGAGGGTGCTGACGGCTTTCTCGTATCCACCGCCGATGTTCGAGACGAGTTCGCGGCGTGAATCGAAGAAGTCGCGGAGCGCTCCTTCGAACATGCCTGGCAGTTCGAGTGAGGTCGGATGCGGTGCGGTGTTGGTCGAACTCTGTCCAACGCGCGCGGTTCCTGCGGACAGGGTGGCCTCCAAGATCGGTATGTTCTCGCGCCGGAGGGTTACACGGAAGCGAGCTTGGGGCCCAGCTTAGTGGGGGTTGGAATCAACGGGGGTTCGGGCCGTGAACTGCGTGATCCTGACATTCGGGATACGCAGTCCTGGGCGATGAGCTTGTTTGCAGCTGGAAAACATATGCTTGACCGGTGACATTCGATCCAGTCAGGGGCCGCTCCAGCGAGGGGTGGGCCACCCGAACGCCGTCGATCGTCGATCGGATCGCTTCCTCGACAGGTAGCCGTATTCCGTTCTCGGTCGAGTTTTCGCCGCCGCGCGACGCTGACGCCGAAGCGCGCCTGTGGCGTGCGGTGCGTACCTTCGAGCGGCTCGGACCGGCGTTCGTCTCGATGACTTACGGCGCAGGTGGCTCGACGCGCGATCGTACGGTGCGCGTCACCGGCGAATTGGCCGAGGAGACGACCCTGCTGCCGGTTGCTCACCTGACTGCTGTTTCGCACAGCACCGAAGAACTTCGCGCCATGGTCGGTGCCTACGCCGACCGTGGCATCAGCAACATCCTCGTGTTGCGCGGCGATCCGCCCGGCGATCCGCTCGGCGAGTGGAAGAAGCATCCCGAAGGCGTCGAGTACGCCGAGGAACTCGTGCGGATGGTCCGTGACCTGGGCGACTTCCACGTCGGTGTCGCGTCGTTCCCCGAGGGGCACTACCGCGCTCCGGACTTGGCGTACGACACGAAGTACCTGGTGTCGAAGTTGCGTGCCGGCGCCGAGTACTCGATCACGCAGATGTTTTTCGACGTGGAGGACTACCTGCGTCTCCGTGACCGGGTGAGTGCATACGACGCAGAACAGGGCGCCAAGCCGATCATCCCGGAGATCATGCCGGTGACGTCGCTGCGCTCGGTGCGGCGCATGCTCGAGCTCTCGGGCTCCTCATTGCCCCCTGCTCTCGAACGCCGATTCGACGCCGCGGCCGGAAGCGGTCCGGAAGAGAACCGTGCAGCGGTCCGCGAACTCGGCATCGATCTGGCCACCGAGATGGGAGAGCGGTTGATCGCCGAAGGCGCTCCGTGCCTGCACTTCATCACGTTGAACTTCGCGCGCGCCACCAGTGAGGTCCTCGAGCGACTCGGTCTCACCCCCGACACCTCTGTCGGGACAGCACAAGCCGTCTGATCCCGGTTGCCCCGCTCGACACCAATCGAGGGGGCAACCGCCAGGCGCTACTTCGTGGTGTTTTTCGGATTCCTGTTGTCAGCTTGCTTGCTGACAGGTGATCTCGTGACAGGCGTCTTCATGGCCGGTGCTTTCGCGGCGGGCGCGCGCTTGATCGGTGCTCGATTGCGCGCCATCCAGGCCATTGCACCGACGATAATCGCGACACCGAGCGCCAGTCCGGCCATGATTCCTGCCCACCCGGCGAAGCTTCGGGTGCTGGGGTCCGCGTAGTTGACCTCGGCGCGCATTGTCGACACCTCGCCGGCGGGCAAAGTCCACGACACCCGGGAATCGCCGTCTCGTGTTCCGTTGGTCGTGCCGACCCGTGCCGGGAAGGCGATGCTGACCTGGACGTCGGCGCCCTGAGTTGGAACCGTCTTCAGGTCTGCCTTGCCGTCGAGCGTGACGGTGTCCCCGGATCGCTTGAGGGTGATCTGGAACGACCCGGATCCCTCGGCATACATCGAGCCCAGTTGGGCGACGTCACCGAAGGACAAGTCGCTGAAGAACGCCTGGCTGCCGACGTATCCGTCCTTCTTGTATTCCTGAACCCGTATCTTGTCCTCCAGCGAGGAAGGCGGGGTCAGCTGCGGACCCTTGTCCGCCTCGTTCGCCGGAATAGCGGCAGCTACCACCTGTCCGGTCACACGATCGTTCGCGGACACTCCCATCGACACCTGCACGCGGATGCACCCGGCAAGCAAGGGAACAAGCATGAGGGCGAGCGCGGCAACCGTCAGGAAACGTTTCCGACTGGTCGGCTTGGCGGCGGGATCGGTGGACTGTTGCACAGTGGTCATCGTGCCAGCCGTGGCGTAGCCAGTCATCGAGGCGGGGGCGTGTCGGCGGGTGAAGTTCGGCGGGTGACCTTCACGACCTGCTCGAACGACGCAGCCACTGACTCGCTTTACCCCGGCGGCTGTCGGACAGTGCGATTCGAGCGGCACTGCGACCACTGGCTCCGGACACACCACCACCGGGATGCGTCGAGGCTCCGGTCAGATACAACCCGTCTGCTCCCGGAACGCGATGGCCGGACAGTTCGGGAAGCGGTCGCCACAACATCATCTGATCGAGTGACATCTCGACGTGCATGACATTTCCGCCGATCATCCCCAATTCCGACTCGATGTCGCGGGGAGTCTGAATGAAGCGGTCGAGGACGGAATCGGCGAATCCGGGTGCAAAAGCCTCCATCTCGCCGACGATCCGGTCGGCCTCGGCCTCGGCGACCGACGCCCAATCGCGATGTCCGCTGAGACGATACGGCTGCCACTGCGACCACAGTGTCACCTGATGCCGCCCGGCCGGGGCGATCGTGGGATCGATTCCGCTGAAACTCATTCCGAGAACCGCAGGGCGAGGAGGCAGTTCCCCTGCCAGTGCTGCGCCGTGTGCAGTGCGCAAGTGGGCGCGATCGGAAACGAGTAATTGCAATCCCGAGGTACTTTCCCGTGTCGTGGCGTCGCCGCGGTAGGAAGGGAGCGCAGATGTCGCCAGTCGCAATACAGCGCCGATGCCGGGGCCGACCCTGATCTTCCGCCTCCAGTGATCGAGCGTGGTTCGGTCGAAGCCTCCGTTGCCCAGGAGATCGAGTGTCGTGAGGATGTGGCAACCCGCGATTACCTTGCGAGCGTGAACTTCTCGACCGCTCTCGGTTGTGACGGTCCAGTGATTCGAGTTCCGGCGGATCGACGTCACGCCGTCACCGAGCGCGACGGTGGCGCCGTCGACAGCCATCCGGGAGGCCAACGCAGCACTCAGTGCGCCGCTCCCTCCGACTGCTCGCCCGGGCGGCAGGACGTGCATGAGGGCCGCGAAGCCGACCATCGGAGCGGTTCCCGGTTCCGACATCGGAGGCCCGGACTGGGCGCCGAACCACGCCAACGCTGCCTTGAGCGCCTCACTGTCGAAATACTCGTCCAGTAGTGCGTCGCCAGGCGCGAGGAACTGCCGCGACAGTTCGCTGTTGCCGCGCGCTGTGGCCAGTCCTCCGAACGCACCGATCAGGTTCGATCCGGTGGGCGGTGTGGAAAATGCCCTCATCACGTGTCGGCTGCGCTCCGACCACACCGCGACGAACCGCCGGTACGCGTCGGCGTCCTTTGTCCCGCAAGCTCGTTCGATGGACCGGCAGGTTGCATCGAGGTCGCGATGAAACACGATGCCCGGCCCGTCGGTGCCAGGGGCGGGCGGAGCGAACGCCCACGGGTCACAGTCGATGTAGCGAAGGCCGTGCGCGCCGAGTCCGAGTTCCTCGATGATGCCGCTGTGTCGGATCATGAGGTGCGCAGACGACCCCCGGTCCACCTTGTATCCGGGAAATCGCTCGACGGTCGAGACGGCACCGCCGAGAACCGTGTCCTTCTCGAGAACCTCGACCGACCAACCATCACGTGCGAGATACGCGGCCGAAACGAGCGCGTTGTGTCCGGAACCGACGACGACGGCGTCGAGAAATGCGCTCACAGCGGCAGTCCACGGCCGAGGACTGCGAACGGTCGGTTGTCGCCGGCAAAACGAAATCTGCGGAGTACGTCGCGAAATCCGAGACGGCGGTACAGCCGCCAGGCTCGGTTGTCCTCGTCGAACACCTCAGGTGTCGACAACAGAACGCTGCGTTCGGTTCGATCGAGGAGGAGGTGGCGCAAGAGCGATTCGCCCAATCGGTGACCTTGACCGTTCGGATGCACGTGGAGTTCGGTGAGTTCGAAGTAGTCGCTCAGAATCGCGTCGATCTCGCTCTGAGGGCGACCCGAGCGCCGAAGCCCGTGCAGTACCTGTTGATGCCACCACTGGTCCGGGCTCCCGCGATACCCGTAAGCGATCCCCACCAGCGGCAGATTTTCGTGTGACGGTTGCTGGGGAACCGCCAATGCGCCGACGGCTTTCCAGCCAGGCCGGTTCGCGTGCTCCTGCCACATCGGTGCGCGATGGAACTCGGTTCCTCGCGGATAGTCCATCGCAGTGACGTACACGGCCAGTGCCTCGTGGAGTCGACTCGCGAATTCTTCACGATCGAGGTCGACCGTATGTGGTGTCCAGGCGATCTGCGGGTCGACCGGTCTCACCTCTTCTCTTGACGGCGTGTCGGTGGGTGCAGTTATATTGAATAGGTCGAACAGATGTTCGATGTGGGTGATCCGGAGATGCCCGAAGGGAAGCGGGCATCTCCGGCCCACCTGGCCTTGGATCCTTACGGTGCAGGAGGTGCCCCGATGTCCGAGCATGTAAAGCCTGATCGTGTGAAGTGCCAACGAACTCTTCCGGCCGAGTTGTCGAGCCCGTCGGATGCCGCAATCTCGCGATTGCCGATATCGGCGAGACGGTCCTTCGGTGCGACGGACGCCAGCCACCGCACTGCGCAAGTGGGAAAGTCCGGTGTGGCGTGGGGGCTCCTCAGGAAGGCGGATGCGCTTCTCGAGGAAGCGATTGGGGCGGGCGATCCTGCCGACCGGTTCCGGTGTGCCTATCTGGCAGCACTACGTGGTGCCGGGGCAGTGTTGGCCGCAGCTCCTGCCGGTGCCGGATCGAAGCGCAAGCGAAGTGGAAACGCGTGGGTTCTGATGGACGCCGCAGCGCCCGCGTTCGGAGCGTGGTCGAAGTTCTTCGCGGGGTGGTCCGCTGCGCGTGCGGCCGTGGAAACCGGTGTGTCGATCGTGATCACGGACTCCGATTCCGATGCATTCTTCGCCGAGGTCGGTCGTTTTCTCACGGCGGTCGAAGATTTCATCGGTCAGGACGCGTCCGAGCATTTGCGAGCGTCGTGAACAAATGGTCCGTGTTGGCAGTTGTTTCCGGGGAATTTCCTGGTCCGCACAGGCAAATGGAGCCGAATCGGGGCCCTTCGGCACGAATACGTACGCTTGTGGCGGAACTCGTACCCGGAGTTGGTGGTCCGAGACCTAAACTGCTCGTATTATGAAAACAGGTAATCGTCCAACTTGATTACCCGCCGCCCCACACCGTGGGGTGGTTGCCAAACTTCCAGTGCCGGGGGAGGTACCGTGCCACTCTCCGAGCACGAGCAGCGCATGCTCGATCAGATCGAGAGCGCTCTCTATGCCGAAGACCCCAAGTTCGCCTCCAATGTGAGGGGCGGCCGTATGCGGGCGCCGTCGAGTAGACGGCGGTTCCAAGCAGCGGCTCTATTCGTGCTGGGTCTGGTCCTGCTGATCGCGGGGGTTGCCCTCCCGCTCAAGCCGGGCGGTTTTCCGATCATCAGCCTGTTCGGTTTCTTGTTCATGTTCGGCGCAGGGGTCTTGTTCCTCTGGGGTGGTGGACGCAAGTCCGCAGCAGCAGCCGAACCCGCTTCCGAAGGTGGCAATCATCCCTCCGGTCCGCCGGGTAGGGGTAGTGCCGGTGGATCCGGGCGGGGACGCGGCCGCAAGTCCGGCGGCGGATTCTCGTCGCGGATGGAAGATCGATTCAAACGCAGGTTCGAGCAGGACTAGCTCTCCCGCCCTTCTTCGGGCGTACTTCGAGAGTGGTGCAGTTCGGACATGACGCCCTCTGTAGGGCACGGACGACCACACGTCGTTGGTGTGGGTGTTGTACATGTGTGCCGGCAATCCATCGAAGTGAATCAGTGACGCGCGAGCGAATCACTCGCCACCCACGGTCGCCCCTAGGCAAGCCCGCGGGCTTCCTCCACTTCGCTCCACTCGCCCCTCCACTTTCCTCCACCCTGGTCGAACTGCAACGCACGACCAGACCTCGTCCCGCTCACGTCTATTCGAAAACCGCGCTTGTACTGCGATTTTGCTTGGGGGAGCGACAAATCGTGGCGTGAAGGGTCGATATGACGGCGGTGTGGGCCGGGACACGGTTGCAAATTTCCCCCACGTATCCCCACCTGCGCTGACCTGCTATTTGTCAGCAAATGATGCTGAATAGGGACCATGTGCTCCTTGTTTGTGGGGGAAAGTGGGGTACTGTGGGTTCGGGCGGAGAGCTGAAGCACGATCCGCTCGATAGGGAGGGTTTCAGCGCAAGCTCGCAGGAGGTGTCGAGTGTTCCTCGGTACCTTCACGCCGAAGCTCGACGACAAAGGTCGGCTCACGTTGCCGGCAAAGTTCCGAGACGAACTGGCAGGAGGATTGATGATCACCAAGAGTCAAGATCACAGCCTCGCCATCTACCCCCGGGACGAGTTCGTCAAGCTTGCTCGAAAGGCAGCGGCAGCTCCACGCAATGATCCGGCAGCTCGGGCGTATGTACGTGCCCTGGCCGCCGGTACAGATGAACAGCACGCCGATGCCCAGGGGCGAATCACCCTCTCGGCTGATCATCGGCGTTACGCAAACCTGTCCAAGGAATGCGTAGTGACCGGCTCCGTCGATTACCTCGAGATCTGGGATCTAGCAGCCTGGGAGAGGTATCTCGGAGACAACGAAGAGGACTATTCGCAGGCAACAGGCGAATCTCTCAGCGAGATCGTCTAGGCGAAGAGCCCCCGGCGAATGCCGCGAGGCCTCTGCCCGGAAAGACCCTGACGCACTTCCCCAGCGCCAGGTTCTCCTTCGGGCAGGGACCTCGAAGCATTCGCCTTCTCGAACAGTCATCGCCTTCTCGGAAAGTCAGCACCTTTTCGAAAAGTCATCGGAAATCATGAAAGTAGGAGCCGGAGCAATCATGGTGGATCACGAGGTGAACGAACCCTCGGATGCCGATGGCTTCGCGCACGTCCCCGTACTTCTGCATCGTGCCGACGATCTTCTCGGCCCTGCCATCACCGCCGTCGGTGACGGTGGCGAAGGCGCATACATGATCGATGCGACGTTGGGGCTCGGAGGCCACTCCGAATTCTTCCTCGGCAAGTACCCGGGCCTTCACCTCATCGGTCTCGATCGCGACACCAACGCACTCCGCATCGCTTCCGAGCGTCTGGCGCCATTCGCGGACCGAACCACGTTCGTGCACACCACGTATGACGGGATCGAAGACGCGCTCGAACAGGCAGGTCTGCCGTCGACGGAGTCGGTTCACGCGATCCTCTTCGATCTGGGTGTGTCGTCGATGCAGTTGGACGAAGCCGACCGAGGTTTTGCGTACTCGATCGACGCCCCTCTCGACATGCGGATGGATCAGACGGTCGGGCTGACCGCGGCAGAGGTCCTGAACACCTACAGTCACGGCGACCTTGCTCGCATTCTGAGCACGTACGGCGAAGAGCGGTTCGCCGGAAAGATTGCGTCCGAGATCCTTCGGCAGCGTGAGCGTGAACCATTCACCACCAGTGCAGCTCTGGTCGAGTTGCTGTACCGAACAATCCCGGCGGCCACGCGGCGTACGGGTGGACACCCGGCCAAGCGCACCTTCCAAGCGCTGCGGATCGAAGTCAATGCCGAGTTGGATTCGCTTCGCGCGGCCGTTCCTGCCGGGCTCGATGCACTGGCAGTCGGTGGGCGAGTGGTGTTCATGTCCTACCAGTCGCTTGAGGATCGAGTTGTGAAGGCGGAGTTGGTTCCCCGCTCGAAGTCCTCCAGTCCCGAAGGTCTACCGGTCGAGTTGCCGGGTATGGGGCCGGAGTTCCGCATTCTCACCCGTGGCGCAGAACGTGCGTCTGAGCAGGAAATCGAAGAGAACCCACGATCAGCTCCGGTGCGTTTGCGTGCCGCAGAACGCATTTCCAGGAGGCGGGCATGAGTCGTCAGGGCAAATCCGGTGCAGCGCAACGCGCATACGACAAGCGCACCGCACGGGCGGCAGGCCGGACCGGAACTGCCGCTGCTGCCGGCCCGTCGATCTCTCCTCGGGCGATGCTCAAGGGGCGGGTACCGTTCGTGGCCTCCGTTATCGGACTTCTGTCCATCGGTCTCGCGGTGACTCTGCTGCTGACCACTCGCGCTGCCGAGGATTCGTACCAACTCAGTGATGCACGTGCATACAACCAGTCTTTGGTCGAGCAGAAAGCAGCGCTCGAACGTGACTTCCAGTCGCGTAACTCGGCTCCGGAGTTGGCAAATCAGGCAAGCGCTCTCGGCATGGTCCCCGCCAAGGACCCTGCACGTCTGGTAGTTCATCCGGATGGTTCGGTCGAGGTCGTCGGAACGCCGACTCCCGCGACTGCCGGCGCGATGCCGCCGCTCGATGCGCCCACATCGGTGCCCGCACCGACCGCGACACCGCCGCGCACCACAACGCCGGTTGTTCCTGGAGCCACGCCGAGCGTTCCGAATAACACGCGAAACCTCGCGCAGAGTGAACAATTGGTTCCTGTGATCCCCACGACGACAGCACCCGCCACCACGACGGCGGTGCCTGCTCCGCCTGAGGAACGTCGGTGAGTCAGAACTCCCGTAACAACCCCGGTCGGCGTCCGCGCCGCTCGGCCACTGCCTCATTTCCGTTTCGTCAGCGAGTCGGTCGTATCACCATGTGTGGTGCGCTCGCCGTTGCGGCATTGCAGCTCTTGTGGATTCAGGGAATCGATGCGCCGAGCCTGGCTGCGGAATCTGCGAATCAACGAACCACGACGCAGGTCGATCCGGCCGTACGCGGCTCGATAACCGATCGCAACGGAAACCCCCTCGCGTTCACCATGGAAGCCAAGGCGCTGACTTTCCAGCCGGTGCGAGTACGCAAGGAACTCGAGGAAGCGCGCGCGAAGAGCATCGAGCAGGGCGCCGAGGGTGACAAGCAGGCGCCGGAAGTCAGCGATCGCCTCGCCGAGATCGCCGCCGGAATCCACGCCAAGCTCGGCGATACCGTTCCGGAAAAAGATCTGCTTCAGAAGATGAACAGCAACGAGACTTTCACGTACCTCGCTCGCAGCGTGGATCCGGCGGTTGCTGCCGAGATCTCGGACAAGTTCCGGGAGGTCGGCCTCGAGCGACAGGACATCCGCGAGTACCCCGGTGGCTCTCTGGCGGCGAATCTCGTCGGCGCGACCGGCTGGGACGGGCACGGTTTGCTCGGCCTCGAAGATTCGATGGACTCCACGCTCGCCGGAACCGATGGATCCGAAACATACGACCGCGGTTCCGACGGCGCTGTGATCCCTGGTAGCTGGCGTGACAAGCAACCGGCCGTCAACGGTTCGGGTGTCGAGCTGACCATCGATTCGGACCTCCAGTTCTACGTTCAGCAGCAGGTCCAGATCGCCAAGGACAAGTCGGGCGCCAAGAACGCTTCGGTTGTGGTCATGGACTCCAAGACGGGACAGGTGTTGGCCATGTCCAACGACAGCACCTTCAACCCCGCGATCGGCATCGACAAGAACGCGCCGACAGCCGAAATGGGCAATCCGTCGGTCAGCACGCCGTTCGAGCCCGGATCGGTGAACAAGATCGTCACCGCAGCAGCGGCCATCGAGGACGGTAAGACAACTCCGGACGAAGTTCTGCAAGTCCCGGGCAGCATCACGATGTCCGGTGCCACAGTCAAGGATGCGTGGGATCACGGTGTGGCCCCGTATACCTCTACCGGTGTGTTCGGAAAGTCCTCGAACGTCGGCACCTTGATGCTCGCTCAGCGAGTGGGCGAGGATCGCTACGCAGACATGCTGAACAGGTTCGGCCTCGGACAACGCACAGACGTCGGACTTCCCGGCGAGAGCGCCGGCAGCGTCCCGAGTCGCGATCAGTGGTCCGGCGGAACCTTCGCGAACTTGCCGATCGGGCAGGGTCTTTCGATGACAACCTTGCAGATGACCGGGATGTACCAGGCCATTGCCAACGACGGTGTGCGAATTCCTCCGCGAATCGTGAAGTCGACTGTCGATTCTTCCGGCACTCGGACCGAGACGCCGCAGCCCGAGGGTGTCGAGGTGGTCAGCGCCCAGACAGCGTCGACGGTTCGGGACATGTTCCGATCGGTCACTCAGGAAGACACCGGCAACCAACGAGGAACCGGTGTTGCCGCGGGCGTCGAGGGATACCAGGTCAGCGGAAAGACCGGCACCGCGCAGCAAGTGGATCCCGCGTGCAAGTGCTACTCCAACTCCAACTACTGGATCACCTTCGCGGGGATCGCGCCCGCGGACAACCCCCGATTCGTGATCGGAATCATGCTCGACGCACCGGTTCGCGGTGTGGACGGCGGCGGCGGTCAATCGGCAGCACCGTTGTTCCACAACATCGCGTCGTGGATGCTGCAGCGTGACAGCGTTCCGATGTCGCCGGACCCCGGTCGCAAGTTGGTGTTGCAGGCGGACTGATTGCGGTGTGTCGGTTTCGACAGGGTCTTCGGGTGAATCCCGGACACGGTAATCTCAAACGTCGCAGTAACCTCATTCATCGCAGTACGCCGAACTTTGCTTGCGCTGCGACCGCCACAGAACAACGACCGCGATAGAACAACGACAATTGCCAGGAGTCGAGTGACAGTGCCGAATCGTTTGCAATCGTCGAACTCGGACGGCGCTCCCGGGACGCGTCCGACACAACCGGTTGCTACCGCGATCACGGCGCTCTCCGAATTGTCCGGAGCTCGCCTCGAATGGGTCGGGCAACCGGGATCACAGTCGTCGGAGGTCGTCGTCAAGGGCGTCGACCTGCGTGCGCAGGGAATCGTGGCCGATGACCTCTTCGCCGCTCTGCCCGGTGCCAGGACGCACGGCGCTCAGTTCGCCGTCGACGCTCTGGGGCGCGGTGCGACCGCGATCTTGACCGACGAGGCCGGTCTCGAATTGATCGAGGCCGCCGGCAAGGCGCCCGACCGGTCCGTCCCGGTTCTCGTTCATCCGAACCCGCGGGATGTGCTCGGTGAGATCTCAGCGGAGATCTACGGCCGGCCATCGGAGAAGATGCAGGTCGTCGGCATTACCGGCACATCCGGCAAGACGACGACGTCGTACTTGCTCGAAGCGGCGATTGCCGGAGCCGGCCGCAAGCCCGGTCTGGTTGGCACCATCGAGACTCGGATCGACGGCCGCCGAGTACCCAGCGCTCTGACCACGCCGGAAGCTCCGCAACTCCATGCTCTTTTCGCCGTGATGGCAGAGCAGGGGATCGATACCGTTGTCATGGAGGTGTCCAGTCACGCGCTGGCTCTCGGACGCGTCGACGGCATCCGCTTCGACATCGGCGCGTTCACCAATCTTTCGCAGGACCACCTGGATTTCCATCGGGACTTCGAGGAGTACTTCCAGGCCAAGGCTCGACTGTTCGATCCCGAGTCGACGGTGCGAGCCGAGCATGCCGTCGTCTGCGTCGACGACGTATGGGGTCGACGGATGGCTGAGTTGGCCGCGACCGACGAGAGCGATGCGGTGACCACGGTCTCGACCTCGACGGCCGAGGCCGAGTGGAAGGTCGGCGCCGTCCAGGTTGCCGAGGACGGCTCGCAGACCTTCGAGTTGGTCGGACCGGACGGACAATCGTGGCCCGTCTCGCTTCGCCTCCCCGGTCGATACAACGTGGCCAACGCAGCCTTGGCACTGACTGTCAGCTTCGCGGCCGGACTCGATCCGGACGCTGCTGTTCGAGCACTCGGAACGGTGGATGTCCCCGGACGGGTCCAGCGGATCGACCGTGGGCAGAGCTTCCTGGCAGTCGTCGACTACGCCCACAAACCGGCAGCGCTCGAAGCCGTGATCGCCACCCTGCGCAATCAGGTTCCCGGCCGAGTGGCTGTGGTCGTCGGTGCGGGCGGTGACCGCGACGCCGGCAAACGCACCCTCATGGGCGAAGCTGGTGCGAGGGGCGCAGACCTGCTGATCGTCACCGACGACAACCCGCGCACCGAGGATCCCGCGAAAATTCGCGCTTCGGTTATGCAAGGCGCCATCGACGTTCCCGAATCCGAACGCGGCGAGATTCGCGAAGTGGGGGACCGGGCGCTCGCGATCGAGCAAGCAGTCCGGTGGGCGCAGCCAGGCGACGTAGTACTGGTGGCAGGCAAAGGCCACGAAGTGGGTCAAGAAATCGACGGGGTCAAACACCCATTCGACGACCGCGAGGTGTTGGGCGAAATGATCGGCCGATTCGCGATCAACACAGCACATGGAGGCAAGCAATGATCCCGATGACGCTCTCTCGGATCGCCGAGATCGTCGGAGGAACCCTGCATGACGTCGACGATCCGTCGACTCAGGTGACAGGAACCGTCGAATTCGATTCGCGCAAGGCTGGTCCAGGTGGACTGTTTCTCGCACTCCCCGGCGCACGCGTCGACGGTCACGACCATGCGGAAGCGGCGGCGGCCGCCGGTGCGGTGGCGGTGCTAGCAGCGCGGCCGGTCGGGGTTCCGGCGATAGTTGTCCCGTCGGTACCGAACGACGGTCCGAGCGCTGTGATGTTGCTCGAACATGACACAGACGGATCCGGGGCTGCCGTCTTGCATGCCCTCGGCCTCCTGGCCAGGGCCGTGGTCGACGAACTGGCAGCAGAGGGGTCGGCTTCGGGGGGCGGGCTGACGCTGGTCGGTGTCACTGGTTCGGCAGGCAAGACCTCGACCAAGGACCTGATTGCGGCGCTGCTTCGCGAACGCGGTGAGGTGGTCGCCCCACCAGGCTCGTTCAACAACGAACTGGGTTTGCCGTGGACTGTGCTCCGCGCCGACGAGAAGACCCGCTTCCTGGTCCTCGAGATGTCGGCCCGCGGGGTCGGTCACGTCGGCGAACTGACCAAGATCGCGCCGCCGAAGATCGGCGTCGTTCTCAATGTCGGCACCGCCCATCTCGGTGAATTCGGTTCGCGTGAAGCGATCGCGGTCGCCAAAGGTGAACTGGTGGAAGCACTCCCGTCGGCAGCCGACGGTGGAGTTGCGGTCCTCAACGCCGACGACCGCATGGTCGCCGCAATGGCGAGTCGAACCAAGGCCCGGATCGTATTCGTCGGTCAGTCGGAAGACTGCGACGTTCGGGCTACCGACGTGGTTGTCGACGACCAGGCCCGGGCTTCCTTCACGCTGAACTGTTCACAGGGTTCTGCGCGTATTCGCCTGGCCGTTCACGGCGAACATCACGTGAGCAACGCTCTTGCCGCTGCGGCCGTCGCACTCGAGAACGGCCTCGCGGTTGCAGACATCGCTCGTGTCCTCGAGGGCACGAAGGCAGCGTCAGCGAGGCGGATGGAAGTCACCGAGCGCGCCGACGGCGTCACCGTCGTCAACGACAGTTACAACGCAAATCCCGATTCCATGCGCGCTGCGCTCAAAGCGTTGGTGTCCATGGCGCGATCGGATCGGCACTTCGGTCGCCGTAGCTGGGCTGTGCTCGGTGAGATGGGTGAACTCGGGCCGGAATCGGTCGTCGAGCATGACGCGATCGGTCGCCTGGCCGTCAGACTCGATGTCAGCAAGTTGATCGTCGTCGGAACGGGCCGCACCTCGCGTGCGATGCATCAAGGTGCGGTGATGGAGGGGTCGTGGGGCGACGAGTCCGTCGTCGTGCCAGACGCAGCTGCGGCAATCGCCATTCTCGAAGCGGAACTTGAACCGGGCGATCTCGTCCTGGTGAAGGCGTCCAAGTCGGTTGAACTGTGGACGGTCGCCGAAGCGATTCTGGCCGCAACGCCCAGCGACAACACCGGTGACGCGAACACCGATGGCGAGAACGGCGGGGATTCGCAGTGATCCAGATTCTTCTCGCCGCAGGCATCGCGCTGGCGGTCTCCATCATGCTCACGCCGATCCTGATCAAGGCGTTCTCGAAACAAGGTTTCGGGCAGGAGATCCGAACCGAAGGTCCAGCCAGTCACCAGGCCAAGCGCGGCACTCCCACGATGGGCGGCGTCGCGATCCTGACCGGAATCTGGGCAGGCTATCTCGGCTCACACCTCATCGGTCTCGGCATGGACAACGCGGAGGGACCGTCGGCGTCCGGCCTACTCGTTCTCGGTCTGACCACCGCGCTCGGTGGAGTCGGTTTCCTCGACGACTTCATCAAGATCCGCAAGCAGCGCAATCTGGGACTGAACAAGACAGCGAAGCTGGTCGGCCAGTTCGTCGCTGCCATTGCCTTCGGAATCTTGGCCCTTCAGTTCCGCGGTGACGACGGGCTGACTCCGGGCAGTGTTCATCTGTCGTACGTCCGCGACATCGCCACCGTCTCACTCGGTTCCGTGGTCTTCATCGCCTTCTGCTACCTGCTGGTCAGCGCCTGGTCCAATGCCGTCAACCTGACCGACGGCCTCGACGGATTGGCCGCCGGAGCGATGAGTTTCGTTCTCGGCGCCTACGTCATCATCACGTTCTGGCAGTTCCGCTACTCGTGCGAGACGAATCCCGGTAAGGGTTGCTACGACGTCCGAGACCCGCTCGATCTCGCGGTGCTCTGCGCGGCAGGCGCCGGCGCGTGCATCGGTTTCCTCTGGTGGAATGCCGCACCCGCCAAGATCTTCATGGGCGACACCGGTTCTCTTGCCCTCGGCGGCATGCTCGCCGGATTGTCGATCACCACAAGCACGGAACTGTTGATGGTGGTCATCGGTGCACTGTTCGTCGCGGAGGCCGCGTCGGTGGTGATCCAGGTAGCGGTGTTCCGGTCCAGCCGACGGCGGGTCTTCCGAATGGCGCCGTTCCATCACCACTTCGAACTCGCCGGGTGGGCTGAAACCACGGTCATCATCAGATTCTGGTTGCTGGCGGCTATTGCGTCGGCTATCGGATTGGCACTCTTCTACAGCGAATACCTCGCAGCGCTCGGAGGCTGAAAACCATGACCAGCTCAGCGGATTCCGAGAACGACCTGTCCTGGCTCCGCGGTACGCGAGTGCTGGTCGCCGGTGGGCGGGTGTCCGGTCAAGCGACCATCGAACCTCTCGTCGCGCTCGGCGCTGTCGTGACGGTCGCCGATTCGACCCTCGACTTCGCGCAGCGCTGCGCCGAACTCGGCGCGGACATGGTGACCACCACCTCGATCGAGGATGCCCCGGATTCGATCACCGAGTACGGCCTCGTCATCACCAGTCCGGGCTTTCGGCCCGATGCACCGATCCTTGCAGCGGCCGCCGGTCACGGGATTCCCATCTGGGGAGACGTCGAGTTCTCGTGGCGCGTCGACCACAGCGGGCACTTCGGCGGACCCCGTAAATGGCTCGTCGTGACGGGGACGAACGGAAAGACCACGACGACGTCGATGCTGGCGTCGATTCTCGACGCCGCCGGTGTTGTCGGCCGAGCCTGCGGGAACATCGGGCTTCCGATACTCGACGCACTCGCCGAGACGTCGCCGCGCGTGGAGTACCTCGCTGTCGAACTGTCGTCTTTCCAATTGCACTGGGCGCCTTCGGTGCGTCCGGATGCCGGCGTGGTCCTCAATGTCGCCGAGGATCACCTCGACTGGCACGGCGGAATGAGCGCGTACGCCGAGGCCAAGTCGCGGGCGCTGAGTGGAAAGGTCGCGGTGGTCGGCCTCGATGACGCAATCGCTTCCGAACTGGGAACTCGCGCAACTGCAGACATTGTCACCGGGTTCAGATTGGGTGAACCGGGCGAAGGAGAACTGGGTGTCGAAGCGGGACACCTCGTGGACAACGCTTTCGGCGATCACGTCCGCTTGGCCGAAGCAGCTTCCATAGATCCGGCCGGCCCGGCAGGCGTCATGGACGCGCTGGCCGCTGCCGCTTTGGCGCGGGCACTCGGATTCGAGGCCGACGTCGTCGAACGCGGTCTGGCCGCACACAAGGTCGGCCCACACCGAGGGGCCCTGGTCGGTCGTGTCGGGTCCGTTGTGTACATCGACGATTCCAAGGCCACCAATCCGCACGCAGCCAGGCCGTCGATACTCGCGCACGACCGCGTCGTCTGGGTTGCAGGCGGTCTGCTCAAGGGCGCAAGCGTCGAGCAGTTGGTGAGCGAAGTGGGGCCGAGACTGTCCGGCGCCGTTCTTCTCGGCCGTGACGCCGGTGTGATCGAGGACGCGCTGGCGCGACACGCGCCCGATGTTCCCGTGGTGCACGTGCTGTCGGGGGACGATGAAGTGGTGAGCGAAAACAGCAGCAACTCGACTCTCACCATCCGGCTGCCGTCGGGTGCCGACGCGGATGCCGTCATGGCCGCAGTGGTCGTCGAAGCTGCCGAGTTGGCGTCCCCCGGTGATGCAGTTGTACTTGCCCCGGCCGCCGCGTCCTTGGACATGTTCGCCAGCTACGGACATCGTGGTGACAGTTTCGCCGCCGCCGTAGCCGCATTACCCGATCCGTTCACGGATTCGCCTGGCCAAGCCGGGAACTTGCGATGACCAAGGGTCCCAAGACCCGAATCGGTGCCTGGTTGGCGCGGCCGTTGGCGTCGTTCCACCTGGTGGTGACGATTGCCACGATGTTGACTGTCTTGGGGCTCGTGATGGTTCTGTCTGCGTCGAGCGTCGAGCAGTACGTGTCCGGTGGCTCGGCATATTCGTTGTTCACCCAGCAGTTGATCTTCGCGATTCTCGGGGCGGTGCTCTTCTACGTCGCGCTGCGGATCCCGGCGAGAGTGCTCCGGCAGTATTCGTTTCCGCTGTTCGTCGTCGTGCTGATCATGCTGGTACTCGTTCTGATTCCGGGAATCGGCACCGAAGCGCAGGGTGCGCGTCGCTGGTTCAACGTCGGTGGATTCTCGGTGCAACCATCGGAAATCATGAAGGTCGCCTTGGCGATCTGGGGCGCGCATCTGTTGGCCTCGAGGCGTCCGGACGACCGATCCGTGAAGTCGATCCTGATTCCGCTCGTGCCCGCTGCGATGCTGGTCTTCGCCTTGGTCGTCGCGCAGCCGAACCTCAGTACGACCATCGCACTGGGAATCATCGTCGGGGCCCTGCTGTGGTTCGGCGGGCTTCCACTGAAACTCTTCGGCTCGATAGCGCTGACAGGCGTTGTCGGCGCCGCTGTCCTGGCCATGACGGCCGGGTATCGATCCGACCGAGTCCAGGCCTTCTTCAATAAGAGCGATGACCTGCAGGGCAACAACTATCAGGCCAAGCAGGCCTTGTATTCGCTCGCAGACGGCGGCTTTTTCGGTCGCGGACTCGGGCAGAGCGTCGCCAAATGGAACTACCTACCCAACGCGCACAACGACTTCATCTTCGCGATCATCGGTGAAGAGCTGGGATTTGTCGGCTGCGCAGTGGTGATCGGTTTGTTCGCTGTATTCGTGTACACGGGATTGCGGATCGCAGCCCGCAGCATCGATCCGTTCTGGCGGCTCCTGTCGGCCACCGCAACTACCTGGATCGTCGGCCAGGCGATGATCAACATCGGTTACGTCATCGGACTGCTGCCGGTGACCGGACTCCAGTTGCCCTTGGTCTCCGCCGGTGGTTCGTCCTTGGCGATCACGCTGTTCATGTTCGGCGTCATCGCCAATGCAGCGCGCCACGAGCCAGAAGCAGTTGCCGCTCTGAACTCCGGTCAGGACGGCAAGATCTCGAAGTTGCTCAGACTGCCCAAGCCGGTGCTGTACCACCCGCCGTCAGGGGGCCGGCCGATCCGTCGACCGAAGCCCGCACGACAGATCGAACCGGCACGCGGACGCGACGGCCGGCGCGCGATCGAGACGGGCGATCGACGCAAGCGGGCAGATCAAGGCGCTCGCCCTTCCTCGGATTCCAACCGAGGTGCGGCCGCTGGGTCACGGAAGCGCACCGCGGGAGGGCAGAATGGTCAGCGTCGGCAGGCGCCGACACGTAGGGCACAAGATCCACGAGAAGTTCGAGAGCGAGGAATTCGTAGGTGAGCGGCAACAAATCGGCTCTGTCGGTAGTGGTGGCAGGGGGAGGCACGGCTGGTCACATCGAACCCGCACTTGCGGTCGCGGACGCGGTCAAGGCCGCTCAGCCCGACACCAGGATCACCGCACTCGGGACAGCACGTGGTCTCGAAACCACGTTGGTGCCTGCCCGCGGGTACACACTCGAGCTCATTCCGCCGGTTCCGCTTCCACGTAAGCCCACGATGGATCTCGTCAAACTGCCGACACGCATCCTCGCCTCGGTGCGCAAGACCCGTGAGGTACTCGATTCCGTCGACGCCGACGTGATCGTCGGTTTCGGTGGTTACGTCGCGCTTCCGGCGTATCTTGCCGCACGTGGTGGTGTTCTTCGGCGCCGACGCAAGATTCCGATCGTCATCCACGAGGCGAACGCCAGTGCCGGCATCGCGAACAAGATCGGTGCTCGCCTGGCGACGCGGGTGCTTGCCGCTGTTCCGGGTTCCGGAGTGAAGAACCGCGGCGATCAGGACGCCGAGATCGTCGGCATCCCGGTTCGCGCGTCGATCGCCAATTTCGATCGAGCGGGACTCCGCTCGCAAGCTCGCGAGTACTTCGGACTGCCTCAGGACGGTCCCGTTCTGCTCGTCTTCGGCGGATCGCAAGGCGCGAAGTCTCTCAACGACGCGGTGTCCGGAGCAGCGGAAGAACTGGCGAAGGCCGGGATCTCGGTCCTTCACGCACACGGACCCAAGAACTCCCTCGAGGTCACGCAGTACTCGGAGACGGCACCGTATGTGGCTGTTCCTTATCTTTCGCGGATGGATCTCGCGTATGCCGCAGCCGACGCGACGATCTGTCGTTCGGGCGCGATGACGGTCGCCGAGGTCTCGGCGGTCGGACTACCGGCCGTCTACGTTCCGCTGCCGCACGGCAACGGTGAACAGGAACTCAACGCGAAACCCGTTGTCGCAGCGGGCGGCGCGATCATCGTCTCCGACAACGAGCTCACGCCGACGTTCGTCGCCGGCACCGTCGTCCCGATGCTGAGCGACAGCGCGCGTCTCGACAAGATGAGCAGTGGCGCTGCCAATGTCGGGCACCGCACGGCGGCAACAGAGATCGCACGGATCGTGCTCGACATCGCGGCAAAGGAAAACGCCGTCCAGGAAAACGCAAGGGGAAACCGATGACCGCGCTGCCCGCCCACCTCGAGCGAGTACACATGGTCGGAATCGGCGGTGCCGGTATGTCCGGCATCGCTCGAATTCTGCTTTCCCGCGGGGGCCTTGTCTCGGGTTCGGACGCCAAGGAGAGCCGAGGAGTCCTGGCGCTTCGTGCACGCGGGGCACAGGTCCGGATCGGCCACGACGCCGATGCTCTCGACCTGCTGCCAGGTGGACCGACCGTCGTCGTCACGACGCACGCAGCTATCCCGAAGGACAACCCGGAACTCGTCGAGGCCGCTCGCCGCGGAATCCCGGTGATTCTTCGGCCGGCTGTCCTTGCATCACTCATGCAGGGCAATCGCACGTTCTTGGTTTCGGGAACACACGGCAAGACGTCGACGACGTCGATGCTCGTGGTCGCCCTGCAGCACTGCGGTTTCGACCCCTCGTTTGCCGTTGGCGGCGAACTCAACGAGGCGGGCACGAATGCCCATCACGGCAGCGGTGACGTCTTTGTCGCCGAGGCCGACGAGAGCGACGGGTCGCTGCTTCAGTACGACCCCAACGTGATCGTCGTGACGAACATCGAGGCCGATCACCTCGACTACTTCGGCAGCGTCGAAGCGTATGTGAAGGTGTTCGACGATTTTGTCGACAAGCTACGTCCGGGTGGACTTCTGATTGCTTGCCTCGACGATCCAGGATCTGCGGATCTCGCGAAGCGAATCGTGGCCTCGGGTCGTTCGGACATCCGTGTGCTCGGTTACGGATCAGCGGATTCGCAGGAAGTAGAAGCGGGCACTGCCTTCGAACCTGTCGACGGCGTCGAGGTCGGAGTCCGACTACTGGGCTTCCATGCACACGACGTCGGGGGAGTCCTGCAGTTCCAACTGGCCGGCGAGAACGCCGCGCGAACCGTGCGGATGGCAGTGCCGGGTCGGCACATGGCGCTCAACGCACTTGCCGCCCTGCTGGCCGCCCGTGATGCGGGCGCCGAGACCGAGGAGATCGTCGAGGGGCTCGCCGGATTCGGTGGCGTCCACCGCCGCTTCCAGTTCACCGGCCGCGAGCGTGGTGTCCGGGTGTTCGACGACTACGCCCACCATCCGACCGAAGTTCGCGCGGTTCTCGGCGCGGCCGCGGATCTGGTTCGACCGGAAGATGATTCGTCGTCGACCAATTCGGCAGCCGGACGTGTGATCGTGGTCTTCCAACCTCACCTCTATTCGCGCACAGCGGCATTTGCCGTGGAGTTCGCGCAGGCACTGGACTTGGCCGACGAGGTAGTGGTTCTCGATGTCTACGGTGCTCGCGAAGAGCCGATGCCGGGAGTCAGCGGTGCGCTTGTCGCTCAATCGGTCGCCAAACCTGTTCACTATCAACCCGATCTGTCGCAGGCACCGAAGCAGGTGGCGGCGTTGGCTCACCCCGGCGACATCGTCATCACGATGGGCGCCGGTGACGTGACCATGCTCGGCAAACAGATCCTCGATGCTTTGCGTTCGGCGCCGCATCCCGCGCCGCGATGACACCCGACGCACGAAGTCGTCGCGGGCGTCGAGATCCTCAGGCCAGGCGAGCCACCAGTACGCGTCGGCGCAGTACTCGCACCGAATCGCGATACTCGACGCGGTCGACGGAGCCAGCTCCCGAACCCACGCCGACTCGTAAGTGGTTCAAGCGACCGCTGATCGTGGCACCGCTGGCAATCGTGCTGGTGGTGGGAATTGCGCTGACGGCCTGGTTGTCTCCGGTGCTCTCGGTCCGGGGCACCGAAGTTCTCGGTGCGACGACGGTCAGTGAGGAACAGATCCTTTCGCTCCTGGCAGTACCGACCGGTCAGCCGTTGATGCGGGTCGACACCGGCGCCGCCGCCGCACGTGTAGCGACGATTCCGAAGGTGGCCTCCGCCCGAGTGCAGCGGATGTATCCGTCGACCATTCGCGTCACCGTGACCGAACGGGTACCGGTTGTCTTCGTCGACTCACCCGAGGGTGCACACCTGCTGGACGAGAAGGGTGTCGACTTCGAGATGGGCGTCCCGCCGCCGGGGGTTCCGCGTCTGGTGACACCGACGGCTGGATGGAACGACGAGCCGACGCTTGCCGCGATCGAGGTGTTGTCGGTGCTGCCGCCGGATCTGCGATTTCAGGTGGGAGAGGTTGCCGCTCGGTCGATTTCGAGTGTCACGCTGACTCTGCTCGACGGTCGCGTCGTAAACTGGGGCGGTGTCGAGCACTCGGATCGTAAGGCTGCCGTGACGCTTCCTCTGTTGACTCAACCGGGGCAGACGTACGACGTGTCCAGTCCTGATCTTCCGACGGTCCGATAGCGCACGGTGCACCCGTGCGCCGGTGCGTGGCAAATACTTCGGTGTGTCTCGGCGCGCCTAATGGCGGAACGCGACGACGGTGCATAGCGTTTCGTTTCAGATCGAATACTTGACATAACTCTAACCCTGTGGTTGAGGTTTAGAGTTTATCTCGAACACCAGCAGTAACAAATACACCAGCAGTAACAAATACAGCAGCAGTAAAAAGACAGCAGCACTGACAAGCAGCGTGAAACACGACACGGAAGGCGAGAGCCGATGACGCCCCCGCACAACTACCTCGCCGTAATCAAGGTCGTCGGCATCGGCGGCGGCGGCGTGAACGCAGTCAACCGCATGATCGAACAGGGACTCAAGGGAGTCGAGTTCATCGCGGTCAACACGGACGCGCAAGCCCTTCTGATGAGTGACGCCGACGTCAAGCTCGACGTCGGTCGTGAATTGACCCGTGGCCTCGGCGCCGGTGCTGACCCTGAAGTGGGTCGCAAGGCAGCCGAAGATCACAAGGACGAGATCGAAGAGGTCATCAAGGGCGCCGACATGGTGTTCGTGACCGCAGGCGAGGGTGGTGGCACCGGAACCGGTGGTGCCCCTGTCGTGGCAAGCATCGCCCGGAAGCTGGGCGCACTCACCGTCGGCGTCGTGACTCGGCCGTTCTCCTTCGAGGGCAAGCGTCGTGGGGGACAGGCGGATACCGGAATCCAGGCGCTCCGCGAGTCCTGCGACACGCTGATCGTCATTCCCAACGATCGCCTGCTCCAGTTGGGTGACGCGGCCGTCAGCCTCATGGACGCCTTCCGCAGCGCCGACGAGGTTCTCCTCAACGGTGTCCAGGGCATCACCGACCTCATCACCACCCCGGGTCTGATCAACGTCGACTTCGCGGACGTCAAGGGTGTCATGTCCGGTGCAGGCAGTGCGTTGATGGGCATCGGATCCTCACGTGGTGAGGGACGCGCGATCAAGGCGGCGGAATCTGCGATCAATTCGCCTCTCCTCGAAGCATCGATGGAAGGCGCCCGCGGCGTGCTCCTGTCGATCGCCGGCGGTAGCGATCTGGGTCTGTTCGAGATCAACGAGGCGGCTTCGCTGGTGCAGGAAGCCGCGCACATCGACGCCAACATCATCTTCGGAACGGTCATCGACGATTCACTCGGTGACGAGGTTCGTGTGACGGTCATCGCTGCGGGATTCGACGGAGGAGCTCCGGCTCGTCGTCCCGTGGAGTCGACCGCACAGGGACGTGGAGCTATCGGCGCCGGGCGCGCGGGTGAGGTCGGCCGGTCACCGGTGGCCGCCGAACCTGCTGGCGAGCAGCCGATTTCCGCAGCGCGCGAGACGACGGGTTCGGGTAGCTTGCCTCCGATCGGTGGCCCACGGCATGCGCCGGTCCAGGAAGACGAGGGCGACGACGACGTCGATGTGCCGGTCTTCATGCGTCGCTGACGCAGGGCTACAAACAGTTTCGAGAACAGGGTGCCCGGAATTTCTGGGTACCCTGTTCTTGACTGGATGTCCGGTCACGTCTGAGCCGGACGACAACTTTCGACGTTTGTGAGCACACTTATCTTGAGTACCGAGAAGTCGACCACCCGCACCCGCGTTCGCCGCGTCGTGACCAGCCGAGCCGGTGGTGTTTCCGCGTCGCCGTACGAGTCGTTCAATCTCGGCGATCACGTCGGAGACGCTCCGGCAGCCGTCGAGGCGAATCGCCGTCGTCTGGCACGCGAAATAGGCGTCAAGCCTGACCATCTCGTGTGGATGGAACAGATCCACTCGCGCAACGTCACTGTCGTGACGGAACCGACCGACGAAGTGATTCCCGTGACGGACGCTCTGGTCACCACCGTTCCCGGCCTGGCGCTCGCCACCCTCAGCGCAGACTGTGTTCCCGTTCTGCTCTCCGACGAGGAGGCCGGTGTGATCGCGGCAGTTCATGCCGGACGGATCGGTGCCCGCATCGGTATCGTCCCGCGTGTCCTCGCGGAGATGGTGCGACAGGGCGCGGACGTCTCACGTATCGGTGCCTTCCTCGGCCCGGCAGCGAGCGGACGCCAGTACGAGGTTCCCGCCGCGATGCGTGCGGACGTGGAAAAGCACTTGCCGGGCAGCGCAACTCGCACCGAGAAGGGCACGCCGGGACTCGATCTGCGTGCGGGACTGCGTAAGCAGTTGCTCGCCGCGGGTGTGTCCGGTGTTGCTGAGGACCCGCGGTGCACGATCGAGGATCGCGCGTTGTTCAGTCATCGCCGAGAATCTCTGACCGGGCGTCAAGCTGCAGTGATCTGGATGGAAGCGCCCGCAGCGCAGGAAACCGTCTAGGCAGAAATGCGCCCGACGGATATGCGGCTGACAGAAATATCGACGGCACTCGACTCGGTGCGTGCGCGGCTGGCGGCCGCCTGCCTTGCCGCCGGTCGTGAAGTTTCCGACGTAGCACTGCTGCCAGTTACCAAATTCTTTCCGGCGTCCGACGCCCGAATCCTGTACGAACTGGGTTGCCGTGAATTCGGTGAGTCTCGTGAGCAGGAAGCAGTGGAGAAGGTCGCGGACTTCGACGGCGCTGCACAGAGCGGCGCGATCGACGATCCGGTTCGTTGGCACATGATCGGGCAGTTGCAGCGCAACAAAGCGCGTTCGGTAGCGAAGTGGGCCTACGCAATTCACTCGGTGGACAGTGCACGACTGGCCGATGCACTCGATCGGGCGGCGCTCGGAGCTTTGTCCGACGGGGAGCGTAAAGCGCCGCTGCGGGTGCTCATCCAGGTAAGTCTCGACGGAGACCCTGCGCGTGGCGGAGTTCCCACGGGAGAGCTAACTCCTCTCGCCGAGCGGATCGAATCAGCCGAAGGTCTCGAATTTGCGGGACTGATGGCCGTCCCGCCACTTGGATCAGATCCGGACGAGCAGTTCGAAATCCTCCGCAGGGCACATCTTTTGATTCTCGAATCGCATCCTCGGGCAACCGAACTCTCGGCTGGCATGACCGGTGATCTGGAGGCCGCAGTGCGCCACGGATCAACGTGCGTGCGTGTCGGAACCGCACTGCTCGGCTCACGACCAGTAATCTCGAGGTGATCGCTCAGGTGATCGCCCAACCCGTCCACACCGCTGCGACCGGTCGCAGTCGGATTGATTCCGCCGCGCCAAGGAAGGTCGATCAATGAGCAACCTGCATAAGTTCAAGGCTTACTTCGGCATGGTTCCCCTCGATGACTACGAGGACGAATACGTGGAGGAGCCCGATCAGGCTCGCCGCGCACCCCGTCGTAGTCACGACGGCTATGCCGAGCGCGACGACCGCGAGTTCGTCGAACCTGCCTTCTCGAAGGCGAGCTACGCGCCCAGTCGTCGTGACGAAGAGGACGCGGAGTTCGATCGCTACGATTCCCGGCCCCGCGTCGACACCGTTCCCAGCCGCAGTAGCCGCCCGGCGATGGCGCCGCGTCCGACAAGCCGTGGAAACCTCGCGGTCGACGCCCGTGCAGAGCGTCCCGAAGCGCGACGTGCGCCTGTTGTCGATGACGGCGGCCCGCTCGCCAAGATCACGACACTGCGTCCGCAGAGCTACGCAGAGGCCCGCACCATCGGTGAGCGGTTCCGCGACGGCACTCCCGTCATCATGGATCTGGTCGACATGAGCAACGCCGACGCGAAGCGTCTGGTCGATTTCGCGGCCGGCCTGGCGTTCGCATTGCGTGGTTCTTTCGACAAGGTAGCCACCAAAGTGTTTCTTCTCTCACCGGCTGACATCGACGTTTCCGCCGAGGAACGCCGTCGTATCGCGGAGACGGGTTTCTACAGCCAGAAATGATGGTCTCGACCGCAGTCCGGCCCCTGAGCAGGGGTGACGTGAGCACATTCGAACGGCGGCCCGTCTCGGTGGACGCCGCATTCGGACCCATCGCCGGCCGTTACAAGACGGACTCGATGCGGGCCGGTTCCGGAATTGCTGCGGTGTGTCTGTTTTGGACACACCGCAGAAGTCAGGCAGAGTGAGGGTGTGGACGCGCTTCTCTCTGTGATCTATCTGGTGCTGGTTGTCTTCTGGCTGTTGCTGATCGGCAGAGTGATCGTCGAGTTCGTTCGTTCGTTTGCCAGAGATTGGCGACCGACCGGATTGGTCGCAGTCATTCTCGAAACCATTTTTACGATCACCGATCCTCCGGTGAAACTGCTCCGCAGGTTGATCCCCCCGATCAACCTCGGTGGAGTTCGCTTGGATCTATCCATCATGGTCTTGCTTTTCATCGTCATCATCCTGATGTCGGTTGTTCGCTGAGCGCAGTCCGAGTGAGTGGTATGCCAGAATGGAAGCCATAACTCATCCGGTGGTTCGCCACTACGTAGACTGTGTTGCAACTGAATGCTTGCTAGACCGCCAAATGACGCGTGAAGGGATCCTTCCATGCCGCAACTGACTCCAGCTGACGTGCACAACGTTGCGTTCAGCAAGCCGCCTATCGGCAAGCGTGGCTACAACGAGGACGAGGTCGACGCATTCCTCGACCTCGTCGAGCAGGCGCTGTCGCAGCTCATCGAAGAGAATGCGGACCTGCGCCAGCGCGTAGGTGAGCTGGATCAGGAGCTCGCGGCTGCCAAGAAGTCGCCGGCACCTGCTCAGCAGGCAGCACCCGTCGCAGCGCAGCCCAAGCCGGAGCCCGCTCGGGTTGTCGAACCGCCCAAGCCTGCACCCGTTGCAGCTCCGGTTCCCGCCGCCGCTGCCGTTGCAGCGCCGCAGAGTGGCGACACCCACATGCAGGCCGCGAAGGTCCTCGGACTGGCTCAGGAGATGGCGGATCGCCTCACCAACGATGCCAAGACCGAATCCGAGCAGCTGCTCGGCAGTGCTCGCACCAACTCCGAGCAGCTCATGAGCGAGGCTCGCAGCAAGGCCGACGGCATGATCGCGGATGCGCGCAACAAGTCGGAGGCAATGCTGACCGACGCTCAGACTCGCTCCGAGACCCAGCTTCGCCAGGCTCAGGAGAAGGCAGACGCTCTCAAGGCAGACGCCGAGAAGAAGCACACCGAAATCATGGCGACCATCAACCAGCAGCGTTCGGTCCTCGAGGGCCGTATCGAGCAGCTCAAGACGTTCGAACGTGAGTACCGGGTGCGCCTGAAGTCCTACCTGGAATCGCAGCTCGAAGAGCTCGAACAGCGTGGCTCGGCCGTTCCGGTCGACGGTGGACAGGATTCCTACAGCCCGTCCTTCGCCAAGGGAAACAGCTGACCGAGAGCGCCTCGTCGGCTCAGCTATCGGACCGGACAAAGGTTGATACGTGCTGGTCGTGACGTTGGTTCTCGCGGGAGTTGGCTTCGCTCTCCTGATCGTTGCCCTGACCACAGGGTCGCTGATCTGGGCGTGGGCATGTATCGCGATTTGTGTAGCAGGTGCCGTCCTCCTGCTGGTCAGTGCGCTGACCAGCAGGAAGGCGGTTCCTTCGTTGGATGACCCGATGTCGGGCAGCGGCGTGTCGTCGCCTTACGGTCGAGTCGAGAGTTCCTCGGATTCCTCGACCGATGATGCAGCTACTGCCAACGACGACAATCAGGGAAACCACGGCGGGTCGCCGGGTGCCCCCGACAAGACCTAGGGCGAGTTCCGACAAGGTCCAGGACGAGTATTAGACTGTCCAACACGAATACCAGGCTGTGATCCGGCAATCACCGGGGAGCTTTCGGAAGAACGGTTGTCGACGCTTTCGTACGTGTCGAGGACCCAGTAGAACCGAACGGGTGAGCCCGTCACAGCTCGATCGAGTGGCAGCTCGAGATCCGGTGTGAAAGCACGGATCTGCGGGGTGCAAACGGGGTGGTACCGCGGTGTCGGCGCACAAGCGTCACGTCGTCCCCGTGCCGAGTCCGACTGGCACGAGGAGATCGCCATGGCGAGTAACGGGTATCCCAAAGTCGACTACGGTGTCCCCGCCGACACCGGAGTCAAGTTCCCCGAACTGGAACAGAAAGTCCTGAAACAGTGGGACGACGACGACACCTTCCGTGCGTCGGTTTCCAATCGGGACGGTAACGAAGAGTTCGTTTTCTACGACGGACCGCCATTCGCAAACGGTTTGCCGCACTACGGCCACTTGCTGACGGGGTACGTCAAGGACCTGGTGCCGCGCTTCCAGACAATGCGTGGACGCAAGGTCGAACGACGCTTCGGCTGGGATTGCCACGGCCTTCCGGCAGAGCTCGAAGCGGAGAAGCAGCTCGGCATCAAGGACAAGGCCGAGATCGAAGTCATGGGTCTGGCCAAGTTCAACGAGTACTGCAAGGCCTCGGTGCTCAAGTACACCGACGAGTGGCGTGACTACGTCACCCGCCAGGCGCGCTGGGTCGATTTCGACAACGACTACAAGACCCTGGACGTCGACTTCATGGAGTCCGTCATGTGGGCCTTCAAGGAGCTGCACGACAAGGGCCTGATCTATCAGGGCTTCCGTGTGCTGCCCTACAGCTGGTACGAGCAGACTCCACTGTCCAATCAGGAGACTCGCCTCGACGATGCGTACAAGATGCGTCAGGATCCTGCAGTCACGGTCGACATGCCGCTGGTCGCTCCGGGTTCACCCCTCGACGGCGCAAACGCGATCATCTGGACCACGACTCCGTGGACACTGCCGTCCAACTTGGCCACTGCGGTTCATCCCGAGGTCGACTACGTCCAGGTGCTCGGCGAGGACGGAAAGCGGTACGTGCTCGCAGAAGCACGGGTAGCTCATTACGCACGTGAGCTGGGGGAGGACCCCGAGGTCGTTTCCCGTCACAAGGGCGCCGAGCTGGTCGGACTGTCGTACACTCCGCCGTTCGACTTCTTCCTCGGACATCCGAATGCGCACGTCGTGCTCTCGGCGGACTACGTGACAACCGACTCCGGAACCGGAATCGTCCACCTCGCACCGGCTTTCGGTGAAGAGGATATGGACGTGGCCACGGCCAACGGTATCGAGGTCGTACAGCCGCTCGATCCGGGTGGAAAGTTCACCTCGATGGTTCCGCCGTACGAGGGTCTGATGGTGTTCGACGCCAACCCTGTCATCATCAAGGACCTCAAGGCTGCCGGAAAGCTGCTGCGGCACGAGACGATCGAGCACTCGTACCCACACAGTTGGCGCAGTGGGCAGCCGCTGATCTACATGGCGGTTCCCTCGTGGTTCGTCGCGGTCACCAAGTTCCGAGATCGCATGGTCGAGCTGAACAAGGACATCACGTGGGTGCCCGAGCACATCCGTGACGGTCAGTTCGGCAAGTGGCTCGAAGGTGCACGAGACTGGAACATCAGCCGAAACCGTTACTGGGGCAGCCCGATCCCGGTGTGGGTGTCGGACGATCCGCAGTACCCGCGTACGGACGTGTACGGATCGCTCGATCAGTTGGAGGCAGACTTCGGCGTGCGGCCGACCGATCTGCATCGCCCGATGATCGACGACCTGGTCCGCCCGAACCCCGACGACCCGACCGGGAAGTCGATGATGCGCCGCGTTCCCGAGGTGCTCGACTGCTGGTTCGAATCCGGTTCGATGCCGTACGCGCAGGTGCACTACCCATTCGAGAACCGTGAATGGTTCGAGGGCCATTTCCCGGGCGATTTCATCGTCGAGTACAACGGGCAGACTCGCGGCTGGTTCTACACGCTGCACGTGCTGGCAACCGCACTCTTCGATCGTCCGGCGTTCAAAACCGTTGCTGCGCACGGCATCGTGCTCGGTGACGACGGACTGAAGATGAGCAAGTCCAAGGGCAACTACCCGGACGTGAAGGAGGTGTTCAACCGCGACGGCAGCGATGCCATGCGCTGGTTCCTGATGTCTTCGCCGATCTTGCGCGGCGGAAACCTCATCGTGACCGAGCAGGGCATCCGCGAAGGCGTACGTCAGGCGTTGCTCCCGCTGTGGAACGCCTGGAGCTTCCTGCAGTTGTACGCGCCGGAATCCGGTGTGTGGCGTACCGATTCGGAGAACATCCTCGATCAGTACATCCTGGCCAAGCTCGCTACCACCCGCGACGTGATCACCGAGGCCCTCGAGGTCAACGACATCGCCGGCGCGTGCGACGAGCTTCGGTTGTTCTGTGATGCGCTCACCAACTGGTATGTGCGACGGTCTCGTTCGCGGTTCTGGGACGAGGATCGCGACGCGATCGACACCCTGCACACAGTGCTCGAGGTCGTGACGCGTCTCGCTGCGCCGCTGTTGCCGCTGGTGTCCGAGGTGATCTGGCGCGGGTTGACCGGGGAGCGCTCGGTTCACCTGGCTGATTGGCCGGAGGCGTCGGAGCTCCCCGCGAACCCCGAGCTGGTAGCGGCGATGGACGACGTCCGGACCGTGTGCTCCACGGTGCTGAGCCTGCGCAAGGCGCAGAATCTGCGAGTTCGTCTTCCGCTGCCCGAGGTCACGGTTGCGGCGCCGGATGCCGAGCGTCTGCGTCCGTTCCTCGGACTGATTGCCGACGAGGTCAACGTCAAGAAGGTCGATCTGACCGATGACGTCGACGTGCACGGGCGCTTCGAGATCGCGGTCAACGCGCGTGCTGCAGGACCGCGTCTGGGCAAGTCCGTTCAGACTGTCATCAAGGCGGTCAAGGCGGGCGACTGGACCGAGAACGCGGACGGCGTCGTAGTTGCGGCGGGCATCGAACTGCTGCCCGAGGAGTACACGCAGAAACTGGTTGCAGCCGAGCCTGATTCGACGGCGGCATTGCCAGACGGTGCGGGACTCGTCGTACTCGATTCCGTCGTGACGGAGGAACTCGAAGCCGAGGGCTGGGCGAAGGACCGTATCCGTCAGTTGCAGGATGCGCGTCGTGCCGCCGGTTTGGACGTCTCGGACCGGATCAACGTCGTACTCGAGGTTCCGCAGGACTGCAAGGAGTGGGCGGAGCGTCATCGCGAATTGATCGCCGGTGAGGTTCTGGCCACCTCGTTCTCGGTGGGTGAAGCGGGAGACGACGCCGTCGATCTCGGTGACGGTATCCGCGCCGCGATCACGAAGGTTTAATACCGCCGTAACTACTCCGGCTCCCCGATGAATGTCTGTATGTCGGGGTGCCGGAGTAGTTTGCTCTCATGAGTACGAGCAAGGAAACCGTGGCGCGCATTCTCGAGCAGTTGGAACCGCTCGACGTGCGGGCAAGGGCGATGTTCGGCGAGTACGGATTGTATTGCGACGAGAAGGTCGTGGGCTTGATCTGCGGAGACGTTCTGTTCGTCAAACCCACCGAGGTCAGTGCGGAGTTCGGATCAGAGGCGGATCTGGCGCCGCCGTACCCGGGAGCGAAGGATTACTACCGGGTGACGGAGGACCGGTTGCAGGACCTCGATCACCTGCACGCCTTCATTCAACGGACTGCCGACGTACTACCCCTGCCGAAGAAGAAGTCGCCCAAGAAGAAGGCGCGGACGTAAATTCTGCACCTACTTTTGAGAGAACCGTAACGCCCGATGAATCAAGGTGATCCCACACGAAGTCGCAGGTGGGTGCTGCATCTCGACATGGATGCGTTTTTCGCTTCCGCCGAGCAGTTGACTCGTCCCACGCTGCGAGGTCGGCCGGTGCTGGTCGGCGGCTTGGGCGGGCGCGGAGTGGTGGCCGGGGCAAGTTACGAAGCGAGAGTTTTCGGTGCGCGTTCGGCGATGCCGATGCACCAAGCACGCCGGATGGTCGGTGGCGGAGCGGTGGTATTGCCACCGCGGATGTCGTTGTATTCGGTTCTGAGTAAACGCACCTTCGACGCGTTGCGCCTTCGTATGCCGATCCTCGAGCAATTGTCGGTGGACGAGGCCTTCGGCGAACCAGTGGAATTGGCCGGAGTCGGCGCCGACGAGGTCCGCGCGTTTTGCGAGGACCTGCGGGCGTTGATCAAAGCCGAGACCGGGTTGGTCGCCTCGATCGGTGCCGGCGCAGGTAAGCAGGTCGCCAAGATCGCGTCGGGACTGGCAAAGCCCGACGGCGTCGCAGTGATTCCTCCCGGGATGCAGCACGAGTTGCTCGATCCTCTTCCGGTGCGAAAGCTGTGGGGGATCGGTCCTGTTGCCGAGGAAAAGCTCAAGCGTCTCGGAATCGAAACCATCGGAGGGTTTGCCCGCACTCCCATAGCGGAGGTGGCGTCGATACTCGGAACCACTGTCGGACCGGGGTTGCATCGGCTCGCGCAGGGGATCGACGATCGGCCGGTCGCCGAGCGTGCCGAATCCAAGCAGATCAGCGCGGAATCCACGTTCGCCGCAGACATCGTCACGATGGCACAATTGCGCGCGGCCGTCGAAAGTAGTGGTCGCGCAGCATTTTCCAGGCTGGAGAAGGACGGAAGAGCAGCTCGCACCGTCGTACTGAAGCTCAAGAAGTCCGATATGAGCATTCTGACGCGATCCGTGACGTTGCCGTTTGCCACCATCGACCGCCAAATCCTTGTCGCGACTGCGCAGAAACAGGTCATCGACCCGCAGGAATTGGGGCCGATTCGCCTCGTCGGTGTGGGATTCGCCGGTTTGTCCACCGTTCGGCAAGGATCACTTTTTCCCGAGTTGGATCAGGATGTTCCCGGCTATCCGGTCGAGACTCTCACGGGCGCCCTCGATGAGGCCGAACTCGACGTTCCGGTGGCCGCACGCGTCCCTCAGCGCTACTGGCACCCTGGTTTGGACGTGAAGCATCCAGAATACGGACACGGTTGGGTGCAAGGCGCCGGGCACGGAGTGGTGACAGTTCGCTTCGAAACCCGTTCCAGCGGAACGGGAATAGCCAAAACCTTCGCCGAATCGGATGAGGTGCTCGAGGTAGCAGATGCGGTCGACAGCCTTCTCTGAGGATGTCCTTAGACTTTTTCCGCTTACCGTTGGGTAATGTTGTCGACGATCCTCGAGCAAGCACGATGTTCGACTGACGCTCGAATGTGAACACCCGAATGGATAGGACTGAGAAGTTGAAGCTTCAGAAGATGACCGTTGCAGCCGTGGCGATCGCAGCAGCCCTGACGATGACCGCTTGTGGCTCGGATGACAAGACCGACTCACCCACCACGACGTCCAAGAGTGCGACGGCCACCACCAGCACCACGGACGTTGCAGCTCCCGAGCTCCCGACGTCTGCTGAGCTCAACGGCAAGGTCGCCCAGGCACTCGACGAGACCGTTCCGGCCGCAGACAAGGTCAACCTCGTCCAGGGCGCCGAGCAGGATCCCGAGCTGATCAACCAGGTCGCCGCTGCCGCCAAGGCTGCCGGCGCGCAGGTCGAGATCCTCGACCCGGTCACCGACACGGGTAGCGAGACGGCCGCAGCTTCGCTGAACATCGTCGTCAACGGCCAGCCGCTGCAGCAGGGTCTGCAGGCTTCGTTCGTCTACGAGGACGGCGTCTGGAAGCTCTCGAAGACCACCGCTTGCCAGATCGTCGGCGTTGCAGGTCTCACCTCGCCTGCTTGCGCTGCTTGATCTCTGCGCAACACCTGAAACACCAGAGTGGCCGTCGACCCCCGAAAGGGAGTCGGCGGCCGCTCTTCATGCAGTGATCGTCGTCAGTGATGGAATCCCTCGGTGACGCGTGGCCGCGGCATCGGGCTGTCGAGTTCGTCGAGGAACGCGGTTTCCTCTTCGATGATGCGCAGCAGATTGGCTGCCAGGTCCATGCTCAGTCCGTTACGAACCACGATGCGCTGCACTGTCAGATCCGAGAGATCGTCCGGCATGGGATAGGCCGGCACCAACCAGCCCTTGCCCCGCAGTCGGTCCGACAGGTCGTACAGCGTCCAGTTGGACGTGTGGCCCTCGGCGAGGCGCCACGCGAAGACCGGGATGTCGGAACCGTCGTTCCACAATTCGAAGGCGTCGAGCTTCCCGATTCCTTCGGCGAGGAATTTCGCCACGTCCTGTGAGGACTGCTGGATCGCGCGATAGCCGTCGTGGCCGAGACGCAGGAACAAGTAGAACTGCAGGATCACCTGAGCGCCGGGCCGCGAGAAGTTCAGCGCGAAGGTCGGCATACTGCCGCCGAGGTAGCTCACCTTGAACACGAGGTCGTCGGGAAGTAGATCCTGCGACCGCCAGACCACCCAGCCGAGGCCGGGATAGACGAGTCCGTACTTGTGCGCCGAGGTGTTGATGGAGTGCACGCGCGGGAGCCGGAAATCCCATTCGAGTTCCGGCTGTAGGAACGGCGCGATCATTGCGCCGGAAGCGCCGTCGACGTGGATGGGAACGTCGAGTCCCGTCTTTTCCTGGATCGCGTCGAGTGCCTTCGAGATTTCCAGGACCGGCTCGTACATCCCGGTGTACGTGACACCCATGATCGCGATTACGCCGATCGTGTTCTCGTCGACGTACTTGTCCAGATCGTGACCGTCGAGGGTCCGGTGTTCCTCGCTGATCGGCACGTAGCGCGCCTCGACGTCCCAGTAGTTGCAGAATTTCTCCCAGCACACCTGGACGGCGGAACTCATGATGAGATTTGGTTTTTCGGTGGACTTCCCCGCGGCTTTTCGTGCGTGCTGCCAGCGTCGTTTCATCGCCAGGCCACCGAGCATGCACGCCTCGGACGAACCGATCGTCGAGGTACCGATTGCGTCCTTGGGGGAGGGCGAGTGCCAGAGGTCGGCAAGGATGCGCCAGCAATAGGTTTCGATCGCGGCGGTCTGTGGATACTCGTCCTTGTCGATCATGTTCTTGTCGAACGACTCGGTATACAGCTTGGTGGCGTGGTCGTCCATCCACGTGCTGACAAACGTCGCGAGATTGAGCCGCGCATTGCCGTCGAGCATCGTTTCGTCGTGGACGATCTGATAGGCGGTCTCGGGAAGCATGCCGTCGGGTTCGAGTGTGTACTTCGATGCAACCGAATCCTCGCCGGGCCTCGAGAAGATCGGATTGACGGCTACGTAATCGGTGTGATCTGACCTTCTGGGTTCCGGCATGAACTCTGGCTCCTCACATCAGTGTGTCGCGTTGGTCTGTTTCGTACCTACTCTCACCGTTCAGTGTGGACGGGCAGTTGTCAAAGGGTCTGTGGTCCCGAATCATTCGCGTAAGGCCGAGACGGGACTAATCCGCTCGTTGTCAGGGCGTTTGTGCGCGCAGGCGATCTGCGGCGGCCGACGCCATCGAGTGCAGAACATCGGGGGCGATCGGACTCGGCGCAGTTGCGGACACCTGGGTCAACGTGGTCCCGACTGCGGCCACGATCGCATCGGCGACCAAGGTGAAACCGCCACTCTCCGTGATGATTCGGAAAGCGAAAGACGCGTCGCCGACGTTCGGGTCCGACGCTCCGCCGACGCGATAGGTGATTGTCGTTCCGTCGGCATCGGTTCCCGAATATTCCGCGCACCCGGCCAGCGTGGTCTGAAGTTTCTCGAAAGCTGCTGCTGCCGCTGCGCCGTCGGCGTACGAAGCAGAGTCCTGATCGATGCTCGTGAAATCGGGGCCGGTGAACATGTCGGAGAGGTCGGCGACGGATCCGGCGGCCTGGGTGGCTATCGGTGCCAGAACCTGAGCGCAGACGGCGGGGTCGGTGCTCGACTTGTCCGCCTCCGAACTCTCCGGCGCCGGTGCGAGGCCGAGGTCGTCGACCGGGTCGGGAACTATGTCGAAGTCCGCAGGTAGTTCGGAGAGGGTGAGCGCGGCTCGCTGCAGCGCATCACGGTCGAGCGGTGCCCCGCTCAGCGGTGCGGCCGGAGCAGCTGTGAACGGCGCCAAGCCGACCTGTGGGGCGGAAACCTGCGTAGTTGTGTCAGCACTAGGAGAGTCGTCCGAGCCGCAACCGGTGACGACGAACAGTGCCGCCGTTGCTGTCAGGCCCAGTGCGAGCGACCGGCGTGTCACGATTCCCACCGAATGCTGTTGGAGATGGTCTGCCGGATCACCGAGGAGCTGTCCGGATCGCCGTACGCCTGGTCGCCGCCGACGGTCATCTGTCCGTCGATCGGCAAGGGGAGTGAGAGGTCGACGGTGAGGTTTCCGGAGCCGGCCATGACGTACTGATCGATGTTCAGCGTTCCGGCGTCACCGGCCAGGTTCCAGACCGGGCTCTGCGGGGTCTGCGATACGTCCACCGCGAGCGAAAGCCGATTGCCCTCCCGCGCGGTGAGCGTGACGGTGGTTGTCTGATCGAGCAGGATTTCACTGCTGACTTGTTGTCGAACCACCCAACCTGCGCCGACACCGACCGGAGCGTCGGGGAGTGCAACGGTCCGGTAGACCGCTTGGCCGAGCGCCTGTTCGATTGCAGCGCGGGCAGCATTGGCCGAGTTGGCGGACGGCTTCAACCGTAGGGCGGTGATGGCGCCCGAATCCGTGACCGACAATCCGGCCGCAGATCCGTCGGCCCCGCTCAGCGCTGCCTGCAGCGTTGCGTCCGGCGAGGTCATCGACGACAGCGTCAGATCCACGACAGCGGTGGGATCGTCAGCGGTCACGTTTGCCGAGAGCGGGATCGTGATCTCCGGCGAAGAGAAATCTTGTGCCGGCTGTTGATCGATCTGCTGACTCACGACCGCCTGGGTGACGAGCGTCGCCGTCTGCGTGGTGCCGACAGGCAAGTTCATGCGCAATACCTCGCGCGGTTCGCTTCCCGCATCGAGTACCTCGACGGTGGCGGCGGTCACCGGAACAGTGACTTCGCTCGGCGACGAGGTAGGTGTGGTGGGAGGTTGATCCGAGTCGCCGCAAGCGGTGAGAACGGTGGTGAGAGCGAGGGCAGCGAGGGCGAACGGAACTCGTCGGCCGGTCGTGGACAGCAGTGGCACGCGCTCCAGGCTAGCCGCAGTTGCAGAGTGCGTGACCCGGTGCGGTGAACATGAGGGATGATGGTTGCGTGAGTACAGACCACCCAGACCGAGATGTCAACGCGGAGGATCAGCCGATTACCGAAATCTCGAAGGCCGACGAGCCCGAAACCGTGAAACCGGAAGCCGTGAAATCGGAAGACGGTGACCTGGCGGTTGCGCCGGTCGCAAAGCCCCGCCGGCTGACCATGCTCATTGCCATCGCCGCCGTCATCCTGCTCTCGGACATTCTCACGAAGGTGTGGGCCGTCGCCGCGGTCAAGCCGGGGCAGCCGATCGAAATCATCGGTGACGTGGTCACATTCACGATGGTGCGCAATCCCGGTGCAGCGTTCTCGATGGCGACGTCGATGACGTGGATCCTCACCCTCGTCGCCATCGGTGTCGTCATCGGTGTGATCAAGATCGGTCGCACGCTCCGATCACCGTGGTGGGCGCTCGGTCTCGGCCTCGTTCTCGGCGGCGCGCTGGGTAACCTCGTCGACCGATTCTTCCGCTCTCCCGGAATCATGCGCGGACATGTGGTGGACTTCGTTTCCGTCGGTTGGTGGCCCGTGTTCAACATCGCGGATTCCGCGATCGTCTGTGGCGCGATCCTGCTCGTCGTACTGACTCTTTTCGGCTTCGAACCCAACGGTGAACGCCTGCGTGATCACAAGGCGGACGACAAGAAGCTCACCGAATCGAAGGCCGCAGCCGAGGGAGAAACCAAGTGAGGGAATCCCGTTCGATGCCCGTGCCCGACGGCCTCGACGCCATGCGGGTCGATGCCGGCCTCGCGCGCCTGCTCGGACTCTCGCGCACCGTGGTCGCGACACTCGCGGAAGAAGGCTCGGTACTCGTCGACGGTGTGGCCGTCGGCAAGTCCGATCGTCTGACCGCAGGATCGTGGCTCGAGGTTGTCCTGCCCGAACCGCCGCGGCCCCTGACCATCGAGGCGACACCGGTCGAGGGGATGGAGATCCTCTACGCCGACGACGACGTCGTTGCAGTCGACAAGCCCGTCGGAGTTGCCGCGCACGCCAGCGTCGGGTGGACGGGACCGACCGTCATCGGCGGACTTGCCGCGGCCGGTTTCCGTATCTCGACGTCCGGTGCCCACGAGCGTCAGGGCATCGTCCACCGTCTGGACGTCGGAACGTCGGGTGTCATGGTGGTTGCCACCTCCGAGCGCGCATACACGTTGCTCAAGCGCGCTTTCAAGCAGCGGACCATCGACAAGCGCTACCACGCTCTCGTGCAGGGACACCCCGACCCGAGCAGCGGAACCATCGACGCCCCCATCGGACGCCACCACGGGAACGACTGGCGGTTCACGGTCACGGCCGATGGCAAGCCCAGCGTCACGCACTACGACACCATCGAGGCGTTCCAGGCAGCGAGTCTGCTGGACGTGCACCTCGAAACCGGTCGCACGCACCAGATCCGTGTCCACTTCTCGGCGTTGCGCCATCCGTGCTGCGGCGACCTGACCTACGGCGCGGACCCCCGACTTGCCGAGAGGCTCGGTCTCGAACGCCAGTGGCTGCACGCAGTCTCGCTCGGCTTCGCCCACCCGGCGGACGGTCGCTGGGTCGAGATCAAGAGCAAGTACCCGAAGGACCTCGAACACGCACTCGAAGTTCTCCGGTCCTCATGACACCGCGCGGGCTTACCCCCGCGCTGGCCGTCGTCGCGGTGGTGGTCGGTGTGGCGGCGGTGGTGGGCGTGGGGTTCGCGAATCCCGTGCTGACCCCGCCGATCACGACGGACACTCTCGGTCCGGACAGTGGGGAAGCTGTGCCGGACTACCTCGACCGAGCGCGAGATTCTGTCGCGTCGGTCGATGGGCCGGTGTGGGCGTTGGTCTCGTTCACGAAGGCACTCACCGTCGACGAGGTCATCACGTCGACCAGCAGTGTTCAGGTGCCGGGCGCTGAGGTCTCGGGCGTTCGCGTGTCCAGGGTCATGTTCCGAGTTCCGATCGAGCGCGTCCAGACGCCGCTCATGTCCGTGCCCGTTCCCGACAACGACGAAGCAGTGCGCAGATCGCCCGGTGTTGCAGCCACGCGACTGATCTCGCTCGGCGGCGACACCGATCGTCAGCAACAGGTGGCGCTCGCGTCGGCGAAGCAATTGTCCGCCGGGTGCACCTGCGCGGTGGGCGTGCTGGTGCGAGCTACTCCCGAAGGACTGGACGCGATTACACGTGAGTCGAATGTCCGTGCAGTGGAAGCGTTGCCGTCCGACGCCTCGCCGTGGTTGGCGGCCGTCCGTCCCTTGCTGCCGGAGTACGTGGACGTCGTTGCTCCCGGCCCCGACGACGGCCCGGTCCCGTGAACTCCGGTTCCGCGAACTCCGGTTCCGTGAACAAGGACGAACGCGCTAGGTCCGGTTCGTCCTCGGGGATCTTCTACGGTGTGGCGGCGTTCCTGTTGTGGGGAACGTTCCCGGCATTCTTCGGACTACTCGACTTCGCCGATCCGGTCGAGATCCTTGCGCACCGAGTGGTGTGGACCCTTCTGTTGATGCTGATCGTGTTGGCCTTTGCCGGCCGCCTCGGATCGCTTCGCGGAATCAGCGCACGCACCTGGCTGCTGGTGACCGCGGCATCAGCGGCGATCGCGGTGAACTGGGGGACGTACATCTATGCCGTGGTGTCAGGCCGCGTCGTGGAGGCGGCCCTCGGGTACTTCATCAACCCGCTGGTCACCGTGCTGCTCGGCGTCGTGATCTTCCGCGAACGATTGCGCCGCGCTCAGATCGCCGCCCTCGTCCTCGCTGCAACGGCAGTTGTCGTGATCACGGTCGACTTCGGAAAACCGCCGATCGTCGCTTTGCTGCTCGCCGGTTCGTTTGCTACCTACGGGCTGGTCAAGAAGGTGGTTCCGCTCGACCCCCGAACCAGTTTGACTGCCGAGGGAGTCGTCGCCGCACCCTTCGCGGTCGGCTACCTCGTGTTTCTCGGCCTGACCGGGGCCGGTGCATTCATCAGCAGCGGCGCCGGACACAGCTTGATGCTGCTTGCCGCCGGCCCGGTCACCGCACTGCCACTGCTCCTGTTCGGCGTCGCCGCTCAGCGAGTTCCGTTGGCGACGATGGGCATGCTGCAGTACCTCACCCCGGCGCTGCAGATGGCGTGGGGTGTGGCCGTCATGCACGAGGACATGCCGGCCTCACGCTGGATCGGCTTCGTTCTGATCTGGGCTGCGCTGGTGATCTTCACGACAGATACCTTCGTCGCCAGTCGACGTTCGCGGCGTTCGATGAGGTCGAGCGTCGAACCTGAGGTTCCGGTCACGTGATCGGAGGCGGCACGCTGCGACTCCACGATGGCGGTCGCCGATCGTGTCGGCAACGCGGCATACACTCGATCTCGCTCCCAGACCTTCAGAGAGGCGCACGTGGCTGACTCGTTCGTACATCTTCACAATCACACCGAGTACTCGATGCTCGACGGTGCGGCCAAGGTCGGCGCCATGTTCGAGGAGGCCGCTCGTCTCGAAATGACCGCTGTCGGCATGACCGACCACGGAAACATGTACGGCGCCAGCCAGTTCTACAACGAGGCCAAGAGTGCCGGCATCAAGCCGATCATCGGCATCGAGGCGTACATCGCACCCGAGTCTCGCTTCAACACCAAACGAGTTCTCTGGGGAGATCGCAGCCAGAAGTCCGACGACGTCTCCGGTAGCGGTGCGTACACGCACATGACGATGGTGGCCGAGAACGCCACGGGGCTCCGAAACCTCTTCAAGCTGTCTTCTCTCGCGTCAATCGAGGGACAGCTCGGCAAGTGGCCTCGCATGGACGAGGAACTCATCGCGGCGCACGCCGAGGGCATCATCGCCACCACGGGCTGCCCGTCCGGTGAGATCCAGACGCGCCTTCGTCTCGGCCACGATCGCGAGGCTCTCGAAGCTGCCGCGAAGTGGCAGGAGATCTGGGGACCGGACAACTTCTTCCTCGAACTGATGGATCACGGTCTCTCGATCGAGCGCCGGGTGCGCGAGGGTCTGCTCGACATCGGCAAGCAACTCGGTATCCCGCCGCTTGCCACCAACGACTGCCACTACGTCACCAAGGACGCCGCCGAGAACCACGAGGCGCTGCTCTGTATCCAGACCGGCAAGACGCTGTCCGACCCCACGCGCTTCAAGTTCGACGGCGACGGCTACTACCTCAAGTCCGCTGCCGAGATGCGCGCCATCTGGGACAACGAAGTACCGGGGGCGTGCGACAACACCGTGGCCATCGGCGAGCGTGTGCAGTCGTACGAGGACGTGTGGGCGTTCCACGACCGCATGCCGATCTTCCCGGTCCCGGAGGGTCACACGCAGCAGACCTTCCTGCGCGCCGAGGTGATGCGCGGACTCGATCGCCGCTTCCCGAGCGGACCTCCGCAGGAGTACCTCGCCCGCGCCGACTACGAGATCGGCGTCATCAACGAAATGGGCTTCCCGGCCTACTTCCTGGTGGTCGGCGACCTGATCAACCACGCCAAGGACGTCGGAATCCGCGTCGGGCCCGGCCGTGGATCGGCTGCCGGTTCGTTGGTGGCCTACGCGATGGGTATCACCAACATCGACCCCATCCCGTACGGGTTGCTGTTCGAGCGATTCCTCAACCCCGAGCGTGTGTCCATGCCCGATATCGATATCGACTTCGATGATCGCCGTCGCGGTGAGATGGTTCGCTACGCGACGGACAAGTGGGGCAACGACAAGGTCGCCCAGGTCATCACCTTCGGCACCATCAAGACCAAGGCTGCCATCAAGGACTCGGCTCGTGTCCAGTTCGGCAAGCCGGGCTTTGCCATCGCCGATCAGATCACCAAGGCGCTCCCGCCGCCCATCATGGCCAAGGACATCTCGGTTTCCGGTATCACCGATCCGAAGCACGAGCGGTACAAGGAGGCAGTCGAGGTTCGAGCGCTCATCGACTCCAGCCCGGACGTCGCGAAGATCTACAAGACCGCGGTGGGTCTGGAAGGGCTGATCCGTAACGCCGGTGTGCACGCCTGCGCGGTCATCATGTCGTCCGAACCGCTCACCGACGCTATCCCGGTGTGGAAGCGCGCCCAGGACGGCGCCATCATCACCGGTTGGGACTACCCATCGTGTGAAGCTATCGGCCTGCTCAAGATGGACTTCCTCGGTCTGCGAAACCTCACGGTTATCGGCGACACGCTCGAGAACATCAAAGCCAACCGCGGCATCGACCTCGACCTCGACACTTTGCCGATGGACGATGCGGCAACATACGAACTGCTCGCCCGCGGCGACACTCTCGGTGTGTTCCAGCTCGACGGCGGCGGTATGCGCGAGTTGCTGAAACTGATGCAGCCCACCGGATTCGGCGACATCGTCGCCGCACTGGCGCTATATCGACCGGGACCGATGGGTGTGGACGCCCACATCTCGTACGCCAAGCGCAAGAACGCCTTGGAAGACGTCAAGCCGATTCACCCCGAGTTGGAGGAGCCGCTCGCGGAGATCCTCTCGGAGACGTACGGCCTGATCATCTACCAGGAGCAGATCATGCAACTGGCGCAGAAGGTGGCCGGTTACACCCTGGGTCAGGCCGACTTGCTGCGTCGCGCCATGGGTAAGAAGAAGCTGTCCGAGCTGGAAAAGGCCTACGCCGGCTTCCGGCAGGGCATGTTGGACAACAACTTCAGCGAAGCCGCCATCAAGGCGCTGTGGGACACGGTCCTTCCCTTCGCCGGGTACGCGTTCAACAAGTCGCACTCCGCCGGCTACGGACTCGTGTCGTACTGGACTGCGTACCTCAAGGCGAACTACCCGGCCGAGTACATGGCAGGTCTGCTGACCTCCGTCGGTGACGACAAGGACAAGTCCGCGATCTACCTCGCAGACTGCCGCAAGTTGGGCATCACAGTTCTCCCACCGGACGTCAACGAGTCACGCGTCGACTTCGCGACGGTCGGCGACGACATCCGTTTCGGTATGGGGTCGGTGCGCAACGTCGGCGCCAACGTCGTTGCCTCGATCATCAAGGCGCGCACCGAGAAATCGAAGTTCACCGATTTCTCCGACTATCTCGGCAAGATCGACGCGATGGCATGCAACAAGAAGGTCACCGAATCTCTCATCAAGGCCGGTGCCTTCGACTCGTTGGGTCACCCGCGCAAGGGCCTGATGTTGGTTCATGCCGACGCCATCGATTCCGTGATGAGCACCAAGAAGGCAGAGGCGATCGGACAGTTCGACCTCTTCGGCGGTGCCGAGGCGGACGAGTCGATCACCTCGGTGTTCGACGTCAAGATTCCTGACGAAGAGTGGGACTCCAAGCATCGCCTGGCGCTCGAACGAGAGATGCTGGGGCTATACGTTTCCGGTCACCCGCTCAACGGCGTCGAGCACATTCTTCGCCAGCAGTCCGACACGTCCATCGCCGCGATACTCGAAGGCGGCGTTCAGGACGGTGCCCAGGTAACTCTCGGCGGCATCATCGCCTCGGTGGACCGCCGGGTCAACAAGAACGGTCTGACCTGGTGCATCGTGCAGCTCGAAGATCTCGTGGGTGGAATCGAGGTGCTGTTCTTCCCACAGGCGTACGCGGTGTACGGAATGGACATCGCCGAGGATGCCATCGTGTTGGTCAAGGCTCGCGTCTCGATCCGAGACGATCGGATGTCGCTGATCGGCAACGACCTTGCGGTGCCTGATATTTCGGCGATCGGGGTCGCACGCCCCCTGTCGGTCTCACTGCCCCTTCGGCAATGCACCAAGGACAAGCTCAGTGCTCTCAAGCAGGTGCTGACGAGGCACCCCGGAACGTCCGACGTCCATGTCCGGCTGATCGGCGGAACCGAGATCAGCTTGTGGAAGGTCGACGACGTCCTTCGGGTCGAACCGTCCTCGGCGCTGATGGGCGACCTGAAGGCATTGCTCGGGCCGAGCTGTCTGACGGTCTGACCGCCGATCGAGCGGATCTGAACCGAACGAAGGGACCTTGCTGCATCAGCAGCAAGGTCCCTTCGTGGTTCGCGGGAGATCGGGGAGTGGGGTGATCAGGTGGTGCGTGAGTAGTACACGCGACGCGCCCACCAGGTGACCACGGCTGCTGTTGCGGCAGTCAGTACGGCTACCTGCATCGACTGGGTGACAGCTCCGGCGACCACGAACAGCACAAAACCGACCGCGAGAGCTTCGATCTTGTACAGCGGCCACCGAGTCCCGGCCAGATCGACGAAATGGTCGGACGCGGGGCGTGATTCGCGAGTGGAGATATCTGCGGTAGTCATCTCGTCCCTTTCTCGGTGCAGTCTGTTCTCGCTGCGGCCTGGTTAGCGATACGGCTGTTCGAAGCTGTGGTTTCAGAGTAACCAGAGATGAGAGTTCGGGCAAGCGAACTTTATTGATCGGCAGCTCACTTAATCGATCAACCAGGGGAGTGTGCCGACGACGGACCTGGTCGGTGTGGTTCGGTGGCCAAGGTGCTCGAGTGGGTGTTCACTGGTACACATGCCAATCACAGGTGAGTACGAACCCAGTCCAGCGTCGTGGGCCGCCGATCAGGTCGCACGCATCGAGAACTCCGGTGGCACCGAGGGAAACGACATGAACGGCATGCCCGTCGTCGTTCTCACGACCGTCGGGGCAAAGTCCGGCAAGGTCAGGAAGACGCCGCTGATGCGCGTCGAGCACGACGGCTCGTATGCCGTTGTGGCTTCGCTCGGTGGCGCTCCGAAGAATCCGGTTTGGTACTACAACGTCAAGGCCGATCCGCACGTCACGCTGCGTGACGCGACGCAGGTCTTCGACCTGGTTGCTCGTGAAGTCACCGGAGACGAGAAGGCGATCTGGTGGGAGCGCGCTGTCGCTGCGTACCCCGACTACGCCGATTATCAGACGAAGACCGATCGTGAGATCCCGGTGTTCGTGCTCGAACCCAAGTAACGCACTGCAGTCCTCACGAAACGGCAGTCCACAAGAAGCACTGCATAAACCACAAGCAAATCGTCACTCGCGGGGGTCGGCGATCCCGACTCCCGTGAGTGTGTCATGGAGGTCTGATGAGTCCGAAAACCGTTGCAGATCAATTGGTTCAGCAGCTCGTTGAGGCGGGTGTCAGTCGGATCTACGGAATTGTCGGTGACAGTCTCAATCCCATCGTCGATGCGGTACGTCGCACCGGTGGTTCCGAAAAGGGCGGAATCGACTGGATACACGTCCGTCATGAGGAAGCAGCTGCGTTTGCGGCCGCAGCGGATGCCCAGATCACCGGAAAACTCGCGGTGTGTGCCGGATCCTGCGGTCCCGGAAACCTTCACCTGATCAACGGCCTGTACGACGCTCATCGTTCGGGCGCCCCGGTCCTCGCGATCGCGTCACACATCCCCAGCGCCCAGATCGGAATGGGCTACTTTCAGGAAACGCATCCCGAGCGGATCTTCATCGAATGTTCGAGTTACACCGAACTCGTCAGCACGGCAGTCCAATCACCTCGCGTGGTGCAGTCGGCGATTCAGCATTCGGTGGCTCGAAACGGCGTCTCGGTGATCGTGCTTCCCGGGGACATCGCCGATTGTCCGGCAGAAGGCACCCCGCCGACGCTCGTCGAAACCCGAAGGCCGACAGTCGTTCCGGATGCCGGTGACGTCAAGGCGTTGGCAGATGTGATCAACGGCTCGCGTAAGGTTGCGATCTTCGCCGGCGCAGGCGTGCGAGACGCACGCGCCGAGGTGTTGGCGCTGGCCGAAACCGTCGGGGCTCCCATCGGGCATTCGCTGCGCGGCAAGGAATGGATCCAGTACGACAACCCGTACGACGTCGGGATGACGGGATTGCTCGGTTACGGTGCGGCGCACGACGGTATCCACGGCGCCGATCTCCTGCTCCTGATCGGTACGGACTTTCCTTACGACCAGTTCTTGCCCGATGACGTTCGTACCGCTCAGATCGACATCGCGGCCGAGCGGTTGGGGCGTCGAACCAGCCTGGACCTGGCGGTGCACGGTGACGTCGCGAGCACCTTGAGCGCACTGATTCCGCAGCTCGATCGAAAGACCGACCGCGGGTTCCTGGAGGATACGCTCGCAAAGCACAACACTCTGATGACCAAAGTGGTTGGTGCGTACACGGATCCGGTCAAGCAGCGCACACCCATTCATCCCGAGTATGCGGCCTCGATCCTCGACGATCTGGCGGCCGACGACGCAATCTTCACCGCCGACACCGGGATGTGCAACGTGTGGACGGCGCGCTATCTCAATCCGAACGGATCGAGACGCTTCATCTCCTCGGCGCTGCACGGATCCATGTCCAATGCGCTCCCACATGCGATGGGTGCGGCATGGTCGAGTCCGGGGCGTCAGGTCATCTCGGTGTCGGGCGACGGTGGATTGTCGATGCTGCTCGGTGAGTTGGTCACCGTCGCGATGTACAAGTTGCCGGTCAAGATCGTGGTGTTCAACAACTCGACGCTCGGAATGGTCAAGCTCGAGATGCTGGTCGACGGCCTTCCGGATTTCGGGGTCGACGTGCCCGCGGTCGACTACGCGGCGGTTGCTGCTGCGCTCGGTATCTTCTCGCGCCGAATCGAGAATCCCGCGGACATCGAAGCGGGCCTACGCGCCGCGCTCGATCACGACGGTCCGGCCTTGGTTGATCTGGTGACCGATCCGCTGGCATTGTCGTTGCCGCCCACCATCACCGGTGGTCAGATGAAGGGCTTCGCTTTGGCGATGTCGAAGATGGTGATGAACGGCGGCGTCGGCGAGGCTGTGCAGATGGCCAAGTCGAACCTGCGGAACGTGCCACGTCCCTCACAGTTGGATCCTCGCGGCTGACCTACCCGCCGCCCTGCCTCGCAGACCATGTGGGGCGGGGTGGTGGGAAGGTTGATCCCCGACGTGCGAAAATGGCGGAGTGTCTAACTCGCCCGATGTCGTAGTAACGAAGTCCACCGTCCCCGCGCTCGACGCGCAGGAGATCGACGCGGCCATCGAGCGAATTCAGCACGTCATTGCGGCGACACCCCTGCAGTACAGCGACCGTCTTTCGGCGTTGACCGGCGCGCACGTGTACCTCAAGCGCGAGGACCTCCAGGGCGTTCGTTCGTACAAGATTCGTGGCGCGTACAACCTGATCGCTCAGCTCAACGAGGCCGAGCGCGCGGCCGGCGTGGTGACTGCCAGTGCCGGTAACCATGCGCAGGGTGTTGCCTTCGCGTGCCGAACGATGCAGATCAAGGGTCGGATCTACGTTCCGGCAAATACCCCCAAGCAGAAGCGTGATCGCATCCGCGCCCACGGTGGAGCGTTTGTCGAACTGTTCATGATCGGTGAGACCTATGACGCCGCCGCTGCTGCGGCCGCGGAGGACGTAGCCGAAACCGGCGCAACCATGGTTCCCCCGTTCGACGACGTGCGCACCGCTGCGGGGCAAGGAACCATCGCAGCGGAGATTCTCACGCAACTGGACGCACCTCTCGACACGATCGTCGTGCCGGTCGGCGGCGGCGGTTGCATCGCGGGCATAGCCACCTATCTGCACGAGCGATCGCCCAAGACGTCGATCGTCGGGATCGAGCCGTCCGGCGCGGCGTCCATGACGGCCGCTCTCGTTGCCGGGGGCCCGGTGACTCTTCCCGACGTCGATCCATTTGTTGACGGGGCAGCGGTCAAGAGGATCGGCGATGTTCCCTACGAGGTCGTCTCACGTCTGGGTGCCGCCGTGGTGTCGCACGCGTCGTTGCCGCTCGTGGCTCGTCAACTTCAGACACGGTCCGGTTCGGGATCGTTTGTCGTCAATCAGATCGACGAGGGCGCTATCTGCACGGCGATGCTCGAGCTGTATCAGAGCGAGGGCATCATCGCCGAACCCGCGGGAGCGCTTTCCGTTGCGGCACTTCAGAATTTGACGTTCGAGCCGGGTTCGACCGTCGTGTGCCTGATTTCTGGTGGCAACAACGACGTCTCCCGTTACGGCGAAATCCTCGAGCGCTCGCTCGTTCACCTCGGGCTCAAGCACTACTTCCTGGTGGACTTTCCGCAGGAACCGGGAGCGCTCCGTCGCTTCCTCTCGGACGTGCTCGGGCCGGACGACGACATCGCGCTGTTCGAGTACGTCAAGCGAAACAATCGCGAGACGGGTGCCGCGTTGGTGGGTATCGAACTCGGTTCCGCCGACGGTTTGGCGGCCTTGCTCGAGCGAATGGAGCGCGCGCCGATGCAGTCCGAGAGGCTCGAGCCGGGAAGCCCGGCGTACCGCTATCTGACGTAAGGGACGCGCCCGGTCAGGGCCGCAGTCGCTCGACCACCTGTCGATGCAATTCGGGATCTGGCTGGGGGAGCCCGAGCATGGCCGCCAAGTACAGACCGTCGCCGACGAGTCGGATGATCTCGGCTTGTATGGGATCGGCGATCTCGGTCTGAAGGCCTTTGTCCCAGCTGCGCATCACGTGGGTAACGGCTTTCTGGATCTCGTCGTGTTGTCCGTCGACTGTTCTCAGTGCCGCGATGATCGACCGGAAGAGTGAGAGTTCTTCGCTTTCGTTCGCATCGGGGATCTGCAGATAGAACTCGGTGACCGTCGTACCGCCAGCTACGGCGTCTTCGAGTTGTTGATCCGAGCGTTCTCCGAGTCTGCGGACCATCGCCGCGAGGAGTGCTTCCTTGCTGGGGAAGTGATAGAGAAGTCCGCCCTTGGAAACCCCGGCTTCGGCGGCAACGCCTTCGAGCGTGACTTGGGCAACGCCGCTGACCAGCAGCAGCTTCTCCAGTGCGTCGAGAATTCGATCGCGAGTGTCGGCAGCCATGTGATGTGACCCTACCCGGAAATAACTTTACCGCTTGGACGGTTCACTGTTACCGTAGACCTACTGTACCGGCTGGACGGTTCAGTGAAATCTTTTCGAAAGAACTCAGAGAAAGTCGCAGGGGAGCAATGTCAGTGTCGGCAGATCAGACGTCTGCAATCAATCCCGACGAGGTTCGGGCGACAAAGCGTGACTGGGCGGGCTTGATAGTCCTTGCCTTTGCTGTGTTGCTCATCGCAGTCGACGGCACGGTGCTCGATCTTGCGCTTCCGTTCATCAGCGCCGACCTCGAGCCGAGCAGCACGCAGTTGCTGTGGATCATCGACGTCTATTCGTTCGTGCTCGCCGGTCTGCTCATCACCATGGGTACGCTCGGTGACCGGATCGGTAGGCGAAAACTGCTCCTGATCGGCGCAGTCGGCTTCGGTCTCGCCTCGATCATCGCCGCTCTTGCTGTCAGTCCCGAGATGCTCATTGCCGCCCGCGTGCTGCAGGGTATTTCCGGTGCAACGCTGATGCCGGCCACCCTCGGTCTGATCCGCACGATCTTCGTCAACCCGCGTCAGCGCACCGAGGCAATCGGTGTCTGGGGCGCGATGGCCGGTGGAGGTACAGCGGCAGGCCCTTTGGTCGGTGGTTGGTTGCTCGAGCACTTCTGGTGGGGTTCGGTCTTCTTGATCAACATCCCGGTCATGATCGCGCTGGTAGTACTCGGCCCGATCCTGATCCCGGAGTCGAAAGACCCCAACCCGGGTCGATTCGACCTCATCAGCGCTGGTCTGTCGATGGCGACCATGTTGCCGTTGGTGTACGCGGTCAAGGAATCCGTGGTGCACGGCGTCAGCATCACGTTGCTGGTGATCGGCCTTGTGGGTCTCGCCGCCGGCTACGTGTTCGTGCGTCGTCAGCGGATGCTGAAGGATCCGATGTTGGATCTGAAACTGTTTGCCAATGCGTCGTTTTCCACCGCCGTCATCACCAACCTGCTCTCGATCTTCGCGCTGGCCGGTGTCCTGTTCTTCGGCTCGCAGTACCTGCAGTTGGTGCTGGGTAACTCGGCGCTCGACGCCGGCCTGCTGATGCTCCCGGGTATGTTGCTCAGCGCATTCACCGCGGTTGCGGCGGCCTGGTTGATTCGCCGGTGGTCGGTGTCTCACGTGCTCAGTGCAGGCCTCGCGGTTGCCGGTATCGGTGCTGCGATGCTGCTCGCCCTCGGGGTGGACAGCGGCCCGTTGATGTTCGTGATCGGCTTCGGTCTGGCCGGTGCAGGTGTCGGTGTCGCACTGACCCTGACGTCGGATCTTGTGGTCAGTTCGGTGGAACCCGAGCGTGCCGGCGCTGCGTCCGCGGTGTCGGAGACTGCGTACGAACTCGGTATCGCGCTCGGTGTGGCGATCCTGGGCAGCGTGGTGATGGCGATCTTCCGCAAGGGAATCGACACGTCCATGCTCGAAGCAGATCAGGCGCACGCTGCGCAGGGCACCCTCGGCGGTGCGCTGCAGGAGGCGACGTACCTACCTGGTGAACTCGGTTCGGTGCTTGCCGATTCCGCGAAGGCGGCGTTTGTCGACGGTATGCACGTTGCCGCCGGTGCAACCGCTTTGGTTCTGTTCGTCAGTGCCGCATTGGTATTGCGGATGCTGCGGAGTACACCAGAGAACGCGAAGCGGTAACGCGTGTAACGGTAGAACGCGAAGCGCTAGCTCCTGCAGAATCCGGGTAGTCAGCTTTCGAGTACGACGAACGAGTGCCCAGGCACGACTGTTGCGGACGCGGTCTCGTCCTGTGTCGGCGGATCCCACCAGAGGATGGGGGTTCCGCCGGCTGGGACCGAGGCCGCGTCCGTTCCCAGATTGCACACGATCTGTAATGCGCCGCGGCGCAGGGTGATCCACTGGTCGTCCTCGTCGTAGTCGACGTGCAGGTGCCCCAGCCAGGGGTCGGTGATCTCGATTCGCTTCTTGCGCAGGGCAAGTAGATCGCGATAGCACGCCAGGACGCGAGCACATGTCTCGTCGGTTCGCTCGTCCCAGTCCAGTTTGGATCGCAGAAATGTCTGTGGATCTTGCGGATCCGGAATGTCGTCGCTGTTCCAGCCGTGTGCCGCGAACTCCGCCTTACGGCCCTTGGCGGTGGCCTCGCCGAGTTCCCGTTCCGGATGCGAGGTGAAGAACTGGAACGGAGTGGTGGCTCCCCATTCTTCGCCCATGAACAGCATCGGCGTGTACGGCGAGAGCAGGACCAGTGCTGCCTTGATTGCCAATTGTCCTGGCGTCAGATAGGCGCTCGGGCGGTCGCCGATCGCTCGGTTGCCGATCTGATCGTGGGTGCACGTGTATGCGAGCAGAGCGCTGGCGGGCTGATGCGTGATGTCGATCGGCCGGCCGTGAACCCGCCCACGGAATGAGGAATACGTTCCGGCGTGGAAGAACCCGCGCCGCAATGTACTTGCAAGGGATTCCAAGGATCCGAAGTCGGCGTAATAACCCTGGCGTTCGCCGGAGACGGCTGTGTGAATGGTGTGGTGGATGTCGTCGTCCCACTGCGCGTCCAAGCCGAACCCGCCGGCCGCTCGTGGCGTGATCAGAGTGGCGTCGTTGAGATCACTTTCGGCAATCAACGTGAGCGGTCGGCCCAGATGGGCCGACAGTGTTTCCGTTCGGACGGCGAGTTCCTCGAGGATGTGCGTTCCGGTGTGATCGACCAACGCGTGGACGGCGTCGAGGCGTAGACCGTCGATGTGGAAATCACGCATCCATCGCAGGGCATTCCCGATGATGTATTCGCGAACCTCGCCCGACTGCGGGCCTCCGATGTTGATCGTTCGGCCCCAGGTGTTCGCTCCATCGGCAATGTAGGGGCCGAACTTTTCGAGGTAGTTGCCCGACGGGCCCAGGTGGTTGTAGACCACGTCCAGGATCACGCCGAGTCCACGTTCGTGGGCTGCATTCACCAAGCGCTGTAACCCGTCCGGGCCACCGTAGATCTCGTGGACCGTGTACCAGAGCACACCGTCGTAGCCCCAGTTGTGAGTTCCGTTGAAACCGTTGACCGGCATGATCTCGACGAACCCGACGCCGAGGTCCACGAGGTGATCGAGACGCTCGATCGCGGCGTCGAAAGTTCCTTCGGGGGTGAACGTTCCGATGTGCAGTTCGTAGACCGACGATCCCGGGAGTTGCCGTCCGGTCCACTGAGAGTCGGTCCAGGACGCCTCGTCGAGCTGGTGCAGTTGGGAGAGAAGGTGCACGCCTTCGGGCTGGCGTGGTGACCGCGGATCCGGGAGTATTTGACCGTCGACGACAAAGCCGTAGCGAGCCTGGTTGTCGCAGTCGACCTCGCCTCGCCACCACCCGTCGTCGGTCCGCTCCATGTCGTGCGTGATGCCATCGACTTCGACCCGGACCGATTCCGGCGTTGGCGCCCAGACCTCGAAAGTATGCACACGATCAGCATGCCTTGTTCGGTCGGATGTGGCAGCCCGGCGGGGTGGATCCGTCGTCATGGACTGTTTCTATCCGCAGGTGTTGCCAGACGGCGCCGATAGCGTGATCAGTTCCGGAGTGGGTGCGCCGCAGCATCCGGCTTCGGTTTCCCCGGTGTCAGCTGCGTCTGCGTCAGCTTCGTCGAAAACACCTGCACCGCCGCAGACTCCGGTCTCCGGAAGGATCAGCTCGACGCGGGCTGCGGCGTCGTGATCGCCGGCGAGTTCGGCGGCGATGCTGCGAACCTGCTCGTAGCCGGTCATCGCCAGGAAGGTGGGTGCCCGGCCGTAGCTTTTCATTCCTGCCAAGTACACGCCTGGCTCCGGATGGCGAAGCTCCTTCGCGCCATGCGGGTACACCGTGCCGCACGAGTGGACGTTCGGGTCGATCAGTGGAGCCAACTCGACCGGTGCTTGTAAGACCGGGTCGAGGCCGAGTCGAATTTCCGAAAGCCAGGAAAGATCGGGGCGGAATCCGGTCAGCGTTATGACGTTGTCCACGTTCTCGATGCGATCACCGGCATCGGAGGCAAGTACGAGTTGTCCCGAAGGGGTTGTTGTCACCTCTGCGGTGCGGAAGCCGGTGACCACTCTCAGTAGTCCGTCCTCGACGGCCTTCTTTGCGCGCAGTCCCAGGGCGCCGCGCGCGGGCAGTTCGTCAGCTTCGCCGCCACCGAACGCTGAGCCGATGTTTCCTCGGCGGACCGCCCAGATGATGCGGGTGCTCGGAGCCTGCTCCGCCAACCCCGACAGCGCAACGATCGCCGTCAGCGCAGAGTGGCCGCTCCCCGCGATGACCGTGTGTTTTCCGGCAAACTGTGCACGCACAGCGGGATCGTCGAGATCAGGAACCCGGTACCTGATCGCAGTGCCCACAGCGCCCTCGCCGAGGGCGGGAAGACCTTCACCGCCGAGCGGGTTGGGAGTACCCCAGGTGCCGGATGCGTCGACAACCGCCTGGGCGAACACGCGGTCCTCGGTTCCGTCACGGCGGCGCAGATGAATCGAGAGGGGTTCGGTATCGCGGCCGGCGTCGACGACCAGGTCACGTCCGCGTCGGGCTACGCCGATCACTTCGGTGTCGAACTGGATGGCGTCGCCGAGTGCTGAGGCGAGTGGCCCGAGGTAGAGGTCGCGCCATTGCCGGCCGGTCGGGTACGTCTCAGCGGCGGGAGAGCGCCATCCATTCTGCTCGAGGAGTCGCTGCGCGGCGGGGGAGACGAGTTCGGACCACCGGGAGAACAGTCGCACGTGATTCCACTCGGAGATCGCAGCACCGGCTGTGCTTCCGCGCTCGAACACAAGGGGTGTCAGTCCGCGCTCGCGCAGATCTGCTGCGGCTGCCAGGCCGATCGGGCCGGCCCCGATCACGACAACGGGTAGGGGATTCATTTCGCACCTTTCATCGACGAGTATCGATCTATGCGGAACTGTATCGACAATCATCAATGTAGGCAACCATCGACAGCTGTCGATATAGTGGTTAGATGACATCGCTGCAGACTCCGACGGTGCGCGTCGGTGATTCGGACCCGGATCAGATTGGTTCTTCCGTCCTCGCGCAGGGCGATGCCGATACCTACGCGCAGTGGTTCGCCTGCCTTGCCGAGCCGATGCGCGTCCGATTGCTTCACCGGGTGGCGAGCGCGGTCGGTGGTATTACCGTCGGAGCGCTCGCCGAAGCGTTGGGGATCGGACAACCGACGGTGTCGCACCACCTGCGCAAGCTCGCCGATGTGGGTTTTCTGACCATGCGTAAGGAGGGGACGAGCACGGTCGTCGCGGTGAATCCGACGTGTTGCGTTGCCTTGCCGCAGGCGGCGGACGTGGTGATGGGAGTCCTTGCTCCGCGTCCTTGCTGTCCGAGTGATCTGCCCGACGATGTCTCTGTCCGGGCCATGATCGACGACGACTGGGATGCGGTTCGCCGTATTTACGGCGAGGGTATCGACACCCGAAATGCCACCTTTGCTACTGAGGTCCCCTCGCGTGAGCATCTCCACGAACGGTGGCTGTCGAAGCATCGGTGGGTCGCGACTATCGAGGGTGTTGTTGTCGGTTGGGCTGCGTTGAGTCCAGTTTCCGAGCGTGACTGCTACCGCGGGGTGGCGGAAAACTCCGTGTACGTCGCGGGCGGAATGCGTGGTCGGGGTGTCGGAAAGGCGTTGTTGCGCAAGCAAGTCATGGCCGCTGATGTCGACGACCTCTGGACACTGCAGACGTCGATATTCCCCGAGAATCGCGCCTCCATCTCGCTGCATCATTCGGCCGGGTTCAGAACTATCGGTCTCCGCGAGAAGATTGCCCAGCTCGACGGTGTGTGGCGTGACACCGTTCTGCTCGAACGACGTGCGGTGACCGCCGAGGGGTGAGTCCGGGATCCGGCCGACCGGGCACTCGATTGCGCGTTGATTCGATATCTGTCAATATCGAAGAATGTCGAATCAAGAGCCACCGGAGTCCGAGGCTTGCTGCACCCCGCTCGTCCGTGAACCGCTGACCGAGGATTGGGCCGGCGACCTGTCGCGGATGTTCAAAGCCCTCGGCGATCCGGTTCGCCTCCGCTTGCTCAGCTTGGTGGCAAGTCACGAGGGTGGTGAAGCCTGCGTCTGCGACATCTCCGACTCGTTCGATCTGTCTCAGCCGACTATCTCGCATCACCTAAAGGTGTTGCGTCAGGCCGGGTTGCTCGACTGTGAACGTCGCGGGACGTGGGTGTACTACTGGGTTATTCCGGCTGCGCTGCAACAGCTTTCCGCCGTTCTACTGGTTGAAGGTACGAGCGTGAGTGTCGCGGACGCGTGCGCAGAGGTCACCGCATGAGCAACACCGCTGCCACCACCGGACACCCCGCAGTCGTCGGAAAACTCTCCACCCTCGACCGCTATCTGGCGGTCTGGATCGGCGTGGCCATGGTCGTCGGCCTGCTGGTTGGACGCTGGATCCCGGGTGTGAACACTGCCCTGGACAAGGTGCAGATCGACGGCATCTCGTTACCGATCGCCCTCGGCCTGCTGATCATGATGTACCCGGTCCTGGCGAAGGTCCGCTACGACCGCCTCGACACAGTCACCGGGGACAAGAAACTCCTCGCCGGCTCCCTGTTCCTGAACTGGGTTCTCGGCCCGGCGCTGATGTTCGCCCTCGCCTGGCTGTTTCTGCCTGACCTGCCGGAATATCGAACCGGTTTGATCATCGTCGGTCTTGCTCGCTGTATCGCGATGGTGATCATCTGGAACGACCTGGCCTGCGGAGACCGCGAAGCCGCCGCGGTGCTGGTCGCCATCAATTCGGTGTTCCAGGTGATCATGTTCGCCGTGCTCGGTTGGTTCTACCTCTCGGTCCTGCCCGGGTGGCTCGGCCTCGAACAGACCACCATCGACACCTCGCCCTGGCAGATCGCGAAATCGGTCCTGATCTTCCTCGGTATCCCGCTGCTGGCAGGTTTTCTGTCCCGCTTCTTCGGCGAACGCGCCAAAGGCCGCGACTGGTACGACACCAAGTTCATCCCCAAGATCAGCCCCTGGGCGCTCTACGGTCTGCTGTTCACCATCGTCGTGCTCTTCTCGATGCAGGGCGAACAGATCACCTCCCAGCCTTGGGATGTCGTCCGGATCGCGTTGCCGCTGCTGGCGTACTTCGCGCTCATGTGGGGCGGAGGCTACATCCTCGGCGCCGCAATCGGATTGGGCTATGAACGCACGACGACCCTGGCGTTCACCGCCGCGGGCAACAACTTCGAACTCGCGATCGCCGTAGCCATCGCCACCTACGGCGCCACCTCGGGGCAAGCTCTTGCCGGTGTTGTCGGCCCGCTGATCGAGGTACCGGTGCTCGTCGGGCTGGTCTATGTCTCCCTTGCTCTACGCAAACGCTTTGCAGTCGAAGAGGTTTCATCCAGTCGAGAAAGAGCGAGGTCATGAGCAAACCATCGGTGTTGTTCGTCTGCGTCCACAATGCCGGCCGATCTCAGATGGCCGCGGGATTCCTGAGCCATCTCGCAGGCGACGCCATCGAGGTCCGTTCCGCCGGATCCGCACCCGCCGAGACCGTCAATTCGGCAGCGGTCGAGGCGATGGCAGAGCGCGGTATCGATATCTCAGCTCGGTCTCCGAAGATCCTCACCGTTGACGCCGTCCAGGATTCGGATGTCGTGATCACGATGGGCTGCGGCGACACGTGCCCGATCTTCCCCGGCAAGAGCTACCGAGACTGGGTTCTCGACGATCCGGCCGGACAGGGCCTCGAAGCGGTTCGCCCGATCCGTGACGAAATCGAGCGTCGCGTTCAAGCCTTGATCGCTGAACTCACCACTGCCGCGAAGTCTCCCTGACCGATCGGGGAATCGACAGGATCATTCGCCCGCGGGCTCGATGTGTTCGGCACCGAGGACCGAGAGTCGGTATTCCTGTGCGTCCTGCTCGGTTTCGAAATCTTTCTCTTCGAGGAGATTTCGATCGGCGTCGAGGTATCGGTAGGTAGTCATTCCTCCACCGTGCCACTGATGTCCGATTCGTGCTCGGATACCGGTTCGATTTCGTCGACGACTGTTTGAATCAGACTTCCGTAGCGCCGGATCAGGTCCTTCGACGACAACGAATCCTCACCGAGGAGTTCGAGCGTCCGCATGCCGGTGGCAAGTCCGAGCAACAGTGAGACGACGACCTGACTGCGAACCAAACCGGGCTCGGTGTCGCCGATGCGTCGCGCGATCCCGTGAACGTATCGTTCCTTGATCTCTGCCCGGGCGGCGTCCGGATCTGGCGCCTCGTGAACGTGTACTGCGAGCATTGCCCACGGATCGGTTTCGTCGGATTCTCTACGAGCGACAAGTTTCTCGACCAGTTGACAGCCGATGTTTCCGGTGGCGTCGGCATTCGGATCCTCGTCCATCGGAGGTGCGGACGGGATCGCAGCCGAATACAACCGAGCTTTGCTGCCGTAGATCTTCATGACCAGGGCAGGGGAGTAACCGGCCGCGACCGCGATGTCCTTGATGGTCGTCGATGCGTAACCTCGTTCCGCGAACAAGGCTTTTGCTGCTGTGAGGATGCTGGCTTCACCGCTGCTCATGCCGCTCGCCTCGGTACCCGATCGCCATGCGTTTGGTTGCTCATACTGTCGTCAACGGCTCGGCATCGACGGGTACGTCGAAGTCGACGACGGTGGACTGCGCGATGACCGCTATCTGACGAGCCAATGTGCCGTGTCCACTCTCGGTCAGCGCGGTCAGGATGTACCGGCCGGATGTCGGGAGTGCGATTCCGTAGTGCCCGGTTCCGTCGGTGACGGTGGATGCGACGAATTCGCCGGTCGGTTTCGTGAGTGTGACGACGGTTCCCGAGGTTGTTCGGCCGTCGACTCCGACCTTGCCGGAGATGGTGAGGCGGTCACCGAGTTCGACGGTGTGCGTCGATTGCGCGCTGTCGAAAGCGATCACCTGCGACCGAGGGGACCAGCCGTCGGCACTCGTCACCACCAAGTACCGTCCGGGCCGGGGTAGTGCGAGGGAGAAGTTGCCCTCGTTGTCGGCGCGACTCCAGTCGATCGGTCGCCCCTCCATATCCATCACGGTGACAACAGCCTGCCGGATCGGTCGGCTGTCGGCTCGGACCACACGACCGGCAACCACAATTTCCGTTTCGGACACGGCGGCGTCGGGAAGCTCGAACCCTTCCGGGGTCACCGGGCGAAGCGCCGTTTCCGGTTTTGCGCCGCGGCGAGGAATGAACGCAGCGGCAGCGGCAGCAGCCACGGCGGCGAGGGCGGCCAGCCAGAAGATGTTCTTGAAGGCGTCGATCGACGGAAGGCCCTCGCCCGGCCCGGACGGGATGACCATCGAGGTGAGCATGGCGGCAACCACTGCGCTGGATGTGGACGTACCGACTGAGCGGAGCAGCGAATTGAGGCCGTTTGCGGACGCGGTTTCGGTGATCGGAACCGATCGCATGATCAGCATCGGCATCGCGGAGTAGGCGATTGCAGTTCCGATGCTGACCACCGCCGCGCTGATGATGATCAGTGCTATCGAGCCGGTCAGGAACACGCGCGCGATGTAGGCGAGCGCGAGCACAGTGCCGCCGACGATCAGGGTGATCTTGGCTCCGAATCGCTTCGTGATGTTCGCGGAGACGGGAGCGAAGAAGACCATCGCGAGGCCTGCCGGAATCATGCACAGTCCGGCCGCCATCACTCCCAGTTCGAAGCCGTAGCCGGAGATCTTCGGCATCTGGAGTTGCTGAGTGGTGGAGAGGTTGTTCGCATACATCGAGAAGCCGACGAGGATCGAGGCGACGTTGGTCAGCAGAACGGGCCGCTTGGCCGACGTTCGCAAGTCGACCATCGGCTGGGTGACCCGGAGTTCGTATGGGAACCACAGTGCGAGCGTCACGATTCCTATGACGAACATGAGCAATGTCAGTTCGCTCGTCCATCCCCAACGAGCCCCCTTGGAGATGGCGAGGAGGATCGCCGTGAGTGCTGTCGAGAGCATGACCGCGCCGAGGAAGTCGAATTTGCCGCGGGTGCGAACACTCGATTCCGGGACGACGGCGGCTACCGCGATGATCAACAGGACGCCCACGATTGCCGAGAGCCAGAAGATGGCGGGCCAGCCTAGATGCTCGAAGATCAACCCGGACAGGGGGAGCCCGAGTGCGCTGCCGATTCCGAGAGTGGCACTCATCAAGGCTGTTGCCGACGCCACCTTCTCCTTGGGCAGTTCGTCGCGCATGATGCTGATTCCGACGGGGATCATCGAGATCGCGAAACCCTGGAGACCACGTCCGATCAGCAGGGCGACAAAGTTGCCGCCGATCGCCGCGACCAGTGATCCGACCACGATCATCGTCATCGAGATCAGCATCATGCGTCGTTTTCCGAACATGTCCGCCAGGCGGGAGACGATCGGAGTGGCGACGGCGCTCGTGAGGAGTGTGACGGTGACGAGCCAGGAGGCGTCGTCAGCGCTGACGCCGAGGATTTTCGGGAAATCGGGCAACAACGGAATGACCATCGTTTGCTGCAGCGCGACCACGGTGCCGGAAAGACAGAGAATTGCGGTGATGAGCCGACTTGAACGGCGAGTGGTCGGAGACGAGTGCAATGCCAAGAGAGGGTCCTTCACGCGGCGGTGGTGAACGGGAATTTACCCATGAGTGAACCACTGTTCACCCCTCGCTGTCACCTTCGGTGAATATGCGATTCCTCACGACGGCAACCTGCCCAGGGTTTCCAAGTCGGTATCGCGGGAACAACGTCAGTGGTTGGTCTGCGCCCGCGCGAGCGGGCAGCGAGGAGGAGTGATGCATGCCGAAGTGGGTGACCGTCTCCATGTCCAGGGGCGCGTGGTTGGGCAGGCGGAGGTAACTGCCGAGGTCCTCGAAGTCCACGGGGAGGACGGAGGGCCGCCCTATTTGGTCAGGTACGACAACGGGCACGAGGCGTTGGTGTTTCCCGGTAGCGACGGCTGGATAGATCACCCCGGAAAAGGCTCCTGAACTGCACGATTCTTTCCATGCATGGCCGTTGCATCGAATGCGGCTAAAGTGTGCGCAATGGAGGGCAGACGCCAGTACCACTCCCGCGTGCGTGAAGCCTCCGCACAGCGAACGCGTGAACTCATTCGTGATGCGGCGACGACCTTGTTTGTCCGAGACGGATACGTCAGTGCCACCGTCAAACAGATTGCCGACTCGGCCGGCGTCGCCAACCGGACGGTGTTCACAGCCTTCCCGGGCGGGAAGCTCGAGATCTTCGAAGCGGCCCTCGCCGCGGCGCTCGATGCCGACGAGGTTCCACTCGGCGCGCCGAACCTGGCCTCGGACCCCGATGACGTTCGCCGGATCGTCTCCCAGATCGTGGCACAGGGCATCGGACTGCTCGAACGTGCCGGCGCTCTGATGATGGTCGCGGTCGAATCGTCAGGTGCGGATGCCGACATGCGGCGACTGTCCGAGGAATCGTCGGATCAGTCGGCCGTCAATGCGATGTCGATAGCCGAGGGTCTGTCCGAGCATGGATTGTTGAGGCCCGAGATTTCGCTCGAGAAAGCCGCGGGCATACTTGCCGCTTTCGTCTCGCCTCAGCTTCATCAGCAATTGCGTCGGGTCAGTGGATGGGATGTCGATGCATACCGAGGATGGCTCGAGTTCAACATTCGCCAGAATCTAATGTACTAATCGGTCTGTTTTCGTTAGCATGGCGAGGGTTTTTTATTCTCGGGAGGAATCGCCAGCGTGCCCTATGCCTTGTTCGGCCTCATCACGATGTTGCTGTGGATTTTCTGCATCGTCGACGCCATCACGAGAGATGACGCCTACATCCAGTACCTACCCAAGGTCGTCTGGATTCTGATCATCATCTTCCTTCCCACCTTGGGGTCCGTTCTGTGGCTGGTGGTCGGGCGCGGACAGAACGCGCCCCGCGGTTACGTCGGCCCAACCGGTTACGGCGAATACGAGCGTCCGGGACGCGCCGTTGCGCAGGATCCGGCGGCGGACGAAGCATTCTTGCGTCAGTGCCGCGAGCGGGCGGAAGAGCAGCGTCGAATTGCCAAGCAGCAGCGCCGCGACGGCGACGCTGATCGGATTTGAGTTATCGGTAGGCCGTGAGACGGTCCAGCACGAGCCGAAGCGGCGGCCACGACGATCGGCCGCGACGCGTCACCGCATAGGCGGTGAGGATGACAGGCGGATCGGTCAGCGGCACGACGCGTACGCCTTCGCGGGTTTTGCGTTCGAGTGGCATCAGCCCCACGCCGTAACCACTGAGGATCAAGAGTTCGACCAAGTCGAGACTGTCGATCTGGTGAGTGATCCGAGGGGTGAATCCAGCCAGTGACGCGAGGGTTCGCACGGCCCGCTCGTCGGCTGTGTTTCGTGAGTTCACTATCCATGGTGTGTCTGCGAAGGCGCGGAGATCGATCCCGGATTTCGTGGACTCGTCGGGCGTGTGGGCGTTGTCGGGAACGCATAATCCCCACGGCGTCGACCAGAGCGGTAGTGCTTCGAGTAACGAGCTCGGGGATGCGGGGGCGAGGTTGTAGTCGTACGTCAGCGCGAGGTCCAGGTCATCTCGTTCGAGTAGGGCAAAAGCCTCGGCCGGTTCGTACTCGCAGATCACCACGTCTACCTGTGGATGGCTGTGTTGCAGGCTCAGGGCGACGGGGAGCATCGCGGTTCTGACGGCAGTAGCGAATCCGCCGACTCTCAATGTCCCCTCCGGTTCGGCGGTCGGATCGAGGTCCAGGCGAGCTGCATCCACGGCTGCCAGGATGGTGACGGCATGATCGGCGAGTCGTTGACCGGCAGGTGTGAGGCGAACGCGTCGGCCTTCCGGTTCGATCAATGCAGTACCGGTTTCCGCGGTCAAAGCCGCGAGCTGTTGGGACACTGTCGATGTCGTGAGGTTGTGAGCTTCGGCGACCGCGCGCATGGAACCCAAGCGGGAGAGTTCGAGGAGGAGATGGAGTCGACGGGTTTCCATCGTTCGATCATTCACTAATCGTGAACATAATGTAGGTCAAAATCGCGTGGACACGAACGGTTGGCGTCCCGTTCAATTCAGCTATGGATACGAAAGCGCGGGCCGGAGTGGGCCTGGCTGTTCTGGCGATGTTGTGCGTGCAGCTCGGGCTCGCCGTGTCGGTGGGTCTGATCGATCAGCTCGGAGCAGACGGAGCAGCGTGGATACGTCTCGCCTGGGCGGGCATCATTCTTCTGATCATCGTCAGGCCCCGTCCCTCCGCGTTCACTCGCAAAGCGTTTCTGGCCTGCGTGGTCCTGGGTGTGGTCACCGCCGGCATGACGCTGTTGTTCATGGCGGCCGTCGAGCGTCTTCCTCTGGGAACGGCAAGCGCGCTGGAGTTCTTGGGTCCGCTGACGGTTGCTTTGCTCCGGGGGCGTGGCCGCGTTCTGTGGCCGGTTCTGGCAGGCGTGGGCGTAGTCCTTCTCACCGAACCGTGGGCAGGGACAGTCGATCTGGTCGGTGTGGCGTACGCACTTGGCGCGGCGCTCTGCTGGGCGATGTACATACTGCTCACCCAGCGGGTCGGCGACGAGGTTGCCGGTATCAACGGGCTGGCGGTGTCGATGGCGGTTGCCGGGTTGGCCGCGACAATTGCCGTGGGCCACTCGGCCATTGGGCGGCTGACCCCGCACCTGGTTCTCGTGGGCCTCGGACTTGCGATCTTGCTGCCCGTCGTGCCGTTCGTTCTGGAGATGGTCTCGCTGCGGCGGCTGTCGACGGCAGCATTCGGCACGCTGATGAGTCTCGAACCCGCATTCGCGCAGCTCATCGGTCTTGTTGTGCTGCAACAGGTTCCGAGTGTTCTGGCAGTGGCAGGTATCGCATGCGTCGTCGTCGCGGGGATCGGCGCGACCCGCGGTGGTGGCGGGAAGCCGGCAGGCCCACCCTCCGATTCCGAGCGAACGTACCTTTCGGCGCCTTCATGAGACCGAGAGTGCCGTTCGCTCAGGGTGTGTCGGCTCAGTGCACGGCTGCCGCAGCGATTGCTCCGGCGAACACGTCGGCGACCTCGCCGAGGGAATCGAGGATCGGCTGACCTGATCGTTCGACGCGAGCCCGCACCAGCGAACCCTCGAGTGCGGACACTGCCAGGACGGCAAGCCGTTCCGCTCGAGTGCGTGCGACACCGGACTCGATCAGTGAGTCGCGCAGTAGCGAAGTCCACTGTCGGTAGACCGCCTGTCCTGCGGCTGTCACGCTCTCCGAATCGGGGGCAAGTTCCAACAACACCGTCGTGATCGGCGAGCCTTCGTGGAAGTCCGAATCGCTCACCCATCCAGCGAGCAACCGCGCATACTCGCGCAGCAGTGCTCCGGCGTCCGGGTGGTTGTCGGCGAGTTCGGTCAGAGTGTCGGTGACCAACTGCCCGCCGACGCGGACGACCTCTTCGCCGATCTGCTCTTTGCCGCCGGGAAAGTAGTGGTAGAGCGAACCTTTCGGGGCGCCACTCGACTTGAGGATCTCGTTGAGCCCCGTAGCCGCATACCCCTGGCGGCGAAACAGATCGGCTGCAGCTCGTACCAGTGCTTCGCGGTGTTTCGGGGGAGTCGCCACGAGTTGGAGCTTAAACACCCCAGCGATCCACCACAATCTATGTAGACTGGTCTACATGGAAAATTCGGAAATGCTGGAACAGTTGCGCGCAGTCAACGCCTCGGCGGCCTTCAACCGGTGGGCCGGATTCGAAGTGACGGAGGCCGAACCAGGACATGTCTGCCTGCGGCTCGAATGGCGTGAGGATCTTGGCCAGTACTCGGGACACTTGCACGCTGCGCTTGTGGCGGGACTTATCGACACTGCGTGCGGATTTGCTGCCTTTACACAGGTTGGTGTCGTGGCGGCGTCCAACTGCGCGGTCAATTTCGTGAGCCCGGGAGTAGGAACGGCATTCGTCGCCACGGCACGCTCGGTCAAGGCTGGGCGCAAGCAGGTGTTCGTCACTGCCGAGGTACATGCCGAACGCGAAGGCGAATCCGTGCTCGTCGCGTTCGGCACTACCCTCTTGGTTCCACTCGCCGTTCAGGCTTAGGGAACCTCAGGGAATGAGGATGAACTTCCCGGCGGGATGAGAACTCTGCAACTCGGTGTGAGCGAGTGCGACGTCTGCGAGCGGGAAGGTCTTGGCGATCTTCACGGTGAGGTGTCCGGACCCGGCTTGTTCGACCAGTTCGGAGCGAGCCTTCAAACGTGCTTCGGCACTTGCCGGATTGCCTCCGCCGACAGACGCGAAGCCGTCGGTCTGGGCGCGTCCGAACGCGACGATGGTGACGATACGGCTCTTGTCGGTGACCAACGCCAGAGATGTATCGACGGCTTCGTCAGTTCCGGCGGTGTCGAAAGCGGCGTCGACACCGTTCGGTGCGAGTTCACGAACGCGGGCTTCGAGGCCCTCGCCGTAGAGCACCGGCGTGGCGCCGAGCGAGCGCACGTAGTCCTGATTCGATGCTCCCGCAGTGCCGATCACGGTGGCACCGCGTGCTGCGGCGAGCTGAACCGCAATAGCGCCGACGCCACCGGACGCGCCGTGGATGAGGACGGTGTCCCCGGAGCCGACGCGAATGGTGTCGAGGGCGTCGACTGCAGTTCCGCCGACGAGAAGGAGTCCGGCCGCCTGTTCCCAGCTGATGCCGGCGGGCTTCGCGGTGATCGAGGAGACCGGAACGACTACCTGTTCGGCGTAAAGACCGTTGCCGGGGCTGACGATCACCTCGTCGCCGACTGCAACACCGGTAACGCCGTCGCCGACCGCCGAGACGACGCCCGCTGCCTCGCCGCCGAGGCGGATCGGAAGTTTCTCGGGATCAGTGCCGAAAGCACCGCTGTAGAGCTTGAAGTCGAAGGGATTGACGCCGATCGCCTTCACGTCGACCAGGACTTCACCTGATTTCGGCGCCGGTAAATCGATGTCCACCAGCTCCAGGACCTCGGGCGTGCCGTACGTCTGCGCTACAACAGTTTTGGTCATGTCTCGCGCAACCGTCCTCGGGGAAGCGATATTCCCCGAGGACGGGAAAAACTCGAGAAGATTCGATCAGCGGATCAGGGTCCCCAGATCGAGCGGCATCGCGATGCCGGTGATGTGATGGGCCTCGTCGGAACCGAGGAACGCGACGGCTGCGGCGATGTCCTCCGGCTGGCTGACCGGGTCTGGCAAGGTCTGCATGAAGATCGGACCGAGGGTGTGAGCGTTGGCGTCGATGAGCGGCCGCATGTCCGTCATCTGCATTCCGGTTTCCACGCCGTGCGGGTGGATGGTGTTGACCCGAATGTTGTACTGCCCCAATTCCGAGGCCATCGTCTTGGCCAGACCGGTGATGCCGTGTTTGCTCGCGACGTAGTGGCCGAGGAAGGGGAGCCCACGCAGGCCGGCGACGGAGCTGGTGAAGATGATCGAGCCACCGGCGCCTTGCTTGATCAGGTGCGGGATCGCTGCCTTGGCGGTGTGAAAGACGCCGGTCAGGTTGACGTCGAGCGTTTCCTGCCACTGCTCGGGCGTGATTTCCCAGGACATGTTGGCAGAACAGATTCCGGCGTTCGCGACGACGACGTCGAGGCGCCCCAGTTCGTCGATGCCGGCATCGAGCGCCGCGGACAGCGCAGAGAAGTCGCGGACGTCGGTCTTGGTAGCGACAATTCGTCGGTCCAGAGCCTTGACCAGTTCGACTGTCTCGGCCAGGTCGTCTTCGGTGGCGCCGGCGTAAGACGTGGATTCGAATTGAACACACGCGTCGACGGCGATGATGTCTGCGCCCTCTTCTGCCAGCCGGACAGCTTCCGCCCGCCCCTGACCGCGGGCTGCTCCGGTGATGAAGGCAACTTTTCCGGTGTATCGATTGGCAGTCATGCTCAAACCTCCGAATAGTGGTGACGATCTGCTCTTCGGAAGTTAGCGCGACGAAGTTCTTTTCGGGGGTGAATGTCCAGTCAGCGGAAACCGCTCAGCACACCCTGGTCAACAGGGCACATGGTCCGTCGGCGAAGACATCGCGCGCATCTGCGGACGTGACGGGTTGTCCGCTCAGCGCGTCGACCCATTCGCCTTCGGGAAGGTCGATTCGGGTGTCTCGCCAGCCGTGCGCCGATAGGCCGAGCGAATGTCGCGTCGCAAGAGCAACGACCATGGGCGGATCACCTGCCGGGCCGCGCGAGAAGCCGACCAGATGACCGGATCCGGAACCTGAAGCGAAGATGGGCCGGTACTCACCGTGATCGAACCACGAGGGGTTCTCCCGCCGCAGTGTCAGTGCCGTGCGAACGAGGTGCAACTTTGCGGTTCCTGTCGCGTCGATCGGCGCGGCGCCGGATTCGAGCAGCGATCGCCTCGTTCCGTAGTCGATAACGCGCCGGTTGTCCGGGTCGACCAGCGAGTCCTCCCACAGCTCCGTGCCCTGGTAGACGTCGGGAACGCCGGGCCCGAGGAGTTGGAGCAGCTTTTGGCCCAGAGAGTCCGCCCAGCCGTGACGCGCGATCCGGCCGACGAATTCGCTGACCGAATCAGCGACAGGTCCGTCGATCACCTCGTCGATCCAGCGGTGCACTGCCGACTCGAAGCCGACGTCCGGATCGTTCCAGGAAGTCCTGGCGCCGGACTCGCGGACGGCCTTTTCTGCGTAGGCGTGTAAACGCTCGCGCAGCTCTGGAACCGAGGCTGCGGAGCGGCCGTCCGCCGGCCACACGCCGATGATGTTCTGCCACAAAAACAATCCGGTCAGCGGATCAGGGCTGGGGCAGACGTTTTCCCACTCGCGAATCAGCCGGGACCACAGGGTCGGCACCTGAGACACAACACCGATCCGTGCCCGCACGTCCTCGCCGCGTTTGGTGTCGTGAGTGGACAGACTCGTCATCGCCCGCGGCCACCGCTTCGCTCGGTCCGCGTTGTGGAGATGGAATTCGGCGACGGAGACGGCAAGTGATGCCGGGTTGCCGCCGACTTCCTGACGTGAGACCAGTCGCGCCGTCCGATAGAAGAGTCGATCTTCGACGGACTTCGCCATGACGGCGCCGCACACCTGCTGGAAGCGAACCGCCGCTTCACCGCCGTTCACCAGGGATTGCGCCAGCACGTTGAACGCCGCTTCATGCCCAGGCGCCAGTTCGTGCATGTCGCCGACGATACGAGCGGCCAAACCGGCGAGCGGACTGTAGTCGGATCGATAGACCGGCATCCGAGCGATCGCGACGACAACTGCGTCGTTCAGTTCGGTCTCACTGCAACGACTTCCGGTTTCGCGTCGGATTGCGCGCACGAGTCTGCGAACCTCGGGTGCAAGGTCACCGCGCCCGGTGTCGCGTTTGAACTGACGTTCGGTGTGATGCAACCACGTACTGTCCCCGTCGTCGCCGGTCAGATCTGCGGAGAGTTCGGTCAATTCGAGTTCGGCGGCGGGATCGACGAAAATGCCGCCCAGTTGATTGAGTGCGTCGTATCCGGTGGTGCCGTCGATCGGGAGCAGAGGATCGAGTGGTTCCGTATGGCCGAGGATCTTTTCGATCACGAGCCACTGATCTGGTCCGATCAGTTCCCGCAGGCGCCCCAGATACTCCGCCGGATCGGCGAGTCCGTCCGGGTGATCGATGCGAACGCCGTCGATCAGTCCTTCATCGACCCACGACTTCAATTGCCGATGGCAGAGTTCGAAGACTTTGGGGTCCTCTTGGCGCAGTGCAGCGAGTTCGTTGACGGCAAAGAACCGTCGGTAGTTGATGATTCCGGCGTTCCACGGTACGAGTCGGTACGACTGCCTGGAGTGGACCTCCTGTGGAGATCCGAATTCGGTGCCGGAGGCGACAGGGAAGCGGTGCTCGTAGAACGCGAGAAGTGTTTCCTCACCATCCTTCTCGACAGTCAGTGCGTCGAGATCGTCCTGGCTGCCCAGCACCGGGAGCGAGAGTTTGCCGTTGGCTCCGTTGTCCTCGGCCCAATCGATGTCGAAGAAATCCGCGTACTCCGACGACTGCCCGTGCGTGAGAACGTCCCACCACCAAGCATTTTCGCGAGGTTTGGCGACACCGACATGGTTGGGGACCAGATCGACGATCAGGCCCATCCCACGTGATCGAACCGCGCGCGATAGCTCCACCAAAGCCTCGCGGCCACCAAGTCCTTCGGACACGGTCGTCGGATCGGTGACGTCGTAGCCGTGCGTCGACCCGGACGTCGCAGTGAGGATGGGGGAGAGATAAAGATGTGAGACCCCCAATGCCTCGAAGTAGTCCACCTGTGCGGCCGCATCACGAAGAGTGAATGCATCCGGTCGCAACTGCAGTCGGTAGGTGCTGGTTATCGGGGCCATGTGCACGTCTCCCTCAGGCGGTTCTGCGAAGTACCGTCAATGCTCGCGCTTTTACATCCAATGTTGTTCCGGCCTTGATCACGGTATCGCTCTCACCAGTGGGGACCGAGGTGTCGAGTACGACGGTCCACTCCGACGCGTAGTCCGCGTTGGGGGTGGAGAATTCGAGATCTTCGTAGTGAGCGTTGAAACACAGGAGGAACGAATCTCCCGTGACACGCTCGCCGCGGTAGTTCGGTTCCGGGATCGCGTCGCCGTTGAGAAAGACGGCCAACGACTTACCGAAACCGCTGTCCCAGTCGGCCGGAGTCATCTCCTCGCCCGACGGCGTGAGCCAGGCGATGTCTCGGCCCTGATCGCCACTTCGAATGGGTCGGCCCTCGAAGAATCGACGACGCCGGAAGACCGGGTTCTTGGCGCGCAAGGCAATTGCGCGCTTGGTGAACTCGACGAGGTCCGCATTGGTTTCCGCGAGAGTCCAATCCATCCATGACAGTTCCGAATCCTGGCAGTAAACGTTGTTATTACCCTGCTGAGTTCGGCCCATCTCGTCGCCGTGAGCAAGCATCGGGGTGCCCTGGCTGAGCATCAGCGTAGCCAGGATGTTTCGGCTCTGACGTCCACGCAGTTCGAGGATTTCGGGGTCGTCTGTGGGGCCTTCGACGCCGCAGTTCCAGGATCGGTTGTGCGATTCGCCGTCGTTGTTGTTCTCGCCGTTGGCTTCGTTGTGCTTCTCGTTGTACGAGACGAGGTCGTGCAGGGTGAAACCGTCGTGGGCGATGACAAAATTGATGCTCGCGCCGGGGCGACGTCCGGTCGCCTCGTAGAGATCAGAGGATCCGGTGAGGCGGGAAGCGAACTCGCCCAGCGTTGCCGGCTCACCACGCCAGTAGTCGCGGACGGTATCGCGGTACTTGCCGTTCCATTCGGTCCACAGGCCTGGGAAGTTGCCGACCTGGTAACCGCCTTCGCCGACGTCCCACGGTTCGGCGATCAGTTTCACCTGACTGACGATCGGATCCTGTTGCACCAGATCGAAGAAGGCGGAAAGGCGGTCCACGTCGTGCAGTTCACGGGCGAGTGTCGAGGCCAGGTCGAAGCGGAAACCGTCGACATGCATTTCGGTGACCCAGTACCGCAGCGAGTCCATGATCAATTGCAGGGTGTGCGGATGACGGGCATTGAGGCTGTTGCCCGTTCCGGTGTAGTCCATGTAGTGCGCTTCGTCGCCGTCGACCAGTCGGTAGTAGGCGGCGTTGTCGATTCCGCGGAAGCTGATGGTCGGCCCCATGTGGTTGCCCTCGGCGGTGTGGTTGTAGACCACGTCGAGGATCACCTCGATACCCGCCTGGTGGAAACTGCGCACCATTGCCTTGAATTCCGCCACGGCCGCATCGGGTTTGGCGGCCGAGGAGTAGTCGGTGTGCGGAGCAAGAAAGCCGAAGGTGTTGTAGCCCCAGTAGTTTCGCAGTCCCTGATCGAGCAGCACCTGGTCGTGCATGAACTGATGGACCGGCATCAGTTCGATCGCCGTGACACCCAGATTGGTGAGGTGCTCGATGATCACCGGATGCGCGAGTCCGGCGTAAGTGCCGCGCAATTCCTCCGGAACTCCGGGGTGCGTCGCGGTCATACCCTTGACGTGCGCTTCGTAGATGACCGTCTCGTGGTACGGACGCTTCGGCGAGCGGTCGGATGCCCAGTCGAAGAACGGATTGATGACGACGGTCGACATCGTGTGACCGAGCGAATCATGTTGGGGGAAAGGGATGGTAGCGGGTTCGTCGACGAGCGGTTCGGGATCGAAGGGTTCTGGGTCGAGGCTCTCGTCCGATTCCTGATCGTCCGTGGGTGACTCGTCTTCGAGGCCCACCTCGCCCGATTCGGCCTCCGAACTCGTTTCGTCGGTGGCTTCTTCCGGCTCCACGGCAGGAGTTTCGTCGTCTCCAGCAGGTTCGGGGTCCGCCGCCGACTCGACGTCGTACGAGAACAGTGAACGATCTCCGTCGAAGTCTCCGTCGAACGCTTTTCCGTACGGGTCCAGCAGGAGTTTGCTCGGATCGCAGCGCAGACCTGCAGCCGGATCGTACGGCCCGTGCACGCGGTAGCCGTATCGCTGGCCGGGGGACACGGACGGAAGGTACGCATGCCAGACGTAACCGTCGACCTCGTCCATCCGAATGCGGGTTTCGGTGCCGTCCTTGGCGATCAGGCACAGTTCGACGGCTTCGGCGACCTCGGAGAAGAGCGAGAAATTGGTCCCCGCGCCGTCGTAGGTGGCACCGAGTGGGTACGCACTGCCAGGCCATACCGGGATGGGAGTGGCTGAGGGCGCGCTCGGCGGTTGATCCATGAATCAGACCCTATCGGGTGCAGCCGATCGAATCTTGTCGACTGTCTACGCCGCTGATCACCGTTTCGCCTGGCTGCGGGCGGTTGCAAGCATTCCGGCTGTGATCTGTTCCACCTCCGCGTCCGAACACAGGTACGGAGGCATCGCGTACACCAGGTTGCGGAACGGTCGAAGCCAGACCCCGGCGTCGACGGCCGCATCGGTTGCGCTCTGCATCTCGACCGGCTGCTCGAGCTCGATCACCCCGATTCCGCCTTTGACTCGAACGTCCACCACCCCGGAAATTGTGACGGCTTCGGCGAGGCCGCGAGTGAGGCCACGTTCGAGGGTTGCGACGTCACGCCGCCAGTCCATTGCGAGCAGAAGTTCGGTCGACGCGACCGCGACAGCGCACGCGAGTGGATTGCCCATGAAGGTGGGGCCGTGCATCAGTCCGCCGCCCTCGCCGGCAGTGATGGTCTCTGCGATCTCCGTGGTGCACAGCGTTGCCGCCAGACTCATGTACCCGCCGGTCAGTGCCTTGCCGACGCACATGACGTCGGGACTGACGCCGGCATGATCGGCGGCGAACAGTTCACCGGTGCGTCCGAATCCGGTCGCGATCTCGTCGAAGACCAGGAGGACTTGGTATTTGTCGCAGAGGTTACGGAGGTCGATCAGGTATGCGGGGTCGTGGAAACGCATTCCGCCGGCGCCTTGGACTACCGGTTCGACGATCACCGCGGCCAACTCGTCGTGATGCTCGGCCAGCAGCGTTTCCAACTCCTGCACGTATTCGGGGAGATAGTCCGCCGGGGGAGTCTGCGCGAAGACCTGAGGGCGAAGGACGTCGGTCCAGAGAGAGTGCATGCCGCCGTCGGGGTCGCAGACGCTCATGGGGGTGAATGTGTCGCCGTGATATCCACCGCGCCAGGTCATCAAACGATTCTTCGACGGTTTTCCGAGGCTCCGCCAGTACTGCAGGCACATCTTGACTGCTACTTCGACGGCCACCGAACCGGAGTCGGAGAGGAACACCTTGTCGAGGTGAGGTGGTGTGATGTCGACGAGCAGTCGCCCGAGGCGAGCGGCGGGTTCGTGCGTCAGTCCGCCGAACATGACATGACTCATCTTGCCCAGCTGCCGTGCAGCAGCAGTGTCGAGCACGGGATTGCGGTATCCGTGAATGGCGGCCCACCACGAGCTCATTCCGTCGACCAATCGGCGGCCGTCGGAGAGCGTGAGGGTAGCCCCCTGGGCAGAGTCGACGATCAGCGGACGAGTCGACGCGGGAAATGATCCGTACGGATGCCAGAGGACATCGGCATCGATGGCGGAGACGTCATGGGGATCAAGTCCGGTTGTGAGCACGGATGCACCCTAACCATTGAGTTGAACGGTGTTCAAGTATGGTCGGAAAAGTGAACACCTCGCTGAATTGGCTCACTGCCGTCGAAGCGGACCGTAGGGCCGCTGGACTGCGCCGCGAACTCCGTCCTCGCACGGTCGACTCCCCGTTGATCGACCTGGCGTCGAACGATTACCTCGGACTCGTGCGGCACCCCGACGTGATCGAGGGTGCAACGGCGGCTCTGCGTCGTTGGGGCGCGGGCGCCACGGGTTCGCGTCTGGTCACCGGCACCACCACCGAACACGAACTGCTCGAAGTCGAACTGGCCGAGTTCGTCGGGGCGGACTCCGGACTGGTCTTCTCTTCCGGCTACACAGCCAATCTCGGCGCGGTGACGGCGCTCTCGGGTCCCGGATCGTTGATCGTCTCCGATGCGGGATCGCATGCCTCACTCGTGGATGCCTGCCGCCTGTCACGTGCCCGGGTTGCGGTAGCTCCGCATTCGGACGTGAGCTTTCTCGCCGACACGTTGCGCAGCAGAGTGGAAGAGCGAGCGCTGGTCGTCACGGATTCGGTCTTCAGCGCCGACGGCGACCTCGCGCCGCTGCGGGAGATGCATCAGGTGTGCCGCGAGTACGGGGCGATCCTGCTGGTCGACGAGGCGCATGGCATCGGTGTGCGCGGTGCCGGTGGACGTGGACTCGTCCACGAGTCGGGCCTGGCGGGTGAACCTGACGTCGTCGTGACGGCAACGCTGTCCAAGTCGCTCGCCAGCCAGGGCGGAGTTGTACTCGGCGACAACAAGATTCGCGCGCATCTCATCGACGCGGCACGAACGTTCATCTTCGACACCGGTCTCGCTCCCGCCGCTGTCGGCGCGGCCAGAGCTGCACTCGCCGTACTCCAGCGCGAGCCGACGCGAGCGCTCGACGTCCTGGCCCGGGCATCCGAACTCGCCGACGTCACCGGCGCACCGTCGCCTGAATCTGCTGTCGTCTCGGTCGTTCTCGGCGATCCGCAACGGGCGTTCGATGCCGGGTCGGCGTGCCGGGACCAGGGGTTGCATGTCGGTTGCTTCCGCCCGCCGTCCGTTCCGGAAGGAACGTCACGGCTGCGTCTGACCGCACGAGCGACGCTGTCCGCATCCGAGATGGAGCAGATCGCTCTCGTACTGCGCGACGTCTTGGCCGGTGCCCGAGCATGAGCGTTCTCCTGGTGACCGGAACGTCGACCGACGTCGGAAAAACAGTGGTGACAGCCGCATTGGCATCGGTGGCCTTGCAGTCGGGCAAGTCGGTTGCAGTGCTCAAACCGGCCCAGACCGGCGTCGACGTGGACGGTGCGGGTGATCTGGCCGAGATCGAGCGTCTGACCGGTGGCGGCGTGACGCTGGTCGAGTTGGCGCGGTATCCCGAACCTTTGGCGCCGGATACTGCTGCCCGTCGAAGTGGTCTCCCGTTGTTGGAGCTCGACGACGTAGTCCGAGTTGCTCGCGACCTGGACACCACCCACGACTTGACCCTGATCGAAGGTGCCGGCGGCTTGTTGGTTCGGTTGGGGGTGGACGGGTTCACCGCGCGCGATCTCGCCGCAGCTCTGGCAGCACCGGTAGTGCTGGTGGTTGCGTCCGGCCTGGGCACGCTAAATCACACCGCTCTGACCGTGGAAGCGCTGGGTGCATCCGGTGTGGAATGCGCCGGGTTGGTGATCGGTTCGTGGCCGCAGGAACCGGACCTCGCCGAGAGATGCAATCGCGAGGATCTTGTCTCGGTCAGTGGTGTTCCCCTTCTCGGGTTGATGCCTGCGGGAAGTGGCAGCGAGAGTGTCCAAGAGTTTGCTCAGACCGCTTGGGGCGCGCTCGGTAAGTCTCCTTTGGCCAACTGACGCCGTAACATCCGATTTGTCTGCATCGATAGCCAAGGCACAGTGGGGCGAATTGTGAGTAGGTCAGCCGAATGTAGGTGGTGAGCACGGTCGAAAAGTCGTTGTCGTCATCGGCCGTACGTCGCGCACTGCTTGTCGGCGTAGTCGTCTTCGCCTCGTGCCTGGTCGGAATTCTGAGCCGCCTACCGGGCACGCTTGCTGTCTTCTGGCCGGCCAATGCGCTGCTTCTCGGGATTCTCTTTCGATCGCCGCGCTCGGCCACACCGCTCACCTGGATCTGCGCTGCAGCCGGCTACGTTGGAGCCGACCTCATCACGGGCGGGGCGTGGGAGTCCACGGTGTGGCTCAACGCGGCCAACATCGTCGGTGTTGCGAGTGGCTTTTACGCCTTCCGCTGGGTGGGCGGCGACGATCGTCGACTGACCAGTATTCAGTCCGTCGGCTATCTCGTGTCGATGACTGTCGTGGCCGCGTCGATGGCGGCGCTCGTGGGCGGAATCGCGAACCGCGTGCTGTTCGGCGGGCAGTGGTGGGACGGCTGGTTGCTCTGGTTCTCGAGTGAGTTCGTCAACTACATGACCATCGTCCCGTTGGTGCTGAGTTTCCCTTCGCTTCGGCGGGTGGATCGAGACCCGAAAGCTGTTGCCACACTTCTGCGTCGATCAGTTGTTCCGACAGCGCTGCTGGCCATCTGCATCATCTTGGAGTGGGTGATCGGCGGCGCCGGAGCGATCGCGTTTGCCATGCCGGCGCTGGTGACTGCCGCTTTGCTCACCAATGTCTTTGTCACGTCGGTGCTCACCGCCGCATCAACTGCCTGGACGTTGGTACTGACGGCCGACGGGCATCTCGGATTGTCCAGCGAAGGCGTCTCGCCCGTCAGTGCGTCCGTCCAGATCGGATTGTCGTTGCTGGCGGTAGCGCCGATCGCGGTGGCGTGTGTGATCCTCGAGCGCCGCCGCGCGCTCGAGGCACTCACACAGGCCGTCACCCACGACGATCTCACCGGTGCGTTGCGCCGGGACGAGTTCTTGCGGCGAGGCGGCAGCGTGACGGGTGCGCCCGATCCGCGTCGCCACTCTGGTCGTCCGGTGAGCGTCCTGATGATGGATCTGGATCACTTCAAGATGGTGAACGACAACCTCAGTCATCGCGCCGGCGATACCGCGTTGGTGAGTTTTGCCGATCAGGTGCGGCGGAACCTCGATGACAAGCATCTCTTCGCCCGGTTGGGCGGTGAGGAGTTCGTCGTACTGATGGCCGGCGTCGATCTCGAGGGTGCGACCGAAACGGCCGAGATGATTCGACGCGCACAAGCGGAGAATTCGTCGGCGGTGTTGGGTGAACTCGGGCCGACGGTCAGCATCGGCGTCGCACGTTCACCCCACGGCGACGCAGACCTGACGCAATTGGTCGATTGCGCCGACGAGGCGTTGTACCGAGCGAAGAAGCTGGACCGGAATCGAACCGTGGCGCTCACGGTCGGTAGCTGAAGAAACACGTGCGGACCCGCATTCTTGCGGGTCCGCACGTGTTGGTGGAATCCAGCGAATCAGAACAGATTGATCAGGGCAGGAACACTGAACAGCGCCACGTAGTAACCCATGAACAGAACACCGCCGTGAATCTTGAACAGGCGCCCGAGAAGGCCACCGACCAGGCCGACCGTCACGGTGATCAGAAGCCCGAGGATGCCGCCCTCCCAGATGCTGATGACCACAACCAGTCCCGTGAACACCGCGATCACAGCTTCGTGACTGATGTGCTTGACCACCGCTGACGCAGCGCGGTACGCGTAGTTCATGGCAAACGGGTACGCGATGACCGTTGCCGTGACCACTGCGAGCAGTCCGTAGAGCAGGAACTCCCACTGCGTCAGGTACGTGGAGAGATTGTTGATCACTCCGGTTTCCTGATTGGTCTCGAAGACCGGCGGAGCGTTGAACAGAGGGGCCGCGGGACCTGCTGCCAGCGGGCTGAGCGGAAGGCCGAAGGCCACGAGAGGGATGAGGGTTTCCGCGATGTAAGTGGATTCCGTCGTACCGTTCTTTGCCGAGACCATGGTGGTCAGTCGGTGATAGCCGTTCTTGATCCGCGCACCTACCAGCTCACCCATCAGAACTGTCATGGCGACGGGGCTGAAAACGAACGTTGCGCTCGACACCGTGGAAGCGGCTGCGGTGTAACCGATCTGCTTGCGATCGAGGACCTTCAGAGGATTGGGGAAGTATCCCTTCCATCCTTTGATGTCCGGGGCCAGTGCGACGGTCTTGGGTTCGCTGCGTTCCATGTCCTTGCGGCTCGACGGCCCCAGGGTCAGCGCGAGGTCGGCGATCAGCGGCCCGACCGCAATGGCCAGGAAGTAGCTGATGTTCAGCGACACATCGTAATTCGACGTCAACGCGCGGGCACCGAGGATCAAGATGACAAACGGAACGAGGGCGACCACCCCGGCCCAGCGGCCTGGTGAGGCGTAGGCGATGCCGATGGCGGCGACCAGGAACAGCCACGGTGCGATCGACTGAACGGTGTCGGCGAACGGCGCGAGGATGGTCGCGAACAGGACGGCAACCGGCACGGCGACGAACGCCGAGATCACTGCTCCCGAGATCGCCTTGCGGAGTGCGATGTGCGGGATGCCGAGTGAGCGCATCATCTGCGCTTCCGGCAAGAGCGGAATCGCCATCGTGTCGCCGGGAATGCCCAGCAGCATCGTCGGCACCGCATGCGTCATGTGTTTGGCGATCGCACCGGAGAGGAAGAACGTGAAGACTGCCGCCGGGGGAGCGCCGAGCAGAATCACGAGCAGAGTCAGCGGTGCGATGGTGGCGGTCTCGTCTGTGCCGGAGATCAATCCGATGAACGTGAACGCGACAGCACCGATGATGCCGAAGAGAACGGCGATGAGAATTTCGTTGGTCAGAACCGAACTCATGCGCGCCCACCGCCCTTCGGCGGGTTCGAGGGCGATGTCTTCGAGGCCTGTGCGTGCTCGGCCTCGGCAGCGGCGAAGTGGTCGTACAGACCGAGTTCGCGAAGTTCCTGTCGACTCTGCTCCGGAATGTCGGCGAGAGTGCCCAGACCCTGCCGCTGCTCACTCATCGTCGTGATGACACCGTCGATCGACTCCGCGTCGGCGGCGGCCAAGGCGACTATCCGCTTCGGCTTGATGAAGACTCCGCAGACGACGCCGGCGAGCAGGCAGGCCGCGATCCCGACCAGCAGGCTGTACGCCTGGGCCAACGACGGTTCGCTGACGACCCGTTCGAACAGCGACTGGGCCGCAAGCAGAGCCGAGGCGCCCACGACACTGCCGACTGCGACGGAGATCGCGAGGTGTCGACCGTTGACAGTGTCGCCCCAGACTTCGAGGTATGTCTGCTGATCGGTCGGCGCGGTTGTGGTGGTCGGCGTCGTTGCCGACTGCGGTGGTGACATCAGTCTTCTCCAGTGTCATGCATGGCAGGGGGTCGTACAGGGAGGGGCTTGCGTGCGAGTGTCAGGTACGTGCTGCGCGGAGGGCGGTGACGACTCGGGACGGACTCGAGTGTCCGATCTGTTCGGCCATCCAACTACTTGTGTCGGTAAGGGAATCCAGGTCGATGCCGGTGTCGATCCCGAGGCCGTGGAGCATCCACACCAGGTCCTCGGTGGCGAGATTCCCGGTCGCGCCCTTGGCGTACGGGCACCGTCCGAGACCACCTGCTGAACTGTCGAATTCGGATACTCCAGCGGTCAACGACGCATAGACGTTCGACAGCGCCTGGCCGTAGGTGTCGTGAAAGTGCATGGCGATCTGCGATGTGGGGATGCCACGTTCTCGGAGGGCGTCGAGTAAGGCGAGCACATGGCCAGGTGTGCCGACGCCGATGGTGTCGCCGAGTGAGAGTGACGTGACACCGCTGTCGACCAGGGTCTTCGCGATGTCGGCGACACGTTCGACGGGCACAGTGCCTTCCCAAGGGTCGCCGAAGCACATCGAGATGTAGCCGCGGACGGGAAGTCCCAGAGCTCTTGCGGCGGCAGTGACCTCGGTGGCCGCGGCTATAGCGCCGTCTACCGTCGAGTTGAGGTTTCGTTTAGCAAATTCCTCTGTAGCGCTGACGAATACTGCAACTTCGCGCGCTCCGGCGGCAACGGCCCGCTCGAGACCCTTGCGGTTCGGGACAAGAACGACCGTACGTACCGAGTCCGGCAGGTGCAGCCGATCCATCAATTCTTCCGCGTCCGCGAGTTGCGGGATCCATCGAGGTGAGACGAAGCTCGTCAATTCGACAGTGCGGGAACCGGCCGCGACGAGGCGTTCGATGAACTGGGCTTTCGTCTCGGTCGGGATCACCGCCGTCTCTGCTTGAAGTCCGTCGCGTGGCCCGACTTCGTAGATCCGGACCGAGGTCGGTAGTCCCGGCGCCGGCACTCGATGAGGCGCCGGCTTCCACACTGGTGATCCTGCAACTGTTTCGGTCATTGTCGTCAGTTTCCGCCGCGGATCTCGGCGAGAACCTTCTCGGCATGTTCGACGCGAATGCTCTTGTCCGCGATCAGGCGTGCGACCACGGCGTCGATCTCGCTCTTCTGCGCTCCGGCGGTGGCAGCGATGTTGCGGGCGTGCAGTCCCATGTGTCCGCGTTGGACACCTTCACTGGCCAGAACGCGGACAGCGGCCAGGTTCTGCGCCAGACCGACTGCCAGGATGATGCCGGCGAGTTCCTCGGCGCTCTCGACGCCGAGCATCTTGATTGCGGCCTGCGCTACGGGGTGCACTTTGGTGGCCCCGCCGACGAGGCCGACCGGCATGGGCAGCTCGAGGGTGCCGACGATGTTTCCGTCGGCATTCTTCTCGAAATGCGAGAGCGAGGAGTAGATTCCGTCGGCGTTGACTGCATGGGAGTGGCATCCGGCTTCGACTGCGCGCGTGTCATTTCCGGTAGCCAGCACTACGGCGCTGATGCCGTTCATGATGCCCTTGTTGTGCGTCGCGGCGCGGTAGGGATCCAGCTCCGCCAAGCGCGCGGCATGGATCAGGTTGTCCACAACCTCTGCGCCGCCGATCAATTCGGCGTCGAACACGGCGCGCACGCGCGTCAGCCGCAGATCGGCCTTGTTGGTGAGAATGCGCAGGACGACGTGTCCGCCGCCGATCTCGGCGACTCGATCCGCGATTGCCTCGGCCATCGTGTTGACGGCGTTGGCGCCCATGGCATCTCGTACGTTGACATGAAGATGGAGGACCACGTAGGTGGCCTTGTCCGAAGGAACGATGCGAACCGAAATGTCCTTCACACCACCGCCGACGCTGACCAACTTCGGGTCCTGCTCGTTGGCGAGTGCAATGATTTCCTCGCGAGCCTCGAGGAGTCGGATTCGGGCGGCCGCCGGATCCACGACGTCGACGAGTTGTATCTGGGCCTGCATGATCGGCGGGGTGCTCGAGACGTGAAAGCCGCCGAGTCCGCGTGCGATGCGGGCAGCGTTACTCGCGGCTGCGACTACCGACGGCTCCTCGGTGGCGAGAGGGATCAGGTAGTCCGTGCCGTTGATCGTGAAGTTGGTGGCGACGCCGACCGGGATGCCGATGACGCCGACTACGTTCTCGACCATGCGATCGGCCTGATCGATGGTGAGACCGTCGGCAGCGTCGTAGACCGCGATGTCTGCTTCGGTCAGGTCCGTCTGGCGGACGATCTCGGCGCGCCGTGCGGCGACATCGTAGGACCGGAAATTGGCGATACGGCTATTGATAGACCGGCTGTTGATTGACACGGGGGGTGGTCCTCCTGAAGTGATTCTGTGCTCCGCTTCACAGTAGGGAGGGTGATGGCTGCCAGGCCACGTGCTCAGGGCACATCGATCGGTCGAAATTGTAGTGTCATGCACCACCGTCTTTGTCGACGGTCTCACCCCCGGCCTCTTCGGCGCCCACTTGCCGAAGCTCGTCGAGCCTCGTCGCCATGGACACCCGAAAGAAGTTCTCGTCTTCACGCCACGAGTGACCGAGGAGCGTGCGGATGCGCTCGAGACGCTGAATGACGGTGTTCGGGTGATAGTTGAGGGCGCGGGCAGCCTTGGTCGGGCTTCCTTCGTTGCGCACGAGGGCGCGCAGGGTCGCAGTGAGATCGGTGTCCTTGTCGCGATCGTAGGCGAGTACCGGGCCGATCACGTCATCGATGAACTGATGAAGTGATTCCGGATTTTCGCCGAACAGAACGGTGTACGGCAGATACGACGCCGTCGTGACCGCGCCGTCGGTCTTGCCCAACGCCGAGAGCAGGCGAGCAGTACGCAGGGCAGAGGTGAAGCGCGCCGGGAGGTCTTCGGGACGCTCCGCCGTTGCCGGCGCAATCACCACGGCGTGAGGTCCCACCGAACCGGTGATCTGGCGGTGAACGACGGTGGCCGCGGCTGCCGGGTTCCCCGAGCGCGAGACCACCGCGATCAATCCGGCGTGCTGCGACGCCAAAGCCCCGACCGGCAAACTCTGCCCGATTGCGCGGAGCGCAGCGGTGCGGAGTTCCGGAGCAACCGACACCACGAGGACGGTATCGAGTTCGCCGAGGGAGATGCCGAGGTTGCGGGTCCGACGTTCGAGATCGCGCCTGCGCTCGGGCGCAGTGCTCAACAGATCGGCGACCAGTTCGTCACGTGCGCGCCGATCCGCTGCTGCCGCCGCCGTGTGTTGCAACACGAGGATCGCAGTAACCTGAGCGGCCCGTTCCACGGTCCTGAGTTCGACAGGTCCGATCGGCGCGTCCGAACGATTCAGCAAGATGGCCCCGAGGAATGATTCGCCGGCGGTGATGGCGCTGACGAGTTGGATCACGGTTTCACTGTCATCGGCGACAAACGTGCATCGGCCGCTTCGGCGACTCTGGTCGATGGCCTCGGACACGGCGCGAGGTAGAGACAACGGCACCGTCGTGATCTGCTCGCCCGAGGATTTGACCAGAGGGCGTAGCTCACTGTCGACCACGACGGTGCCGCGCTCGAGTGCGCTGCTGAGGGTTCGTGCAACCTGGGCGTATCCGCCGCCACGGAGAACGGCGTGGATCAGATCCTGGTGGACGATGTTCGACTTGTCGCGCGCGGACACGTGCTCCCGCAGTTCGTCGAGTGCTCGCCCGGTCTCGGCGGCGGATTCCTCGGCGAGGTCGAGCGCCCGCGCGGTTTGCAGGACCACCGAGGCATGATCCGCCAGCGCCGAGAGCAGGGCTATCTGATCGGCAGTAAATCGTCGTTCCCGGCGGTCGGCGGCAAACAGGACTCCGAGGATCTGGCCGTCCGAGAGCATCGGCACGCCGAGAATCGCCACCAGACCTTCGGCGACTATCGCGGCGTCGACCACCTCGTCGTGACGCGACTGCGTGTAGTCGCTGTAGTTCTGAACCCATTGGGCTGCTCGAGATTCGGCAATCGCACTGACCAGTCCCGCGCCGGCAGGAACCTGCAAATGCTGTAGCTCCGGCGAGACGGCGCCTGCTGTCTTTCGAACATTCAGATCTCTGGTGACCACATCGAACTCGGAGAGGTACGTGACGTCGGTGCCCATGATGTCGTGTGCTCGGTTGACGAGTCGCTGGAGCAGAGTGTCCACGTCGCGAACTTGCGCGAGTTCACGCGCACTCGAGTAGAGGACCGCCAATTCGTTCTCGCGACGGCGCAGTCGGCGGAATTCCGACCGACTGGCCCGGATGCGGGCCGCGGTCTGCGTGATCTCCGTTGCGCCGAGGCCGAATTCGGAAAGTACCTGCTCGACATGTTCGTCACCGACGGAGTCGGACGTCACGTCGAACAGCGCGGCAATCTCGTTGGGTTCCGAGTCGGAGTCTGAATCAGGGGCGGTCACACCGAACAAACTACAGACCTGCGGACCTACCGAACTCGTCGAGCGGCGGGGATGTGTGACTGTTGTTGACTTCTAATGCATTTCGATCCGTACCCGCGCCTCCCTGTTCTTCGTGCAGTCTGTCCATGTCCTTCTCGAGCGCGCTGACCTTTGTCTCGAGGGCGAGAACTTTGCGGTTCAATGCTTGGATGCTCGCCATGCAGACGCCGTTTGCATCGACGGCCGAGATCCGACGGGTGTTGGATCCCAGGCCGAAGACTGCGGCAAAATCCTGTGCCATCGGTCCGAGATGACGGATCGACTTGTGGTCGAAACCGTAACTCCACGTGCTGATTCGGAGAGCCGTCAACCGGTCGAGCACGTCCTGGGCGCTGGTGGGAACGGCTGCGTCTGTGTCCACGCCGCGGCGACGTGTGGCGTGCGAGAGCACCCACTGCGCGGGGTGGCGCATCGCCGCGTTGACCCGAGTGCTGACCCGAGTGTCCAAATAGTCAGTGCGCTCGCCCTCGTCAGGCGGTGAGGTCACGTCGCGCAGTTTTGACGGTCTTGTCGCTCAGCAGAATTCCCGCTCCCGCGCCCAGTAGTCCGAGGCCGATTCCGACAGCAGCGCTGCCGAGGCCCAAAGCAATTCCCAACATGATTCCTCCAAAAATTGTGCGGTGAATTGAGGGGCCAGGTGTCCGACGAAAGTGCTGCCGACCTGCTCCGCGCTCATCTTTCACATTGCTCCGCCGTGCGGGCGATGACAACCCGTCTGGACCGAATTTCTCGTGGAAAACACAGGCGTGCAACACTGGGTCAAGAACTGCTGGGTCATCGGCGCCTTGTCGGCGCCGTACGGGCGGCAGTAATCAAGTAGCCATCGACCGATCTCTAACGCAGGTTTATCTGCGCGCGGCAACGATGACCAGGCAAAAGGGTGGCATGTGAACGAATCGAGCAATGGCTTGTTTTCCGACCTCAGCGCGTCGGAGCCCGTTGTCGACGCAAAAAGCGCCGAGCAACTGGCGGCCGAGCGTGAAACTGCGGAAGCAGAACGCTCGAACACCGACACCGCTGAACAGCGGCAGTCACAGCTGTTCAGCGGTTAAGCGCGTCAGGACTCCTTGATTACCGACAGAACATTGCCGGCTGGATCGGTGAACCACGCGATGTCGGGGCCGTTGCCACGCATGATGCCTCGCGCATCCTGGGGGAATCCGTCGTATTTCAGAAACTCCACGCCACGTGCGGTCAGTTGATCGACGGTTGTGTCGATGTCGTCGACGACGAAGTTGAGAATCGTGTACGTCGCCGCTTCGTGATTCGGTTTGGGATAGACGAGGATTTCGGTTCCGCCGGCAAGATGTAGCCGAATCAGCCCCATGTCTTCATCGGTCACTTTCAGCCCGAGTATTTCGCCGTAGAACTTCTTTGCAGCATCGATGTCTGTCACCGAAAATCCGCTGAATGCTTTGGTGTCCGCAAGCATGACTGTCTCCGTTCCTAGCTGTTGTCGGACTAGGTGGGTATGGAATCCGTCATTCCGGATTCCATGTCGGCCCTGGCTTCCTCGCTGAACTCGATGATCTGAACGTAGTTTCCGTCGGGGTCGATCGCGGTGGCGAACAAACTGCCCCCGCGGACTTCGAGCGGAGCGTGCCAGTTTCCGCCGAGTGCGTCGATGCGCTGTGCGATCGACCGGGCGTCGTCGGTCTCGACGTTGAGGAACATGCGACCCGGCTGGGGGTTTGTCTCACCGACGTCGTCGCGTCTGTCGAGCATTACGTAGAAACCGTTGAAGTCGAGGACGTCGTAGCCAGGGTCACCGGGAGTCCGGTCGACCTTCGGGGCGAACGCCTCGGCGTACCAGTCGCGCAAGCGTTCGGGGTTGGTGCTCGAGAGCAAAATGCTGCTGATGCTGGATCCGGACATGGGTCCTCCTGCTGTCGGTCGTTACTGTCGTCGGCAATCGAGGCTCTGGCCAGATCACCTCCCAGATACAGACTTCCCGCAGCGGCGAAACTCATCGCGGCTCAGATGTGTTCCGACACCATGATCGCCGTCGTCCCTGGTTCGAGCGCCCGAAAGATGTGCTCCTCGTCGCCGGGATAAGCGAGATAGTCGCCCGGGCCGAGCTCGATCGGATCTGCAGTGGGCCCGACCTCCGCTCGCCCGGTGCCGATCACAACGTGTTCGGTGGTGCCGCGCGCATGCGGAGTCGAAATACGCGGCTCGCCCGGTTCGGCGACTATGCGATACAGATCGCGTCGTGCGTTCGGTGGGCTCGGCGCCAAGAGCGTCGCGATGTACGACGCGTTTGCCGACGCAATTGCGGGACCTTCTCCAGCTCGAATCAATTGAACGGTCTGTGCCTGCGAGTCGACGAGTTGTGAGAACGGCACACCCAACGCGTTGCCGAGTGCCCACAGTGTTTCGAGGCTCGGGTTCCCGAGGCCGGATTCGAGTTGGGAGAGTGTGGATTTGGCGATGTCGGCGCGCCGCGCCACCTCCGAGAGGCTCAAGCCTGCTCGGGCACGTTCGCGTTTGAGTGCGACGGCGACCAGTTTCTGAGGAGTCTCCGCTGTGTCCGTTTCATTACTGGTCATCGTTCGATTCTCCGATCGGTCGTTCTACTTGACGAACGGTGTCACTTCGTTCAACATAGAATACATGCGTTCTTTATGGCGAACAGTTGATCGAGACACGGTTCGGGTGAGCGTGCTGATCTGGCTCTCCGTGGCCATCGTCGGTGTGTCCTACGGTGTGACGGCAGGATCGGCTGGATTCTCGTTGTGGCAGCTTTCGGCGTTGGCTGTACTCGTTCTGGGAGCGTCTTCGGAGTTCTTGTTCATCGGAATCATCGCAGCCGGAGGCAGTGCCACCGCTGCTGTTGTGGCGGGCTTGTTGATCAACTCACGTAACTTCGCCTACGGGATGTCCGCAGGATCATTTCTCGGCCGGGGTCGCTACAAAGATTCAGGCTGGCGCAGTATGGTCGGCGCGCACCTGGTCAACGACGAAAGCGTCGCGGTCGCCATGGCGCAGGGATCGGTGGAGCGTAAGCGTGCGGCTTTTTGGTTCTGTGGAATCGGGATCGCGGTGTCGTGGCCGATCGGAGCGCTGCTGGGCGGGTTGCTCGGCAGCGTCGTCCGAGACCCCGGCGTGTTGGGATTGGATGCCGCGTTTCCGGCTGTCATTCTGGCCCTTGTCTTGCCTGCGCTGAAGGAAAAGGTGACGCTGCTTGCCGCCCTGATCGGTGCAGCAGTCGCGGTGGCCACGTCGCCGTTCCTGCCGCCCGGTACCGCGCCGCTCGTAGCGCTGCTGAGTATCGCGGTGACGATACCGTTCCGGGAGAAGGTTCGATGAACACCGCGTCGGTCTGGATCGGTATTGTCGTGTTCGCTTGCGGCTCTTACGCTTTGCGGGCAAGTGGCGTTCTGCTCCGCGCTCGGGTGAAGCTTTCGAGCTTTGCCGAGAAAACCCTCGATCGTGCTGTCGTGGTGCTGCTGCTTGCAGTGGTTGCGACATCGACGATCTTCATCGGGCATGACGTTGCAGGGCCGGCGCGGATGCTCGGCGTGGTGGCCGGAGGCATCTGCGCCTGGTTCAAGGCGCCGTTGGTACTAGTGGTGATTGCCGCGGCCGGCACTACTGCATTACTACGGCTGTCAGGGGTGTCGTAGAGCCGATTCGGTGCGCGTTGAATGTGTGGTCGAATTCAGGCGAGTGCGGATGCCGTCGATGAACAGGTCCAGGCCGAACTGGAAGCGCACTGTCGGATCGCCGTCGAGGAGGTCCTCGTCGGAACCGCCGCCGATCACCTCGGGGGAGTCGGGGGAAATGGGTGCTCGGGTAAGTGCCCCCATTTCTTCCATCTGCGCTCGGGACTGCTCGTCGACGGTGTGGCCGAGCACGTAGTACAGCAGGGCGTACGCCGCGAGTTGGGCATGCTCGCGTGATAGCCCGGATTCTTCGCCGGCGTGTACGAAGTGCTCGCGCACCTTGCTGCTTGTCATCCGCGAGGCGAAGGTGGCACTGACCAACTCGGCGCCGTCGCGGTGCGCCAGCAGGGCAGACCGAAGTCTGTGTGCCAGTTCGGAATACGCGTCTTGCCATGTCTCTGCGTCTACGGGAGTGTCGAGGTCTTCGAGGATCTTGTCGACGACCGCACCGAGCAAGGTCTGCTTGTTCGGGAAGTGCCAGTACAGGGCGCCGGGTTGGACACCCAGTGACGTTGCGAGCCTGCGCATCGTGAGGTCGGCAAGTCCGAACTCGTCGAGTATCGCCATGGCGCCGTCCAGCACGTCGCCGCGTCGCAACTGCACTTGTTGTTCCCCTCGTTTCGTCCCGCTGTGGACCGCTCGCGATCGGATGTCGATCGGACCCGCCTTTGACAGTATTCCACCACGTCTCTAACGTGAACACCGTTCAACTTGTACGGTGTTCAATTTTGCTGGTTTCGAAGGAGACGTCTGTGACCCCGCCCCCGATTAGCACGGCCCCTGCGACGGTCGACATCCTCGACCAGGCGCGCGAGCAAGTTCTCGAAAGAGGAGTTGGCCTGACCGAAAGCCAGGTGCTCGACGTACTCCGACTCGACGACGACAGGCTCGAAGACCTGCTGGCTCTCGCCCACGATGTGCGTATGAAATGGTGTGGACCGGAGGTCGAGGTCGAGGGCATCATCAGCCTCAAGACGGGCGGTTGCCCCGAGGACTGCCATTTCTGCTCGCAGTCCGGACTCTTCCAGTCGCCGGTTCGCGCGGCCTGGTTGGACATCCCGAGCCTGGTGGAAGCTGCCAAGCAGACTGCGAAGTCGGGCGCTACCGAGTTCTGCATCGTGGCCGCCGTCCGCGGACCTGACGCCCGGTTGCTCGCTCAGGTGGCCGCAGGTATCGAGGCGATCCGCAATGAAGTCGACATCCAGATCGCCTGCTCGCTCGGCATGCTGACCCAGGAACAGGTCGACCAACTGGCCGCCATGGGTGTGCACCGGTACAACCACAACTTGGAGACCTCGAAGTCGCACTTCCCGAACGTCGTGACCACACACTCGTGGGAAGAGCGGTGGAACACGCTTCGGATGGTTCGCGAAGCAGGCATGGAAGTGTGCTGCGGCGGAATCCTCGGTATGGGTGAATCATTGGAGCAGCGTGCAGAATTTGCCGCGAACTTGGCTGAACTCGAGCCGGACGAGGTCCCGCTCAACTTCCTCAATCCGCGTCCCGGCACCCCTTTCGGGGATCTGGATGTGCTGCCCGCCAGCGAGGCGCTCAAGTCCGTGGCGGCATTCCGTCTCGCGCTGCCCCGCACGATCCTGCGCTTCGCGGGTGGACGCGAGATCACTCTCGGCGATCTGGGTGCCAAGCAGGGCATCCTCGGCGGAATCAACGCCGTCATCGTCGGCAACTACCTGACCACCCTCGGGCGTCCCGCCGAGAAGGATCTGGATTTGTTGGTGGATCTGCAGATGCCGATCAAAGCACTGAACGACACTCTGTGAGCACTCCGGTGACCGAGGAGCGGTACAACCCGTTCACCGGGCGTCGGATCGTCGACGGTGTCGACGATCCGACGCCGACTGCGGCGTCGATGGGGCTAGAGCCGCCTCGCTTCTGCGAGCAGTGCGGGCGCCGCATGATCGTTCAGGTCAGCCCTGACGGATGGTGGGCGAAATGCTCCCGACACGGTGTCGTCGACTCGATCGACGCCGCCCGCAGGTAGCGTCACTCTGTGTGATCTCTCTTCGGCAGACTCGTCTGCGCACCGCGATCGTGATCGCCGCAACCACTGCGGGCGTGAGCGTGCTCGTCGGTGTGGTGTGGGCGTTCTTGGCTCCGGCCGAGCATCTGTTGGTGGTGTCCGAGGGGCGCGGCGTCGCGTTGACGGGTGAGAGCCTCCATCAGTTCGACGCGAGTGCTGTGTTCATCTGGCTGGCACTGATCGTCGGTGTGCTGTCGGCAGTAGCGGCGTGGTTGGCGCGTCTGAGTCGAGGCCCGTATGCCCTGGGCGGGTTGATAGTCGGCTCGGCGGCAGGTGCCGGACTGATGGCACTCGTGGGTTCGGGCGTGACAAAACTGCGTTTCCCCACCGCCGACAATCCGGCGGTCGGGGAGATCATCGCGCGCGCACCGAACATCGGCACGTTGCTTGTGCTTCTGTTTCAGCCGCTCGCGGCGTGCGTCGTGACTTTGGTTCTGGCAGTGCTCAATCCGTACGACGACCTCGGTGTGGGGGACCACCCGGAATCTGGGGATCCGGAATCCGGGGATCCGGCCACCGAGGCCGAACAGACCGACGACGAGGTCCAGCCGAAACTCCCGTAGCCGTTGCTTCTATACAGCCGACGCTTCTCTATACCGCCGACGTCGACGGGCGGTTCGCTGCGGACTTCATTCGCACGTCACCCAACAGTCGACCCGAAATCAACGCTCCCAACCGGCGGGTTGCGAAGCGAGTGCTGATCGAGGACACCCAATTCGGCAAACCTGATACGACTGTCGGCGGTGCGTTGCGTCGATCCAGTGCCCGGAAAGCTGTATCCACCACCTGAGTTGCTGTCTGCATGCGCCCGACCGCAGCATCTTCGGAGCCGACGACGTCGAAGAACTCGGTTCGTGTCGGGCCGGGGCACACCGCCAATACGGTCAATCCGCTGCCGCGAGCTTCTGCCCAGAGTGCTTCGGTGAAGTTGAGTACAAAAGCCTTGGACGCGCCGTAGACGGCCATGCCAGGGGTCGGCTGGAACGACGCCGTGCTCGCGATGTTGACGAGCGCTCCGCGTCCGCCCAGGAGATCAGGCAGGAAGGTGTGCGTCAGTTCGACCAGTGTGGCGATGTTGAGCTGAATTTCGGACGTGACGCGCTCGAGATCTTCGTCCACGAATGCTCCGTGTGTTCCGAAACCGGCGTTGTTGATCAGCGAGGTGACGGTGATGCCACGGTTTCTCAGCTCCTGGTGCAGTGTTGCGCCGACGCCGGGCGCCGCCAGGTCGGCAGGCAGAACTGTGACTGTGATGCCGTGGGCGACGCGGAGTTCGGTAGCGAGGGCTTCGAGGCGATCTGCCCGCCTGGCGACGAGAACCAGATTTGCACCGCGAGCGGCGAAGCGGTGAGCGAATTCCACTCCGAGCCCAGCGCTGGCTCCGGTGATGAGGACGGTGGTTCCGGCTACGTCGATGGCCATGGTGGCTCCTTCGGTTCGGGTGATCCCAAATGTAGGCACTGACACCATAGTTGTCAATGACAACATTTTGATATGGTGCCACCATGCCCGCCCACGAACAGCCGTACCACCACGGCAGCCTGCGACAGGAACTCCTGGCGTCGGCTGAAGCGACCCTCGAGCGAGATGGCGTCGACAAGTTGTCGCTGCGGCAGCTTGCGCGCGAGGCGGGCGTGAGTCACGCGGCCCCTGGCAAGCATTTTCGCGACCGTCAGGCTTTGCTCGACGCCTTGGCTGAAAGCGGATTCCATCGGATGACCGGTGCGCTCGAGCGAGCAGTTTCGGAGGCGCCGCCGACCGCGAGAGCCCGGTTCTCCTCGCTCGCCAACGCCTATGTGGATTTTGCGCTCGAGCATCCGGGCCTGTTGTCTCTGATGTACAGCAACAAGCATGCACCCGGTGCGGCCGAGACTGTCGTGAACGCGGGGCACGCGACGATGGACCTGACCGTTCGGCTCGTATCGGAAGCGCAGGCTGCGGGTGACATTGCCGCCGGCGATCCGGAAAGTATTGCGCTGGTTGCCTTTGCGACGTTCCATGGCGTCGCGACGCTGGCCGCGGGCGGAATGTTGGGCGACGTGCCGGTCGGCGATGTGGTGAACGCGGCCTCGACGGTCTTCTGGGCGGGATTGTCTCGATCTGCCTGATGTGTGGGGCGCGGAATCCCCAGAGTTCTCACAGAACCGACACAAGGGAGCCACAAGATTGCGGACTTACATGGGAGTCAAGAAGTTTGATTCCGAGTGGAGGTTTCGCAATGAGCGTTTCTGAGATCGCCCCGAACAGGGGAGTTGTACTTGTCACGGACATCGGATTCGAGCACGGTGCGCGTATCGCCACCGAGTTTCTCGACGCCGGTTGGAGCGTGGCGGTCACCGCGCGGACGGTGACAGAATTGGTGCGCATCATGGCGGGAAAACCGACCCATCGCTTCTTTGCGATAGTCGCTGATCCGACGGATCGTTGGCAGGCCGATCGGATTCTCGATCGGGTGACGACGCGGTTCGGCGCAATCAATCGGGTCATCGATCCGGCCGGCGCGGTGAACTCGGCGTGGCTGCAACGCGGAAGTTTCGAAGCCGTTGCCTGAGAACCTGATCGACGTCAGCTCGGGGGACGCAGTGCCGCGAACTCGTCGGTGACTCGCAAGGTGGAGTCGGTGAAGCGGTACAGGGCCGGTGGGCGTCCGCCCGACTTGCCGGACGGTGCGGTGTTGCCGGTGGGAGTCAGTACGCCTCGGCGACCCAGTACGCGTTGCAAGTTGGTTGCGTCGACTTGGTAACCGAGTGCAGCGCAGTAGATTTCGCGCAGTGTCGACATCGCGAACTCTTCGGGAGCCAGCCCGAATGCGATGTTGGTGTAGGAGAGTTTTGCAGCCAGTCGATTACGCGCGTGCCGTACGACGGTTCCGTGGTCGAACGACATCTCCGGCAGCTTCGAAACGGGGTGCCAGGCCGTGTCGGGTGGAAGTTGTGGGTCGGCGCTGAGGGGAACGAGTCCGAGGAAGGTCGACGCGATGCGGCGCGGGCCCGGCACTCGTTGTGGATCACTGAAGACGGAGAGTTGCTCGAGGTGGGCGACCTTTCGTAGGTCGACCTTCTCGGCGAGGAGTCGTCGAGCGGAGGTCGTCAGGTCCTCGTCGTCGCGCAAAGTGCCCCCGGGCAGTGACCATGTGCCTTTCTGTGGGTTGAGTGCGCGCTGCCACAGCAGCACGGCCAACTCTTCACGCCCTTGTGGGCAGTGATCGCCGTCACCTGCGGCGATGCTCGCGGGGAAGGTGCGAACTTGGAACACCGCTGCAAGCACTTCGTGGGTGGTGTTACTATTGGGCACGTTTTCGATCCTAAGTCGAAAACCTCGAATACGGAAATCCGGGCCAGCCCGTCCGGATTTGAACTGGGTGACGAGCCCGGGTTCACGGTGAAGGAGAACGCCATGACGACCACGACGTTATGGGAGGGATCGGCCTCGCAGATTCACGACGGCCCCGGCGGATACAACGGAGTCGAAGCGACCCCCGAGTGGGCCGCTGAGATCAAACGTCTGGCTCGCGAACGGGGCGCGACGATTCTTGCGCACAACTACCAGCTGCCTGCGATTCAGGACGTCGCCGATCATGTCGGCGACTCCCTGGCGCTTTCGCGAATCGCTGCCGAGGCGCCCGAGGACACGATTGTCTTCTGTGGTGTGCACTTCATGGCCGAGACCGCGAAGATCCTGTCGCCGTCCAAGACCGTGCTGATCCCGGACGAGCGAGCCGGCTGCTCTCTGGCCGACTCGATCAATGCCGAGCAGCTTCGTGAGTGGAAGGCCGACAACCCGAACGCCCTCGTCGTGTCCTATGTCAACACCACGGCCGAGGTCAAGGGTCTCACCGACATCTGCTGCACGTCGTCCAATGCCGTCGACGTGGTCAACTCGATTGATCCCGACCGGGAAGTTCTCTTCCTCCCGGACCAGTTCCTCGGAGCTCACGTCAAGCGCGTCACAGGCCGCACCAACATGCAGATCTGGGCCGGTGAATGCCACGTCCACGCGGGTATCAACGGTGACGAGTTGACGGCGAAGTCCAAGGCTCACCCCGATGCCGAGCTTTTTGTGCACCCTGAATGTGGTTGCGCTACTTCGGCTCTGTACCTCGCCGGTGAAGGCGCGGTCCCCGCGGACAAGGTCAAGATCCTCTCCACCGGCGGAATGCTCGACGCTGCCCGCGTCACCAAGAGCAAGCAGGTTCTGGTCGCCACCGAGATCGGGATGCTGCACCAGTTGCGCAAGGCAGCGCCCGACGTCGATTTCCAGGCCGTCAACGACCGCGCGTCGTGCCCGTACATGAAGATGATCACGCCTGCCGCGTTGCTTCGCTGCCTTCTCGAGGGCAAGGACGAGGTCCACGTCGATCTCGAGATGGCCAAGCGTGCACAGAAATCGGTGCAGCGCATGATCGAGATCGGTAATCCGGGCGGCGGCGAGTGACCAGCCCTGCCGGGCGTTTCGCCTGGGAGGCTCATGCCGACCTGGTCGTCGTGGGAGGCGGTGTCGCGGGCCTCACCGCTGCGCGCACCGCTTCTCTGCGGGGGCTGAAAGTACTCACGGTCAGCAAGGGTGGTCCGACGGACACCTCGACTCAGTACGCGCAGGGCGGCATCGCAGTCGTCGACGATCTGAATACGGATTCCGTCGAGTCGCACGTTGCGGATACGTGTGAGGCCGGCGTCGGCTTGTGCGACGAGGAAGCCGTCTATTCCATCGTCGAAGCTGGTCACGACGCAGTTGCGGCGCTGGCCGCGTTGGGTGCGGTCTTCGATCGCGGGCGAGACGGCGAGGTGTCGCGCACCCGCGAGGGTGGGCACAGCACGCGTCGGATCATCCATGCGGGCGGCGACGCCACGGGCGCGGAAGTGCAGCGAGCTCTCAACGCTGCCGGCCTCCCCGTTCTGTTCGGTGCAGCGGCAGTTCAGGTGGTGACCAACCGGCGCGGGGTGTGTGGACTCATCGTCTCCTCGCCGGAAGGGCTCGGAGTGATCCATGCGCCCGCGGTACTGCTCGCTACCGGTGGACTCGGTCAGCTGTATGCCTGCAGTACAAATCCGCCCGGTGCAACTGCCGACGGAATCGCGTTGGCGCTCGAAGCAGGTGCGGCAATTGCGGATCTGGAATTCGTTCAGTTCCATCCGACGGTCCTCTTCACTCCGGGTGGAGTAGGTCGCCGGCCCTTGATCAGTGAGGCGGTCCGCGGCGAAGGTGCGATTCTTGTCGACACCAACGGCGATTCGGTCACCGCAGGTGTTCATCCGCTGGGTGATCTCGCCCCGCGTGACGTGGTCTCGCGCGCAATCGCAGCACGCCTACGAGATCTCGGCACCGATCACGTCTACCTGGACGCCCGCAAGCTCGACGGCTTCGATTCGCGGTTCCCGACCATCACCGCATCCTGTCTCGAAGCGGGCATCGATCCACGCACCCAACTCATTCCGGTCGCTCCGGCCGCGCACTACTCGTGCGGTGGAGTCGCCACCGACGTCCATGGACGAACGGGAGTGCCTGGACTCTACGCAGCCGGCGAAGTGGCTCGCACGGGATTGCACGGCGCGAATCGTCTTGCGTCCAACAGCCTTCTCGAGGGTTTGGTGGTCGGGGAGCGTGCCGGAATCGCAGCTGCCGAGCGTCGCGAGGTTCATGCCGAAGTGGTCAACGTGGTGCGCAAGCTGATGCCGATCCTCCCACGAGAGACTGTGCAGTCCGTCATGACAGCACACGCGTCGGTGGTTCGCGACGGAGGCGGTCTCCTGACTGCGCGAGCCGCGCTTGCCGACGCCGATCAGACAGTGGCGGTGGCTGCTGGGGACCTCGAAGACGCGGCGCTCACACTGACCGCGACAGCGTTGGTCGATGTAGCCGTGGCACGAACCGAGAGCCGAGGCTGTCACACCCGCACCGACTATCCTGAAACAGATCCGAATCAGCGTCGCAGCACTCGGATCAAGATGAGTGCCGATGGAGCGCTCGAAATACCAGACATGTTGTTGACAGGAGTTCATTGATGACCGAGCAGAAGATCCTGCCCGCGCCGCTCGACCGTGACGAACTGCTCACGTTGGTCAGGCTCGCTCTGGACGAGGATCTGCGCTATGGCCCCGATATCACTTCCACCGCAACGGTTCCCGCCGATGCAGTCGCGAAGGCCTCGGTCGTCTCACGCTCCTCGGGTACTGTCGCCGGCATCGACGTCGGACTGCTTGTTCTCGACGAGGTGATCGGCGCGGGTAACTACGAGGTCGTTGATCGGGTGGCCGACGGAACTCGGGTTGCGCCAGGTCAATCGGTGCTCACCGTCGTCGCGCCCACCCGCGGCCTTCTCACCGCAGAGCGGACGATGCTCAACCTCGTCTGCCATCTCTCGGGAATCGCCACGGCGACGTCACAGTGGGTCGACGCCATCGCCGGCACTCATGCCAAAGTGCGGGACAGCCGAAAGACACTGCCCGGACTACGTTCTCTGCAGAAATATGCAGTCCACGTGGGCGGAGGCGTCAACCACCGCATGGGATTGGGTGACGCGGCGTTGATCAAGGACAACCACGTTGCCGCTGCCGGTTCGGTGGTCGCAGCACTTCGTGCGGTCCGTGAGCTCGCCCCGGACATCGAGTGCGAAGTTGAGGTCGACAACCTCACTCAGCTCGACCAGGTGCTGGCAGAAAACGTGGAACTTGTTCTGCTGGACAACTTCCCGCTGTGGCAGACGCAGATCGCGGTCCAACGCCGAGACGCTGTTGCCCCCGAAACCAAGCTCGAGTCATCCGGTGGTCTCACCATCGACGTTGCCGCAGAGTACGCCCGAACCGGCGTCGACTACCTCGCTGTAGGTGCCTTGACGCACTCGGTGACAGTGCTCGACCTCGGGCTCGACATGTAGGTGCCGCTATTGCTCGGCGTCCAGCATTTGCGGGACGGCCGAGCGAAGCGCGCTTGTCACGGTTGCGACCGCCGGGTGAGCGTCGGAGCCCGCTCGGTGTGCAATCTTGGTCCTTCGTCGAATGGGCATCGGCGTCAGGCGCACTCCGAGTGGCGGATGGATTGCTCCGAGTTCCGGGACCAGCGAAACGCCCTGCCCTGCAGCGACGAGGGCGAGAACGGTGGCGAACTCGTCGATGTGGTGTCGCACTTTCGGGGTGAACCCGGCCGCTTGGCACGCGCGAATGGTCATTGCATGACAAGCAGTTCCGGGGATCGCAGTAATCCAGTGCTGCTCCACGCAGTCGGTCAGCGCGGTAATGGTGCTGTCGGGATCTGTAGCGGTGTCGTTCGACGCCAGATAGACCGATTCGCTGCACAGAGGCAACGCTGTCAGGCCCGGTTCGCTGGGACGAGGGACGAAGTCGTAGTCGTGAATCAACGCCAAGTCCAGATTCCCAGCTCGTAGGGCGTCGGCGACGTCCGCTGGGTCGATCTCCGAAACCATCGGTTCCAACCCGGGATGCTCGCGAGAGAGGGCGATCAATGCCGGCGGGAGGATCGCCCGTGCGGCGGTCGGGAACATTCCGATGCGCAGCGGCCCCGCCAGTCCACGACGCGCGTCGACCAATTCGCCCGACGCCTGTTCCAGGCGTTGCAGGATGACTTCGGCATGACGTGCGAGGTTCTCACCGGCCGGCGTGAGGCGGACGCGACGGCCTGTTCGTTCCAGCAGCGGCACGCCGGCTTCACGTTCGAGGACGGCCAATTGCTGCGACACCGCGGAGGGACTGAACGACAGCGCCTCGGCAACGGCAACGATGGTTCCGCGCAGCGCTAGTTCGCGCAATAGCTTCAGTCGACGAACATCGAGCATCAGCTCAGCTTACGCTCGACGATGGAAATGCGAACTAGACCTACAAGGTCTGTTCGGTGAGGCTGAGTTCTATGACTACGACTCGAGTTGACCTGGCCGGAATCCATGTACCACTGATCACGCCCTTCGAGAGCGACGGTCGTATTGCAACCGACGCACTCGAACAGCTTGCGCACCAGGTCCTCTCCGAAGGTGCGGTCGGACTCGTTGCACTGGGGACTACAGCGGAAACCGCAACCCTCACCGAGCAGGAGAGAGTGACCGTTCTGGATATCTGTGCGAGCGTGTGCCGTGCGAGAGGTGCGACGTTGATCGTGGGCGCGGGTAGCAACGACACGGCGGGCAGTGCGCAGGCGCTCGGGAGGCTGACTCGGTGGCCTGACGTCTCGGCGGCCTTGGTGCCGGTTCCCTCCTTCACGAGGCCGTCGAAAGCCGGTGTGGTGGCGCATTTCGCGCATCTGCAGTCGTCGAGCCCCGTGCCGCTGATCGTCTATCACGTGCCGTACCGAACTGCGTGCGATCTGGACAGCGGCACTTTGCGGGAGCTGGGTGCTTTGCCCGGGGTTGTTGGTGTGAAGTATGCCGCGGGCGGTATCGACGCAGCTGCCGTCGAACTCTTCGCGGATCTTCCGGACGACTTCGCCGTGCTGGCGGGGGATGATCTGTTTCTCGCGCCGCTTCTGGCCTTGGGTGCGTCAGGCGGAATCTTGGCGTCCGCTCATCTGTCGACCGCCGAGTTCGTGCGCCTGGTGAAGGCTTGGGACAGTGGAGATGTGGACAGTGTTCGCGATCTTGGACGACGGTTGTCGACGCTGTCAGGAGCTCTCTTTTCCGAATCGAACCCGACTGTCATCAAAGGCGTGTTGCATGCATTGGGGCAGATTCCGACTCCCCATGTGCGACTGCCGTTGCTACCTGCGAGTGACGAATCGGTAGCGCGGGCGCTCGAGGTCTACCACTCTTGACTCGAACGGGTGTTCGAGTATTGTTGGGGGTGGGGATCGGGGGATTCAATGAGTGTCTTGTTGTCGGATGTGGTGTCGGGTTCGGCGGTGGGGTTGCGCGGACGTCTGTGGCGGTTGTCTGCTTCTGAGTTGCGTGCTGCTGCGGTGTCGGCGAGTGCGGAGATTCTTCGTCTCGAGGCTGTTCGTGTGGCGGTGGTGGACGAACTCTCGATGCGTCCTGATGATCAGGTGATTGCGAGCCGCGGGGTGGGTTGCTGGTTGGCGGCGAACACGATGCTGCAGGTTCGGGACGGGAAGAAGATCGCCGCGTTGGGTGCGGCGCTTCGGCCCTTTCCGGCGGTGGCTGCCCGCTTTGATGTCGGGGATTGCTCGTTCGAGCACGCGGTGTTGATCGTGGCGTTCTGCGAGTCACCGCCGAAGGGGATGCCGGAGGAAGCGCTACCGAAGTGCATCGATTTGTTGTTGGCTGCTGCTTCGGGCGTGGAGTCGACGACGACGAAGGTGCGGAGTGTTATCGCGACTTTGGAGCGAGTGTTCGAGTCCGATGAGATTCCGCCCGCCGAGGATGTGGATCGGAATGAGTTGCGGATCGCGTCGACGTTGAATGGTCGGGTGGTGGTGCGCGGTGATTTCGATGCTCTCACCGGGGAAATGTTGTTGTCGGCGTTGTCGAATCTGACGATGCCGACCCCGGCACCGGATGGAACTCCGGATTCTCGGTCGGCGGCGAAACGCACGGCGGATGGGTTCACCGAACTGATCCGCCGTTACCTGGACTGCGCCAAAACCGGTGTCGATGGTGGCCAGCGTCCGCATGTGAACGTGCACATCAACGCCCGCGACCTGGCGGAGCATCGGGATTGCGCCGCACCCTCGCCCGATGGTGTTGGAGTGGCTGTGTCGGATCTCGATGTCGGGCACATGCCGTGGCTCGGACCACTGTCCGTGTCGCAGACCAGACTCCTCGGCTGCGATTGTTTCCTCTCCACTGTCCTGCTCGACGACCACGGCGCACCGTTGGATGCGAAACCCGGAAAGCGATTAGTGTCCGCGGAGCAGCGAGTGGCGTTGATCGCCCGAGACAAGGGGTGCGCGTTCCCGGGCTGCGCGTGCGTGCCCGCGTGGACGGATGCGCACCATATTCGGCACTGGGCCAACGGCGGCCCGACGGTGATGAACAACCTTGTCCTGCTGTGCCGTTCACATCACCGGCTGATGCACCGCAAGTCCGGGTTCGTCGGGAAATGGGTGATCCGCATCGGCGTCGACAACAAACCGTGGTTCATCCCGCCGCCCTCGATCGACCCGCAGCAGCACCCGCGATCGGCGAACACCACATTCAAAACCTGACTGAGTGGTGAGACCCGTTCAGATACACAACTTCACGTCGATAGGCTTCAACTCGGAGATACATCCGGGTTGGGGCCTGGAGGCCGTGTTGTTGTGAACGGCTGCAGATATGGGGGAGGTCATATGGTTGTGGACGTTGTGCAAGCGGTCGAGAGCGATGGGCCGGAGATTCTGGCGCTGCGGCACGCGGCAGAAGACTGGTTGGCAGAACGCGGAATCATCCAGTGGCGCCCACGCGAAGTGTCTGTCGAGCAGGTCGGGGAGCAGATTTCGAGAGGGGAGTTCTTTGTTGCGCGAGACCGGGCGCAGTTAAGGATTGTCGGCGCCCTGCGGTTGATCTGGTCAGACCCCGTGGTCTGGCCCGATTCGAACGAGCCTGCCGGCTACGTGCACGGATTGGTTATCGATCGAGAATTTTCGGGCACCTCGTTGGGCGAACGCTTACTCGTCTGGGCCCATCGACGGTCCGCGGGGGAGGGCGCGCAGTACTTGCGGCTCGATTGTGTCGAAACGAACGTGCGGTTGCGCCGCTACTACCGAGACGCGGGTTTCGCCGAGGTAGGGCGTCGTGACTTCGGAGATGTTGTCTACAACGGTTGGTTCAGCGTCGTGCTGTTCGAGCGTTCCCTGACCTGATTCATTCACAGCAACTTTCCAGCCGGCTCCCAGTGCCGCCGGGGTTGAAAGCGCGATCGTTGGCAGGACATTAACTCGTGAAGGGACTTCCTGATGACCGCCGTTCTGCATCCGGCCCCGCCTCAGCGGCCGGCACCAACTGCCCATCGAGCCGAGCCCTCGCCGTCGTGGTTCCGCACTCGCCGTACAGGATTGGCGCTGACGATCCTGTTGGCAGCAACGGCGGTCTTGTATTTGTGGAATTTGACCGCGAGTGGCTACGCCAACACCTTCTACGCTGCGGCAGCGCAGGCCGGCTCCCAGAATTGGAAAGCGTGGTTCTTCGGTTCCCTCGATACCTCGAATTTCATCACTGTCGACAAACCGCCCGCTTCATTGTGGGTCATGGGTCTGTCCGGACGAATCTTCGGATTTTCGAGTGCCAGCCTTCTTGTTCCGCAGGCGTTGATGGGCGTCGGATCGGTTGCGCTCGTGTATGCGGCCGTCAAACGAGTGGCGACGCCGGCTGCGGGTCTTGTGGCGGGAGCTGTGTTGGCAGCTACGCCCGCTGCCGCCCTGATGTTCAAGTTCGACAATCCCGATGCATTGCTTGTTCTGCTCATGACTCTCGCCGGCTACTTCGTGATTCGCGCCATGTGCACGGCGGTGGGTCGACGAGCCGCAATGTGGGTGGCGCTCGCCGGAGTCGCGCTGGGCTTCGCTTTTCTCACCAAGATGTTGCAAGGGCTGATGGTGTTGCCTGCATTTGGTGCCGCGTATTTGATTGCCGGACAGGTGCGCTTGCGGACTCGCCTGTTCCACCTGGTGATCGGTACTGCGTCCGTTGTCATATCGGCTGGGTGGTGGGTGTTGGCAGTGTGGCTGTGGCCCGCTGATTCTCGCCCGTACATCGGCGGATCGACCAACAACAGCGTCATGGACTTGGTACTGGGATACAACGGATTGGGTCGACTTTTCGGGAACACCGGTGGCGGAATGTCCGGTGGTAGTAGTGGAATGGCTGGTGGCAGTGCAGGTTCCAGCTTTGGGGGAAGTGCCGGACTCGATCGGCTGTTCGGCAGCGAGATGGGTATCCAGATTTCCTGGCTGATTCCTGCGGCACTGATCGCGTTGGTGTTCGGACTCCTCGCCCGTGGGCGTGCACCGCGCACAGATCTTCTCCGTGCGTCGTTGATCCTGTGGGGTGGTTGGTTTCTCGTTACCGGCCTGATCTTCAGCTACATGTCCGGAACGATCCACCCCTATTACACAGTTGCGCTGGCGCCTGCTGTTGCGGGGATGATCGGCGTCGGTGGATACGCCCTGTGGTTGGTGCGTGCCCGCTCGATCGGACGCTGCGGCTTGGCGGCGATGATGCTGGCCGCAGGAATTTGGAGCTGGGTGTTGTTGCACCGCAATGCCGAATGGCTGCCGATGCTGAAGTGGATTCTGTTGGCGGGCACTGTCGTCGGCGCGATCCTCGTTCTGGTGGGAGCCAAGGGTCGATTTCGCAAGCTCGCTGTCGCTGGATTGATCATCGGTTCGTTGGCAGGGATAACCGGTTCGGCGTCTTACGCGATTGCCACTGCCGCAACAGCGCATGGTGGGTCCATCCCGACGGCAGGACCAACCGGCGCCGTGTCCGACTCGGGAATGGGCGGGGGAGGAGGCATGGGTGGGGGCCAAGGGCAGGGAGACGGTGAGGCTCTGCCGAACTCTGATGTCGCGAGCAGTAATCCGACGGCGAGTGGGCCAGGAACAACGAGTGGGCCAGGAACAAGCAGTGGTAGCGAAAGTACTTCCGAGTTGACGGCAATGTTGGTCAATGCGGGCACCACGTGGTCGGCCGCGACCAACGGATCGCAAAGCGCAGCAACCTACGAGTTGACCAGCGATACTGCGGTGATGGCGATCGGCGGTTGGAGTTCTGATCCCGCACCGACGCTGGACCAGTTCATCGCGTACGTGGCAGACGGCGAGGTCCACTACTACATCGCCAGTGGCCAGGGCGGAAGCCCGAAAGACAGCCAAGGCGGGGACAGTACGTCGAGCGCTATTCAGGAATGGGTCGAAGCGAATTTCTCGTCGACAACGGTGGGAAATTCCACGATCTACGACCTCAGCGGGTATGTCGGATAGCGACGTAGTTGTTGTCGTAGGCAATGATCGAGAAATGTCTGGGCGCACCGCACACGAGTCGAACCGTCGCCGCGAGCAATGGACCTGGCGCGACGGGCTGGTGATCGTCTCGATCGTCGCATTGGGAACTGTTGTCGCAGCGGTGACGAACGAGGGCACGGGCACGTCGATTCCCGGCTGCGAGTCGATGGAATCGCCAGGTCCGCCGGTGCGCATCAACTACGGTTTTACCGGTGAGCCCGGTTATGACGACCCGGACTATCCATGGTTCTCGGGACCGAAGGCCACCGCCATGAGCGACGCACTACTCGAATCGTTGCCTTCCGATGTCGACGTTGCATTTGCGAGTCCATCGAAATCGCTCGAGTTTGCGCCGATCCAGAATTACCGGGGCGTTTCGTTTCCCGACGGGGTCGACCCGATCGAGTTCAGCGGTTCGACGTCGGCGAAGGGAACCTTGACTCGCGTCGGGCGGACTGCGGATATCTCGGTTCAGGTTCGTGCATGGGATCAGCCGGTGCCACCGTGCCTGGAGGGGCTGGTGGATCGGCGGGAGTATCTCGCGAACGGAACAGTGCTCGATATCTCAGATTTCGAGGACAGAGCAGATTTCGAAGACAAAGACGGTTCGGAAGTCGGGGGCGAGCGCGGTGTAGTCGCGTATCTCGGTGACGGATCCAGAGTTGTTGCGAGCATCGACACGTCGACCGGCACTTCGACGGATACTGGTCCGCTTTTGACGATGGACGAACTGATCGCGGTCGCGACAGCGCCCGGGCTCGCTGTGACTGAGCCGGTCCCAGACTCGACGCCGCCACCGATGGCATCCTGCTACACCGATTCCGTGAATGCCGGTCCACCTGCGACGCGCATGAATATCGGCCGACTGAATCAGTTGCTCGATGCACGTTGGAAGGATCTCGGCGCGGAAGAGGTCACTTTGGAACGCCCGCTCGGTTCGCTGGTTCCGGATGACTACGGACGGGGAGGGGCGTGCGAACGAATCGTCGTCTCGACATCGGACGGCCGCGGTGATGTCGAAATATCGATTGGTACGGCCGTCCCGGAACCAGGCGCGATCCTGAAATTGCCCAACGCCACCACGGTGACTCGCCTGGTCGATCCCGATGGCTCGGGCGATGACACGGTCCGGGTTGTTCACCCCTCCGGCGAAACAGTAGTGGTGACCCAGTTCGTGACATCGGCTGGCTTCACATCGGCGTCGCCTTTGACGATCGAACAGCTCGAGTTCATCGCAACGACTCCAGGATTGTTGATTTCGCGGTAGTAGTGGACGCGTCTCGGTTACCGTGTCGCGAATGGCAGCGGAAATTGGTCGGTGGCGTCTGTTGATTTGCGTAGTAGGCATGGCTTCCTCGATCGGGCTCGTGGGATGCACAGTCGATTTGGAGCAATCGTCACCCTCGCGGGAGACACCAGTCGGTGGTCTTTCTGCAGGTTCAGAGTGCCCAGGCGACCCCATTGTGGAGGCGGCATTGGCTGACGCACTGCGCTCACGAGCATCCGAGTTACCTACTGGATTGACGGTCGGCGGCGGGTCGTTCGATAGTGAATCGCGAAATGTCCGCCTCGATCTTTGCGTCGTGGATACCGACCCGCGCGACTCGGCTTCGTTGACCGCCCGGGCCATTCAGGCTTCGCCTCTTGGTGATTCGGTGAGCTCGATGGTCGTCCAAGTCCGCGAGACGAATGGGTCGGCGACGACGGTGACGTGTGCCGACTTCACAGCGCACGACTTCTCGGGCGAACCTGCGGCGACGCGGAATGCGTGGGTGTAGGCATCAGCTGGCAGAATCGGAAGTCAATGTTCTTGTTGTCGAGTGACCTCGGAGGCTCAACGAATGGGCGATGCCAGCCCTGCTCGCGGTGACGACTTCTCCACGTGGTTCATTGACCAGTTCTCCGTGTACTGGCAGTCCGGTGGTGGAGCTCGCATCGAGGGACGCATTGCGGGCTATTTGTTGATCAGCGAGTCGCCAGGGGTCAGTGCCGAAGAGTTGGCGCAGGCACTGGGCGCCAGTCGCGGATCGGTGTCGACTTACATTCGCCGGTTGATCGACCGGGGGTTCGTCAAGCTCACGCGCAAGCCTCGGGATCGGACTCACTACTACGTCATGGATTCCGACGTGTGGGGCGGATTCCTCGAAACAGAGCACGTGTATCTCGAGAATCAACGCAAACTCGCGACTGAAGCACTGCAGTACGCAAATCCCAACGGCCCCGCCTACATTCGTGTCCTCAACATGCGCGATTACATGGGGTGGATCATCGACAATCGAATGTTGAGTAGCGAGTGGATGCGATTCAAAGCCCAACGCGACGGCAAGAAGCCCGCATCCGAATAGGACGCGGGCTTCTCGATCGCGCGATGCTGATCTACATCACTTGTTCAGCTTTGCGATTGCCTCGTCGATCATCGGCACGTAGCGCTCGAGCGACCAGGGCACGGTCAGCGGGTTGATCATCGAGGAACCGGTGACGAAGGGCTGCTCGGTCGGAGCGATGACAGTTCCCCGAGTCACAGCGGGGATGGCCTGGTAGGCCGGCTGCGCTTCGATCTCGGCCCGATTGGCCGGGTCCGAGTAGAAGGTGAAGAGCAGGTCGGACTTGTCGAGGAGGTTTGCGTTCTCGAGGCCGATGACGGCGGAGTCTGTTCCTTCAGATTCCGTCAAGGTGTAGACGACGGGATCCACCTGCAAGCCGAGTGCGCGGACCATGGCCACGCGCTGCTCTTCGGCGAAGAAGACGCCGAGGGTTCCTGGGCCCGTGTTGTAGATGAAGGAGAAGCTGACGTCGGCGTAGTTCGGATGTGCTGCAGTCGATTCCGCGAACTGCGACTTGATCTTGTCGATTTCGGCTGTCGCCTTCTCGGATTCGCCCATGGCTTTGCCGATGACGTTGATTTGCTCTTCCCACGTGATGGTCCACGGGCTCTCGGCGTAGGCGACGGTCGGCGCAAACGCGTTGAGTGAGTCGAACTGCTGCTGGGTGATGCCGGACCAGGGGGCGAGGATCAGGTCGGGCTCGAGCGCGATGATCGCTTCGATGTTGAGGTCGGTGCCGCCGGTGAACTGCTCTGGCAGTTCGCCACCCTGCTTCGTGACCGCTTCGTGCACCCACGGCAGATATCCGGTGTCGTCGCTGCCCCATGCGTACTTTTCGACGCCGACGGGGATCGTGCCGAGCGCGATCACGGTCTCCGCCGACCCCATGCCGAGGGTCACGATCCGCTCAGGCTTTTCGGTGATGACGGCTTTTCCGAGCGCACTTTCGATAGTGACGGTTTCGAAGTCGCTGCTGCTTGATTCGGTTGCAGTGTCGTTGTTACTGCATCCGCCGATTACCAGGGCGGCAATGACCAATCCACTCAGCGCCACAGTTCGGCGAAGTGAGCGCACACGGGCGTATCGCATGGGGAACCTTCCGTTGTCGATGCGCCGAGGAGTGAGACTCCGACGGATCGCAGCCGACGGCCGGTTCCAGGCGCGTCAGGAAGCATAGGCTAGCCTTCATCAAAGTTTCAAATCTGTTGAAAGTTCACTAGCCCGGCAAACGACGACATGCCAGGGGCCTCGTCGACGTTTGCCGGTCAGGCTCAGCAGCTAGGAACGTCGACGGTAATCTTCGGGTCGTCGACAAGCGGCTGGACCGGTACGCGAGCTTCGCCCTCGGCTGTGGGCTCGGTCAGATCGAACTTCAGCTCAACGGTCTTCCCTCGCGGAATGACGGCCCTTGTCATGAATGCCGGGTGACCCTGTTCGGTTCCGTTGACGGCAAACGAAATCTGCCCGCCCACGGAGACGGCGTCGAGTTTGGCGCCGGCTGTCGCCAGTAGGGTGACTGCAGCCACATTGGTGCCATTGGGCAGTCGTCCGGGGTTGTCGACGATCCCGCTGACATATTCGGTCAGTTCGGTGTCAGGTGCGTCGTTGGTCAGTCGAACAGTGACGGTTGTCTTTCGGGTGTCGCCCGTGCAGGGTTTGGCCGTGTAGTCGATTTCTCGTGTGAGGTAGTAATCGAGCTTGTTGCCGGCTTGGTTGTTGATCACCACACCGGCGTACGGAGCGGCATCATCGGGAAGGGTGTGCCCGAGGACGGTGTCGGCGAGAACCGATTGTTCGTCGGGGTGAGAGCTCCACACGGCGATTCTGCCCTCGCTGACGCCCTTGCCCAGAGCTTCCAGCAGTGCGCTCGGCGACTTGATGTTCCCGGTCATCTTCTCCACGACACGAGCTGCGATTGTCTGCAGATACTGCTTTCGTGCCTTGTTGTCGGAAGGGAAGCGAGCGTACGCAGTCGACTCGGTCAGTTCCACGACGTTGTCGGCGGTGACCGACTCTCCGTCGGGCATCTTGATCGGTCCTACCGCTTCGAGGATGTAACTCAGGGCGATCGGATCGGTCGCTATCGCACCGTCGACCATCTCACCCCCGGACTCCTGTGACCACAGGGACTGCCAGATCTGCGCTGCGTAGGGAAAGTGCGAGCTGAGGTTGCTGTTGCGAGAATCGGTGGTCGGGCGACTGTTTCCGTACAGCTGGTTGAAGTCAGGACCAAGGTCTATCGGTTGATTGTCCAGTGTTAGTTCGGAGTTGGGGGAGAGCGTGTCCACCCGAGCGGCGCCGTTGTCGACTCGGACGATGCCGTATCCACCCAACAGACCGCCGGTTCCTCGGGCTTCGGCATTGGTCTGGAAACCGATGAAGTAATTGCGCGGTCCGTCGGTGCCGAGCATCGCCGGTGCGATGCGCGCCGCGGTGGCGGTGTTCGTCAGGAGGGTAGCCAGTTCGCTTGTCTGCGACTGCAATTCTGCTCTGGCATCGTTAACTCGGCCCAGGTACTTCGATTCGCGAACTTCCTGTGCCTGCGACGACAGCAATTCCGCGGCGATAGCTGTTTCGGCCAATTTCGGTTCCGCTTCGCGTAACGGTGCGAGTGCCAAGCGTCCACCAGGCTGGACCAATTCCGTTGGTGCGAGTGAAGTTCCGACAGTGACAGCGGGACCGAGAACGTCACGCGTGAGTCCCTGAACGACCTCGGTCATCTGACGCGTCGTGTCGAAGGGCGACCCGATGACCGGAATTGCGGCGGCGATGTTCCAGGGGAGTGAATGGGTGTTGTCGTACGCTGCGGATGCATTTCGATCGGCTTCCGCCGCGGCGGACTCTGCGACCCCGGTATCCCCGGCCAGAAGTGCACTCTTCGCCGATTGTGCATGGTCGCGAGCTGCTTCAAGGTTGTCTTTCGCCTCGTATGCCGTGTACCCGAGCCAGGCCACGAAACCGCCCACCACCAGTGCCGTTCCCGTGATTGCGAGTGCAGTTCGACGGCCTCCCGGCAGTGTGACCGTCCTCTTCGTTTCGCGCTCCGGGCCCCTCGGTGGGATGGTGTTGGAGCCGCTCGGTTCAGCCCCGGAATCGTCGTCGGACTTTGGTCCCACCGTGTCGTTGTTCATCCGCTGAAGCTCCTGACGTTTGAGTGCGTGAAAGCTGCGTCGACATGTCTAGCAGTGTTGGCCCAGTGGTGAAAACTTAGACGAGACAGTAGGGTTCGGTTCGGCCGTTCGTGGTGTTCGCTCCCATGGATTCACGTGATCAGCCATCGAATGTTCGTGAAAAACAAGGCTGGTGAAATGTGAGGTGACGGGTTGAGTGCTTTTCCGTTGTCTCGGGCTCAGCTCGCGCTGTGGTTTGCGCAGCAACTGAGTCCGTCAACTCCGTTCGTGGTGGCTCAGTACGTGGAGCTACGAGGGCCGGTTGACGTCGACGCTCTGATCGAGGCAACGAACACGGCATGTCATGAATTGGAGTCGCCGTTCGTTCGCCTCGTCGCCACTGATGCCGAGCCGGCGCAAATTGTCGATCACTCGATCGTCGACGATCTCGCATACCTCGACTTACGCAGCGACGACGACCCGGTTCAGCGCGCGAACGAGTGGATGACAGCGGAATACTCACGGCCACTTGACGTGATGTCTGACCGCCTGATCTCGGCGACTTTGCTTCATCTGGCAGACGATCACTATTTCTGGTACTCGCACGCCCATCATCTCGTGCTCGACGGACATGCGGCGATGACACTCACCGCGCGGGTGGCCGAGCGCTATTCGCATCTGGTTCATGGCAAGACGCTGACTCCGTTCGGTGGTGTCGGGGTCCGTGCACTGCATGACCTCGACGTCGACTACCGATCCTCGTCGCGGTATCGATCGGACAAGCAGTACTGGACGGAGATGTCCGAAGGCCTGCCCCGCCCGGTTCGCCTCGCCGACGGCGCCGGCCGGACGTCCATGCCGCAGCGCATGATGGTGCGGACACTGAATCCAACTCTTGCAAAACAGCTTTCGGATGTCGCGACCGAGTGGACTACGTCCGAGGTGGCGGTCCTCGTCGGTGCATTCGCGTCCTATCTCGGTCGCATGACTGATTCCGATGACGTAGTCCTCAGCTTGCCGGTGTCCGGCCGCACCACGGCGACGTCGAAACGTTCAGGTGGGATGCTGTCCAACATCGTGCCTGTTCGTGCGCAACTCGAACGGGATCTGTCGCCACAAGAACTGGTGCGTCAGATCTCGGTTCAGATGACCGGTGCACTACGCCACCAGCGATTCCGCTACGAGGACATGGGCTTCCAGGAGGGGCAGGGCGGATCCCGTGAGGCGGCGGGCCCGGCCGTGAACGTCATGATGTTTCACGAAGCGATTCGGCTCGGCGACGTCGTCGGCGAATTTCACGTCCTCACATCCGGACCCACCGAAGATCTGTTCTTCAGCATTTATCCGTCGATCGCGGGGGAGAAGGTTCGCCTGTCCTTCGAAGCCAATCCACGCCTGTACAGCGAACGTGACCTGGCGATGCATCATCGTCAGTTCGTTCGGTTTCTCGAGGGATTCCTCGACTCGGCAACCCGTGCGCTCGGTGACCTCCGCATCCTCTCGACGGACGAAGCGAAGGATCTGGTCCCCGCGTTAGGTCCGCGGACGGACGGATTCGCGACGCTCGATTCGGTCGTCAGAGGCGGGGCAGGGCAGGGGAGCGCCGTCGCGATCCGCGAGCAAGGTGTGGACGTCACTTACGACCAGCTCGGCGCTCGCGCGGATGCACTGTGCGCCTTGCTCGTGGAGAACGGCGTCGGACGAGGTGACGTCGTCGGGATCCTCACCGAGCGCTCGGCCGATTCCGTAGTTGCATTTCATGCAGTAGTGCGGGCTGGTGCTGTCCTTCTTTTCGTGGATCCTCAAACACCCTCCGAGCGTGTCGCTTTCATCCTCGACGACGCCGACGTGTCCGTTGTGGTCGGTGGCGAACTCGTGAACGTGCCGGCTTGGGTCTGCGTCGTCGACCCCAGGGAAGACGAGACCGTCGATGGGCCGATCGATCGAGGCGCGGGGACCGGTTCGTCTTCAGGCGACGTGTCCCTGGACGACACCGCCTACGTGGTCTACACGTCGGGGTCGACCGGACGGCCGAAGGGCGTCGCGGTCACGCACCGAGGTATCTCACCGTTGCTGCGTTCTCACGCCAGGCGACTGAACATCGATAGTTCCTCCCGCGTCGCGCTCCTGGCAGCTACCTCGTTCGACGTGGCGATCCTCGAGATTCTGCTTGCTCACGGCTGCGGCGCGACCGCCGTGATCGTTCCTCCCGGATTGATCGGCGGAGTGGACCTCGAAGACTATCTGCGGCTCGAGGGTGTCACGCACCTGATCTCGACACCATCGGTTCCGCTGACGATGGATCCTCGGAAACTGCCGGATCTTCGGGTGTTGAACGTCGGTGGCGAGCGACCGCCGGTGGCGCTCGTGGATGTGTGGTCGAGTCATGTCGAAATCGTGAATTCGTACGGACCCAGTGAAGCGACCGTCGCGGCATTCATGAGCGAGCCACTCGAGCCTGGCGGTGATACTCCGATCGGGCGTCCGATCGACGGCGTTACCGCTGTGGTGTTGGATTCGTGGTTGCGTCCGACTCCGGTCGGCGCCGTCGGCGAGCTGTACGTGATGGGACCAGGACTGGCGCGCGGGTACCTTTCCCCGACGCTGACCTCGGAGCGTTTCGTAGCGGCGCCCTTTGGTGCCACTGGTGCCGGCGAGCGCATGTACCGCACCGGGGACGTCGTGCGATGGAACGATGCCGGTCAGCTCGAGTTCTTGGGCCGCTCTGATCAACAAGTCAAGATCCGTGGAGTACGCGTCGAACTGGGCGAGATCGAGGCTGTGCTCCTGTCGACTCCCGGTGTTGCGCAAGCAGCGGTGGTCGAGCGATCCGGGTCGCTTGCGGCGTACGTGACTGCGGCCGAAGGTGAGGACGGCACTGCTCATCTATTGAGTCAGAAGGCGGTCCACGAACATCTGGCTTCACTACTTCCACGTTCCATGCTTCCGGGTTCGGTGACGATTCTGGCAGCGTTGCCCGTCACGAGCCATGGAAAGACAGACCGTTCGGCGCTTCCTGAACCGACATGGTCCGCGGTCGCCGAGCAGAACTCGACCGTGCACCGTCCGATCGAGTACGACGAGGAATTGATTGCCTCGGTGATGGCCGAGGTCCTGGGCGTCGGAGTTCTCGGACCGCACTCCGACTTGTTCGCCTGGGGCGGTAGTTCCCTCGACGCCGTGTATGTTGCCGCGCGCGTGAGTTCTGCACTCGGTAGACGAGTTGGTGTCAGGGACGTGTTCGGCGCCCCGACTCCGGCGCGTCTGGCCCAGAAGATTCGTGAGGACCGGGCGGAATGGGTGGTGGAGCCTGAGCGCATTTCGGACGAGGTCACCGTCGAAATCGCTCCGGCGCAACAACGTCTATGGCTACTCAACCGTCGCGATCCCCAGTCGTCGGCGTACAACATTGCGTTCGAGGTCGCGTTCAGTGGTGCACTGGATACAGAGGCGATGAGGGCGGCGGTAGCCGACCTGACCGATCGCCATCTCGTCTTGCGTACCGTGTTCTCGTTCGAACAGAATCACGACACGTGGCCGATCCAGGTTGCGACTGCGACTCCGGTGACTCTGATCGAGGTTCCGTCCGAGGATTACGAGGCTGCGTCAGCGGATTTGGTTGCGGCAGGTTTCGACCTGGAGACCGATGCGCCGCTTCGTTTGATCCTCACCTCCGGCAGCGATGCCGACCACCGCTTGACCGTGGTTGCGCATCACATAGCCTTGGACGGCCTTTCGTTCGCCACGATCGTTTCTGACCTGATCTCCGCGTACGACGCTCGCGCCGACGGACGGTCGCCGATCTGGCCTTCGCCCGCGCTCGACTACCGCGACTATTCCGCTTGGCACAGAACCATTCTCGGTGATCCTGCAGATCCACAGAGCTTGGCAGGTCGCCAGCTGGAATTCTGGTCCGACGCACTCGCCGGCGTTGATCCGACTCTTGCTCTTCCCGTGGACAGATCCCGCCGGCCGGACCAACCGTCGTCGGCTCGGGACGTGACTTTCGAATTGCCCTCGCCCGTCCACGCGGCGCTCAACGAGATCGCTCGAGCGCATCACTGCACAACCTTCATGGTGTTGCACGCCTGCCTTGCGATTGCGCTGAGCAAGATCACCGGTGCGTCCGATGTGGTCATCGGAACCCCGACGTCCGGCCGAACACACCCTTCGTTCGACGGCGCCGTCGGTATGTTCGTCGGGACCGTGGCGCTGCGAACGCTCCTTCGCGGCGGAGACACCTTCGGTGAGTTCTTGAGTCGGGTACGCGAGGCTGACGTGGCAGCTTTGTCCAATGCCGACGTCCCGTTCGACTGGGTGGTCGACCGCGCGGTCGGTGGGGCCGCAGGCGACAAGAATTCCTTCCTCAGAGTGGTTCTCGCTGTCGATCCGGTAGCACCGGATTCCGAGATCGCGGTGGGAACTTTGACGGCCCACGGCACTCCGCTACCTCCCGCGCACCCTCGCTTCGACCTCGAAGTGACTGTGCGCGAAGATCGTACGATTGACGGCGACGCAAGCGGTATTCGCGGCACTTTCCGATATGCCGCCGATCTGTTCGATGCGGGCACCGTGCAGAGCTGGGTCGAGCGACTGCGTCGAGTATGTGACTCGATTACCGAGAACTCGTCAATCATGCTGCGCGACATCGATGTTCTCAGCGTTGCGGAGCGCGAAGAATTGCTGGCTTGGGTGCCGGGTCCTTCGATTGTCGCGCAGTCGCTGCCCGACCTCTTCGGGGCCGTCGCAGCCCGGCATCCGAATGCAATCGCGGTGTCGAGTGGCGATACTCGCGTCACCTATGAAGAGGTGCGAGTTCGTTCGGAGGGCCTTGCCGCCGTCTTGATCGATCGAGGAATTGGAGTCGGGGATCGCGTGGCGGTCGCCCTGCCTCGATCGGTCGACCTCGTCGTAGCCATCATCGCCGTCGTTCGCGCGGGCGCTGCGTACGTCCCGATCGACTTGCAGTATCCCGACGCTCGCATCCACTACGTACTTGCCGATGCAGGCCCGAAAGCGATTGTGTCGACGGACGAATCAGCTGGGCGGTTCGTTGGGTACGAGCAAGCTGTCGTCCTCGTCAACGAGACGACTGAAGCGACGGCCGGTTGGCCTGTTCCACAGTCGGACGCCGCCGCCTACGTGATCTACACGTCCGGATCGACCGGAGCGCCCAAAGGTGTGGTGGTGACTCAGGACAACGTGTTGGCTCTGCTGGCCTCGACTCGCGAGATCTTCGACTTCGGCGACGAAGACGTGTGGTCGATGTTTCATTCGCACGCATTCGACTTCTCGGTCTGGGAGATGTGGGGTGCGTTGACTACTGGCGGATCCCTGGTGATCGTAGACGGTGACGTCGCGCGCTCTCCCGAAAGATTCGCGGATCTGATTGTGCGGGAGAAAGTCACCGTTCTGAATCAGACCCCGGCCGCCTTCTATGCGTTGGGGGAAGTTACGCAGGAAATGCTGCTTCCGCTCCGGACGATTGTTTTCGGCGGCGATCGCCTCGACGTCGGGCGCGTGCAGGGTTGGTTCGATCGGCACCCGGACGTGCGGGGTGTCAATATGTTCGGAATCACCGAAACCACGGTCCATGTAACCAATTTCGATCTCATCTCCGGTAACGAGACTGTCTCGCCGATCGGGTCCCCACTACCAGGGTTTCGCAGCTACGTGCTCGACGCGTCGTTGAAGCCCGTCCCGCCGGGATCTGTCGGCGAACTGTACGTGGCCGGTCCGCAGGTGGCCGAAGGCTACTTGGGTCAACCAGGGATGACGTCTTCCCGATTTGTGTCTGAACCCGGATTCGAAGGATCGCGGATGTACCGCAGCGGCGATCTGGTCCGTCGGCGAGCCGGTCGACTCGAATATGTTCGCCGCGCCGACGGTCAGATGGCCCTGCGCGGTTACCGCGTCGAACCGGGCGAGGTCGAATCCGCGCTGTTGGCTCACACGTCGGTGGAGCAGGCCACGGTGGTGGTGAGAGAACTCGACAGTGGGCCGACTTTGGTCGGTTACATCACCCCTGAGAACGGACACGACCTCGACGGTGTGTTGCGGACTGCTCGTTCGTTGTTGCCCGCACATATGGTCCCGTCGGCATTGATGCCGCTTGCGTCATTGCCGGTCACGATCAACGGCAAGATCGACCGAGCATCACTGCCGGACCCGACGTCGCAAGTGCAGCCGTCTCGGCAGTCGCGAGACTTCTTCGCTCAGACAGTTGCAGCCATTCTGAGCGATTTGATGGAAGTTCCGCATATAGATCCGGTCCGGAATCTCTTCGATCAAGGGGCCAATTCCTTGATCGCCACCCGTCTCTCGTCGCGCCTGAACTCCGCTTTGGGCTGCAACCTCGACGTCCGCGATGTGTTCGAGCACCCATTCGTCGATCAGCTCGCCGGCATCGCTGCCGCCCGAATCGGCACGGGGCAAGCGTCTCCGTTGTCTTTGGTACCTCGTCTGTCTTTGGTACCTCGCCCAGGCACTGCGGAGGTGCAGCTGTCGGCTCCCCAACACCGAATGTGGATTCTGAATCAGTTGGATACAGAGTCCTCCGGCTACAACATCCCGATCTTGTTACGCCTGACGGGTGAATTGGACGTAGCTGCAGCCGAACTGGCAATTCGCGACCTGATCGATCGCCATCGCACTCTGCGGACCGTATACCCGGTTGTCGGCGAGCGTCCGGTTCAGACGGTGCTCGACGCCGAGGACGCGATGCCGCTGTTTCATCCCGAGGCGCTCGCCGGCGACGACGCCGAGAATCGTGTTGCAGAACTGGTGGGTTCGGGCTTCGATGTCACCGTGGATCCGCCCGTACGTGCGGCACTTCTCCAGCTTTCGCCTGACGAGTACATCCTGGCTGTTGTTGTCCATCACATTGCCGCCGATGCTCGATCGCTCGAATTGTTGGTACGTGACTTCACGGCGGCGTACATCGCTCGCTCGGCGCAGCAAGCTCCGACGTGGTCGCCGCTCGCGCTCGAATACTCCGATTACAGCGCATGGCAACGGGAATCGGGGATTCCCGAGACGGTATCCAGCTACTGGAAGCAGGCTCTCGAAGGCCTTCCCGAGCAGGTGACGCTACCCCTGGACCGTCCGCGTTCGACGTCCGCCCGCGCGTCGAGTTGCCGGGTAGAGATCTCGGGTTCGGTACGGACGGGCCTTCAAGCACTCGCACGATCGAACAACGCAACCATGTTCATGGTTGTCCACGCTGCACTCGCGGCGCTGCTGGCGAGGTACAACGACAGCAATGACGTAGCTGTCGGCACTGTTGTGTCCGGACGCGTCACACCTGAACTCGACGAGCTGGTCGGCATGTTTGCCGGCACGATTGTTCTTCGGACCGAAGTCGATCCGTCGAAGTCGTTCGGCCGGTTGGTCGAGCAGGTTCGTCAGCGAGACGTAGCGGCGTTCGCGCACGCAGAGATGCCCTTCGAATCGCTGGTTGATCTGATCGACCCACCGCGATCGCGTTCGCGACATCCGTTGTTCCAGGTGGCGCTCTCGTTCCAGACAACTCATTCCGCCGCGTGGTCCATACCGGGGTTGTCCGTCACTCAGATCTCGCCCGATGTCAGGCAAGCAAATTTCGATCTGCAGCTCAACGTCACGGACGAGGGGATCGGGGGTGGTCTCGGTCTCGAATTCGTTTACAACGCTGATCTATTCGATGATCTGACGGTATCGAGCTTTGCGGGTCGGTTCGAGCACCTCCTGAATCAAGTGTCTGTCGACCCCAATGTCGCGGTAGGGCGAATCGACCTGTTGACGAGTGCGGAGCGAGCTCTTCTCGTCCCCGCACACGGCGCGGTCGACCGGCCCGATGCATCTCGGTGTTCCGGTACGACGCTTGCCTCGATGCTGCGATACGGCGTCGAATTCGCTCCGGACGCCGTGGCGGTCGAAGTTGAGGGCAACACACTCACTTACCGAGACCTCGATGCACAGTCGGACGTCGCAGCCGACGAGTTGCGTTCCGGGGGAGTCGGAGTGGACCACGTCGTTGCCTGGACTGCCGATCGGACCATAGCGTCGATCGTGCGATTGTGGGCGATCGCGAAGGTCGGTGCAGCTCCGGCATTGGTGGACCCGGAACAGCCGCAGGCGCGAGTACGCGATGTCCTCGAAGCGCTGGGCGACGGCGCGGTCTGCGGCCTCGACGCCGGTGGTGAGCAGGACGCAGACTGGGCCCGACGTCATTCCGAGAACCTTGCGGCCTACGTAGTTTTCACGTCAGGAACGACTGGAACACCGAAGGCCGTGGTGGTGACCAACGGCGGGCTCGGCGTGATCGCCGAAGACCTGCCCCGTCGATTCTCGGCTGGTCCGGGTTCGCGCGTATTCCATCGCGGAGCGCCAGGGTTCGACATGACGTTGCTCGAGGTGCTCATCGCGAGTGCGTCCGGGGCGACGCTCGTTCTGGCGAAGGACGACCAACTGTTCGGCTCGGGACTTGCATCAGCACTGAGGCGCGAGCGAATTACTCATCTGTGCGCCACACCTACTGTCGTCGCCTCGATCGGCGATCCGTCGCTGCCGGACCTTGCAACGGTGATGTTCGGGGGCGAGCGACTCGGCGGTGCGTTGGCGAAGCGCTGGCAAGCCGGACGCAGAGTGATCAACGGATACGGACCTGCCGAGTCCGCGATGTATTCGCTTGCTACCGAACCACTGTCGATCGAACAACTGTCAGCTGACACTCACGACGGATCCGTCGGGTATCCACTGGCCGGGGTCGACGCCGTCGTGCTCGATGATCGACTCGAACCGGTGCCGCCGGGAGTCGCCGGCGAACTGTATCTCTCCGGTCGAATGCTCGCGCGCGGTTACGCCGGCCAACCGGCCCGAACCGCGGAACGATTCGTGGCAACCAGTTCAGGAGCCCGGATGTACCGGACCGGCGATCTGGTGATATGGAAGCCGGAAAGCCCCAAATCTGAAGGCAATATGTACAGCCTGCATTATCTCGGGCGAACCGACGTGCAGGTGAAGGTCAACGGTGTCCGGATCGAACCGGGTGAGATCGAGGCAGTCATTCAGTCTGTCGCGAACGTCGATTTCTGCGTCGCCGGGGTTCGGTCGGCCCAGGGTGGAAGTCCTCTGTTGGTCGCCTACGTGCGAAGCTCGGATGCCGAAAGAGTTGACACGGGTCAACTTCGCGCCGCTGTCGCAGAAGTCCTTCCGACGTACATGGTTCCGCATGTCATCGTCGAAATCGAGGGTGAGCTTCCGATGCGGAACGGCAAGGTCGACTTCGCCCGTCTCCCCGCGCCGACACTGGATGTTTCCCGTGCACAGGGGCCGGCCACCGCCACAGAACGCCTTGTTGCCGAAGCTTTTACTTCGGTGCTCGGCGGGAATGAGGACGACTGCGACGCAGACTTCTTCTCCCTCGGCGGCAACTCGCTGTCGGCCGCGGAGGTTACCTCGCTCTTGAGTAGTTCCCTTGGGCTGGTTGTTCCGCTCCGGACCGTATTCGAGCATCCAACAGTTGCGGCGTTGGCGGCCCGGATCGATTCGCTCGAGCAGAGTGGCCCGGCGACCGATGTTGTCAGACTGGAACCGCGCCGCGACCCAACGCCCGCACCTCTGTCACGGAACCAGCGTGCGATGTGGGTACTGAACCAGCGGAACACGTCGAGCGGTGCGTACAACCTGCCGATCTGCATCGAGATCGACGGTGAACTCGACGTGCCCGCGCTGCGTCACGCAGCGACGGATCTTGTCGGCCGTCATGACGTCCTCAGAACCCGGTATCCGGGCACTCCACCGGTTCAGGTCGTGGATCCTCCGACCTCCCTGACAATGGAAACGCGACTGGTCGCCGACATCGAGGTCGAGGTGCTGCTGCGAGAGTTCGGCTCGCGCGGTTTCGATGTAGCGGCAGACCTACCGGTGCGCTGGATGCTGCTCCAGGTGTCACCGGTCAGGCACGTTCTGGCAGTGAGCTTTCATCACATCGCAGTCGACGGGGTGTCGATGCGAACGGTGGTCGGCGACCTGCTGACCGCTTACGGCAAGCGACGAGCTGGACTGGATCCGCAATGGTCTCCGCTGCCGATCCAGTACGGGGATTTTGCCGCGTGGGAGGCAGCACGTGACGTTTCCCCTGTCGTCGAGGAGTTCTGGCGCCGAACGCTGGACGGTGTGACATCTGTGTCGCCGCTGACGGTGGATCACTCTGATGGCGGGCCGGATTCCGTAGCGCAGCGAGTGAACTTCGTGATTCCAGCCGTCATCACCTCGGCACTGCAGGCGCGAGCCGATCGATTGAAGGTCTCGCTGTTTGCGGTAGTTCATGCGGCGTTGTCCGTGGTGCTTGCCAAGCTGAGTGGAAATCCCGATGTCGTGATCGCGACAGCTGTCGACGGACGGCGTACGCCTGAGCTCGACGGCGTGGTCGGCATGTTCGTGGATACGGTGCCTCTTCGCCTTCGGATCGACGGGGACGTGCCGGTCGACCTTCTGTTGGGTGCAGCTTTCGATGCGGATGTGGCAGCATTCGAAAATAGCTCTGTTCCTGCCGAATTGGTTGGTGAGCTGCTCGGCGGACGAACTCCCCAGATTGCGCTGGGTCTGCAGAACTTCGCGATCCCTGCCGTGGAGGTGGCCGGTCTCACGATCGAGGCTCGCGAAATCGAGACCGCGACAACGAAGTTCCCCATGTACGTCTCGCTCGCACCCGCTGTCGACGGATCATTGACCGGAGCGCTCATCTATGCCGCGAGCGCGTTCGATCCTTCGAGCGCCGACGCGGTTGCTCGACAACTGTCGAGAGTGCTCACCTCGATGGCCGAGGATGTGCCAGTACTCGTTTCGGATCTCGCGGTGGGCGCGGCGCCCAGTTGGACTGCTGTCGAGGTCGATTCGTCCCGGACACTGACCCAGATCTTCGCCGCCACAGCGGCGCAATTCCCTGACAACATTGCTCTCGACGACGGACAGCGCACGGTGACGTATGCCGAACTCGACTCTGCCTCGGATGCCCAAGCCTGGGAACTGGTGGCTCGGGGCGCAGGACCGGGTGCCGTGTACGAGATTCCGGCGGTACGGACTATCGCGTACCTGGTCCGAATGTTGGCGATCTCGAAAACGGGCGCGGCATTCGTGCCGATCGACCCCGACCTGCCGCCGGCACGGCTGAAGCAGCTGCGCACAGTGCTCTCCGACCGCAGCCCCGTTCCCGGTCGGCAGTATCCGGATTCAGTCGCGTACGTCGTTCACACGTCCGGGTCGACTGGTGAACCGAAAGGCGTTGCAGTCACCCACCGAGGTCTGGGCCTTCTTACCGACGACGCAATCCGGAAGTACGGCGTGACTTCGGACTCGGTTGTGCTGCACGGTTACAAACCGACGTTCGATGCGGCGATTCTCGAGATGATGTTGGCGATCGGCGCCGGGGCTACCTTGGCGGTCGCTCCTCGGGAGGCTTTCGGCGGAAGGGCACTCGAAGAGTTTGTCGCAGAACGCGGCGTCACTCACATGTTGTCCACTCCGGCCGTACTCGACACCATGGCTCCGGAGTGGTTCGACTCGTTGGAGGTGGTTGCAGTCGGTGGCGATGTGCTCTCACCTTCCACCGCGCGTGCGTGGAGTCGCCGCGCGCGAATGCTCAATGCGTACGGACCGACGGAATGCACGGTGGTCACGACGGTCGCCGAGGTGGATCATCGGGTCACCATCGGAGTTCCGCTCGCCGGAATCGGTGCAGAGGTACTGGATACGCGACTGCGTCCGGTGCCGTGGGCCGGGATCGGTGAGTTGTACGTCAGCGGGCCCGGGCTTGCGATGGGCTATGCCGGAGATCCCGCCGGCACCGCCAGCTCGTTCGTCGCAGCACCAGGTGGACGCCGCCGTTATCGGACCGGTGATCTGGTTCACCGCCGCACCGATGACACGCTCGGATTCGTCGGACGCTCCGACCGTCAGATGAGCGTGCGAGGAATCCGTGTCGAGCCCGCCGAAATCGAATCAGCTCTGCGTCGATGCACGGGTGTCGAGGCTGCGGCGGTTGTCCTCGTCGACGAGATCGCCGTTGCGTGCGCGGTTGGCGATGGTGTGGAGGCGGATCAGCTGACAATCGAGTTGGCCGCGATGTTGCCTGCGTATCTGATGCCCGGCCGCGTGGTCGTATTGGAGTCGATCCCGCTGACGACGAACGGAAAACTGGACGCAGATGCGTTGCGGCGCCATGTGTTCGAGAGCCAGGCGCCCGATGCAGCAGTGACGGTTTCGGAGGAACTCGTCACCGCTGTGATGTCGGAACACGTGTCCGGAAGTTTCGGCGCTCTGCACAACCTGTTCGAATCAGGTGGTGATTCGTTGGCCGCGGCAGCGGTGGCAGGTCGACTTGCCTCGATCTTCGCGCGGGACGTGCCTGTTCGCGCCGTCTTCGACAATCCGTCGCCGCGAGCGATGTCTCAGTGGCTGTCGGCGAGCGCGTCCGATGGCAAGCGCCGCGAACTGATTCGACGTGATCCCGGCATGCCGGCCCCGCTGGCGCCCTCGCAACAACGACTTTGGCTGATCAATCAGCTTCAGCCGGAATCGACTGCGTACAATCTGACGTTTGCAGCGGTCCTGGCAGACGACATCGATCGTTCGGTCTTGAGTAGCGCCCTCGGTGACGTCGTCGATCACCATGCCGTGTTGCGAACTGTGTTTGTTCCGGGTGAACTCGGTCCACAACAGGTTGAAATAGACTCTGTTGCAGTCGATCTCACCGCTGAGTGCGTTGACGATATCCGTGCGAGCGCTTCGGCCTTCGCGACTGTGCCGTTCGATCTCGAACGAGATGTTCCGTTCCGTGTGCGTGTGTTCACCGAAAATGCAGGAGCCGATTCTGCAGGATTGACTGTCCTGGTACTGGTTGTTCACCACATCGCAATCGACGGTGCGTCGATGGGCCCGATCCTTGCCGATTTCGCGGCAGCCTTCGAGGCGAGGGTGCTCGGAAGGGAATGGGATCGCTCCGCTGAGGGGATCAGCTACGGCGACTACAGTCTCTGGGCGAGAGAGAGCTTGGGCGATCCGGAGGATCTTCTCAGCGTGGCGCATCGGCAACTCGACTACTGGTCGAACGCACTTGGTGGCGTCGAGGATGTGTTGGCTCTACCCGTCGACAACCCCCGGAGTCCGGTGTCTTCACGATCCGACGAGATGGTGACGGAAGTCCTCGACGGCGCCACCTACGACGCGTTGTCGGCGTTGGCTCGTTCGCATGGCGTCACGGTATTCATGGTTGTCCACAGCGTGATTGCCGTGCTGCTCGCTCGCGAGTGCGTCACAGACGACGTCGTGGTGGGAGCAGCTGTGAGTCTGCGGAACGATCCGGCGCTGCTGAGCGTGGCCGGCATGATGGTGGGTACTGTCGCATTGCGCACGAGGATCAACTCCTCCGACCGCTTCGCTGCTGTCCTGGACGAGGTTCGCCGTGTCGATCTGGAAGCAATGGCGAACGCGGACGTCTCGTTCGACGATGTAGTTGCGAAGGTCGATCCGCCGCGCAGGATGAACGAGCATCCCCTGTTCACGGTCATGCTGGCATATCGGCGAGCGCTCGACGTGCCGCAGATCGACGGCATCACCGTCTTCGACATCGACAAGGCAGGGTCGTCGACCGGTTACGACTTGACGTGGGACCTGGTCGACACCGGTGACAGTCTGACGATTCGATTGCTGTATGCCACAGACAGATTCCGCGCGTCGACGGCGGAACTGTTCATGCAGCGGGTGACACGTATCGCCGAAGCAGTGACAGGTGAACCCGAGATCGTGGTCGGGGAGATCGAATTGCTGTCCGGTCTCGAACGCTCGGCGCTGACGGCTGCGAATCCTCGACACGTCGAACCGCTGACGATTGCGGACATTTTCGAACGCGCGCTGCGGCAGGCACCCGACGGCATCGCGCTGGAATTGAACGGCAGGCGCTGGACCTATCGCGACCTGCACGAGGAGTCGTCGCACTGGACTCGCGAGTTGGTGGTCCGAGGAATCGGACCCGATGACGTGGTGGCCGTTGCGCTCGGTCGCGGGCATCTGTGGATCGTTGCGCTGTGGGCGGTAGCGCGGGCAGGCGCAGCGTGGCTGTCGCTCGATCCGGCGCTGCCGACAGCGCGCCGACAGACGATGGTCGAGGAGTGCGGTTCGGTTGTCGGTTTGACAGCGCGAGGTGCATCCGAGAGTTTGCCGGACTCCGTCGAGTGGGTGGCGATGGATGAATCCTGCACTGCTGGTGGGGCTGTCGAGGTATCGGCAACGCCGGCTCATCCCGACAACCTCGCCTACGTCATCTACACGTCGGGTTCCACGGGAAGACCCAAGGGTGTCGAGGTTTCACACCGCGGCATCATGAACGTCTACACCGCGCACGCCGAGATCGCCGAGCTCGATCGTGGCCCCCGAGTCCTGCAATTGGCGTCGTCGACCTTCGACGCGTCGGTGATCGAGATTCTTCTGGCGGCGGCAGGGTGTGGAACGTTGATTCTGGCTCCTGACTTCGTCTACGGGGGAGAGGAACTCACGAATCTGCTGATCGCTGCCGACGTCACACATCTGATCGTGACGCCAACGGTCCTGGCCACAGTCGATCCGGATGCAGTGCAACCGTTGATCGTCGAATCGATGGGGGAGCCGCTCTCTGCCCGCCTTGCGTCGGCGTGGTCACCCCGACATCGCATCGTCAACGGATACGGACCAACCGAATCAACGATCGCGGCATCGATTTCCGCGCGGATCACTGACGGGGACGTCACTGTCGGCACCCCGGTACCTGGCACGACGGCGTTTGTTCTCGATCAGAGGCTCCGACCGGTTCCGGATGGCGTTGCGGGAGAACTATTCCTCGCCGGCGAGAATGTGGCACGGGGGTACGTCACCGCCCCGGGTCTGACTGCCGAGCGTTTTGTTGCCAATCCTTATGCGGTGGGAACTCGGATGTATCGCACGGGTGACCTCGTGCGTCGTAGGCGTCACGACCGAGCGCTCGAGTACCTGGGGCGCAACGACGCACAGGTGAAGGTGCGGGGTGTCCGCGTGGAACCGGCGGAGGTCGACGTGGCTCTGTCAAGCCATGGAGCAGTGATCTTCTCGGTTACCGTCGTCTCTGACGACGGGCACGGATCCGCTGAACTCCGGTCGTACGTAACGCTGGCGGAAAACGGTTCGGTGACGGAATCGGAGCTTCGCGGGTTTGTCTCCGGCCTGCTGCCGAAGCACCTGCTGCCTTCTTCGGTGACGGTGATGGGAGTGGTCCCGTTGCTCGCTTCGGGGAAGATAGACGTAGCGGCACTTCCTGCTCCTTCGCCGCAGGTAGGGTCGAGTGTGGATCGACCCGTCTCGGATACCGAACGTCAAGTGGCACAGGCATTCGAGGGCGTGACCGGCGCGAAATCGGTGGGCCGCTACGACGACTTCTTCGAGCTCGGCGGGACATCCATGGGTGCAGTTCGAGTGGCTTCGCGCTTGCGTGAGACCCTGAACAGGGATTTCCCGGTTCAATGGATTTTCACCGATCGAACTGTGGCGGAGCTTGCCTCTCGGATGGATCTCGTTCATACCGACGTCGTGGAGGGTGATTCGTTCCATTCGGATCCGCTGGACACGATCGTCATGTTGGGCGGCAATCCTGATGACGTAAGGCCGCCGTTGTTCTGTGTGCATCCGGTCAGCGGAATTGCCTGGTGCTACGTCGGACTCGTCGGTCAGCTCGGAGGTCGACGGGTGTACGGCATCCAGGCAACGGGTGCAGGTGAGCTACCCGGCACGGTGGCGGAGTTGGCGTCGGGGTATGTCGATGCCGTACGGAATGTGCAGCCGTCGGGTGAATACCATCTACTGGGTTGGTCTGCCGGTGGAACGATCGCGCTCGAGATGGCGAGCCAACTCGAAGAGACGGGCGATCTGGTCGGTTCGGTTGTCATGCTCGACGCGCTGTTGCCGGAGATGATGCCATCGGTACAAGCGGCTCCGAAACCTTCCGAACTGTTTGCACAGATCGGACTAGCTGAGGTTGAAACTGAAACTGCAGCATTGACTTTCGTAGACGTTGCGGCAGAGATCCGAAGGCAGACCGGTATGGATTTCCTTTCCGATACGGTTCTCGAATCCGTGGTGGGGCGGGTTGAAAAACTGTCGCGAATCGTTCGGGACCACACGCCGCGGCGCTATTTCGGTTCAGTGGAATTGTTTGTGGCGCAGCATGATCTGCCTGAACATCGTCACCTGGTCGAAAAATGGTCCCAACTGGTGGGGCCGCTGCGGCCGTACTTGGTCGACTGCTCTCACGCGGAAATGTCGAGCATGGAGGCTTTGGCGAGTGTTGCGAAAGTCCTCGTCGACAATCCTCAAGGCGTCGAATCCGAGGCGGGGGAGAGCAATCATGCTGGGGTGCAGTAGATCTGCGGTGCCGGGACTTTGGTCCGGAGTTGTCACACCCGGGGTCCCCATGCTTCCGTTCCACAAGTAGAACCCGTAGCATTTTCCTTGTGGCAGTAAGCCATTCAGAAACTATCTCCGGAGGATCGTATGTTGGGTTCCCTTTTTTCCATCAGCTCTGAAATCGGTGTCCCGTCCGTTGATGCGCTCTTCGAGGCTGCTCGGACCATCATCGGCGCGATCTTCGGCCTGAGCTGACACGTCGCAGCGACCTTCCCCCGCGGTGAAGAAAGTCCCTGTTCTCCGATAAGGAGAACAGGGACTTTCGTGCAGCGTGCCGGTGAGTGGTTGCGTGGCGGCGAGTTAGTGTCCTACCGGCCGTTCTGTAGATACGCGATGGCTATCAGCGATCCGACTTCGTCGTTCACGTCCTCGGTGCTGGTGAGCCCGATCTTGTGAGTCGACTGCCCGGGAGCTTTGGCCGGCACCAGAAGTTCGGAACCGGGGGCCTCGACAAAACGTAGTCCGAGGTCGACACGGGCTTTGGTGGCCGCTGACGCTCGCGGCTGCGGTCGTGGTGTTGTTCGGTCTGTGGGGATCGATCGACACGAGCTGTGACGGACCCGCGGAACGAGACATGGCCGGTGGCGGATGGCTGGTGATCGCGACGTTGTCCGTGTGGTCCGGGGTCTTTGTCGTGTGCGCGCTTCGCCTCCGCACCGGAACTGGGGCCGTGCTCGCGGTGCTGTCGGTGGTGTTGTCGACCGTTGTCGTGGTCAACATGCTCGCCACAGCTTCGAGCCTGTGCTGGTGAGTGTCGAATCCTGGACGCAGCGCCGTAGACATAAACGCCGGGTGGCGCGGGGCGGTAACGAATGGGGGGAAACCGGCGACACGGTGTGCACACGTATCAATCCCGGCGGGCTGGAGGTCTCGATGTTCACGTTCACAGGGCGCGGAGTCCTGGTGTGCGCAGCTGTTGCCCTCACCGCTCTCGTGGCGGGTTGCTCGTTGGACTCGCCCGCCGGCGCCCCCGCAACCTCGATCACCACGGTCGCCCCGTCGGATGGGACAGGCCCACCTCCCTCGGAGTCGGATGCTGCTACCGTCGATGGCGGTTCGGGCCGGCCGCCGATCGAAACCGCCCCCGAGGCCGCGTCACTGCCGCTCTCGGCATTCGTGGAGGGGTCGGGATACTCGTTCGGCACCCCGAGTAGCCAAATTCAGTGTCGGGTGTCCAGTTCGACGTTGGCGTGCCAGACACGAGGTCGGCCGCACACGGTGATGACCGACAGTTTGTGCAAGATCCGTCTTGGTGACGAACAGGGCAGAGCGGATCTGTTCGGGTATCTGGAGGGCGGGACGCTCCCGTGTGCGACCGTCACGCAGGGCGAGGTCTACGTATCGCCGCACACTCTGGGATACGGGCAGCGGGTGACTTTCGAACTCACCCAGGGCATCGCCGTCACCTGCGGATCGGCGACTGACGGACTCACCTGTACCGACACCGACCCTTCCAACGGAGCCGGGTTCTTCCTGTCGGTCGATTCGTTCACGCAACTCTGAGGGTCGGCATGCGGTCGAGGGAATCAGGAGTTCGAGTGCTGAAAATGCCCAACCCGCACACCGCGGTCGGACCGCAGAACCGACAGGGGTTACCGACATCTGCGTGTGAGCGTGCACGGCGAACGATGGACGAGCCCACTTGGCGGCTAGTGACCGGGCTCGTTGTGTTGGCTCGGAGGTATTCTTAACTGGTGTTCTGCCAGTTTAGGCGTCGCGGAAGTTCCCGCTCGGATCCGTTGGCACCGGAAGCGAACGTACTGTTTTTTCAGTCGCAACAGTGGCGCTGCCCCGATCGGTGCGCCAACGCCGCCGATCAAGGAATTGAGGCAAGGACCCTGATCGTCATGATGGATGTCACGGATTCTCAGAACGCGCTTCTGGTACAACATGGTCTTCGGCGTCGTGAGACCACAGAATTCTTCATGGACTCAGGAAGAACTAGCTCAGATCGAACCGTTGCCACAGCATGGCTGTGAAACTGAAATGACTGCACTCGACTCCGTCCATCGCAATAATCGGCACCGCGATACCTGGTCAGAGGCACTCTCTTTCGTTCGGAAATCGACGGCATGAATCCTCTGCCCTGGGTCGTCCAGGCGGAACATCTCAATTCTTTCCCGGCTCGTAGTGTGCGGAGTCATGTTCGCTTCATCGCAACAGGCGGCGTCGGCATGTGTAAATTTCAACTCGGTGCATTGCGAGATTTCTACGACATACTGCGCGAATTCGATTCGGTGCTGGAATACAACCCACAGGTGCGCCCGCTCCCCGGTTTTTGCTTCGATGGAGGCTTCAGGTTGGTAACCCGAGCGTCTGCCGATCGCAACCTCGTCATTCGGATGAACGAATTCACAATCCCGCAGGAATTGGGCGCAGAGCTGTGGGCGATACCTGGGCGCATGCCTGCGTTCATGCGGTAGGGGCGGCACATCCGCTGTAAACGCCCGGGTCAAGCATTCCACAAGCGTTGTCTCCGGGCTGTTCTCAACCGTGCGGTGGTTCGCGGGTTGGCAATTCGAATAATTTAGCGGCGCTTCATATCCAGGCGACACCATACAAGGTCGGATTGCCCACTGGAAGAGCTATCAGCGCGATTTTGTGCCCCTAACAAGAGGGCATTGGCGGCGCGTGCGTTTGTGTGGGCTGTTTGGTTCATGTTAGATGCAGGGGACGTGGACTGTCAGGTCCCCCGGAGAGGATTCCGTGCTCATTTCCACAGCACCTTCCGTTACTCATACGGCCCTCTTGGGGCTGGGCGTTTACCGGCCCCGACGGAGTGTCCCCAATTCCGAAATCGTCGATCGTATCGACTCTTCCGACGAATGGATCCGCACCCGGTCGGGAATTGCAGCGCGCGGGTGGGCGGAACCGGACGAAACCATCGTGGCGATGAGCGTCAGCGCCGCTCGCAGCGCACTCGCCGCGGCCGGAATCGCCGCCGAACAGATCGATGCAGTCGTACTCGCGACATCGTCGCAAATGGTGCTCGGCCCCTCCGCGGGCGCGGTCGTGGCGACGGAACTCGGATTGCACGACACCGCAGCGTTCGACGTCTCAGCTGGGTGCGCGGGCTTTTGCTACGCGCTCGGCAACGCCGCAGCCCTCGTCCGCGCGGGTCAGGCACGCCATGTTCTGGTGATCGGCGTGGAACGGCTTTCCGATCTGCTCGATCCGACCGACCGTACCTGTGCGTTCATTTTCGCGGACGGGGCTGGAGCAGTCGTGGTCGGTCCGTCCGAGTCCGAAGGTATCGGTCCGGTCGCATGGGGTTCGGATGGAAGCCAGACGTCTGCAATCAAGCAGGACAAGGACTTCACCCAGTATTTCGCCGAGGTCGCTGCGGCCGAGCAATCCGGCGAACGCAGTGAACGACCGTACATCCGAATGAACGGCCAGGCTGTATTTCGCTGGGCAATAACCTTTTTGGAGAAGGCCTGCCGCGACGCACTGGACAAAGCTGGAATCACGGCCCACGACCTCGACGCGTTCGTTCCACACCAAGCCAACAGTCGCATCACCGACGCGCTCGTACGAACGCTGGGACTGCCCGACACCGTCGCAGTTGCCCGCGACATCACCGAAAGCGGAAATACCAGCGCAGCATCGATTCCGATGGCCATGGAACAACTTCTCCGTTCCGGCGAGGCCCGACACGGAGACACGGCGCTGCTGCTCGGATTCGGTGCCGGCCTGGCTTATGCAGGACAAGTTGTCCATCTCCCACCTCTGGCATAACCCAACCGATTCGAATGATTCGGTTCAATGACCGATCGAGATGCGCTCCAGGGGCTGGCGAAGTGTGCCCCGTTCGTGGGCTTCGAGGGCGATCCGAGATAGTTTGCAGTGGAACGGTATTCGTCTTGCATGGTCAGCCAGAAGCCGAAACTCGCTCCGGAAGCTATGGTGTGGGCTCGCGGTTGGTAACGGTTCCAATCGCCCGTCATCCGAATCCAAGGGACTGTTTTAGGGTGGAGATGCCGGGTGGAACAAAGAGCCCGGCGCAATAAGTGGGTCTCCGCGATGTGTGCTCAACACGGGGACGTCTCACCTCATGGAGTCCCTGACCGGCATCGGCCGGTGGGGGCTCCACTGAGAACGTACGCCGTATTGATGTGTGTGCAGGTCACGGAAAATGTGTGCTTCCGTTGCCCTTCTTTGCACGATGCTGCCGGAGGTGTTGCGCAGAACGTGCGAGATACCCGCTCACGTGCATGATCTCGATGCTCGTTCCGCCTTTGCGGCTGGCGTTGTCACGGCTTGGAGTACGCGCCACTGGTGTCCGGGGCAACCTGCGCGAGGCGACTCCATTTTCGAACTGACATTGCGTTGTGGTTGTAGGAACGGTTGTTCGTCGATCATGATGGGAACATTGGTTCGTGCAAGAGTTCGAGGTGGCTCGGCGCGGGATGACTTCCGGCGGCTCCGTGTGCGTTCGCTCTCGGAATTGGCTGCCGTCCGCGCGTCCGGCGCCGCGCCATCATGATTGTCGTGTCCTACTGACCGCCGTAACATGCACTGCACCAATTGTTTTGCTCCATTTGTCCGAATGTATCGGTGCAGTTCAACGCTTTTGGGAGTAAGTGCATTCTCCTCACCTGCGGTTCGGAAGTGAATTCCTGTGAAATGTGGTTTCGTTGCGGTGGTTTCTGTGCTGATGGCTCGAAACCTGGCTTTAATCGATCCGGATGTCGTGATTTCGATTCGCATCCCGCTGATGTCACGCCCGAACCGGTTCGTCCTCTCGCTGCTGTTCCCGATCGTCATGCGCATTCTCTGTGACGCCATCGTCATCCCGCCGAAGTCCTTCTGGAAGCAGTTCGACATCCCGAAGTCCGTGAAGAAGGACCTGTTCTGGGATCTGCCCGAGTCGCGCCAGACCCTGCGCAACTACTTCGGTGACGTCCGCATGCTGGCCACCGACACCGGCCTGATGAACCGTGCCTCGCGCCTGGTGTGGAAGGCCTGCAAGATGGACGGCCGCGCATCGCGCTTCCGTAGCGAACCTCACCGCAGCTCGCACAACGCTGCTGCCTAGCATTGGGGCGGCGCTTCTCCCTGGCGGTTGCGTTACAGGATCGCCTTAATTCCCTCGTCTACCAGCAGGTGTCGCGTCGTGGCGATTTTGGCGCGTGGCGGCCGGTTGCCCAACATTTGTTTCGTCGCACTCGGGCGCGAACCTCCTCTCAGCTAGCCGCATCTTTGGGCGAGAGGGTCGAGTGACTGCAATTCGTCGAAGTGGGCTTCGCCGCTTCGGGGAGCGTGTCGCCGAAGTGATCGTGGAACTGGTCGTTGATGCCGTCGTATCGCAGTTGCGTTGATCGTATGTTCTGCTCGCAGGATCGTCCCGAGGCAGGGAAGTCCATGCGCTGCAACGTGACGCCTACGACGTGTGCCAGAACCCCCGACGTCGAACATCATCGCCGCGGCCTTGTGCTGAAATTCCTCGTCAACCGTTTGGCAGAAGAACCCTTCGGCCTGACCTCGGCGGAGCTGGCGTCACTGAATCCTAGATTGTTTGCATGGCAACGTAACTCGTATTCGACCGTGTGTACTGTGCAGAAACGGAGCGAGCCGGGGCCTGTGGTTGACACGCCCCTAGGCTGATACCACGGCAATTTTGTTCTCGATCTATCAATGCCACTTCCAAAGGTCGGCAATGAACCGGGATAGTTTCTGGACTATGTCGCGTCAGTGCGTTCGGGCTTCACATCTTCGATCGACCGGCTAGGACAGTCAGGGAGCGATGCGCTTCCTGGCGGATCGCGGGGTTCGGATCGTTGTGTTCGATGCCGGTCAGCAGCGTATTGATCGCCTCGTTGTTGAAGCTTTGGAAGCAGCGAATGAGCTTCCATCTGAGGAGTTCGTCGTCCTGGGCCCGCGGGTAGAGGGCACGCAGCGCCCGTGAGGCGATTCCCCGCCATCGACGTCGAGGCGAGTCGCTCCGGATTCGTTCGAGTGCGTTCCGTGTGTCCCTGAGCTTCTTTCTCGACACGACGAGGAGGACGCCGAGGGCAACGATCGCGGCGAGCTCAACTACGGCTGCGATTATCCACATGGTCACGCGTCTATTCTGACCTCGATTTCATGGTCAGTTACGGGCCGCCCATGCCGACGACAGTGAGGGTCGTCCTGATTGCCGAGGGAAAGGTTCGTCCTGTGTCGCCTCTTTTCCAGTCACACAATGTTCGGGTTACGGCAATCGCCGCCGAGGACCTGGTAACGCTGACGTGCCGTAACGCCACGGCACGTGCCGGTCCAATGCCCGCACACTTGCCACATGGTCACAGATGGACAGAGGAGGGTAAAGACGAATTCATGTGGGCGATCGAAGCTGTGCCCAAGGTCGCGGTGTTCGATCTTTTGGCGATCTCCCGCTACGCGTGGTCGGTTGCGTTGGGTGATAGGGGGTTTGAGCCAACTGCTGCCTCTCAAAAGTCCATACCACTGCAGGATTGGAATAGGGGCCGGCGGCGAAGCCTATTCAGCGGCGAACAGCAGGTAGCCGCCTCGCGTGGCCGCTCGGCTTATTGTGCGTGAGTGAGGAATTGTGGGCCGGGACGTATACCCCGATCAAACTTGAATCTCGGCGTCGGCTGGGGTCGTTGCCGAATGCCTGGTGAGTTGGTTAGGCCGTCCAGCGGCCCGATAGGCACAGACCTAGCGACAGTCCCCCTCCACTGAGGTCGGGCCTCTGCCCGAAGCCCCAATGATGGTGGGGGAATCACTCGGTTTCGTGCATCCCGTTGGGTACGTTTGCTTGGTTGTTCCGAGGGCGCCGGATAGCGGTGTTCACAGAGACATGCCTCCGTCGACGGGGATGATCGCCCCGGTGGTCCAATTGTCTTCGAGGGCTAGGCGTGCGATCCAGATCGCGGCTTCTTCGGGGGTGCCGGCGCGTCGAAGTGGGAGTGTGGCTGTTCGGGTGTCGAGGAGCTCGTTCTCTTGTGCTTCGGTCATGCCGGCGTTGCGGAACAGTGATGTTCGAATGGGGCCTGGCGCGATGGCGTTGACGCGTATGCCGTCGGGGCCTAGTTCGAGGGCCCAGCATCGTGTGAGTTGGGCAAGTGCGGCTTTCGAGGCTGCGTAGTGCGAGTTGCTGGCTGTGGGTTTGAGTGCCACGGTGCTGGCGACATTGACGATGGAACCGCGTGATGAGCGTAGAGCGGGTAGGAAGGCTTGCACGACGAGGGTGGGTCCGATGATGTTGAGGTCGTGGAGTTTTCGGATCTGTTCGGTGGTTGTTTCTTCGAGGGAGGTATAGAGATAGGCGCCGGCGCAGTTGACGACGAAGTCGATTCCCTGGTGGTGGGAGATTGCTTCGGCAGCGGCGGTGCTCACGTGAGATTCGTCGGTGATGTCGACAACGTGGGTGCGCACGTGTTCGTCGGTGGGAAGGGTGGCGAGCGTGTGTTCGTTCTTGTCCCATGCTTCGACTGTTGCGCCGAGTTGGCGGAGCTGGGTGACGGTGGCCCGTCCTAGTCCTGAGCCTGCGCCGGTGACGATTCCGATCTGGGGGGTGTGCATTACACGCTCATTTCTATTCTGCATGAGTGATTTGGTGTGGGGTCGTGTAATGATATGCGTTCGCCCAAATAGGTCAGGTTTTCGCCCGGCGCTTTGTTTCTGGTATGCATGGGATGTTCGGAGTCGTTGCGGCTCAATAATGTTCAGTGCGCTGAACTCGTCGTGCCGCTCCGGGTGAGGTTGAGCATTGTTAGGGCTACTACTCTTCGGCCTGCGAAGTTTGGTTGGAGGGGGCCAGCTCACGCGGGCTCGACGTCAGGTGAGTGCCGACCTGAATGAACGCGGGTACGAAGTCCGGGGTGCCTGTCGCGGGGGAGAGGATGTGCGCTCCGAAATGAGCGACGACCAATTCCAGGTTGCGCGAGATCAAAAGTCTCTGGCCGTGGATTCCGCTTGCCATAAACGATCCGAACGGGTCGTTGAGGATCCACCAGTAGTCGTGGTAGCTCATCGTCGGGGGAGAGTCGACAGGTGCGCGCGGGCTTCTGACTTCCGAGGGATAACCTGCGGGTACGTCTGCGGTCAGGGATCGCGCGATGCTGGGTGGGATCACCTGACGATCGCTAACGGCGCCGTCACAGCGGATCATCTCACCTACTTTGGCTACGTCTCGAAGGGTTGCGCTGAAACCGCCGGCCGCCATTTCTGTTCCGGATGAGTCGACGATGTAGAACGCATCTTCCTCGGCTCCGATCCGAGACCAGACCAGTTCGCTAAGAAGTTCGGCGAGAGAAGTCCCGGTCACGCGGCGCAATACTTCGCCTACCGTCTCGACATTGCCATTCTCATAGCGGAATTCGGTGCCTGTCGGGCCTGCGGTTCGTGCGGTGGCGAGGTGCTCGAGGATGGTCTCCGGGCCGCGATAATTCGCAGGGCGCAGGTTCGGGGCGACAACGGCCCAGAATCGGCTGGCTTCGACGGTGCGATAGAACTTTCGGTCACTGTAGGTCACATCGGTGCCCATGTGTAACAGGTCTTGAATCTTGCTGTCTCCGAACGCAGTTCCTGTCAACTCGGGAATGAACTTCGATGCAACGTCGTCGCGGCTGAACAGTCCTTGTGCTTCGACGAGTGCGGCCATCAAACCAACGTAGGACTTCGCCATCGAAGCATTCAGGTGCGGTTCATGGGCTTTGCATCCGTGCAGGTAGCTCTCGTACACGAGGCGGCCGCGATGCACGACGGCGATGCCGTCGCTGTGCGCGCCCGCCAGGAAGTCGGACAACGACTGCTCCGGTTGATTCGGAAGGTTCAGAGGGATGCCGGACAAGTCGGTGTAGTCGGTCGGCAGGGTCCATGTGGGTCCGTCGCCACGCCACACGCGGCGGGTCGGTAGCATCTCTCGGATCGTCGTGGCCTGTTGGCGTACGTCGGCCGGGTCGGTGAATCCGCGGGCCCAGCGAAGGTCGTCCATCGCGATGGTTCGTGTCATCAAAGGTCCTCTTCTGAGTTGATTTGTCGAGTTTCGTGCGGTGGGGGCGAAATCACCTGACCTCGGAATGCGCATTCTGGTCGTGGAGAGACGTGACTGCGGTCAGCAAGGCCACGCTGTCGCGGGCGTACGGCCGATACAGGGCGCCCGAAGCGACCCCGTTGAGGGTCGTCAGGACGACGGTGACGATGAAGAGCGCACCCTGCAATCCCATTCTGTCACCGAGGATTCCGACGAGGAAGGCGTAACCGGCGTACGCGAGTGCTTCGACGGTTGAGAGCGATACTGCGAAGGCGAGTGCTCGTAGTTCCGGGCGGACCACCGCCATGATGATCGGCCGGTTGACCACAGGTACCTGACCTTGAAGGACGCCGACGATCGCGAACATGACGGCGTAAGCCCCAATGCTGTTCCAGGAGATCTGTGTAGCGACTAATGCGGCAAGGGCAAATCCGAGTTGGCTGGCCTGCAGCATGAGGATGCGTCCGCTGCGCGGTCGCATGACATGGACGGCATCGTTGACTCGCCCTCCGACGAAAGTGCCCACGAGGTAACCGATTGCGAAGGGCGGCGCGATGATCGATGCCGTAGTGGTAGTAAATCCATGCTCCTCGACGAGAAAGACGATACTGAAGCTCATGATGACGTTCTGGCCGGAGAAGATGCGTTGGATCAGAATGTATCGGTATGTCTTGATGGCGAGGAGCTCTCGTATACCTTCACGCCAGAATCGGGTTTTGGTCTCGAGATCCTCGCTGGTCGTCTGCGGGTGTGTATCGGAGGATTCAGGATCGTCGAGGAAAATCAGGATCAGCACCCCGATGATGATGCAGATCGCGCCGGTGATGATGTAGCCGTAGCGCCACCCGTCTTCGAAGCGCGCTAACAGTCCGAATACGGGAGCGGTCGCGCCGGTGATGACGGCGACACCTCCGTACATCAATCCGGTTGCGCGACCACGGCGCGCGTCTTCGTACAAATCGCCGAGTATGGACAATGCGATCGAGCCGGCTCCGGCGAAACCTGCAGCACCGATTGCATACAGAACGAGAAACTGAGTGAAGCTGCCGGACAGGCCGGCCAGGATCACCCAGGCGCCCCAGAATCCTGAACAGACGGCAAGTACCGACTTGCGAGAATATCGGCGGGCCAGGAACGCCCAGGGAATTGCGGTGAACACCCCGACTGCTTTCGATACGGCGACGATCGTGCCGAGTGCAGCTGACGAGAGCCCCATTGCCTCGCGCATCAGCGGGAACATCACGGACGTCACGCTGCTCTCGGCGTTGTCCATTGCCGTAGAGCCGGTCAGGAGAGCGAGGTTCTTTCCTCGCCGACCGCGCTGAAACTGGGTAGGCGACGCAATTTCTGTGGTCATTGTTCCTCCGGAGGATGCGCTCGCTGCCTATTCGCAAGTTCGGCGTGCGCGCAGAATGATGTGCACTGAGTCACATAGATTAATATTGGCGAGACTATACATAAATAGACATGATGTCTAGAGGTGGTCGACGCATCTTCCCGCCGTCGATTCAGGAATGACTAAGTTCCTCACCAGGCGCTCACCGCCGCGCATCCCCCGGCAAACGCAACACTCATGGCGACAACGGAGAGCAGCAGGTGGGGGAACGTGCGCGAATCCTCGGCGTCGAGCACGGTGCGTCGACGGCGCACGACGATGCCCGCCGCGATGCCGGTTGTCGTGAGCATCAGTACGACGAAGAGTGCCCACCCTGGGATCGACGGATCCAGAGCGATCTCACGGCCGGCGATCACTGTGACCGTCAGCGAGGTGAGGGCGGTGCGTCGCCAGGCGAGCACGGTTCGCTCGGGCTGCAATCCAGGAGGCTCGCTGTCCGTCACAGCACGGTCATTCCTACGCTCAGACCCGCAACGAGACACACCCCGCCCACGAGAAGCGGGATCATCGGCGATTTGGGTAAGGGATGATCACGCCGCATCGCGGTCTGAGTGGCTTTCCAGTGCCGGAGCGCGCCGATCGCTATCACCGACGCCACCACGGTGCACACGACTCCGAGCATTCTGTGCATGTTGTCGTCCTTTTCGGGTACGTAGAACTGGCCGACTGCGACGCCGCCGGCCAGCAACCCCAACGCCGTTCGGATCCATGCGAGAAATGTTCGCTCGTTCGCAAGACTGAATCTGTAGTCCGGTTCGTGCTCGATCACGGTGGTTGCCTCTGAAACGTCGAGTGCCCGCCCGGTCGTCACATCGAGCGTGAGACGACCTGACGGGCACGGATTGGACACGAATGTGGGTGAATGATGTTCAGGTGGTGAGTAATTGGTGGGCGATGCCGTTCTTCTGGATCTCTGATGATCCGGTGAGGATTCGGAACATGCGCAGACGTTGAAACAGCGATTCGATCTCCGAACCGCGTATGACGCCAGACTTGCCGTGGATCTGAACTGCATGGTCAGCGATGGTGAAGGCCTTCTCTGCAACGAACAGTTTGCACATGAAGGCTTCGATCCGCGGACGTGCACCGGTGTCGAGTGCGGCGAGTGCGTCATAGGTCATCGACCGCGCGGCGTAGTAATCGGTCGCCATGTCGGCGAGTTTGTGTTGGATGGACTGCAACATCGCAAGAGGAGCGCCCTGCACCTGGCGAGTCTTGCTGTACTCCAACGACAATTCCAGCGCTCGGCGGGCTCCGCCGAGCGCGGTCGGGCAGTGCAGGAGCCGATTGACCGTCACTCGTCCCAGCCCGATCCGCAAGCCCTCGCCGACATTTCCGAGGAGCTGTTCCGGACCTACGTAGCAGTCGTCGAGGATGATGTCCGCTTCGATGTGCTGGCCGGACATCGGGACATCACCTTCGGCCACGACGCAGCCAGGAGCGTCCAGGTCGACCAGGAAGGCCGAGTACGAATCCGGACCGTCGCCGTCGCTGCTGGATGCCATCTTGGCGATCAGGACCGAGAAATCGGCGAACGGGCCGGCGGAGGAGAACACCTTGTGGCCGTTCAGGCGCCATCCGGCGCCGTCCGGGGTTGCGGTGGTGAGCATGCCGCGAACGTCGGAACCGGCGTCGTTCTCGGTGAGGGAGAAGCAGCATGCCTTCTCGCCGCGCAGCACTGGCAGCAAGTACTTTTCCATCTGGTGTTCGGTGGCGTATTGGAAGATCGATCCAGCTCGGAGCGGGCCGCCCATGTCTCCGAGTACCGACGTAGAGAGGACCCGCGGCGATGCGCCGACCTCTTCCTTGAGCGCGGCGAGTTCGGTAAAGGTGAGGTTCTGGCCGCCGAGTTCGGTGGGAAGATGGATGCCGTAGAAGCCGAGTTCGCGGCTGCGCTTCCATACTGGCTCGAGCGTCTCGCGGGTGTAGTGGGATTCCTGGGTGAGTCCCAATCCTGCTTCGTACGCGGCGAGTTCGCCGTCGAGATACTCGCGCAGACGCTCGACGAGTGATTGAAGTTTGGGATTGTCGTCGTAGGTAGGGGTGAGAGCGAATGACATGTCTATTTCCTGTCAGTTGACGTGACGGTCAGCAGTGGCCCAATAGGTTGCGCGAACGGCGCGACGATCGATCTTGCCGTTTCGGTTGACAGGCAACGAATCTGCGAAGTCGACCGAACGTGGCTTCTTCATGCTTGCCAGACGAGTCGCGCAGTGGTCGATCAATTCAGTTGCTGTGGTCTGACTTCCACTCCGACGTACGACAATCGCTTTGACCGCCTCGCCCCACTTAGGGTCGGGGACTCCGACGACGCAGACTTCGGAAACGGCCGGATGTTCGTAGAGTGCGGCCTCTACCTCGCTGCAGTAGATGTTGAATCCGCCCGAGATGATCATGTCCTTCTTGCGGTCGACGATGAAGAGGTAGCCGTCCTTACGGAAGTAGCCCACGTCGCCCGTGTGAACCCAGCCGTTCCGGAACGTCTCGGCGGACAGCTCGGGTTCGCGGAAGTACTCACGTACGCAGTCCGGGCCTCTGACGACGATCTCGCCGATCATGCCCGCCGCGACCTGTTCACCGTTGTCGTCGACCACGCGGACATCGGTGTCGTAGGCAGGTCGTCCGCACGAGAGAAGAAGGTCGGGGTCGGAATCGATGCCGCGCACAATGTCGTCGGCAGTCAAAACAGTGACGACGCTCGTTGTTTCGCCGAGTCCGTAGCCCTGAATGACGATGGGACCGAACAGTTTCACCGCGTCACGCAGTCGTTGCGGAGAGACGGGTGCGCCGCCCACCCCGATGCAGCGCAGCGAACTCAAATCGATACCGGTAACCGACGGATGATCCATCAGCAGGTTGAGCATCGTCGGGACTACCAATGTGGTGCTGATGCGCTCGCGTTCGATGGTCCGCAAGAAGGACTGGGTATTCCAGGACCGAAGAACCACGACGGTTGCACCTCGTGCAAACATTCCGAGCATCACCATCCCGGATGCGTGTGTGATCGGGCCGGGGGCGAGGTAGCGATCGCCCACTGACGGGGCGCCTTCAGGACTCATCAATCGCTTGCGCAGATTGGCCAAGCGGTTGCCCTGACTCTGGATCGCAGCTTTGAGCTTTCCGGTGGACCCGGAGGTGTAGTTGAGAACTGCTGGGGCGTCGATGTCGACGTCCATCTCGACGTTGTCTTCGCTGCCCGTAGCCAGCAGTCCGTGATAGCTGTCCGCGCCGGGAGTCGAAGTGCTGTAGTCGAACACCTGGCAGTTCAGCCCGGCGTCGGCGACGACTTTCAGTGCCATACCGGCGTGGGCGGCGTCGACGAACAGAACACGGACATCGGCGTCGGCGAGGATATGCGCGAGTTCGTCCGTGCCCAGTCGTGCGTTGATCGGTACCCGGACGAACCCTCCCTTGCACAAGGCCATTTCGGTCACGACGAGTTCCCCGCAGTTTCCGGCGAAGGTGCCGATCATGTGTCCCGGCCGTGCGCCGGCAAGTGCGAGAGCGGACGCGAGACGGTTTGCAGCCGTGTCGAGTTCGCTGTATGTCCACCGATCGTCGCCGCAGACAAGGGCTTCGATATCCGGATGGAAACTGGCGCTTCGGGCGAGATAGGTACCGAGGTTCATGAACTCTCCAAGAAAATTCGACATCACGAATGTTATTGGACAGTGTGTCTATATTCAATCGCCCTGTCAATGTTGGACTATGCTGCCTACAACAGTTGCGAAGGAAGGGAAGCCAGTGCCTCCAGAAGACAGACGTGTTCGGCGTACCCGACGATTGCTGCGGGACGCGCTGGTGTCCCTGGTTCTGGAACGCGGATATGCAGGGATCACCGTCGAGGACATCACAGACCGCGCGGATCTGGGTCGGGCAACCTTCTACAGCCACTACACCGACAAGGATGACCTGCTCGGGCAGGTAGTTTCCGATTTGAGCGCGGACCTGCACGAGCGACTCGGTCCACTCGTACCCGCCTCCTCGGTCGGCTTCACCGGCAAGCCGGTACTCGAGATGTTTCGACATGCGGCGGAGGAACGCGACGTCTACCGCGTGATATTGCGCGGGGAGGGGGACGGTAAGGCGCTGCGAAAATTCATCGAGGACCGCAGTGCCGCAGCGGTACAGATATTCTCCGCGCGGGCGGAAGCGCTCGGAGTGACCCCGCGAATCGACATCGAAGTTCTCTCCCGGGCGTGGGTGGGAGAACAGATCGCAGTCATGCAATGGTGGCTCGAATCCGACCCACCGCCGCTGACCCCGGAAGAGGTCACCGAGATGCTGCTCGAACTTTCGCTGCGAGGACGCTACTGGTCCTCGGGCTTCGACGGCGAGTTGAAATCCGAATAGCTGTTCCCACCTGTGCGTTGCGGCGGCGAGCTCACCGCGAATCGCCTCGGCGTGCTCACCGACCTGCGGCGTCTACAGTCGAAAAGTGTTGAATCCCAAGCTGAACTGCGCCGGGAATCTCTACTGGGGCAAGCTTTCGTCATCGTCGTTCGAAACCCTCGCTGATCAGGTCGCGAGCGATGACAGGGGGATCGCTCACAGTTGGTCTGCGTCGGTGAGCGCCGGTGTGCAACGATTCCTGTCCGCTTTCGGGCGCATCTCCCCGCACTTTCGCCCGCGTCGTAATCGGATGACGTCAGCGATCACTGCACCGAAAGAGCCCTCCTATTCAGGTGTGGGATCAGGTCGCCGAAAAGTCCCGCGCTGTCTGAACGGCTGCTCCGTGTGATGGCCTGCTGGACTCGAAAGCTGTTGCACTCCAATTAACTTGACTATGCCCGGCGAACAGCGCCACCGGCCCTGACGCTCGACTAGGCGGTGCTGCTTTACTTGGTGATCGGCTACATGCTCGTCACAGTTGCACCTTCGCCCCGCTGAGGTGAATTGTAACTCGGCACTCGAAGTGTGTGCCCCCTAAGGCCTCCCTGGGGGCATACATATTTCGGTCGGGCTCCAACTGACTCGATTGGATTCGAGTCGGGTTACCTCATCGCCGGATTGGACAATCTCAGCGCGGTACCTTTGCTGCAGGACAGTGCAGGTCCACGATGGAGTGACGTACACGATCGTTAAGCGTGTTGTGCCGGTGCGGTTTTTGCCTTGATCCTCCCTGTCGCATGTGGAGTTTCGACGAGATCCGGTATCGGGGATGCTCGCCCGAAATCGTGGCGGCTGTAAAGCGGGTGGGCCGCAAACGGTAAATGAGGTGGGGCTCAGCACTCGTCAAGTACCCGCGCGCTGCCTCGACCCTATGTGCCGGCGGTGTCGCGCAAACCCCGCCCAGCGAAATCGATATGGCGACTCTACGGTCTAACCACGAATGTTCGTATTTGGCCCATGAATCGACTCGAATCGGTGTGATCGGGCGACCCGGCGAAATTGTCGACCACTCAGATCAAACATGAAGTATCGCAACCTAATTATTCATCGATCGAGATTCGGCTAACTTCAAAACTTGCCGCGCCGGAGCAGGAACTAGTCAACCTCGACACCACCAGTTCCACCACCGCTGGAGCCCGAGGTCGACCACCAGCTCATGAACAGCTGCACGGTCTGCCATCACGGCAACAGACCAGAAGGCGCTAGCAGGATGTCCGCCGGTTACGCGCTGTGGTCGACCATGGACGAGTCTTCCAAAGAAGATGAAGAAGCCGCTGGTGTGGTCCGGCACTAGTCGCTTCGTCATGTTCGCAAACTTGCCGCGCTGGCATGGGTCACGCAGCTGACCCGTCCGATGATCTCGGTAGTTGCATTTCTATTGACGCCTCGGCGGTCATCGACGAATGTGTGTCGCACGGCGGGGATGTCTTGGTTACACTTGGGTGACGTAAATATGTTGTGCCCCCTGTATTTATCGGCAAACGGAGCACCATCCTACCGATTGGGCGGAGAACCCTAGGTTAGGATTGGTCCCGCCTGGCCAGACGGTTGTGTGCCCCCCGGTGCAGTTGGGTCCCGACCAGAAATCCATTGCTTTGCCAGACCCGTTGACTGCGGAGCTGACGGAGATCACGGTGGTTCCGCAGAAGGCGTTCGGATTGGGGTTGAACATTCGGTACGAGCCTGTGTAGTTCGTGCCCGACCACGTGCAGACTGTGTTTCCGCCACAGGTTGGGGCAGCTGATGCTGCGGGGGCATTCCATCCGATAGTCATGGCGGCAGCTAGGGCCGTCATTGTGAGGTACCGCATCGCTGTTCTCATGTTTCCACCTTCGGTGTGATTTGGACGATTTACGCAAAGCAAACTGTCCTGTTTTGTATTTGGGGCAAGTATCGTTGAATATGCGCCTCGATGACCGTCAGGGTTAACAGAAGACGCGCCAACGGGATTGGGGCGATGATCTGTTTGAGAATTTGATATAGCGTTCGAGTACGAAGCTTGGTAAGTACACCGGATGTTTCGTTGCCGTCATTGCGTTGTCGTCGTGCGGTGAACCTTCAGTTCCGCCGATCTCCTCGGCTTCCTCGACTGCATCGGATTCGCTGCGGTGTTGTGCCGGTGTGCCGCAAGCAGGGGCGTTGGTTGCTGGGGAACCCATTCCCGCCCCGCCCACGAACGGTCCCGATGACACTTCATTGCTGACACTGACGTCGATCGATCTCAACCAATCGGAGGTCGGCGAGGAGGTTATCTATCAGTTTCAAGGTGCTGGCCGCATCGCCTGGTCCCTGCGCCCGGTTTCCGAGGCGATTGCATACGGCGGACGAGGGGCGCAGTCAGTCTCTGGAAACGCCATCATTCAAGTTGATTTGGCCGAAGTGAAGGTTTCGGGTCCTGCTGATGGTGATCTGCAGCGACACGCTGCTAACGCCGTCGGCAATGTTGTCGAGGTGATCGAGATGCCTCAATTCGACAGGGTTTCTCAATCATTTATCGGAGTACGCACCAGCGTGACTCGTGTCGACGTGAGCGAGCGGACAACCTCGGATGGCGCCCAGTTGGTCGTGGCTTTGGTCGACGAAACACATTGATATGGAACATAATATCCTGAGCTGAGATCAGTGGAAATCGGTGGATCGAGGGACTGAGGCGTCCCTAACCGGGGACTGGAACTCTGCGACTGGTTGCCGTGGAAAGTGTTCGAGCGCGAAACTGTGCATGCATATCTACCCGCTTCGTCGTCGGAGAATGGCCTCGATCGACATCCTCGTCGAGGAGATGAGGTCTCGGCACGGCAATCAATTTTCGGTGGTAGGACACAGTTCGTAATCGTTGCAGGCAAGCAGGATCGGACGGATGACGCATTGGCTTGTCGCCGTCTCTCGGGCATTGTCAACTTAACTGGGCCGTCAGTCAGGGATGATCGTCGAATGAGCTTTGGGGACGAGACACGGGTGGATTCGACGCGGTCGCCGTACAAACGACACCGCTATCCCGCGGAGACCGTCGCCCACTGCGTGTGGCTGTACTACCGGTTCACCTTGAGCTTGCGAGACGTCGAGGAGGTGATGCTCGCCCGCGGCATCGTGGTCTCGCACGAGACGATCCGTACATGGTGCGCGAAGTTAGGGCCCGAATATGCGCGTGGCCTGCGCCGACGTGCTCCCGAACCCGGCGATAAATGGTTCCTGGACGAGGTGTTCGTCAAGATCGGCGGTATCCGGAAGTACCTGTGGCGGGCGGTCGATCAGAGCGGCAATGTCCTCGACGTCCTGGTTCAGTCACGACGCAACGCGAAGGCTGCGAAACGCTTCTTCGGCAAGCTGATGCGCAAGCAGGGGCGGGTACCGAGGGTGCTGGTGACCGATAAGCTCGCCAGCTACGTTGTGGCGCACCGGGAGTTGATGCCATCGGTGGAACATCGGCGCTCGAAGTACCTCAACAACCGGGACGAGAACTCGCACCAACCCACCAGACAGCGAGAACACGCGATGACGGGCTTCCGCTCATCCGGTGCGGCTCAACGGTTTCTGGCGGTATTCAGCGCGATCTCCCCGCACTTCCGGCCCGGCCGACACAAGCTCACCGCGAGCGATTACCGCTCCGAAATGACCACCCGATTCGCCACCTGGAACGACGTCACAAATTCACCGGTCGTTTGAACCGGGTTCCCACCAACAGAATACAGCTTGGCTGAAGGCTGTTGATCCCCAGTCACGTTCAGTTAAGTTGACAAAGCCGCGCTGGGTGGCCCATCTGACGTGATGGACGTGCAGGTGTGAGAGGACGACGGTGGAGACGTCATCCGGGGTGAAGCCGGTGTTGGTGAATTCTGTGAACCAAGAGGGGTCCAGATGGTCGAATTGGCTGCGGTTGCGGGGTTTTCCGGATCCGACGCAGCCGTCGATCAGGATCACTTCGTTCTCGGTGACCACCAGAAAAGCTAATGGCAGCAAATTGGCGAGCGCGAACAAAGGGCGTGTATGTTCCGCGGCCTTCGACTCGAACATCGGTTCCGAGCTCTTCGATCAGACGTCGGGCTGCATCGAAGATGGGTCGCAGTGCTACCTTCGGGCCGCTGTACTGCTGGTCGATGTATTGCTCGACGGTCGGCTCCACCCATCCGGACTGTTTGGCTGTCTCGAATGCAATTGCCCACTGCGAGTTCTGCGGTACACCGTGCTCTGCTTTCAGCCACTTGCGGACTTCGTTCTGATCGAGCGGGTCGACCCCCGACGTGCGTACAGCCTCAACCCATTCTTCGAGAGTGCGTCCGGTACGGTCGCGCATGGACGAGGTGACTGCGGCCATCATGTCGGAGGGTTCCATGCGTCTGTTCTACCGGTTGCCGCTGTGCACGTGTAGCTCGCTCAGTCGATGCCCAGCATCTCCTTGAGCGCGTCTGCGCCGGTCACTTCGACGGGGTACGGCGGTGCGACAAAATCTTCGCGCCTGAGGGTGAAGAGTCGACGCACGGTCATTCGGCCGTCGGCAGCCAACTCCTCTACTGTGCCGTCGGCGCGGTACCCGACTTTGGTCGACACCGTAATCGAGGCGGGGTTGTCCGTGAACGCCGACGACACGACGCTGCGTGCGCCCAAAGAGTCGAATGCGAATGCGCAGATTGCCTGTCGGGCAAGAGTGCCGATGCCCCGGCCTTGGAACCCGCGCCCGATCCACGAGCCGGTTTCACCGGTACGACTTTTGGGAAAGTCCGTCGCGGCGAACGCCTGGCAGCCGACAATTTCTCCGTCGACGACAATGGCTGTTTCGAATTTCCAGTCGGCCGTGGTCATCGCTCCGCGGACCGACCAGTGGTATTGGATGAATCTTCGCGACACTTCTTCGGGAGTGCCCACCGTCCAGGGGACGAGAAACGGCATCTGTTCGGCAGGGTGAATGCCGGCTCGGACCAGCGCAGCGAGTTCGGGGAAATGGTCGTCGCGCACAGGGACCAAGGTGATGCGCCCACACGTGATCGTGACTCCGTACGGAGGCCAGATCTCTGTCAGTGGATCAACCATCGTCTTCAGGCTTTCGTTCGTGTGCGAATCGGGTCACAGTCTGGCATGCCCGGCCCGTCCGAGTGAGCGACTTCTGGTCATCGAGATTCTTTTGCCCTCGCGGTATGGAGACGTGACATTAGTGTGTGGACGGTGACTACAGACAAACCGGTACGTCTTCGTGAAGGTAGATCGCCTGACAGGCTTTCGCGTGGTGTGGTGGCCGGATACGCAGCGGGAAGTGTCGGCACGGGTGGATTCGGCGTGCTTCCAGGTCTGGTACTGGCGTACTACCTGACCGATACGCTCGGCGTGGCCGCGGCGCTCGCGTCGCTTGTAGTCATTGTCCCGAAAATCGCCGACGTCCTGATCGATCCGCTGATCGGGTCGATCAGCGATCGAAGCTCTCATCGAACTGGTACGCGAGTGCCACTCATGCTTGCAGGCGCTCTGGGACTGCCGTTGCTCTTCATTCTCACGTTCTCAGCCCCCGTGTCTGCGGGCCCCGGAGTCGGGGCGTTGTGGGTGCTCGTCTTCTTCCTGCTCGCGGCGATTGCGTACAGCCTCTTTCAGGTTCCATATATCGCGTTGCCGACCGAGTTGACCGGCGATTACCACGAACGCACTCGTTTGGTATCGGTTCGAATTGCGGTGTTGGCCCTGACAATTCTGGTCATCGGCGCTGGTGGACCGGAACTTCGCGACGCTGCCGGGGGCGGAGCACGCGGTTATCTGGTCATGGCCATCGGGGTGTCGGCGCTGATGTGTGGGGCAATGATCTGGGCAGTTCGCGGAGCGGCGCGCCACACGGTGACTCACGCGGACGCGCCGGTCGGCTCGTTGCTCTCGCAGTACCGGGACGGGTTCGACGCGATACGACGTACCCGCGCGTTCCGATTGCTGGTCATCGTCTTCGTGCTCCAAGCACTTGCCACCGCTGTGATGTTGGCGGGTGCGCAATATCTGGCGACCTATGTGATGGGCAGCGAAGGCGCGCTCACCGGTCTGTTCGTTGCACTCGTCGGACCAGCTCTCGTCGTCATGCCGCTGTGGTATCGGTTCTCGCATCGGTACGGAAAGCTTCGCGGCTACGTCGTGTCCTCGGTTCTGTTTGTCGTCGCGACGGCGTTGTTGACCCTTGCGGCTGTCAACGCCGGTTCGTGGATCTACGGTGCAGTCGCCCTTGCCGGCGTCGGATATGCCGGCATGCAGGTGTTCCCGTTGGCGATGCTTCCTGACGTCATCGAGGACGACGCGCGAATCGGTGGACGCCAACGTGGTGGTTCGCTCAGTGGTATCTGGACAGCCTCGGAAACCGCAGGCCTTGCTCTGGGGCCCGCGGTGTTCTTGGGTGTACTCGCGGTGACCGGCTTCGTTTCGAAAACTGCGGGCGAGACTGTCGTGCAACCGGAATCAGCGCTGACCGGGATAGCCCTTGGCTTCTCGGTCGTGCCGGCGATCCTGGTTGCGATCAGCCTGGTCGTATTGCGGAATTACCGCACTGAACAAGAATCCACTCACGAGAACGTAGGTGAACGATGAGTTCCACTCAGGCCGAGGAACTTCAGGGCAAGATCGTCGAGAGCACGAACCTCGAGAAGAGGGCGGCCGACATCTTGACTCGGCTGCGTTCGCTTCGTGAGCAGGACGCCCCGACGCACGGAGGCCGGGTTCTGTCGTACGTGTACGACAGCGGTCTCGCAGCCCTCGACGAGTTGGCAGCGGACGCAGCTCGATTGGTTCAGCCGGTCAACGGTCTCGACCCGACGGTGTTCCCGTCCACGGCGGTGATGGAGCGTGAGTTGGTTGCGTTCGCTCGCGAGTTCCTCCATGGAGCTTCAGACCCAGCCGCAGATACCGATACAGACACAGACACAGACACCGGAGGAGTAGTCGTCGGAAATGTCACCAGCGGCGGAACGGAGAGTTGTGTGTTGGCCGTCAAGGCAGCTCGCGACTTCCGCGGGCTCCCGCCGGGTGAGGGTTCGCTGGTTCTTCCGACCACCGCGCACGCCGCTTTCCACAAGGCAGCGCACCTACTCGGACTGGAACTCATCCTGGTACCCGTAGATCCCACGTCGGGGCGCGTGGGCGCACAAGATATTGCGACGGCAGTTCGGAAGGACACGGTTCTGATCGTCGTCTCGGCGCCCAATTACCCGTTCGCGGCGCTCGACCCGATCGCCGACGTCGCGGAAGTTGCTCGTGCACATTCGATTCCATTACATGTCGACGCCTGCATCGGCGGGCTTGCGTTGCCGTGGTGGGGTGATCTGCCGCCCTGGGATTTCCAGGTGCCCGGTGTCACCAGCATGTCGGTCGACTTCCACAAGTACGGATACTCACCCAAGGGCGTCTCGGTCTTGCTGCACCGTGGGCGTGACCTGCATCGCAAGCAGTATTTCGGGCTCACGGACTGGCCGGGGTATCCGGTTGTCAATCCCACTCTTCTCGGTTCCAAATCCGTTGCTGCACTGGCCGGAGCGTGGGCGATTTCGCAAGTTCTCGGGCAATCCGGGTACGCCGAACTGGTGTCCCGGGCGCAGCGGGCCACCCGAGCGCTGATCGAAACGGTCCAGAGCATCGACGGGCTTCGCGTCGTGGGCTCGCCGGTGGGGCCGCTGTTCGCGGTCGCCACCGATGGTTCGGTGCCCCTCGAACGTCGAGTCGATCCGCATCGCTGGGTCAGCGCTGTCGGTGCCCGCGGCTTCGTCCTTCAAGGGCAGCCGGCGTCGACGCAACCTGACGGAACTGTATTGCCTCGAACAACCCACCTCACCGTCACCCCGGTGACCGAGTCGGTGCTCGGCGAGTTGACCAATGCGCTCGTCCTCGGTGCCGACGACGTTCGCGGCTTGGCGGCAGCCGAGGCGCCGCCGGCACTGGCAGAGTTGGCCGGAGCATTCGAACGTGGCGATGTCACCGTCGCCGATGTTCTTGCGTTGCCAAGTGACGCTGTCGCGGCAGCTTTGAGGTCGGCGGGGCTGGATCCTCGGGGTTCTGCTGATTCTCCCTTGGACATGGCGGCCGTCCTCGCGGCAGTGGAATCGCTGCCACGTGAGGTGACTAAGAGACTGCTGGTGGAATTCCTCGCCGGGCTGGTGGAGCCCTGACACCGCTATGAATACCGAAACCTCGATAAATACCGAAACTGCTGTGAACACTGCCCAAAACTCGGACAAATGGCGCGAAAGATTCGCGAATCGGGCGTAAGTTTTCTGTCATCGGCTAACCATCTTTGTCGGAGGGGTTGATCTGTGACTGGTGCCGCGACCAAAATTTTGACGGTTTTCGAGGAAGTGATCGGGGTTCCGCTTCCGGTTCGCGTGCGATGTTGGGACGGTTCGGAGGCAGGTCCGCCGGACGCCGCTGCGCGGGTACATTTCCGGAATCGGCGTGCCCTACGTCGAGTCCTGTACTCTCCCAACGAATTGGGGCTGGCGAGGGCATACGTGTCCGGCGATCTGGACGTAGACGGCGATATCTTTGCGCTCCTCGATGTCCCGGATCTGGTCACGCGGCTCGGTGAGAATCGTTTGTCGGCGTTGCCGTTGCGCTCGCTGGTGCGCGCCGCCGGTACTTTCGCCGGCTTGGGGGCGGTGGGTCCACCGCCATCGCCTCCGTCGATCGAGATGCGTCGTAAGCGAGGCAAGCGGCACAGTAAATCACGCGATTCGGCCACGGTCTCCCATCACTACGACGTCGGGAACCGCTTCTACGAAATGTTTCTCGGGCCGAGCATGGTCTATTCGTGCGGGTACTGGCCGGAAGGGGTCGAATCCCTCGAAGCTGCTCAGTACGCGAAGCTGGATCTGATTTGCCGCAAGCTCGATCTGAAGCCGGGAATGCGACTGCTCGACGTCGGTTGTGGCTGGGGATCGATGGCACTGCACGCTGCCCAGAACTACGGCGTCGACGTCGTCGGAGTGTCACTGAGCAACGAGCAGGTCGAGTACGCCAAGGGACGAGTTGCCGACGCGGGTTTGGCCGATCGTATCGAGATTCGGGTGCAGGACTATCGCGACGTCGACGACGGCCCGTACGACGCGATTTCGAGCATCGGCATGTCCGAGCATGTGGGCCTGGCCAATTTGCCGGTGTACACGGCAAAACTCTTCGACCTGCTCGCGCCGCAGGGTCGTCTGCTCAATCACGCCATCGCGGCGGTGAAGTCTTTGTCGGACAACGTCGATGACGGACGCAGTTTCATCGACAGGTACATCTTCCCGGACGGTGAGATCCTTCCGCTGAGCAAAACCATTGATGCGCTCGAACTTTCAGGTTTCGAGACGCGTGACAGCGAGGCGTTGCGCGAGCATTACGCCTTGACACTGCGCGCGTGGGTACAGAATCTTCGCGAGAACTGGGACGCATCGGTCCTACAGGTCGGTGCTCCCCGCGTGCGTACCTGGTTGCTGTATCTCGCTGCCAGTGCCCTGGGTTTCGAGGAGCCGCACAGGCTTACGATTCATCAGGTCCTGGCCGTGAAACCAGGGGATCGGGGGGCCAGTGGCATGGCCCGCTCGCGTAGCAGTTGGTATCGATCGATTGAAGTCCCGCAGATCGAAACCGGTCCGCGCGTCGACTGAGGCCTATACGTTGGATTTCCATGAGCACCCGGAAGGTTGTCCTCGCGGCACTGAAGGTTTCGGCCGTTGCGGTATCGGCGCTGTTGTCGACCTCGCTACTGTTCACACCGATATCGAACGCCGAACCTGTGAACGATTTCTACGACGCGATTCCGGGCGACGTCGGTGATCCGGGCTCGGTGATTCGGACGGAACCGCTGCCGCTGGCCGGTGCCGTCGGCGGAGTGCCTGGTGTGGGGACCCGGATCGTGTATTCGAGTACCGACACCCACGGATCCAATGTTGCTGTGTCGGGCTCGTACCTGGAGCCGGCTGCCCCGTGGTCAGGCGCGGGCCCGCGCCCGACGGTCGTGATCGGTCCGGGCACGCAGGGCCAAGGTGATCAGTGCGCGCCGTCGAGGATGTTCCCCACTGCCGGTCAACTCCGCCTGGCGGAACCCGGGAATCCGTCGAACTACGGTGCCGGTGTGGACAGTGTCGGTGTCAACTACGAGTCCGCATTTGCTTTCGCATTCCTAGCCCAGGGCGTTCGCGTGTTTGTCACCGACTACATCGGACTCGGAACACCCGGTATCCATACCTACGTCAATCGCGCCGAGGAAGCCCACGCGATGTTGGACGGTGCACGCGCTGCCCGAGCCTTGGCGAAGGCAGGAGAGGACGATCCGATAGCGCTGTGGGGCCATTCGCAGGGCGGCGGCGCCACTGCCGCTGCAACCGAACTGGCACCCGAATACGCGCCTGAGTTGAATCTGGTCGGGAGTTACGCGAGCGCGCCCCCGGCAGACCTGGCAAGCGTTCTGCGTCATATCGACGGTACCGGCCTGATGGCCGCGATCGGCTACACGATCAACGGCGTCCTCGACCGATATCCCGCCGCCCGAGAGCCGATCGAATCTCGACTCAACGACTACGGCCGGTCCGTGCTCGCCGACGTCGCCGGGCAATGCCTCATCGATTCCCGAACCAAGTACGGGAAGCAGTCGACGGCGTCGTGGACCACGGACGGCCGGCCACTTGCCGACGTGGTGGAATCGGTACCGGAGATCCAGCAGGTGATCGAGGAACAACGCATCGGGCGGCGAACCCCGGCCTCGCCGATTCTGGTCAACGGAGCGCTCAACGACGATTTCATCCCGTACGAGCAAACCCGGCGCCTGGTTCAGGACTGGTGCGCGCGCGGGGCCGAGGCGACGTTGTTCACCGACACCCTGCCTGCAGTGAATCCGGGGAGCGGTAACAATCACCTCGCGCCGGCCGTAGCGGACTTCGGTGTCGGATTGCAGTACGTGCTGGACAGATTCAACGGCAAGCCTTTGGTCGACACCTGCAACGCCTGACACGCCTGCTTCTCGATTACCTTGCGGCGTAACCACCGTCTCACTGCGAACGGTGGTTGACTGAGCCCGTGAACGATCGCACGCACGACCTGCCGATCAACCCGGTTCCGCGGAGTGAGCTGGGTGCCGGGCCAGCGCTGAGAGTGTCGACAGGTCTGGTGCTCGGTGTCGCTGGAGGCGTCGTCACGGCGTTGGTCGGCTACCCCCGGTTCGCCTTCCTGATCGGCTGGGATGTCGCGGCGATGGTGTTCACGGTCTGGACGTGGATTCTGGTCTGGCCCTTCGATGCGACGCTCACCGCGAGCCACGCAACGCGGGAAGAACCGGCTCGCAACGTCGCACACCTGCTGATTCTCGGCGCTGCCGTCGCGAGCCTGGTCGGTATCGCGTTTCTGCTCTTGGCGGCACCCGACGGACATCACTACCAAGTCGTGGCGGCATCGGTTGCAGTAGGCAGCGTCGTGATCTCGTGGCTGGCGGTCCACACGCTCTTCGCCCTCGGCTATGCGCGGCTGTACTACTCCGGCCCCGACGGCGGAATCGATTTCAATCAGGAAGAACCGCCGCGGTACAGCGATTTCGCCTACGTGGCGTACACGGTCGGGATGAGCTTCGCGATTTCCGACACCAACTTGAAGTCGTCGGACATGCGCGCGATGGCGCTCGGCCACGCATTGCTCTCGTACCTGTTCGGTTCGGTGATCGTGGCGTCCGTCGTCAACTTGATTGCAGGCCTGTGACCGATCAAGCCGTGTGACCGATCAAGCCGCTGCACGTCCGATGCTCGAGAGGAAGCCGGCGGCTCCGAAGAACAGGCCGGCGAACACTCGATTGGTGGTTCTCTGCTGTTTGGGGGATCGCATCAAGGTGAGCACCCGTGCGGCCAGCCCGGTGTATCCGGTCATCACGATCACGTCGACTGCGCACATCGTGGCGGCGATGATCAGATACTGCGGAAGCAGCGGTGCCGACGGGTCCAGGAATTGTGGGAGCACTGCGAGCATGAAAACGACAGCCTTCGGGTTGCTCGCGTTCACGAGAAAACCGCGAAGCATCATCATCGGGCCGGAACTGCTCGCGGTTGCCTCGTCGGTCTCCACCTCGGTGGGCGCCGATCGCCACTGCCTGATTCCCAGGTAGACGAGGTATGCCACACCGAACCACTTGATCAAGGAAAAGGCCACGGTCGAACTGGCGAGAATTGCACCGACCCCGGCCGCGACAATTCCGATCTGCAGCAGCAATCCCAACTGCAGCCCGAAGATGTTCCAGTATCCGCGCCGCAAGCCGTAGGCAAGCCCTGACGACATCGACGCAATGGCGCCGGCCCCCGGTGACAGGCTGATCACCCAACTTGCTCCGAAGAACGCCAACCAGACGTGCCAACTCATGTCGAAAGTCCTTTGATCGGGGAATACTCCCGACAACCAGCACGCACGGGATCAGAAAAGTGTAGACGGACTGTCCTGCTCACTGCTCGCGACAGTGCAATGATCGGGAGATGACGTCGTATCCCGTACTCGACCTGACACCCGACGAATTACTGACCACAACGCGGACGGTTCGAAAGCGTCTGGATCTGACACGTCCCGTGCCGTTGGACCTGGTGAAGGAATGCCTCCAGATCGCCCTGCAAGCGCCCTCCGGTTCGAATCGCCAGGGGTGGCAGTGGATGGTGGTGACCGATCCGGCACTGCGTGCAGCAGTCGGGCAGATCTACAAGGAAGTCACCGACGAGTACCTTGCTTCTCACGGTTCGGCGGCAAAACTCTTCGCCGATGATCCCGATCGCGCGCCGATCCAACAGCGAGTAGGCACCAGCGTCGCGTGGCTCGGTGAGCACATGGGCGAGGTGCCGGTTCTTCTCATTCCGTGCATCAAGGCGGGTAAGACGTTGCCGGAGGGGAACCAGGCCGGTCTGTGGGGTTCTCTACTCCCGGCCGCGTGGAGTTACGCTCTGGCCGCACGGGCACGTGGACTCGGTACGGCGTGGACGACATTGCACCTGCAGCGTGAAGCGGAAGTTGCCGAGCTGCTGGGTGTTCCGGCCGGATTCCATCAGGCGGCGCTTATCCCGACGGCGTACTTCACCGGCGAGACGTTCAAACCCGCCGCCCGTGAACCGGTCGACAACGTGCTGCACGTGGACCGATGGTGAGCCTGATCTACTCGGCGATCTGCTCGATCGACGGGTATGTGGCTGATGAGCAGGGGAACTTCGACTGGGCGGTTCCCGACGCGCAGGTCCATTCGTTCGTCAACGAGCTCGAGAGGGGAGTCGGCACGTACCTGCTCGGGCGCCGGATGTACGAGACGATGATTCCCTGGGAGACAATGATTCCCTGGGAGACAATGGCACACGAGGACCTTCAAGGTACTTCCGTGTCGGTAGGTTCTTCGGCGCCGGACGAGTTTGCCGGAATCGAGTCGGCGACAGTCGAGTTCGCTCAGATCTGGGGTGGCATCGATAAAATCGTGTACTCCACGACGCTGAACGAGGTGTCGACGGCGCGCACAACGATTGCCCGGGACTTCGACGCCGCCGCCGTTCGTGCGCTCGAGAGCGAAGCGGTACAAGATATCTCGATCGGCGGGCCGACGATCGCTGCAAGTGCATTCGCGGCGGGGCTGGTCGACGAATGCCGACTGTTCGTCTGCCCGGTCAGCGTAGGAGGCGGATTGCCTGCCCTTCCGCGCGGGCGACTGGACCTGCGGCTGCTCGAAGAGAAAACCTTCGACGGCGGCGTCATCTATCTGCGGTACGCCGTCCGCTAAGCCGCGATCATCACCGCCGTGACTACTGCGAGTAGAGCGATGTAGGCGGCGGCATGGATCCGGTCCGGGATGGCGCCGACAATTCGCCGGCTCAGTGCAATCGCAGGTAGAGAGCCGGCCAGTAACGCGCAAACGGCGAGAAGGTCGATTGCGCCGACCCTGCCCGCTGACAGATCCGAGGCGGTGCTGTGCCCTGATGAGGCCGCGTACACCGCAGTCGCGACGACGGCGACAGGCAAGCTCAACGGGTTGGCGCTCGCGGCGGCGTCGGCCATCGGAACTCCGCCGCGACGCATCATCGGAACCGTCATGACGCTCCCGCCGACTCCGAGGAAACTTGCGACGGCGCCGATGCCTATCCCGACAGCGCGGACGCCGTGACGGTCAAGATGTTCTCGAGGTTCAGGTGGTGTCAGAAACCCTTGTCGCAGAAGGCTGTCGAGGATTGTGACCACGAGGTAGAGGACGAACAGAATCCGAACGGCGCCGTCGTCGACGTGACCTGCCGCAACCGCTCCGAGGCCTGCTCCGACTGCGACGGGGCCGATCAGTGGTCTGATGTACTCCGCCCGAAGCCGTCCTGACTTCCTGAATGCGATTGTGGCACTGAGTGAATTGACCACCATCACTGCCGCCGAGGATGCGACGGCGACATGCATCGGATCGATGGCGTCCGCCCGAAGTGTGGATGCAGCGTAAACGATTGGGACGGTGACAAACCCGCCACCGAATCCGAACAGAACGGTGGTGACTCCGGTCAAGGCGCCGAAAGCGAGAAGGATGAGGGCGTAATGAAGCACTTGATGAACGGTAGCGATTTCTCCGCTGGCGCACATTCGAAGGTTCGCCACGTTCCATTGTCAATCAGACACGGACTCGGTAGGTTCCTCCGGTGCGCAACATTTCGATCAACGACGTCGATCACTCACCTCGCGGTGTTCTCGCAATCGGAAGCGACTACCCACCCGGTCACGTGTTGGCCGCCCACGAACATCGACGAGCCCAGTTTCTCTTCGCTGTGAACGGTGCGATGAACGTCGAAACCGATGACGGTGAGTGGACGGTTCTGCCGTCCAATGCGGTCATGATTCCCGCCGGTGTCGCTCATGCCGTGACAATGGACGGCGTAAGCACGCGAAGCCTCTACATCGAACCGTCCGCAGCGCCGTGGTTCCCGGTCAGGTGCCGAGTCGTCGCGGTGTCGTCGCTCCTGCGTGAGCTGCTCGTCGCTGCAGTCGACATGGATGTCGAGTTGAACGTGGAGGACGACTTCCCGGCACACGGACGCGGCGCCGCGGTATTTCAGCTGATCCTGCACGAACTTCGCGATCTTGCGCCCCTGCCTGTGGAACTTCCGCTGCCTCGGCACCCGGGATTGCGGGCGTTGTGCACGCGGTATCTCGCCGGCCCGTCGATCCACGACTCGCCCACGCGGTGGGCCGAGCAACTCCACATCAGTGAACGAACACTGCACCGCTTGCTGATCTCGGAAACGGGGATGAGCGCGTCGTCGTGGATGCAGCGTGCCTGCATTCTTCACGCGCTCCCGAAACTCTCTGCCGGTGCCAGTGTGACAGCCGTTGCGTCTGAACTCGGATACTCGACGCCGGCTGCCTTCGCAGCGATGTGCACCCGAGTTTCGGGTGCACCGCCCAGTAGCTATCGGGCGCGCGTCAGGACACAGACACCGGGATGATGTGGGCGACGACGTCGTGGATGAGACCGTCACGGACTTCGAAGGTTTCACGAATCTCCACGGTCATGAGGCGAGTGCCACCGATTCCCGCGTCGAGCAGATAGGTGGTCGAGACGATGTCCCCGGCTTCCGACATCTCGAGGTCTCGTACGCCCTGGATAACGCGGTATTGGATACCGTTTTCGAGGTCGGCGGACATCTGTGGTCCGGAGAACCCCGTCTTGAGTCCGGCTTCGACGCGCGTCGCATCCGGGGCGAAATGAACATCGGAAACGTCATGGGAGACCAGGGCGTCGATGTAGGCGCGTGCCTGCGCCTCGCGGGGTGAATCGGCCGGGTTGGGGGCTGCTGTCGCAGCGCCTCCGGCAACCAGGATCAGGGCAGCCGTGGCAGCGGCAGTTCCGGCGATATTTCGCAGTGTTCGCATGGGACATCCTAACGACGAGGTGTGGAGGAATTTCGGAAAACGGCCGTCATCGAGTAGCCGTACAGCTGCGGGGAGGATCGACGAGCGAGCAGAAAGCCGGGGCCATGACGGGCACGTAGTCGGCCCCGACGCCGTTCTCGTGAATGATCCGGCGGTAGGCGTCGACGCCGTCGGTCGGGATTCGCGCCGCAGTGGGATCGCCGAGAACATCGACCGTGTAGAGGCCGAATCGAGGTCGGTACGAACCCCATTCGTAGTTGTCGGTGATGGACCAGTAGTTGTAGCCGATCACGTCGGCACCGTCTTCTCGGGCGCGTTCCATCCAATAGATGTGATCGCGTAAGTGATTCGCGCGTGTGTAACCGTCGGCGCGCGGCGCTCCATTGTCGGTGGGCATGCCGTTCTCGACGATGTAGAGGGGGAGCTCCGGATACTTGTCCGAGTACCGCATCAATGCGTCGTAGAGGCCTTCGGGTTGTGGTGTGACGTTGTAGAACTCGTCGAGTGCGGCGTACGCGGCAGTCGGATTATTCAGGGCCACGCCGTAGTAGTAGTCGATCCCGAGAAAGTCGAGCTTGTCGCGCACCCGATCCGTGAATACCGAATCGATCGCCTCGGACACGCCGGGAATGAAGGAGAAATTACTGCTCACGCGGGCACCGGGATCGAGAACATGGATGCGGTCGTAGATCGCCCGGTGGGCTCGGACCAATGAATCGAACATCGACGGTGCCTGGGTGAGTGCGATTCCGCCGTAGGTCAATTCACGCTGAACATACACAGTCGGCTCGTTGATCGTGATCCACAGCGCCCCGATTCCGGAGTACCGCTCGACTACCTTCTCTGCGTTGACCAGCCAATCGGCTTCCGTCTTCGGATTTGTCCAGCCGCCTTGATCGACAACCCATCCCGGATACACCCAGTGGTCGAGCGTGATCATCGGAGTCATGCCCCGCGCGCGGATGTGAGCCACCACGTCGTCGTAGTACGCGAATTCGGCCTCGTTCCAGCTCCCGGCGGCGGGCTGAACTCGCGCCCACTCGACGCCGAATCGGAAAACCTTCGATCCCAGATCGGCCGCCCGGTCGATGTCCTCGGCGTAGCGATGCCGGAAGTTGACCGAATCACCGATTTTGTCGTGGGTTCGTCCGGAATCGGAGTATCGAGACCAGTTGCTGTCCGGTGACGAACCTTCTGATTGGAATCCGGAGGTGGCAACGCCCCAGAGGAAGTCATCCGGTACCTCCGCCGAGGCGCGAGTGGGAAAGGCGAGCGCCCCGAGCAGGCACGTCAGTGCCATGAGTGCAGGCGTAATAGACCGTGACAGGGCTCCCATGCCTGGGAGACTAAGTCATACAAGTGTCCAGTCGCAGGCGTTTCGTCCGATCCGCCCGCGACTGGACCGTGTCACTCAGTGACCCAGCCGCTCAGAAATTCCGCTCAGAAAACCATGGTCATCGATCCCGGATTCCACGTCCCGGAGCGCTGAACGGTCGCTTCGTCGACCTGGGCAGGCACTGCACTCGGATCGATCGGTGTGTACTTCTCGATCGAACCCCAGTCGCGAGCCCAGTCGTTGTCGAGGTACGACGGAATGGTCTGAGCGGTCAGGAGCAGATCGATCCACCCCAACGGTCCACCGCCGTAGTGGTCCTGCCAGGCACTGGTCACGAGCGCGCCGGAATGGTCGGGAAGGATCCGATACTCGGGGACCTCGGCGATACCGACCCGATGATCGAAGGGGCGTTGGCACGGGAATGCCAGTCCGACAGCCCAATCCAGCATGACGGGCGCCTGCGAACCGACGACGTCGTTGAGCTTCTGGGTCTTCGGAACCCGCGGCGGGGTAACGGCCACCCATTGGTCGGGCTTGCTGTCGTAGTCGCTGACGACAAGTCGAATGCTGTTGGCTTCGACGGGAATCTGGTCCAGCGGCACACGCAGGTTCCGCCATGACGGTGCCGGACCGATGTCGAGGGGCGCGATCTTTCCGAGTGTTTCCACAGCGTCTGTTTCGGCATCGTCGACGCCACGCGCTGTTCCGTATTCGACCTCGACGTTCTGGCCGTAGGTGACGATTCCGTCCTTGTCGACCGACCGAACACGACCAGCGGTTGCAATCGAGATGATGTCTCCGCGTGTGGCGTTCTCGCCCACGTCGGGGAGTTGGTACCAGTCGCTGGTCAGAGTGCCGGGGGACGGCTGACCGTAACTACCCATGACGGGTGTTGTCGCCGGGTCGAGACCGAACGGCAACGCGACCGAACTACCGTTGACTCCGGTCTGTCCGGCGCCACCGCCGGTTCCGGCCGAGTTACCGGCGGTGTCCTCGGAGGTATCGACGGTGTTCGCGCCGCCGGTAGCCGTGGCTTCCTTGTCTGCTCGAAGGTCGGAGGCGACGCCATTCGGATCGAATCCCGTAGCCCCACCGGCGGAGAGTGCTGTGGCGACGCTGCCCGAGAGGGGCGTCAGCATCGAGGCGTTCGGATCGGTCTCGAGCAGAACGTCGTTGGCGAGTCCGCAGTGTTGGCCGAGAACGGCGTCGACGTTTGCACGGCCCACCGAATAGGCCGGGTATTGGGTGACCGCGCCCTTGGCCATGGACAGCACCTCGAAGAGGACCATGGCACCTGCGGCAATCGTCAGTGGCGAGATGGCAAGCAGTCGAGCGTGCTTCGCGGACGGTTCCTTCCCGGTGGTGTACGGCTCACGGAAGAAGTACCACGCGGCGACGCCGAGCATCAGCACCGTCAGCCCGAGGAGGACGGTGCTCGCGCCGAGTCCGCTGATCGACACCGGCTTGTCCCACCACGGAACGCTGTAGCTGGACACGTAGTAATAGCTGTTGCTGCCGGTGAATGCGACAGCCAGGAGAAACAGTACGGCTGCCGCGAAGAGGGCCCGATTGCGCGGCGAGCGCAGGAGTTTTGTACCCACGGCGACCGCCGTCATCATCGCCAGAACGGCGGTGAGTCCGGCAAAGATTCCGAAGTGGTGCGTCCACTTGGTCGGCGAGAACATCAGCAGTGGCAGTGCGCCGATCGTCACCCCCACGACGCGGCGTGACGGACCGGCGGCCAAACCGGGAATCCGGCCGCCCTTGCGCAGCATCATCGCGGTGCAGACGCCAAGGCACAGAACCATGACGAACACACCGAATCTGCGAGTCAGAGAACCGTCGACGGAGATGTTGAAGAGGTATTGGTAGCGGAGGTACTCGTCGAACCAGGGCTGATTCGGCGAGATCGAGTGGACGCGCTGCATCTCGATGACGGCGGCGAGGCTCTGATCGCCGAACGCGGGGATGAGAATCGACAATCCGGCAGCTAGCAGTGGCCCGACGGCCGCGACGTAACCGGTGGTGCGGGCACGTTCGATGATGATGCGCATGATCGGGCGGATTCCGGCGATCAGTGCGGCGAAGCAGATGAGGCCGGAAGGCCCGGCAGTCAAGGTGAATCCGGCGATCAGGATCGCGACTGCGACCGGTAGAAGTCGTCTCGTCGCGACGGCCCGCTCGATCGAGCACCACGTCAGCAGGACGCCGAGAGCAACGATCGGCTCGGGACGCAGTCCGTTGTTGAACGGAAGCCAGAACGCGAGGAAGACAAGCGCGCCGGTCCACAGGGCGAGCCGGTTTCCGCGAATTGCGGCTCCCAGTCGAGGCGCGACCTCGCGGCTGATGACGAGCCAGGTGATGATGCCTGCCAACAGAGCAGGCAGACGAACCCAGGGGCTTGCAGTGCTGACGTGCGCCAGGAGTCCGAGGATGTTGTAGTACGGCGTTCCGAACGGGGTCTCGGGGACCGCGAACCACCGGAAATAGTTGGACATGTAGCCCGATTGCTCGGAGGCCCTGGCCATCGTGAACTGGTAGCCGTCATCGGTGGTGGTAGCGCCGATGAAGTGCCAGAGCACCAGAGTTCCGACGACGACGCCGTCGAGGACGGTGAACTTCCACCATCGGGCGGGCAGAAATTTGCGTGTGCCCCGGCCGTCGCGGTTGTCGAGGCGGTGCAGCGCGAAGAGGGACACGACAGCCGTGAGTGCCCCGAGAATCATGGCGAGAGTCTTGATCACCGACGGGCTCGACGTGAAGCGAGAGTCCGCCTCGATCGAGACGTTCAAACCGGCTGATGCCGAATCGAGGTCGCTGAAGACGCCGACTACCTGTGGTCGGCTGTCGCCCTCGATGACGCGCGGTTCGGAACCGGTGGCGCTGAAGGTGGTTCGGGTCGGCTCGGCGGCGAGCGTGAGTGCGCATCCAGTTTGCAGATCAGCAACGGGTGTCGAGAGCAGCACTTGATCGCGCAGGACAAAGTCGACCCGAGCGGGAGCGTCGGCGGATTCGGGGGAGACAGTGGCAACAAATCCGTAGCGGCGCGCATCGGCGGCACCCGGGGGAGCCGTCGAGACGAGTGTTCCGCCGGTGGCGGCCAACTCGCTGATCGACGCGCACGGGATCGATGCCTCCATGCGCAGCGGTGTGTACGAGACCAATGGCGCCTCGACGCTTTTCGTCGACCCGGCCTGCGGCCAGTTGACGACGGCTGTGTCCTGCTCGATCGGCAGGAACGGCACTGATCCGCACAAAACTATGCCGAGGATCGATGCGACAATCGCAACGATCCGTGCTCGGTTCGGTCCGCTGGATCGCTGAGGGGTCGGCAAGGCCGGAGGTGCGGTCGTGGCCACGTCACTGTCTGTCACGACTTTGGACCCTAGCTGTGCGTGACGTGTTTGTTATAAAAGCGCGAGTAATGGGATGGTCGTGTTCCCGGTGCCGTTCCGCGGTGCGGGGGTTGTCGGCGATCGAGGCGGCGGTGCTGTGCACGAAGTTCACGAGTCCATTTCGTTGAGCCCACTACTGCGGCGTTCGACGGCCGCATTGTGCGTCGTCCTCGGAATTGTCCTGGTGATTGTCTGCGGGTTCGCGGCGATCGTGGAACACGACCCGGCGGGCTACGTCGGCGCCGCGTTGTCCGCGGTCCTGTCCTTCGGGTTGGCCGCGTACATGTGGAAGGTGCGCGTGATCATCACCACAGACGTCGAACGAGTGTCGATCGCGCTTTCTCCGGGGCTGCGTCAGGTATTTCGGTGGGACGAAGTTGTGTCTGCAACTGCAGTACATATCGGGATGGGCTCCGGAATCGGTTATCGAATGACCGGCCCAGGTATGCGGGTAATTCTCGCGTCACCCGGCGCCGGGGTCCGCTTTCGTCTGCACGACGGACGCGAAATCTCGGTGGCGACCGACCGAAGGGACGAGCTGATCGAACTCGCCCGGCGGCGGGCGCCGGACCTGCAGTGAGCGTCGCAGGTGGACCGGTGAAAAATGGGGTGCGCCTATCCTGGATAATTGACATCAGTTCTGTATTTCAGGCGCGTTGTTCAGGCCTGTAATGCCGGACCGGTTTGCTGCCGCTTGCACAGGCACCCCGTTTGCGTACGAGAGGAACTCTCATGCTTGCCCGCACCGACCTGCGTGGTCGTACCCCATCCACGGCCGAACTTCGCGCCGCGCTTCCCCGAGGTGGAGTGGATGTGGACGCGGTGCTGCATCAGGTTCGCCCGATGGTCGAAGCTGTTCGTGATCGCGGGGCAGAAGCCGCCCTCGAGTTCGGCGAGAAGTTCGACGGCGTTCGTCCGGCTTCGGTTCGTGTACCCGCAGCCGAGCTCGAGCGCGCACTTCGTGAACTCGACCCCGCAGTCAAGGAAGCCCTCGAGGTTGCGATCGAGCGCACCCGCAAGGTGCACGCCGATCAGCGTCGCAAGGACACCGTCACCGAGGTCGTTCCGGGTGGCACGGTCACCGAGCGTTGGGTGCCGGTCGAGCGCGTCGGGCTGTACGTACCCGGCGGCAATGCCGTGTACCCGTCGAGCGTTGTCATGAACGTCGTGCCGGCTCAGACGGCCGGCGTCGGGTCGCTTGTTGTCGCCTCGCCGCCCCAAGCCGACTTCGGCGGATTGCCGCACCCGACCATTCTTGCCGCCGCAGCCATGCTCGGCGTCGACGAGGTGTGGGCCGTCGGCGGCGGGCAGGGCGTCGCCCTCCTTACCTACGGCGGAACCGACACCGATGGAACCGAGCTTGTCCCGGTCGACCTCATCACCGGTCCCGGCAACATTTATGTCACTGCCGCAAAGCGTCTGTGCCGCGGACTGGTCGGCATCGACGCGGAAGCCGGTCCCACCGAGATCGCGATCCTCGCCGACCACACCGCTGACCCGGTCCACGTTGCCGCCGACCTCATCAGCCAGGCCGAGCACGACGTGATGGCCGCCAGCGTTCTTGTCACGACCAGCGTCGAATTGGCCGACGCCGTCGACAAGGCTCTGGCTGCGCAGCTCGAGATCACCAAGCACCGCGAACGCGTCACCACGGCACTGACCGGCAGCCAGTCGGGCACGGTGCTGGTTTCTGATGTTTCCGCTGGTCTGCGCGTCGTCAACGCTTATGCGGCCGAGCACCTCGAGATTCAGACCGAGGACGCAACCGGTGTCGCAGCTCAGGTCACCAGCGCTGGTGCCGTGTTCGTCGGCCCATGGGCGCCGGTCAGCCTCGGCGACTACTGCGCCGGCTCCAACCACGTTCTGCCGACGGCCGGGTGTGCACGTCACTCCTCCGGTCTGAGCGTGCAGACCTTCTTGCGTGGGATCCACGTGATCGACTACTCCGAGTCGGCTCTGAAAGACGTTGCCGGACACGTCATCACGCTCGCCAACGCGGAGGACCTGCCCGCTCACGGCGAGGCTGTGCGTCTGCGATTCGAGGCTCTGCGATGAGTAGTGCTCCTGGAGAATCGATTACGGTCGACGCCCTTCCGATTCGCGAGAACCTGCGTGGAAAGTCGGCATACGGCGCACCGCAATTGACGGTGCCTGTTCAGCTCAACACGAACGAGAACCCGCATCCGCCGACGCAGGCGCTCATCGACGATGTCGCCGAATCCGTGCGCGAAGCCGCGAAGGAACTGCACCGCTACCCCGACCGTGACGCTGTCGCGTTGCGGACGGATCTGGCGGCGTACCTGTCGAAGCAGACGGGTGTACCGGTCACCGTCGACAATCTGTGGGCGGCAAACGGATCGAACGAGATTCTGCAGCAGCTGTTGCAGGCATTCGCAGGTCCGGGACGTAGCGCGATGGGTTTTGTTCCCTCGTATTCGATGCACCCGATCATCGCCGACGGTACCGATACCGAGTGGGTCGAGGTCTTCCGTCGGGACGACTTCGCACTCGACGTGGATGCTGCCGTCACAGTGATCGAGGAACGTCGACCGGACGTCGTGTTCGTGACCAGTCCCAACAACCCGACCGGACACAGCGTCGGTATTGCGGAACTACGACGCATCCTCGACGTGGCGCCGGGCATCGTGATCGTCGACGAGGCGTACGCGGAGTTCTCCGCTGCCCCCAGCGCGATGACGCTGATCGACGAGTTCCCGGCCAAGCTGGTTGTGACCCGCACCATGAGCAAGGCTTTCGCGTTTGCCGGTGGCCGACTCGGCTACCTCGCCGCCGCTCCCGCGTTCATCGACGCACTGTTGTTGGTGCGCTTGCCGTATCACCTCTCGGTGGTCACGCAAGCGGCGGCACGTGCCGCCCTGCGTCACGCCGACGAGACCCTCGGCAGTGTCCACGCCTTGTCCGCCGAGCGTGATCGGGTGTCGAAGGCACTGGCGGACACCGGTTTCCGAGTGATTCCCAGTGACGCGAACTTCATCTTGTTCGGTCAGTTCACCGACAGCGCACAGGCGTGGAAGGAATACCTCGACCGCGGGGTTCTCATCCGCGACATCGGCATCCCCGGATATCTGCGGGCCACCGTGGGACTCGAAGCCGAGAACGACGCGTTCATCAAGGCCAGTGACGAAATCGCAGGCACCCAGCTGGTCGACACGAATTCAGGAGAGACGGCATGAGCGATCGCATCGCGCGGATTGAACGAACAACTCGGGAATCAAGCATCGTCGTCGAACTGAATCTGGACGGGACCGGCATCGTCGACGTCTCCACCGGCGTTCCGTTCTTCGACCACATGCTCAATGCCTTGGGTACGCACGCCAGCTTCGATCTGGACGTCAAGGCGAAGGGTGACGTCGAGATCGACGCCCACCACACCGTCGAGGACACCGCGATCGTTTTCGGCCAGGCGCTCGGCCAGGCACTCGGCGACAAGAAGGGCATCCGTCGTTTCGGCGACGCTTTCATCCCGATGGACGAAACGTTGGCGCACGCGTCGGTCGATGTCTCCGGTCGCCCTTACTGCGTGCACACCGGTGAGCCCGACTACATGGTGCATTCCGTCATCGGCGGGTACCCGGGTGTTCCGTATCACGCGGTGATCAACCGCCACGTGTTCGAGTCGATCGCATTGAATGCACGTATCGCACTGCACGTTCGGGTTCTGTACGGCCGCGATCAGCATCACATCACCGAAGCCGAGTACAAGGCCGTTGCGCGCGCTCTGCGTGAGGCGGTCGAGCCGGATCCGCGCGTGAGTGGCGTGCCGTCGACGAAGGGCAAACTGTGAGCGTCCTCTTCACCTACTTGCTGTTCATCGGCGCGGGTATTGCCGTGGGCGGCGCCTACTCGATGTTCAAGGTCAACAAGCTTGCGTCGGGAATCCTTCTGGCGTTGGCGGTTCTGGCGGCGGTAGCGGGCGCACTGCGTCTGTGACGCGAGATCCTGCTCCATCGCCGGGGTTGCTTCGCACTCCGGGCATGATCGGTGTCCTGATCATGGCGGCGGCAGCTTTCGGTGGCTGGTCGTTGCTGTTGCCGGTGGTGCCGTTGCTGGTTGCGCATTCCGGCGGATCGGATGCACTCGCCGGATCGGTGACCGGTGTCTTCATGGCGGCCACGGTCGTGACGCAACTGCTCGTGCCTCGGTTGTTGCGGACGCAGGGCTACCGGCGCGTGCTGGCGGTCGGATGTCTGCTCCTCGGTCCACCGTCGTTGGTGCTGTTGATCTCGGCCGACGCCGGCCCCGTCCTGGCGGTTTCCGCGGTGCGAGGAATCGGTTTCGGCATGCTGACTGTTGCCGGCAGTGCGCTCGTGGCGGAGTTGGCGCCCAAACGAATTCTGGGCCGTGCCACCGGCGCTCAGGGAATCGCGATCGCAGCGTCACAAATGGCGGGGCTTCCGCTGGGGCTTGCGATCATGGAACGGTGGTCGGCAACACCGGTGTTCGTTCTCGGTGCGCTGATCCCGGCACTCGCGCTGGTGGCCATTGCCGGGTTGCCGAAGATCTTCGCCCAGCCCACCGGCGAATCCGCCCGGTTGAGTGTGTTCGTCGTCTTGGTCCCGGTGCTCGCTCTGGCGTGTGTGTCCGCGTCGTTCGGCGGGCTGTCGTCTCTACTGCCGATCGCAATCTCGGAGCGCGCGGCCGTTGCAGGTGTGGTGTTGGCGACCGCCAGTGGATCGATGTTGATCGGCCGGTACTCGGCGGGCCTGATCGCCGATCGTCTCGGCAGTGGTCGGACACTCGCGCCGGCATTGGCGTCGTCGACCATCGGATTGGTGCTGTTCGCGATCAACGTCGACGGCGGGTCGACGCCGGTCTTGTTCTGCGCGGCGGTCCTTTTCGGGCTCGGGTTCGGGGCGGTGCAGAACGAATCCTTGGTCATGGCGTTTCAGGCTGCCGGGCCGAGGCAACTCGGATCCGCCAGCGCGATCTGGAACATCGGCTACGACGCCGGCACCGGAATCGGTGCACTGGCGTTGGGATTCGTGGCCACGACTGCCGGCTATGCGTGGGTCTTCGCGGTCTCCGCGGTCGTTGTCGCTCTGCTCCCGGCACTGGCCGCGGGCGGCAAAGTGATCGGCAGCAGGGTTGCCCGATAGAGTTGGGGCATGAGCGCTTCCACGATTGCTGTACTCGATTACGGCTCCGGCAACCTGCATTCGGCTACTCGCGCACTGGCGCGCACCGGGGCGCAGGTGGAGGTGACCAACGATATGAAGGTTGCATTGGCGGCCGACGGTCTGGTGGTGCCCGGCGTCGGTGCGTTCGCGGCCTGCATGGAAGGTCTGCGCGCAGTCCAGGGTGACCGAATCATCGGTAGACGCTTGGCCGGTGGCCGACCGGTGCTGGGTATCTGCGTCGGCATGCAGATTCTGTTCGACAGGGGAGTCGAATTCGGTGTCGAGGCGGAGGGCTGCGGCGAATGGCCTGGCACCGTCGAGAGGCTGCAAGCAGAGGTTTTGCCGCACATGGGCTGGAACACCGTGGAGGCTCCGGAGTCGAGCACGCTGTTCAAGGGTATCGACGCCGACACCCGCTTCTACTTCGTTCACTCGTACGGTGTGCAGAGTTGGGAGCTCGCGCCGTCCGAGCACATCGCACCTCCGAAGCTGACGTGGGCAGATCACGGCGGAAAGTTCCTCGCTGCCGTCGAGAACGGTGCGTTGTCGGCAACGCAGTTCCACCCCGAGAAATCCGGCGACGCAGGCGCCGAGTTGCTGAGCAACTGGGTGCAGAGTTTGTGACCGGGAGTTCCGGCCCGAACCGTGGCGACGACTTTTCCCTCGCTCGTCTGGCGTTGTTCTCGCTCGGCGCCGCTGTGGCTGCGTTGGTGGTCGCCACCGTCGTCATCGTCGTGCTCAAACCCTCGCCGGGTGTCGGTCTCGCGATCGGTCTCGTGGGGGTCGTTGCTGCGATCGCGGCAATGGGCGTCGTATCCAAGCGGATGACCCGAAAAGCGTTCGGTGACCCGGAAGACGGTTCGAGGTCCTGACCTACTAGGGTTACCGCACGTGAGCCTGGTCCTTTTGCCTGCTGTAGATGTTGTCAACGGTGAAGCTGTTCGCCTCGTGCAAGGAGAGGCGGGAAGTGAGACCGGTTACGGGTCGCCCCGCGACGCTGCTCTTGCGTGGCAGAACGACGGTGCCGAATGGGTGCATCTTGTCGACCTCGACGCCGCTTTCGGGCGTGGGTCCAACAGCGAACTGCTGGCAGGCGTCATCGGCGACCTGACGGTCAAGGTGGAACTCTCCGGAGGAATCCGCGACGACGCTTCCCTGGAAGCTGCACTGGCCACCGGCTGTGCCCGTGTCAATCTCGGAACCGCCGCTATCGAAGATCCCGAGTGGTGTGCCCGTGCATTGGCCAAGTACGGCGACAAGATCGCCGTCGGACTCGACGTTCGTCTGGTCGACGGCCAGTACCGCACCCGTGGGCGCGGTTGGGTCACCGACGGCGGCGATCTGTGGGAGACCCTGGCCCGTCTCGATCGCGACGGCTGCACCCGTTACGTCGTCACCGACGTCTCCAAAGACGGCACACTCACCGGTCCCAACCTCGAACTTCTCAGTCAGGTCTGCGCTGTCACCGACGCTCACGTCGTCGCCTCCGGTGGTGTGTCGACCATCGAGGATCTGCTCGCCATTTCCAGCCTGGTTGATCAGGGTGTCGAGGGCGCGATCGTGGGCAAGGCGCTGTATGCCGGTCGCTTCACTCTCCCCGAAGCGCTGGCAGCAGTTTCCGGATAGATTTTCCAGATGACTCCGACGCGTGACCTCGACGAACTTCTCGCGATTGCGGGTCGGCTTCTCGACGGCGTCCACGATCAGTTCGTCGCCGGTGTCGGCGCCCCGAGTGCGGTCCGCAAGGGCTGGGGTGATTTTGCCACCGAGGTCGATCTTGCGCTCGAGAAGCGGTTGACCGCGGAGTTGTTCGAGCAGACCGGCATCGAGGTGCACGGCGAGGAATTCGGCGGCCCAGACGTCGGTTCGGGGCTCGTCTGGGTTCTCGACCCCGTCGACGGTACTTTCAACTACTCGGCCGGATTGCCCACTGCCGGAACACTGTTGGCGCTTCTCGACGATGGTGTCCCGGTACTCGGATTGACCTGGCTTCCGTTGATCGGTCACACGTACGCCACTCGTGCCGGCGGTCCGTTGTTGGTCAACGGAATCGCCGTACCGCCGCTGGAGCCAACCGATCTGGCGTCGTCGATCGTCGGATTGGGTGCCCTCAACGTCAACAGTCGCGGCCGGATCCCCGGCAGTTTCCGTCTCGACCTCCTCGCCGAGATCAGCAAGGTGTCCTCGCGGATCCGGATACACGGCTCCACCGGAGTCGATCTCGCTTTCACGGCGGCCGGCATCCTGGGCGGAGCGATCGTCTACGGCCGCAACGCGTGGGACAATGCGGCCGGGGTCGCTCTCGTTCGCGGTGCGGGCGGGGTGGTCACCGATCTGGCCGGCAACCCGTGGACAGTAGAATCGGAGTCGGTGCTCGCTGCCGCCCCGGGCATCCACGGTGAGATTCTCGATATCCTCAACGCGCTCGGTGATCCGCGCGCTTCGTCCTCAGGAGGACCACAGTCATGACCCTCGCAGTTCGTGTGATTCCGTGCCTCGACGTCGACGCCGGACGAGTGGTCAAGGGTGTCAACTTCGAGAATCTTCGCGACGCCGGAGATCCCGTGGAACTCGCGGCAGCGTACGACGCTCAGGGCGCCGACGAACTGACCTTCCTGGACGTCACCGCCTCCACGTCGGATCGTGGCACGATGCTCGACGTCGTAAGTCGTACTGCCGAGCAGGTTTTCATTCCTCTGACCGTCGGCGGTGGAGTGCGCACGGTCGCGGACGTCGATCGTCTGCTGCGTGCCGGTGCCGACAAGGTCAGCGTCAACACCGCGGCGATTGCGCGCCCGGAACTGCTCAAGGAACTGAGTGAGCGTTTCGGCTCGCAGTGCATCGTCCTCTCGGTCGACGCCCGCACCGTTCCCCAGGGGCAGCCGGACACACCGTCGGGGTGGGAGGTCACCACGCACGGGGGCAAGCGCGGCACGGGCATCGACGCTGTCGAGTGGGCCGAGCGTGGTGCCGAGTTGGGAGTGGGGGAGATCCTGCTCAACTCGATGGACGCCGACGGCACCAAAGCGGGCTTCGACCTTCTGATGATCCGCGCTGTCCGGGCGGCAGTCCACGTACCGGTGATCGCCAGTGGCGGTGCCGGCCTGGTCGAGCACTTTGCCCCGGCAGTCGAAGCGGGCGCAGACGCAGTTCTCGCAGCGAGCGTCTTCCACTTCGGCGATCTGAGCATCCCGGAGGTCAAGGATGCGATGCGTGCCGAGGGAATCGTCGTTCGCTAGGCGTTCTCGGCGCGGATTCCGTCGAACATGAGGCGGCTGATGGCTTGGTTCAGCGTGGTGCAGTCGACGGACGAATCGGCTCGCAATCCTTGAATCGCACTTGCCAGCATCATGCCGTTGACGGCCTGCGCAGTGTTGTCGACGTCGAGGTCGGCGCGTAGATAGCCGCATTCGACTCCGTGATGCAGGTACGCCGCGGTCAAGGATGCCGACTGGTCGAGTAGATCGAGCATCCGGCCAGTGAGATCGGCGTCGACGCCTGTCGTCTCGAAGAGCAGAACCCGCGGAATGCGCGGGTCGTCGAAGAAGATGCGGGGGAGCGCTTCGGCGATGCGACCGACCTGGGCGCGGTACTCGTCCAATGAATTTGCTGCGTCAGGGGCATTTTCGACGGCGAGTGCGCTGATGATCTTTGCGATCAGATCGTCGATGACGTGGTCGATGATGTCGCGCTTGTTCTCGAAGTACCGGTAGAAGGTCCCGTGACCGATTCCGAGAGTTGTTGCGATATCGGCAATTCCGGTCGCGTGGTAGCCGCGTTCCGCGAAGCACTCGAATGATGCGTCGATGATCTCGCGGCGCAATTCCGCTTTTTTTCGTTCCGCTCGGGTCATGGCCTTCGTCACGTCTGGAATGATACCGTTCTCAATAACGGAATGACGTGTCAGTTTCTGATGTGCAGTTCACGGGTGCGTGGTTCATGGGTGTGCAGTTCATGAGAGGGATTCTCCGATGGCAGTGCAGTACGACGCAGTAGTGGTGGGGGCGGGCTTCGGCGGAATGGGTGCGGCCATTCAACTCAAGCGGATGGGCCTGGACAACCTGGCGATTCTCGAGCGTGAGGACGATCTGGGTGGAACCTGGCACGTCAACCGCTATCCCGGTTTGGCTGTCGACATCGCGTCGGTCACCTACTCGTATTCGTTCGAGCCCAATCCGAACTGGTCCAGGCTCTTCGCACCGGGTGCCGAACTCAAGAAGTACGCCGATCATGTCGCGGACAAGTACGACCTGCGGAAGCACATGACGTTCGGTGCCGTGGTCAACGGAGCCCGCTGGGACGAAGATTCCTCGCACTGGGTGGTCTCCGTGGAGGGGGCACCGGACATCACTGCCAAGTACCTCCTGACTGCGACGGGTTTCCTCTCGCAGCCCCATCGACCGGACATCTCCGGTATCGACGAATTTGCGGGCAAGATCATCCACACCACCGCCTGGGACGATTCCTACGACTTGTCGGGCACCAAGACTGCAATCATCGGAACCGGCGCCACCGCCGTGCAGTTGATCCCCGAGGTGGCGCGGGAGGCCGCAGAGTTGACCGTCTACCAACGCACCCCGATTTGGGTCGTTCCCAAGATCGACGTCCCCATTCCGAGCGCAGTGCAGAAGCTGTTCTCGCGCATTCCGCTCACCCAGCGAATCGCCCGCGCTGTCAGTTCGTCGATACTCGAAATGATCATGGTCAGTGCGGTCCTGCATTACAAGCAGGTCAAACTGTTGAACAAGGGCGCTGCAGCCGCATCACGAGCGTTTCTGCGGTCGCAGGTCCGTGACGCGCATCTCCGCGAGCAACTCACACCGGACTACGACTTCGGGTGCAAGCGACCCACATTCTCGAACAGCTATTTCCGTACCTTCACCAAAGACAACGTGCACCTCGAAACCACGTCGATCGACCACATTGCTGCCGACGGAATCGTCACGGCCGACGGCCGCAAGACCGAGATCGACACGCTGGTGCTGGCAACGGGATTCAACCTCTGGGATGTGAACTTTCCGGCCATCGAGGTTATCGGCCGTGAGGGCCGAAACCTCGGTAAGTGGTGGCGCGACAACCGTTTCCAGGCCTATGAGGGGGTCGCGGTTCCCTACTTCCCCAATTTCCTCACGCTCGCCAGTCCGTACTCGTACAGCGGGTTGTCCTACTTCACGACTATCGAATCCCAGATGCAGCACATGGATCGACTGTTCGGTGAGGTGAAACGGCGTGGCGCGGAGACGTTCGAGGTCACCGAAACCGCCAACGCCGAGTTCCTGGACCGGATGACGGAGAACCTCGCGGACTCCGTCTTTTACGGCGGCAGTTGCCAGACTTCGCGGAGCTACTACTTCAATCAGCACGGGGAGGCGGCGATCCTGCGGCCCACGTCTACACGCAATGCGTTTGTCGAAGCGAAACGCTTTCCGCTCGAGGATTATTCGATCAGCTAGGCGGGCATGCCCCGTGTTCGGCTATCTCGCCGATCTGACTCCGCTCGGAACCGATATCACGGGATAGCGGTTCTGCCGGTTCAGTCGGGAAGAGACCGAGCTGTGTATCAGTTGGCTCACCGCGGAGGCAGCGCCTTTTCGCGGTGAGCCGATCACGATGGTGAAGGCGTCGTACTTGTCCGCGGTCGCGAGGATGACACCGGCCGGGTCGCCGTAGGTGCAGTCGTATGTCCAGGTGTCCGTGTGCGAGGCAAGTGTCGAGGTTGTCTGTTCGCGTTGCGACACCATCTCGTCGTGCAGACGCGTTTCGAACTGTGGTGAGTCGGTTTCGACAGGCAAGTCCTCGGCGGTGATGCAGTGAACGACGTGGAGTGCTGAATCATCCTTGGCGGCAAGCGTCAATCCGTAGCTGACGACATTCTTGCTGCTCAGGCCTGTGCCGATCCCGACAACGATGTGGCGGGCCGGGACGCGATCGGTGCTCGCGTTCACGAGGTGGCAGGTGTACTCCGGGTGTGGGCCGTCATGACGTTGATGGTTCATGTCGGATCCTCTTCCAGAGCGAGAAGCGAAGAAACTTCCATTCTACGGCGACCAAGCAGGGGAATTCCACGGAAGTCACAGGTGGAAGGTATAAACATCATATGAGTCTTGATCCCGCAATCGCGGCGAAGCTGAAGCGAAACGACGCCGGACTGTTCAGCGCGGTTGCTCAGGAGAAGTCGACCGGTGATGTGCTGATGGTCGCGTGGATGGACGACGAAGCGCTCGCGCGAACACTGGAAACCCGTAAGGGGACGTACTATTCGCGCTCGCGCCAGCAGTACTGGGTCAAGGGTGAGACGTCGGGGCACACCCAGTACGTCCACGAAGTGCGACTCGACTGTGACGGCGATTCGGTCTTGCTGATCGTCGATCAGGAGGGCGCCGCGTGCCACACCGGCACTCACACCTGTTTCGACACCGACGTCCTACTCGCTGCGGAACAGTGATACGAGATGGCCGCTGACAAGACTCCACAACCGCTCGATTACGCCTTCACCGCTCCCATCGAGAAAGACGGGGCGTTCGCGACATTTCTGACGGTGCCTGGTTCGGCGGAACTTCTGGGAACCAGGCGCGCTGTGAAGGTGGTCGGGACTCTCGATGGTGAACATCCCTTCGAGGCGACGCTGATGCCGTCCGGTGACGGTCCACACTGGCTTCCGCTGCGCGTGGCGCTCTGCAAGGCGATCGGCAAGAGCGCCGCTGGAGAAGAAGTATCGGTACATCTACAGCAGCGACTGAGCTGAAGTTTTCCCGAACCAAGGAGCGTCGTGGTCGACAGAGCGGTTGATTCGTTGCAGGTGGTAGCGCGAGGGCTGAGCCCGTTCGGCGGTGACGAGTCGAAAACACGCACGTTGCGCATGTCGCGGACCCTCGCGGCGCCCATCGGCACGGTCTGGGCGGCGATCACCGAGTTCGACCGCATTCCCCAATGGTTCATGCCGGTCGGGGGAGAAGCCAGGATCGGCGGCCACTATCAGCTCGAGGGCAACGCCGGCGGCGAAATTTTGGCGTGCGATGCTCCTCGAACACTTCGCATCACCTGGGAATACGGCGGCGATGTGAGCTACGTGACTGTGAATCTCGCCGAAAAAGGCAGTGGTGCAACGCTGTTCGACTTCGAACACGCCGCGGACGTAGCGCCGGATCGGTGGGCCGAGTACGGTCCAGGTGCCGTCGGTGTCGGGTGGGACATGGGACTGCTCGGGCTGGCTCGCCACGTGGAACTGGGGATCGCGACGCCACTCGAGACACCTGAGTGGTCGGCGAGCGACGAGGCCAAGGCATTCATCGCGGGAAACAGTGAACTGTGGGCCGAAGCTGCGATCGCATCGGGCGACGACCCGGATGCGGCTGCAGCCGCCGCTGCTCGCACGACCGCTGCATACACCGGGTAGATCACCTCTACGAGGACTAACATCGGATTAGTCTGGTTGTTGCGGGACTTCCGCGCCACGAGCGGAGACGACGATGGTGTATCGGCTCATCGAAGTAGTAACGGTGTTCGTTCACTTCGGGTTTGTCCTCTATGTGGTGCTGGGTGGGTTCGTGGCGTGGAAGTGGCGTCGTACCATCGGTTTCCACCTACTTGCAGTCGTCTGGGGAGCCGGTTCGATAGCGGTCGGATATGACTGCCCGCTGACCAATCTCGAGAACTGGGCCCGCCGAATGGCCGGTATCGCGGAGTTGCCGTCCACCGGATTCATCTCGCACTACATCACCGGCGTGTTCTATCCGGCGAGTATCGAAGGCCTTGTACAGGCGCTCGCGGCGACAGTGGTTGTCGGATCCTGGGTCGGATACGTGCTGCTCGGACGGCATTCGAAGGCTGAGGTCAAAGCGTCTTCAGTGTCGTGATTCCGTACAAACGATCCCTGCCGTTTCCAGATGGAAACGGCGGGGAGGCGCGATCAGGATTTACGCGCGAGTCAGTGCCACCACCGGAATTGTGCGGATCCCAGCTGTCTTCTCCGCGTATTCGGCAAATCCCGGGTATCGACTGGCCTGCTCGTCGTAGATGCGGTCACGCTTCTCGCCGGTTACTTCGCTGACGGAGACCGGGTATGTTTCGGTGCCGATCTCGACCTCTGCCTGGTCGGTGGCAACGAGGTTGTAGTACCAGTCGGGATTGGTCGGGGCACCGGCCTTGGATGCAAAAACGTAGATGGTCTTCGGATCCTGCTCGTCTGCCAGATACATCATGGGACTCACGAAATCGCGTCCGGATTTGCGTCCTGTGTGGTGGACCAACACCATGGGCGCACCTTCGAAGGGGCCACCTACCTTGCCCTCGTTCTCCCGAAATTCCGCAATGATTCCTGCGTTCCAATCGTCGGTACTCATCGTTGTCTCCCGGTCTGCGAGTGGCGAAGGGCTCTGCCGCCAAGCTTTGCACAACTGGTGAATCGACGAGAGGTCATCTTCGGCGTCCAGCATGATCTACTATCTACGTATGAACGCAGATAGTGGTGTTTGTCGCCGTAAGCTTCCCGATGATCAAGTCGACCTCGTCGTCGAGGTGTTCCGCATGCTGGCCGACGCAACCCGTGTGCAGGTTTTGTGGGCATTGGTAGACCGCGAGTGCTCGGTGAACGAACTGGCGGAACGCGTCGGCAAGCCGGCGCCCTCGGTGTCGCAGCACCTGGCGAAATTGCGCATGGCAAGGTTGGTACGAACGCGCCGCGATGGTACGACGGTGTTCTATCGCCTGGAGAACGACCATGTGCGCCAACTGGTTACGGACGCGGTCTTCAATGCGGAGCATGCCGGACCCGGATTGCCGGGGCATCACCGTAGTGAAGGTGAACTTCGGGAGATACACCCGGAGCGCTCGGCGAACGTCGATCGGACCGATCAAGAAGAAGGTGCGTCGTGACGCACGAACCCACGACGTCCCACGGCCACGGCCACGGCCACCGCCATGTCCACGGCCCGAAGGGGTTTCGATCGGCAGTTCGCGAAGTGTTCTCCCCGCACAGTCACGACGCTGCCGACAGTGTCGACGACGCATTGGAATCGAGCGCAATCGGCATCCGGGCGGTCAAGATCAGTCTTGTCGCGCTCGGCGTCACCGCAGTTGCTCAGGTTGCGATCGTGGCGATCTCGGGTTCGGTGGCGCTGCTTGCGGACACCATTCACAACTTCTCCGACGCGCTCACTGCAGTCCCACTCTGGATTGCCTTCGCGCTCGGTCGGCGCGCTGCGACCAGGCGCTATACCTATGGTTTCGGACGTGCGGAGGATTTGGCCGGACTGTTCGTGCTCGCCATGATCGCACTGTCGGCAGTGATCGCCGGTGTCGAGGCGGTGAGGCGATTGATCAACCCGGTCGAGATCGAGCACCTCGGTTGGGTAGCGGTGGCAGGTTTGATCGGTTTCATCGGAAACGAATTGGTGGCGTTGTATCGGATCAGGGTCGGCAGGCAAATCGGTTCAGCGGCCCTGGTGGCCGATGGATTGCATGCTCGGACCGACGGATTCACTTCGCTCGCAGTCCTTCTGGGGGCGGGGGGAGTTGCGCTGGGTTTCCCGTTGGCAGATCCGATCATCGGCCTTGTCATCACCGTTGCCATCGTGGCGGTGCTCAGGACTGCAGCGCGAGACGTCTTCCGGAGGTTGATGGACGGCGTCGAACCTGAGTTGGTGGACGACGCAGAGCATGCATTGATGCACGAACCTGGAGTCCTCGGTGTTCGTGATCTGAAGATGCGGTGGATCGGACACCGACTGCATGCCGATGCAGAACTCGACATCGATCCCCGGGCAACTCTTGCCGAAGCTCATGCGATAGCGCACAGCGCCGAGCATTCGCTTACTCACGCGGTGCCCAAACTCGCTACCGCGTTGGTGCATGCGTACCCGGCGCATGACGCGCCGAACTCCGAGGTCGGATACCGATCGCCTTCCCGGTGATCCGTGGCTGATGTCAAGCGGACGCGACTTCCCAGGCGAAACCGTCAGGATCCGCGAAGGGTTCGGACGCACCGGTGATGGTGATTCGGTGCGACCCGGTGCCCTCGGGAGCGAGCCCGGCGTCCTTTGCCAGGGCGCCTCGGCCGTACAGTGCCAGCGTGACATTGTTTGCTGCGCTGGTGAATTCGACGTACTTGCGGCCGAAGCTCTTCGACACCTCGAGGCCGTGGTCGAGGTAGAACTGCTTGCTGGCCTTGACGTCTTCGGCGCCGAGCAGCAGCACGAGGCTGTCGATTGTGCGGGTGGCGGGTTCATTGTTCTTCTTCGACGACGTGGCGATCTTCCAGATCGAACCGTCCGGAGCCTGAAGGACTCCGCCGTATCCCCAGAGGGATTTCTTCACCGGCTTCAAGACGGCGGCACCGGCTGCGAGTGCGGCGCCGACGAAGGCGTCGACGATGTTCGGTTGGGAGACGACGAGCGAAAGGGTGTACCCACGAAACCCGGTTGTCGGTTCGTTCGATTCGCGTAGCTGGATTCGATCTCCGACGCCGAGAGCGTTGTAGAAGGCTTCGGCTGCGACGAGGTCGGGTACGTCGAGGATCACGGATTGCGCGGTGGTCATCCGGGCGCTCCCTGCTGATGTGTGGATTGACGACGTGTGGTCGGAAGTGGACTTCTGTGGTGTGTTCATGTGTTTCAACGTAATTGCGGGCCCCTTGGCTGTGCTTCTCGATTTCTGATCGGTTTGCTGAGACTGCTTGCAAGGTGCAGCGCTCGAGCGGGCACTAGGTGGGCAATTTGTCGTGAATGTACTGTTCAGCCGATGTTTTCTCGATAGGCTGATGAGCGCTGATCGGACGTATCTCACGCCACCATGGAACGGGGAAACCAGTGATCGCACTGCGAGGAAGGTCGTTAGCCGCAGCAGTAGTGGTGTCCATGACGATGGCGTTGGCCGCGTGTACGTCCGCTGAATCGGCGCCCGAGGTGGGCGCCAACTACGGCTCGGACGGAACCGCCGTCGACTACCGGGAGCCGGTGAAACTGAGTAGCCGAGATGGTGTTCTCGAGGTGCGCTTGTCCGCTCATCAGGGAGTGATTCCGCTCGATACCGCTTCGGCGCCCGTGTCGAATTTTCTGCTCTTCGGGTACGAGGTCATCCGCGGTACGGCGTCGGACGGATCGACCTCGGCGAGTGACGTCTATCCGGCGCCGACTCTCCGCGTCAATCCCGGAGAGCGATTGATCATTCATTACGACAACGATTTGCAGGATCTCACTATCGAGGACTTCTACGATCCGGCATTCACACCGGCGGGCGGGGACGTGCCGATCTATCCGCCGGCGCTGACGTCGGCTCCGCTGAATCTGCACACGCACGGGGTGCACGTGAGTCCGGACGGCAATGCGGACAACGTGTTGCTCAACATTCCCGCCGGCCAGGGAAACGTGTACGACTACGCGATTCCGGGGACGATGCCGAACGGTCTGTACTGGTATCACAGTCACCGGCACACCCTCACTGCGCAGCAGACTTACATGGGCCTGGCCGGGCTACTGGAAATCCGCCGGCCGGACGGCAATCTGCCTGTCGTGACGGCAAACGACGTTCCGATTCGCGATATGGCACTGCAGTACAACTTCGTATTCGACCGCAAAGGAAAGGGCCGGCAGCTCAACGACGCGAACTGGCCCCAATTCGTCAGTACGTTGACGCCACCCGCCGGTACGGAACTAGACGACGGGACGTACCGTCCGAGCCTTGCTCCGGTGAATTTCTCGGACACCACCGAGGGCGCGCAGTATTTCACCAACTGGTACACCGGACCGTTGTCCCCGGCCAATCATCGTGGACAGAATCAATTCGTTCCAGGCAATCTGCAGAGCTTCGTGGGTGAATCGACGACTGTACCGGCCGATCCCTCACTGCCGGACAACCAACGCGATGTGCAGTACACCGTGAACGGTCAGTTCCAGCCGTCCCTGAGATTGAAGCCGGGGCAGACCGAGATCTGGGTGCTTGCCAACATCAGCGACTTTGCCTACATGCCGGTCACGTTGACGGAAACCGCAACCGGCGCCCATCCGAAGTTCGCCATCGTAGGGCAGGACGGAAACCCGTTCGACGAGGTCAGGCCACCCGTGGATGGGGACGGAACCAGGCTGGTGATTCCGCCGGCCTCGCGATACGCAATCGCAGTGACGATGCCGGAGTCCGGCGATCTGGTGCTGGAGATGCCACCGCTCGAAGGTGCAAAGCCGGTGAGCAATCCAGGCATTCTCTACACCAACAACGGTACCGACAATCCGCCCGCCGAACTCGGAACCGTCACCGTCGACCCGTCGGTGATCAGTTACGCGGACGGATTCTTCACGTTCCCGACTCAGCAGTTGATCCGTGCGACGCCAGACGAGGGTGAAGGAAAGACGACTCCCTTCGAGTTCGGACAGAAGCTCGATACCTACACCTCGTTCGTGGATACCGCAGCGATGACGCCCGACGTGACCCGCAATCTCACAGTGTCCGGTGGGTTCGGAAACGAGAAGGCCAGCAACAGTGATCCGAAGGCCTTCACCTACGAATTCGCCGACAACACGTTCCCCAACATTCCGCTGATTCAACCGCGACTGAATTCCGTTGAGGAATGGAAGATCACGAACCTCAACAACGACGAACACCCGATGCATATTCACGTCAACGACTTCCAAGTAACGGAAGTTGTGGATCCCGTCGCAGGTACCACGACGGGCGTTCAGCCCTGGGGAATCGACAACGTGAACGTGCCGGCGCCGGTGACGGACGAGAACGAGAATGCGCTGGAACCAGCATCGGTGACGTTGCGGACGAAGTTCACCGAGTACACCGGAACCTTTGTCATCCATTGCCACCGACTCAACCACGAGGACAACGGTTTGATGGCTACCGTCAGCGTGATTCCCGAGGTATCGACGTATGCCGTCGCGGTACCTGGTTCGGCCGGCGTGCCCGCCAAGGTGCAGATATTCGATGCCAACGGCGACAAACTGATCACCGCTGTGACGCCCTTCCCGTCGTTCGAAGGCACCCCGAGTGTTGCGATGGCGGACGTGAACGGAGACATGGTGCTTGATCTGGTCGCTGGAACAGGGGCAGGCTCGGCTCCGGAAGTGGTGGCGTACAACGCAGTCGGCGGCGTGCCGTTCACCGACGAGTTGGCAAGATTCGCCCCCTTCGATGTGGGTTTTCGTGGCGGAGTGAACATCGGCGGCGTCGATATCGACGGAAACGCACTGGCGGACAACATCATCGTTGCCTCGGGCCCAGGGATGGAGTCGCAGGTCAAGATTTACTCCACCGACCTTCCGGCGGACAAGAGGTCCGCACCCGCAGAATTCGGTTCGTTCTCGCCGTACCCGGGATCGAGTAGCGGAGTCACGTTCGCAACCGGAATGGTTGACAGTCACTCCGGTCGAGCGAGCATCGTGACCGCACCGGGTCCGGGCGAGGAGTCGTTGATCAAGACGTTCCGCTACGACCTGTACGAACCGACTGCGGCTGCGGAGGGCGACTCCGATGAACACGCAGGTCATACGAATGGTCCTGTAACGACATCACAGTTCTTGGCATTCGGCCAGGGCTACCGCGACGGGGTGTCTCTGTCGACGGGTTGGGTGGCCGGCGCCGAGGGTGGCGCAAAGTCGATAGTGGCAGGCATGCTCGGAGGAGAAGGATCAATCCGCGTCTTTTCGAGTGGATCCAGGCTCGACGGTGCACCCGAGATGTACCTCGAGAGTCCAGATCACCATTCGACGGACGTGGCGTTTCGGGAGGTTGCAGCTTTCGACCCGTTCACCGCTCCAGGGTCGGGTGTGGGAGTGGCCACGACGAGCACGACTGCCGGCGCGGATCTCCTCGTCAGCGGCAGCAACGGAACGGGTGCCGAAGTTCGGAAATTCACTCTCGGTCGTGCAGATCCGTCTGCGACCACATTGACACCGACGCTTGTGGGAACGCTGCCGCCCTATCCCGTCGGCGGGGGAGCGCTGCCTCTCGGCGGTCGATGATCGATGTCGACAGTGAGGACTGATTACGAAGTCCGGATCTGAGCACGGAATCAGTTTTTCATCGATCTCGAACCGAGAGAACCCTCAATGAGGCTCTGGGACAAAGTTTGACGGCGCGTTGGGCATCAGTCTCGAGATCGGTGGGGATGTGCGGCTCACGTCGGCGATCGTGTGGGAGTGGATATCCCCATTCGTCACGCGTCAGCAGGGTCGGCAGCAACTCCGTGCACAGTCCTCGACCTTCACACGTAGTCCAATCGATGTGTAGGACTTTGGGCGTTCTTGCGCTCATGATGCCGCTCCCATCCGTGTGCCGACCTCGCAGGCTCCTGCAGCGTGTATTCGGAGATCGTGCTGGAAAACGCGAAGGGAACTCCTCACGAATCTCACTGTCCCGTCCGGATGTTTGCATGCCCCACGCCCTTCGATCAGATCCGCCAGATATCGGATCGACTCCTGGGTGTGGGCCGTCCCTGAGCGATAGGCAATATCGGACAACGCGCGTGCCATTCGGGGCATTCCGTTGATGCACGGTCCACACTGACGAGCGCTCTGATCGGCGAGATACTCAACGATGTCGGCTGAAGTCTTCAGACCACACCTTGCGTGACCCAGTACGTGAATGACTCCGGCGCCGGGCGAAGCACCGACCGTCGCCAAAGCCGTTGTTGTCATGTTTGTGGTCGGCAAGTCTTGCGCATCGACCCAACCTCCGTGAAACCCGCCGACGAGGACTGCTCTGATCGACGCAGTATCAGTACGTGAATACTGGCTCACCAACTGATCCAATGGAATTCCCATGGGGATCTCGACGACTCCATTCACGGTCACATCACCTGACAGGGTGATCAGGGTCGTCCCCGACGCGCCGCCCAGCCCTCGCGTGCGAAACCACTCGGGTCCGTATCGGGCGATGAGAGCGATGTGCGCCAGTGTCTCGACATTGTGAACCACGGTGGGTCGTCCGTTCAGCCCGGCCACGGTGCTGTGTACCGAGCGGTCTCGAGGAATGGGTGCTCGGCCTTCGATCGTTCCGACTACCGCGGATGTCTCGCCGCTGATGAATGTCTTCGGTGAAGCCACGAGTGTGACCAAAGGCTCGGTCAGCCCGGCAGTCCTTCTTTCTTGCAACGCATTCCGTACGAATTGAAGCAGTTGCGATCCTGCGTACAGATATGTTTCTTCGCTTCCGCACTCGTGTGCGACGAGTTGTAAGCCGTCGAGGACGAGGTGCGGCGCACGTTCGAGAAGAACTGCATCCTTGTCGCTGAGCGGTTCGCCTTCGCTACCGTTTGCGATAACCACAACACGCCGTCCAGTTACGGAACCGAGTTTTCGCGCAGTGGAAAATGCCGCCCCGCCTTTCCCATGGAGACCGGCATCGGCGAGTAGGCGACTCAAGGTACCCGGCGACGAGCGTGGGTTGTGGCCGTGGAGGGCCGTGTGGGTGGCCAGATCGGGTGAGCATGCGGCGAGAAGTCCGACACGGGTGGATTCGGTTGTCACGTCACGTCCTTTCCATGAGGCGCAGGGTCGAGAATTCGACGAAGTCTGTCCGGAGTCGCCAGAGAACTGCTCCGGCCACCGCGACGGCTGACCCGATGGCGATGGCGAGAAACCACGTGTGTCCTGAGTCCGTTCCGTTTCCCAGTCCGTGCGCGAACGCGATCGGCCACAGAGCGTACGCGCTCCAATGAACGACGCGAAAAGTTCTGTTTCCTAGGCGATTTCGCAGTAGTCCCGTCAAGGACACCGCGAACAGAACATCGAACGCAAGGGTGCCCAGTCCGAGCCAGAAGGCACGATAGTTACCCAGGAAGGGGAAGACGAAGTCGACGAGTTTCAATTGTGCGTACGGATCGGCCAACAGTGCCAGCATGTGTACGACTACGAGGATCACCCCGATGAAGGCGGCGGCCCTGTGGACGTTCTGCACGCCGAATCGAGGTAGTCCCGCTAGAGCCCTCCCGGACCGCGTGACGATTCCGAGAACCATCGACATCGTCAGGAACACGAGAGCGGTGATACCTGTCCCTCGACCCAATGCCCACAGTGCTTCGTCCACGACTAGGGTTCCCTTCTGCCGGTGGCGACCGCATCGTCCGTCGGCCATCCGTTCAGTAGGCGGACCGCACCTGCACGATCGACCAGTCGCGCCGGTAGCCCGGTGTTCAGGAGGTCCCGTGCACCTTCGAAACCTCGGACGATGCAGGCGGTGCTCGCGAGGTTTGCTGACACACAACTGTCCGCGCCGACGGTGACTGTCTGCCATGCGGCATCAACGCTGGTGCCGCTCCGCGGATCGACTATGTGGTGCACGTGTCTACCATTTTGCGTCCATCGACGCTTCCTGGTGCTCGATGTAGCGATGGATGTCCCGCCTGGAATGGCGACCGTATCGGCCGGGGCGTCGTGGCCGTCTTGGACGAGAACGATCCACCCACCGTCCGGCGCCGGTCCGGCGGTAGCGATGTCTCCGCCGAGACACACAAGCACTCCGCAGTCGAGTGACATGCTGACGGCGTGCGCACATTCGTCTGCTGCAAGTGCCTTTGCCGTTGCCCCGAGGTCGAGTTGGACGCCCGAGGGAACTGTGACCGTTTGTCCGTCGAGCCCGACCGAGGTCCACTGCGGAGTAGACACGAAGGACGTCTTGATCGGTACGTCCCTGCCTTCGATCAGCGCGAAATCGCGGTCGTATCCGAGCGCGACGACAGCTGTACCGATTGTCGGGTCGACGGCTCCGTCAGTGCGCTCGGCGCCATCGAGTGCTGTTCGGATCAGCCGGGCAAGGGTGCTGCTCACTTCGACCGGCATTCCTCCTGCATTCTCGAACGCCCGAATTTCCGAATCCTTGCGAAATCGGCTGCATGCCAAATCTATTTCGCGAAGACGCTCGTCGATGATCGACCTGGCCGATTGAATCACTTCCGGTTTCGTCACCACGACCGAGGCTTCGAGGCCCCACACCCTCCACATGGAACTCGCGACGATCGGGGAGGTGGTCACGATCCGGCCGATCGAGCGTGGGGAGTGGAACTTCCGCTCGACATCTTTGGTGCCGCCGCGGGTGAGGTAGTTGTCGATTGCGAGTTCGGAGTCGAACTGCCGCCGGACGGACTGCTCGATTGCTTGGTTTCGTCTGTGGTCGCTGTGATTGCCGTGGCCTGCGTATCCAAATAGGCAAGTACTGTTCCGCCGACAACGCCCACGACTCCGAATGCGACGAGGGCCCCGGTGACGATTCGGGTGCGTCGAAATCCGTCTTCCGGTGTATCCATCTGATGCCTGCTCTCGAAGATTCGATTGAGAACTCAACAATCGGCCGAGGCGCTTGTCCAGGGCTGCATGTCTGCTGTGAAGCTGCTGGGAATCGGTCGTGCCGTTGGAGAGCTCCGAGTTCCACGATCGCGCTGCAATCTTGGAGAGTTCTCAGAACGGACGTGGCAGGCTCGCAGGCATGGGCGCGAAACCACGAATTCTTCTTGTCGAGGACGACCGGCAACTGGCGGGCATGCTTGCGGACCTCCTCGAGGAGGAAGGGCACGAGGTCGACGTAGCTCATGACGGACAAGTCGGTCTGCATCTGGCGTTGACTCGCACCTATGATGCTTTCGTCTTCGATCGTGGAGTACCGGTCATCGACGGCGTGGAATTGCTCAGAACCCTCCGGACGAGGGATTGCTCAGTACCGTCGTTGATCCTCACTGCTCGCGGTTCCGTTGCCGATCGAGTGGAGGGACTCGATGCCGGTGCCGAGGATTACTTGGTCAAACCCTTCGAGATTCCCGAGTTGTTGGCTCGAATGCGTGCCCTGTTGCGTCGCCGAACCTCCATAGTGCCCATCGTGGTCGGAAGGTGGGAAATCGATCGAGCGAACCGAACGGCTACCGACACCGAGTCCGGATCGGTGACCTCGTTGTCCGAACGCGAGAGCGAACTGCTCGGATTTCTGTGCGCATCGCCTGGGCAGGTGTTTTCTCGGACTCAGCTTCTGGGGCGTGTCTTCGGAAGTGCAGATACTCCAGGCACCGTTGACACCTATGTCCACTATCTCAGGCGGAAACTGGGCAGGAACGTCGTAGCCACCGTCCACGGACTCGGATACCGGCTCGGTTCATGATTGACCGCAGCAAAAACAAGGACAGGCAGTCATCTGGGATCGGGTTCGGTGACGAGGTGCGCCTACGGCGAGCCGGACGTTCAGCTGCGGTCCAAGCCGCCATTGCTCTCGGTGCCGTGTTGCTGATCGTCGGAGCGGTGTCCTATGTGGGCTATGCGCGGGCACAGGATCGTCAGATTCGTTCTGCACTGACCGAGGTCGCAGCCACAGCAGACGATGCGGACGATCCGCCGCCCGGTATGTCGCTGGCCTTTCGTTCCAATGGTGGCGTGGAGACCGTGAGCGTGCATGCCCCCACCGGGACCGCAGAACTTTTGGATGCGCCCGCTGGGTATTCGGATTTCACCGATGGTGACAGTAACTTCAGGGCCCTCGTCTCAGACGGTGCGGAAGGTCGCGTTGTCGTGATCGCGGCACTCGAGCCCTATGAATCAGGAAGGCAGCGATTACTTCTCGCACTCGGATTTGCCGAACTCACCGGAATTGCCGCATCTGTGGGCGTGGTGGTGTTGTTGTCCCGACGTGCGATTCAGCCACTGACGCAGGCGCTCGAGCTGCAACGCCGTTTTGTCGCCGATGCATCGCACGAACTACGTGCGCCGTTGACCGTACTGCACACCCGTGCACAACTTTTGGCTCGACGCGGAGATTCGCTCGAGTCTTCTGAGCTTGTTTCGCAGCTCAACGGGTTGGTGGACGACACTCGGGCCCTCGGCGAAGTTATCGAGGACCTGTTGATGGCCGCATCAATGGACGACAGCGGACAACCCCGGAATCGAGTGGACATGGTGGCAGTGTGTGAGAAGGTCCGTGACAGTGTGGCCGATCATGCTCAGAAATCTGGCATTTCCGTCGACGTGAGCAAAGGCGGGACTGGAGAGCCAATGGTGTTGGGGATCGAATCGGCTTTGCGCCGAGCGGTTCTCGCGCTTGTCGACAATGCGCTTGCTCACGAGCGTCCAGGAGGCCACGTCGTTCTCCGCGTCGAGCGAGATCGCGACCACGTCAGAATCCGCGTGAGCGATACGGGAATCGGAATCGAACCTGAAGCGGTTCCGGTTCTGTTCGACCGATTCTCACATGGCCCGACTCAACCCGCCGGTAGCCGGCGATACGGCATCGGATTGTCCTTGGTTCGCGAGATCGCGCACGCGCACCGAGGGAAAGTCTTCGTCGAATCGACACCGGATGTCGGCTCGTCCTTCGAGATTGTGCTGCCGGTAGCTCGGTGACACCGAGCACGTTCGACCACGATCCCCAGAACTCTCCAAGAAATCCTGCCTACGTTGATCGACATGGGCCTGACCACGATCGGCGGATTACCCGCTCACCCACTCCTCGTTCATTTCGTTGTCGTGCTGGTTCCGCTCTCGGCGGTTCTGGTTCTCTGCTCCGTTCTGTGGCCGAGTGCTCGGCGCAGGCTCGGGATCTTCCCACCGGCCATCGCCCTCGTCACGTTGATACTCGTTCCGATCACGACCGATGCAGGTGAATGGCTCGAACACAATTCGCCTCACAGCGAGTTGATCGAGATTCACGCCGAACTCGGTGATCAACTTCTGATCTGGTCCATCGCGGTGTTCGTGTTCGCGGCGATATGGTGGGTCCTGCATACCGATAGATTCACCGAGTGGCGAAGCGCACGAACTTCACTGTCCGACAGTTCGACGCTGCTCCGAGTCGTGACAGTCGCGATAGCGGCGATCGCAGTTGTCGCGGCAGTGGGTTCGATGGTTCAGGTCTATCGCATCGGTGAGAGCGGAGCGAAGGCAGTCTGGCAGGAGCAGTCGTAGACATCCACCGAGTAAGTCCACGGCAGGAGCGCAGTGTGATGATTCGATTTCCCGGTGTCTATGCGCCTCAGAGCGATACCCGTCTTATTTCCGACGCAGTACGCGCCGAGAAGTTGGATGCGTCTTCTCAGGTTCTCGATCTGTGCTCCGGTAGTGGTGCGCTGAGTGTGTGTGCGGCCAAGGCCGGGGCGGGAACGGTTTTCGCCGTGGATATCTCACGACGTGCCGCGGTGTGCACCTGGATGAACGGGCGACTCCGCGGTCACAGAATCCACGCCCGTCACGGAGATCTCCTGACCCCGTTTCACGGTCGTCGATTCGACCTCGTCGTCTCGAACCCGCCTTATGTTCCTTCCGTGGACGACCGTGCGCCGCGCACCGGCCGTGCTCGTAGTTGGGACGGAGGCAACGACGGACGCCTGTTGCTCGATCGCATATGTGCGACGGCACCGGGTGTTCTGCAGAAGGAGGGCACGATATTGCTGATCCAGTCCGCACTCAGCGGCATCGATCGCACCGTCGAACTGCTCGCCGACAACGAACTCGAGGCATCGGTGGTCTCGAGGACCTCGATTCCTTTCGGTCCGGTCTTGCTGTCGCGCAGGCGATACCTGGAGTCGATCGGCGTCATCGACCCTGACCAGGTCACCGAGGAGATCGTCGTGATCCGAGCGAGACGATGACGCCGTTGACAGCCGCACAACGCTCGTTGTGGTTCGCTCAGTCCCTTGACCCGGCGTCGCCGTTTGTCATAGCTCAGTTCGTTGATCTGAACGGTGAACTGGACGCATCTCGGCTGGAATCATCGACAGTCGCCGCGCACCGGGAGTTCGGCGTTGCGGGCCTTCGTCTACGTGTGACGGATGGAGTGCCCGAATTGGATGAAGACCCTGATCTGACACTGGTCGGCGGAAGGCTGGATTTCCGTCGATACGACGATCCCGTCCGGGCAGCGAAGACGTGGATGAATCGAGAGTGGAGCACGGCAACTCTCGATCCGGATACTGCCCTCACCGTCGCAAATCTGTTGCAGGTCGGCCCTCATCGCTGGTTCTGGTACTACCGTGCGCATCACATCGCACTCGACGGTTACTCCGCTGCACTTCTGATGCGCCGCACCGCCGAGATCTATCTGTCCGCTGGTCCGGTGAGGCCGGATCAGGTCGACTCGGTTGTGGCGGATCGCGCGGCGGCGGTTGCCCGCCAGGAAAGCCGATACCGAGAATCACAACGCTGTGGCCGCGATCGAGAATTCTGGCACGAGAAACTCCGGTCAGTTCCTTCACTTCCGTCCTTGGGTACGAGTGTGATGGGCACTTCTTGGGGAAGTACGCTGCGAGCGAGTGGCACAGTGCCACTGTCCGATCTCTCGGCAGCAACCGTGATATCGGCGTTCGCGTCATACGTCGCACTGATGTGTGGTGTCGACGACCTGTGTTTGTCTCTGCCGGTATCCGGACGAGTGACTGCTGCGTCGAGATCGTTGCCGGGCGCGATGTCGAACGTGGTTCCTCTGGTACTTCACGGAGTGGGTGCATTGACCCCCTCCTCGGCGGTATGCGTTGTCGAAAGCGCACTGAGCGAGGCACTTCGGCACCAACGTTACCGCCGGGAGGACATGTCTGCTCTGACTGACGGTCGACGGCAGTCAAGAGTGCAAGCGTTCGGTCCGGTCGTCAATGTCATGTTGTTCGACAGGACCCTGACCTTGGGCGCGGTACGAGGTCACGTCGAGATACTCACGACCGGACCGGTCGACGATATCGCGCTAAACGTCTACCCCGGTTACACAGGGAACGTTCGCGTCGATCTCGAGGCCAACGGTGCGCTGTACAGCTCTGCCGAACTTTCTGCGCATCATGATCGATTCGTTCGGTTTCTCGAGGCATTCGTCGACACGCCGCCGGATCATCCTGCTCCGCCCCTGTGGACGGATGCCGAGCTGGGAGCCACGAGGCCGGCGCGTGGCGAGCCTTCGATCGAGCCCAGAAGTCTTGATTCTCTTCTGCGTTCCGCAGTGCACCGCGCTGTCGATTCGGTTGCCATCACCGACGGTGACAGATCGTGGACCTACGGGCACCTCGATCGGATGGCGGGACTCTGGAGTCGGCAGTTGAAGTCCGTCGATGTAGGCCCCGATGATGTTGTCGTCGTGGCGATCCCGCGATCCATCGAATCGGTCCTGGCAATGTGGGCTGTGGCGCGTGTAGGAGCCACATACGTACCGATCGTTCCGGCCCACCCCGCCGAACGGGTCGTGGACATGCTGGGTGTATGCAAACCGAAGATCGGGCTCACGACTTTCGGGCTGCGAAATTCGTTGCCGTACGCCCTCGAGTGGCTGTTTTTGGACCGTAACCCCGATGCTTTCGGGCCGTCCTTCGACGCCGAGCCCGCACATGCCGATCATCGGGCTTACATGATCTTCACCTCCGGCTCCACGGGCCGGCCCAAAGCGGTGTCGGTCACTCACCGTGGCCTGGCCAATTTGGCTACCGACATTCGCAAGAAATACGAGCTCGATTCACGCTCTGTCGTAATGCATTGTGCTTCAACCAGTTTTGACACGTCTGTCGTAGAGATGCTCGCTCCCGCTCTGTTCGGCGCCTCGTCGGTGATCTGCCCACCCGAGACCGTTGGTGGTTTCGAGCTGGAAGACCTCATCTGCCGTCATGCCGTGACACATCTACTCGTAACACCTTCGGCGCTCGCAACATTGGCTCCGGAACGGGTGCCCTGTTTGAAATTCCTGATAGTCGGTGGCGAGAAATTACCGCACGAACTGATGCGCCGGTGGGCGCCGTTCGTGCGTGTTCGAAGCGCGTACGGTCCTACCGAGGCGACATGCAGTGTCACCATCACCGACGTCTTGAACGTCGACGATCGTGTGACACTCGGGCGGCTCATGCACGGAGTCGAGGCGGTGGTACTCGACGCATCGCTCGAGCCGTTGTCCACCGGGGCCGCGGGGGAGCTCTACCTGTCGGGGCCTGGTTTGGCCAGAGGATACGAGGGTAGAGCGGGGGAGACGGCTGCGCGTTTCGTTGCGTCCACTCTTTCAGCGGGCCAGCGTATGTTCCGAAGCGGCGATCGGGTCCGATGGACAGACGACGCCCAACTCGAATTCCTCGGCCGCACAGACGATCAGGTGAAGGTGCGTGGGCGCCGAATCGAACTTGGTGAGATCGATTCCGTCCTGTACGGCCACCCGTCGGTCGAGTTCGCCACGACGTTGGTCCGCGATCTGGCCAACGGTTCGCCGGCGCTGGTGAGTTACGTGAAACTGCACTCGGGAATCCTGGACTCGGATGCGAGTATCGAACGCCTTCTGACACAGAAGTTGCCGGAATACATGGTCCCGATCGTCGTGATTCGCATCGACGCGGTTCCGCTCACCACGAACAAGAAAGTCGATCGGGGCGCGCTCCCCGCTCCCACCTTCGAGCGGAGAGAAGCGGTACGGGTCGCAACACCGATCGAGTCCCGCATCATCCGTACATTCGAGGAAGTGCTCACGGCCACCGAGATCGGCCACAGCGATTCGTTCTTCGATCTCGGGGGAGACTCATTGTCTGCAACTCGAGTGATCGGCCGCCTCAACGCTGATTTCGGCATAGACCTTGGTGTTCGTGATCTGTTCGACTCGCCGAGCGCCGCCGCGCTCGCGAGTTCCTTCGGCCAACACGTCGGACGGGTGCCACCATTGGAACAGGCCGTCGACGCCTCGCCGCCACTGCTTTCACCCGCACAGGAATACATCGGTCGAGAAATCACCTCTCCTGCTCTGTACAACCTGCCCTTCACAATTCGCGTGCGTGGCGGACTCGACCACGACGCATTGGCTTCGGCGGTACATGACGTAATGGTCAGGCATGAAACACTTCGAACCGTATATCCGGATGTCGCGGGTTCGCCCAGCCCGCTAGTAGTGAATCCGGACCGGATTCCGCGCGGACTTACAGTGGTCGAAGGGAATTCGAGCGATGCAGAATCGATCGTTCACCAGACGCTCTCTCGGGGTTTCGATGTGCGTTCCGAGATCCCCATTCGCTTGATCGTGTGTGCATACGGTCGGGACGATCATCTGTTTGCGGCGGTTGTCCATCACATCGCGGCAGATGGATGGTCTCTCGCCATCCTCGCGCGCGACTTGTCCATCGCGTACGAGGCTCGCGCGCGGAACACGCACCCGACGTGGCCGGAGACCGCGGTGCGGTACTCGGACTACGCCATGTGGCGCACGGAAATTCTGGGAGCGCAGGAGGCGCCTAGCGACCTCGCTGTCGGTCAACTCGAACATTGGGCGACGGTTCTCGACGGGGCACCGAGCGAGATTTCTCTGCCACTCGACCACACTCGACCCTCGATGTGGACGTTCGGGGCCGGCCGAGTCGAATTCTTGCTTGATCCCGAGACTCATTGCGGGTTGACGACGTCTGCAAAGCGAGCCGAGACCGGGTTGTTCACTGTCGTTCACGCCGTCTTAGCGGCGACACTGAGTGCTCTGTCCGGTGACCACGACATCATCGTCGGTAGCCCGGTCGCAGGCCGCGGCCATCCGAAACTCGACGACCTCGTGGGCATGTTCGTGAACACACTCGTGCTTCGCACATACGTCGACGTTTCGGCGGACTTCGACTCTCTTGTAGCCGCGTGCCGCCGAGTAGAACTGTTGGCGCACGACCACAGTGATGTGCAGTTCGAGCGACTGGTCGACTATCTCGATCCTCCTCGTCATGCGTCGCTGCATCCGTTCTTCCAGGTGGCAATGTCGTTCGAGAACTTCCCTGCCGCAGTGCTCGAATCCGACGGGCTTACCTTCGAGGTCACGCCGCGGCCACTCGACATCGCCAAGTGTGACCTTCATTTTCACTTTGCCGAAGTGTTCGACGAAACCGGTGAACCCGCCGGGATCGAGGCGGCACTCGTCTACTCCGTCGATCTCTTCGATGCAGCTACCGCCACCCTCTTCGCCAAGACCCTGTCCGCAACCGCAGATGCTCTCGTGAGGAGTCCGGATGCGCCGCTGCTCGCGCTGGACACGAGATCGTGACGGTGAGTGTGCGTTTCGATCAGACCGCCTGCCGATCGGTCGTCGGGTACCTGTCCGATTATCGGGGGACGCGAGAGAGTTTGTCACCGCGCCGCCATATGCCCGCGATCGAGAGAGTTGCTGTGATCTCACGCGTGGGATCGCCCTCGACCAGAAGCAGGTCAGCCTGAAGACCTGGTGCTATACGACCCCGGTCTGTGAGACCAAACCGCCGGGCGGGCGATGACGTCGCCGCGCGCAGCGCTTGCACCGGCGACAGACCTGCCCGGACGAGAAGCTCGAGTTCGCCGTGCATGCTTACGCCGTGCGCGGTGCCGACCACTCCGATGCCGGCAGCATCAGTGCCTGCCAAGATGTCCACTCCAGCTTCGTGCATCCGCCGGGTCGCTTCAATTGCATGGTCGACAGATCCAGGAGAACCGAGATGCCAGCATTGGCATAGATTTTCGCGCCACGAAGCGGGGATCAGTGGACGGGCTCTGTCGTCGTTGGCGAGGTGAGTGCCGTCGATGTCGCTGGCGAGGGAACCAACCGTGCTGAGTGTCGGAGTGATGAAGACCCCAGCATCGAGTGCCTGGGCAATGATCTCGTCTGTGGGCGGTCGATCGAAGAAGATGTGTACGAGCCCGTCGACTCCGGCGCGAAGAGCCTGCTCCGCTCCGGCCAGTGACGTGACGTGCGCAACCGCCATCTTGCCGTGGTCATGTGCCGCGTCGACGATTGCCCGTGCCACGTCCTCGCCGAGGGTGGGGGAATCGTGCCCGAGCGAAGTGCCGTCATCGATGAGAAGTTTGATGTAATCCGCGCCCTCCGCCACGCGGGCGGCGACAAATGGGAAGGCGTCCTGGAGGGAATTCACCACCGGGTACTGCTCATCGAAGTAGGTCCCGATCATCATCGATGGATGCCCGCCGAGCACAGTGGCACCGACGGATGCGGACCGCACGTCAGCGAGGTCATTGCGCTCGGCGGCATCGCGCCGCTGCGAGTCCATCCATTCCGGACAGGAGAACATATCGAGTTCCGTTGTCACGCCGAACAACAGGGCGTTCTCCAATGATGGCGGCTGCGCGTGTGTGTGGCTGTCGATCAGTCCGGGGAGCAGAGTCTTGCCCCGCCCGTCGATGACGTCGATGTCGGCAGTCGAGTCGAACTGCGTCGCGACGGACTCGATGAATCCGCCCTTGATGTGGACCGTCGAATGCTCGACGACGTCCTCTCCGTCGAAGACTCTTACATCCCTGATTGCGAATCCTGTGTCTGTCATTGTCCTGCCATCCATGGTCACAGCATTTACGTTGATGTAAGATATTGAACACCAATGTAAATTGATGTGTCAAGGGACACACCTGAGAATTGCGTCCGGCAGTCGCCGGGAGGTGGCGGCCCCAATCTGGGCGGATGCCACAGCACGCCGAACAACCACGTGCCGCAACGAACATGAATAGAAAGCAGGATGCGATGAACGGGAATCAACGCGCCGCGCTCGTCACTGGCGGGTCTGCAGGAATCGGGCTGGCTATCGCGGAAGCGCTCGCTGACGAGGGCTACAACCTGACAATCGTCGCCCGGGACCAGGGCAAACTCGCCGACGCTGCGACTCACCTGCGCACGCGTGGCGTCGAGGTCCTGCCGGTGTCCGGGAATCTGGCCCACAGCGCCGACTGCGAGGCCGTAGTGACCTCGCACGTCGAGCGGTACGGCCGCACCGACGTCCTGATCAACAATGCCGGCCTGGGACTGAGCGGAAACATCGCCGACATGGCGACACCGAAGCTCGACCTCCATCTGAATCTGAACCTTCGGTCCGCCTATCTGCTGATGCAAAGCTGTATTCCGACACTGCAGGTGGCGGGAGCCGAACACGGTAAGGCCTTGATCGTCAACGTGAGCTCGATCTTCGGCAAGTTGCCGCGGGCAGGAGTGGCCGCGTATTCGATGACCAAGGCGGCGATGATCGCCCTGAGCCAATCGGCGCACGGCGAGCTCAGCCGCCTTGGCATCCAGGTCACCGCCATCTGCCCGGGATTGGTCGAGACACCCGGATCCACGTGGATGGACAAGGAGCCAAGTGCCATGCTGTCGCCCTCGGACGTCGCCGAAGCGGTGCGATTCCTTTTGCGCACCTCGCCGCGGTGCGCGGTTCCCGAAATAACACTGACCACCCCCGGGCCGGACGTCCACTATGTCGACCTTCCGTGGACCTGACCGGCTCTAGCTGCCAAACGGCTCCTGGACCGTCAGCCCTACGCAGGGTTGACGGTCCAGGAGCGAAATCCACCGGGCCGGACATTTGCACGTTGCAATTGCCCATCTTGCGCCTTCAGGGTAAATGTCCTGCGGGATGACAGATTTCAGTTTGTTTCGAAGAGTGCGGCTGCGCCCATTCCGCCGCCGACGCACATCGAGATCACGACATACCGAACACCTCGGCGCCTCCCTTCGACGAGAGCGTGGCCGACCAGGCGGGCGCCGGTCATCCCGTACGGATGACCGATCGAGATTGCGCCGCCGTTGACATTGAATCGGTCGGGGTTGATACCGAGATGATCGCGGCAGTAGACGGCTTGGGAGGCGAACGCTTCGTTGAGTTCCCACAGCCCGATGTCGTCGACAGTGAGGTTGTGCTGCGCGAGTAGTTTCGGGATCGCGAAGATCGGTCCAATTCCCATTTCGTCCGGTCCGCACCCTGCCACGGCCATGCCGCGGTACACGCCGAGCGGTTCGAGACCGCGTCGCTCGGCCTCCTTCGCCTCCATCAGGACCGACGCCGAGGCGCCGTCCGAGAGCTGCGAAGCATTGCCCGCGGTCACAGTAGACGTGGTTGTCACTTCGCCGTCGAGGAGGACCGGCCGGAGGGCGGCGAGTCCGGCGGCAGTGGTGGAGGGGCGGTTCCCTTCATCGGCGATCAGTTGTACGGGCGCGATTCCGTCTTCGGTGGTTTTGACGCTGTCGATGGGAACGATTTCGGCGTCGAAGCGGCCCGCGGCCTGCGCTGCGGCGGTCCGCTGCTGGGACAGCAGCGCGAACTCGTCTTGCCGGTCTCTGCTGACCTTGTACCGTTCGGCCACGATTTCTGCTGTGTGCAGCATCGGCAGGTAGGTGCTCGGTAGGTTGTCTACGAGCCAAGGATCTGTTGCGCGATAACGGTTTTGGTGTTCGTTCTGGACCAGGGAGATCGACTCGACGCCGCCGCCGATCGCGATGTGCATGCCGTCGCCGACGATCTGTTTGGCGGCAGTGGCGATGGCCATCAGCCCTGAGGCGCACTGGCGATCGATGGTCATCCCTGGCACGGAGGTTGGGAGCCCGGCGCGCAACGCGGCCTGGCGGGCGATATTGGTTCCGGATGGGCCCTCCTGCATGGCGCAGCCGAGTACGACGTCCTCGATCTCCCGGCCGTTGATTCCGGCTCGTTGCACGGCGTGGGCGATCGCGTGTGCGGCCAGGTGCTGAGGTTGTGTCTTGTTGTGGGCGCCTCGGTATGCCTTGCCGATCGGCGTTCGGGCTGTCGAGACGAGGACGGCTTCCCTCATGGTGTGCTCGTTTCTGGGTGAAGTTTCTCGGTGTGGGGTTTATCCGGCGAGGTTGGTGGGCGCGACACCGCGTTCTTGGTTTGTGAGTCCAGTTGGGTTGGAAGTTGTTGCCGTGTCACCACTGGTGCGCGGTACGAGCAGTGTCAGTGCCGCGCCGACGACGGCAGGCACGGCGAAAGCGAACAGTTGCCAGGTGGTATTGGCGCCGAGTGAGACGAAGAGGCCACCGTAGGTGGGGCCGACGATGGCACCGATCCGCCCGACCCCCAGTGCCATACCGAGCCCGGTTGCGCGGCAGGAGGCGGGGTAGAAGGTGCCGATGTAGGTGTTGAGCAGGATTTGAGTACCCGTGGTACCGAGTCCGGCGAGCAATACCAGCAGATAGACGACTGCGAGGGGTGGAGTGGTGGCGATGGCCAGCAGGGACAGTGCGGCGCTGAGGAAGAAGGCGGCGGTCACGGGTTTGATGCCGTACCGGTCGGCGAGCATCGCGCCGACGAGCGCTCCTACCGCACCGCCGACGTTCAAGACAAGCAGAAAGGACAATGCGGCCCCCAGTGGGTAACCGGCGGATTTCATGAGCGCAGGAAGCCAGGTTGCGACACCGAACAGTACGAGAAGGCAGACCAGAGTCATTGCCCAGAACAGCAAGGTCGCCAGGGTGCGTTCGTTGCCGAAGAGTGCGCGCAGTCCGCGTTCGTGTGTGGGGATGCAAGCCGGTTCGGGCGCGGGGGCGGCGGGGAGGTCGAGGCCGTATCGGTCGGCAATTGCTGCAGCAGCGTCGTGCTGGCCCCGGGCGGCGAGGTACGCGGGTGATTCTGGGAGATACCGGAGCATCATGGGTAGGAAGACGAGTGCTGGCACCATTCCGGCCAGGAACATTGCGCGGAACCCGTACTCGGGCACGAGCCAGAGCGAGAGCACTCCGGCAAAAATCCCGCCGATGCTGGTGCCGACGAACCCGAGCGCCACCGACCGGGCCCGGGCTCCCGGGGTGGCGAACTCGATCAACGTCGCTGCCGCGGTGGGCATGAGTACGCCGGCACCGAGACCCACGAGGAGGCGCCCGGCCCCGAAGATCGCGGGGGTCGGTGCGATGGCGCACAGGCCTGTCGCTGCGGAGAAGACGAGGACGGCGGCGAGGATGGTGCGTCGCCGTCCCCATCGGTCGGCGACGGCCGCGGCGAGCAGGGCGCCGACCAGCATGCCGACGCCGACGAGTGAGCCGAGCATTCCTACGTCGGTGGCCTCCAGATCCCAGGGGGCATAATTCAGCAGTGACGGAACCACAGTTCCGTACATCAGAAGGTCGTAGCCTTCGAGGATCAGTGCCATGAGGCAGAGCCCGACGACGGGCGCTGAGGGCGGGATACGAACAGACATTGTTGTCTCCGCTCGGAGAGGAGTGGCCCCGCCTGGCCCCGCAGAATGCAGGCTTGGCGGGGCCACCGGGGAACTGGGGATTGTCTAGGCGAACCGAGTCGCCAGCCAGGCACCGATATGGGCTGCGGCAAGGCTGGCGCCGGTGGGGGCGCCGTCGTGGATCGGGCCGCCGAAGTGGGTACCGGCGACGCGGACGTGGGTTTTGTCCGTTGATCCGAGGGCGTCGACCATGGTTGTGGCGTCCTCGGGGAAGCAGGCTTGGTCGCCGGTGAGTTCGACGAACAGGGACGGTGCGGTGAGAGCAGGGGCACAGCGGAGGAAGTCGGCGTTGCTGCTCAGTCCCGACCAGGTGGACAACCAGGCGTCGGGGGTGGCCAAGCGTCCAAAGCCGACGAGTCCGTAGTTGGTCAGGTCCGGCCGTCGGCCGAGGAGCGAGCCGTAGGGGCGCTCGTTCGAGCTCAGAGACAAGTCCGTGAATCGCAGATCAGCATCGGTGCGATACACGGTCAACACTCGGGGTGCGAGCGCAGCGCGGCGTTCGGCTGGATCGGAAGTGCTTGTGTACCGCTCACGCGCATCTGCGGCTTCGTCGATGCGTTCGCGGGCAATCGCGTCGAGGCGGGCGATGCGCTCCCGCTGCGCTGATCGGTAGCGAATCACGAACCCGGGCGAGTACGAGGAACTGTGCGGAGGTTCGGCGAATCCGTTGGCGGGATCGAACGGATTCAACTCGGAATCGGTTGCCAGTGGATCTGTTTCGTCGATGACCGAAGGGTCGATCAACCGCAACAGCAGTGCTCCCTGCCCAGGGTGCGGGGCCATGAACACTGCCGCGTCGGGCAGCGGCATCTGCGCTCCCGCCAGGTCGATGGGCCGGCCGGCGGGCGTGTGGGTCAGGCGCTCAGCGGCCGGTAAACCAGCTTGCTGGTGGTAGAACGCGAAGAGAGTGCCGCCACCGGAATGCCCGAGGGTGACGACGTGATCGAACCCTTTCTCCCGCAGGAACACTTGCCCCGCTGCGGCATCGAGAAGGGCCTGTTCATGCACCAAAGCGATGTCGTTGTTGACCGACCGGGTGCCCTGCGTCCATACCGCGTATCCGCGTGCGAGCAACTCGGGGACGAGCACATGGTGGGTCAGGTCTTGCCGGGGGTGCATCAACGTGACCACGGTGCGCGCTCCGGGCACGACCCGCAGGACACCGCTGACCTTAGCCCCGTCCGCAGTGTTGAGCTCGTGCAGTGAGACCACTGTGGTCTCGGGCGCTTGGGCGGCGTCGATGTAACGGCCGGCACCAAGTCGCGATGTCTGCTCAGTCATTGCGGCTCGATTCGCATTGCGTCTTTGTCCCACTGGGTGATTCGAGACCGATGCAGTCCGGCAACGCTGCTGTACCACACTGCGTGACGTGCTTCGGTCGCCCGTCGGTCGATCACGATGGGGGAGTCGGAGACAATTCGGTAGTACGGTCCAACGCGATCAATCGTCACCGCCGGGTCATGTCCCGCGACTGCGGCGACCGGAGCGTTCTCGGGAACGTCGAGGATGAACATCGTGGTCATCAGATGCTTGACCTTTCCTTCTCGTCCTGTTCTCGCTGCCAGGCCTCGGCTCGTTCGACGATCAGCTCGGCCTTTCGAGTCAGTAGGGCTGACATGCTCGGTTCGGGGCCGGACACGACATCGACGAGAGCGTCGATGGTGAGGTTCGCGTCGAGATCCTCCTGCGGGGTCACCGGGCGAAGGGCACGAGTGATCTCGATCATGTAGCCGTTGGGATCGTGGGTGTAGATCGACTCGATCGTCTCGTGCTGGATTTGCATCTCGACCGGCCAGTCGCTGCCGTCGAGACGCCGCCGATATTCCAACAGATCTTTCTCGTTGTCGACGTGGATCGCGAGGTGTCGCGATCGGATGAAGAAGATCGGCACGTCTGCGGCGAAGCGGGAGTACGAATCGCCTTGCGGGCCACCTTCGAACGGCTCCAGGCCGAAGTAATAGAAGAATGCAAGCCGATCGTCGTTTCCGATGTCGAAGAAGAAGTGGATGAAGTCCGGGTGTTTCTCCGGACCCCACCCTGCGGCGCAGATGGAATGCACCACCGGAAACCCGAGCACGTCCCGGTAGAACTTGACGGTAGCGGCGGGATCAAAGGTCGGGTAGGCGACGTGATCGACGCCTTTGACGGTGTGCTGCAGTGTGGGCATGGTGAACTCTCCCCAGGGTTTCGGGCTAGCTGTGGGTGGTTGCTGGCGAGTCGGCGCGAAGCAGACTCCCCGCGCCGGGAAGGTCGACGGGAAGGTCGAGCCCACGCAGCAGGCTGTAAGCACCAGCGGTCGCGGCCGAGAGAACGGGCAGTCCGAACTCGTCTTCGGCTGACTGGACAAGGTCGAGAGACGGCATCTGCACACAGGCAGAGATCACCATCGCATCGGCTCCGGTGAGGTCCAGGGATCGGGCAGCCTCCATGACTCGTTCGCCGGGGATGCAGCCGACCTCGGCGTTGTCCGCCACCTCGAGTGCACGCCAGTCCGTGACCTGGATACCTTCGGCCTCGATGTAGGCGACTACCTGCTCGGCGAGCGGACGCATGTACGGGGTGACCAGGACTATTCGCTTCGCGTGGATCGCGCGTAGCGCTTCGACGAGGGTGCCCGCGCTGGAGCGAACGATCGCATCCGAACCGCCGGTTGCCAGTTGCTCGGCGACGAGTCCTTCCACTCGCTGGTGCTCGCCTGGACCCACTGACATCAGGGCGACCAAGCATGCGTAGAGGATGCCGTCGACGCCCGCGTCACCGAGTTCGAGGATGCATCGTTCACGTTGAGCGTTCATCGCCCGCAACTGTTCCGGTGATACGGACTGCATCCGCATCCGGCTCGAGTGGAACGAGAACTCGGCGTCGGTATGTCGGCCGAGCAGGGCCGGCATTTCCGTCTCGACCGTCACATTCGAACTCGGAACGACGAGTCCGATTCTGTGAATGCCCATGGGGTAGCCCTTCTGATCTGGAATTTCCGGGCGACATGTGATGGTCCGCCCGACTAACGTAGATTTACGTTGATGACAATTATTCGACGTTAGTGACGATTCGTCAAGCCCTGTCGGGCCTCGAGCGCGATTGCGAATGCGTGCGCTCCGCTGGCTTCGACGTGCGAGCGAGTGAAGGAGGGTGATCTGAATGGCCCACATGAGCAAGAACATTCGAGTGGAATGGGTCGACGTGGACGGTGGTGGCGCGGCGCATCACTCGATGGCGTCAATATGGGCTGAACGCGTGGAGCATTCCTTGCTCAGGGAGTTGCAATTGCCGCCGGATCGTTTTCCTCGTCGCCGGGTCGAAGTCGACTTTCATCGCGCCCTTAGGTTCGGGGATTGTTTCGCTCTGTCGTTGGAGATTGCGCAGGTCGGCGCGACCTCGGTGGTGTATCTATGGTTCGCACGGATGTGCGGCGAGGTCTATTTCTCCGGTCGTACGGTCACGGTTTTCGTGGATGACGAGGGTCGCTCGCGAACGGTTCCTGACGCTCTTCGGTCGAAGGTCGGTTCGCCGCTTACCTGACCAGCGCGCCCGGCATCTGTGTGGTCGTGCTGGCATGTTCACCTTTCGTGTCGATTCTCACATTTGACTATTGACTTGTTGTCGCGGACGTCGAATAATCGACATAGACGTAAGCAGTGTTCGAGATGACCTCGCACTCCGTCGCATTCCCAAGTACGAAGGAGCACAGCGGCAATGGCATATGTAATCGGAGTGGACGTCGGTGGAACCTTCACCGACGCAGTGCTCGACGACGATGCGGGTACGATTGTGGCGGCCAAAGCCCCATCGACACCCCCGGACTATTCGCAGGGTGTCCTCGACGTCCTCGAGGCACTTGCTGAGCAGTTGGGCTGCCCGCTCGAAGAGATGCTGGCAAACACCCATCACATCGCGCACGGCACGACGTCGTCGCTCAATGCGCTCGTCATGGGAAACGTGCCACCAGTCGGATTCCTCACGACGAAGGGCCACCGCGACTCCATCTACATCATGAACGTTGAGGGGCGGTATCTCGGCGGTTCGCCCGAACAGCTCCAGAATGTGATGGGCCAGACGAAGTCTCACGGTCTCGTCCCGAAGAAGCATGCACTCGAAGTGACCGAACGGCTCGATCGTGACGGCAATGTCGTCGTCGCCCTCGACGAGGAGTCTGCCCGCGAGTCCATCCGCACACTCCTCGCAGATGGTGTGTCGGGGATTGCGGTCTCACTGCTGTGGTCTTTCCGCAATCCCGCTCACGAACAGCGCATTCGAGAACTCGTCCACGAGATCGACCCGACGATGTTCGTCTCCCTGTCGAGCGAGGTGAGCCCGCGCATCCGAGAGTTCGCGCGCAACGCGACCACCATCATGAGCACCCAGATCGGGCCAGGGCTCCGCGATTACCTCGGCGAATTGGAATCGAAGCTGCGCGAACGCAAACTGGCCGGCCCCCTGCTGGTGATGCAAAGCAACGGCGGTGCTGTCGCAGCGGCCGAGGCACCGAAGAATGCGATCAGCACGGTCGGTTCAGTCTTGACCGGTGGCGTGGTCGGCGCGGTTTCCCTCGGCAAGCAACTCGGCCATCGCAACATTATCGCCACTGACGTGGGTGGAACCACTTTCCTGGTCGGCCTCGTCGTCGACGGTGAGCCCGTCCGGGCGAGCACCACGATCATCAACCACCACCCGATCAACGTTCCCACTCTGGAGGTCCATGCGATCGGCTCCGGAGGCGGTGCCATCGCTTGGGTGGATGCCGGCGGCAATCTGCAGATCGGTCCCCACAGTGCTCAGTCGGTACCGGGCCCGGCCTGCTACGGCCAGGGCGGCACCGATCCGACCAACACCGACGCCAACCTGGTGCTCGGAATCCTTCCTGAACGAGGCCTGCTCGGCGGCCGCAAACCGCTCGACAAGAACCTCGCTCGGGAAGCGATCCGCTCGAAGATCGCAGAGCCCCTGGGTCTTTCAATCGAGGACGCGGCTGCAGCCATCTATGCGGTCCAGAACGCCCAAACCGGTGACCTGTTGCGCAAGACCGTGGTCGAGGCGGGGCACGACCCCCGTGACTTCGTTCTCTATGCCTTCGGCGGTGCCGGTCCAGCACACTGCGCCGCTTACGCCGCCGAGGTCGGGGTCAAAGAAGTCATCATCCCGCTCGGTCAAGTTGCCTCTGCTTTCTCGGCGTACGGTCTGGCCTCGTCGAACATCGTGCTCGCTGCCGAACTATCGGACCCGGCAGCGATGCCACTCGACCCAGCCCGGGCCGAGCGCAATTTCGCCCAGCTCGAGAGCCAGGTGCTCGAGCAACTCAATCGCCAGGGTTTGAACTTCACCGGAGTGGAAGTCGAACGCGAAATCGACATGCGCTACGCGATGCAGCTCGCTGAGGTGGCAACCCCGGTGCCTGAGGGAAGCCTCGATGCAGCAGGGATCCAGCGGGCCTCGGATCTGTTCGAACAGCGGTACGCCGAACTCTACGGAAATGACAGCGGCTTCCGGGAGGCGGGCATACAAGCCATCACCTACCGCGTTCGTGCCACTGGAATCCTGCCGTTCTCACCGGCACTTCCTGACCTAAAATCTGCAGACTCCGCCGATTCCACCCACGCGCGGATCGGTTCCCGCAAGGTCTGCCTCGACGGCAAGCTTGGCTTCGTCGACACCGACGTCTACGACTACAGCAAACTGCTCGCGGGACACGTCCTGTCCGGTCCCGCGATCGTCGAGGTTCCCACGACCACCGTCGTCGTCCCCCCGGGCACCACAGGCACCGTCGACCGCCTCGGCAACCTGAACATTCTTCCGAACTAGGAGCTCCGCAATGACCATGCAAATCCCAGGCTCCGAGGTGTTCTCGAGCCGACCGATCGCCCCGGACGAACTCGCGCGCACGCTTCCTCCGAAGCTGGAAGTTCACACCGTCACCCAAGAGCAGATCGATAGTCTGGACCCGTTGACCTACGAGGTGATCAGGCACCGGCTGTGGTCGGTCACCGACGAAATGGGCGAAGCGCTCAAACGCATGTCCGGGTCGCCGATCGTCACCGACGCCAACGACTTCGACTTTGCGATCAGCGACGAAATCGGCCAAGAAGTTCAGGTCGGCCTGTACAACACCATGCTCGTCGGTGCCGTCGATCTGGCCATCTATTGGACCCTGAAGCACCGCTCGACAAACCCAGGCATCACAGAGGGCGACATGTTCTTGTGCAACGACCCCTGGGTCGGCGGCGGACTGCACCAGAGCGACGTGATGGTCTACCAACCGATCTTCCATGACGGCAAGCTGTTTGCCTGGACCAGCGCCATCTGTCACGAACCCGATCTCGGCGGGTCCGGCCTCGGGTCGTTCGACCCCTCAGCCAAGGATGTCTTCTCTGAATCGCTTCCAACACCACCGATCAAGGTCGTCCGCGACTACGAACTGCAACGCGACGTCTCCGACGCCTGGGTGCGGCGCTCCCGGGTGCCGATGCTCGTCGGACTGGACCTGCGGGCGAAAATCGGCGCCAACACCGTTGGTCGGAACCGTCTGCTCTCAGTGATCGAGCAGTACGGCGCTGACACCGTCAAGGCCGTGATGAAGCGGATGATGGCCGACGCCGAGGGCCGCTTGCGCGGAAAGCTCACCTCGCTACCCGACGGAACCTGGAAGGCCACGGGCTACCAGGATCAGTCCCAGATCGGCGACCGCGGAATCCACAAGATCACTGTGGCCATGACCAAGACAGCCGACCATCTCACCTTCGATTTCACCGGCACAGACCCGCAGACCGGTGTCATCAACTGCACCTACGCCGGCATGCGCGGCGGAGTCATGCTCGCTCTGCTGCCTATCCTCGCCGGCGATATCCCCTGGTCCGCGGGCGGACTGATGCGCTGCTTCGACCTGATCGCCGAAGAAGGCACGATCAACAACGCCACCTTCCCTGCCGCCGTCAGCCGTGGACCGATCGGGCCGGCCTGGCTCACAGGAACCCTGATCGCCGAATGTTTGTCCCAGATGCTCGATCGTTCCGTCGACCTCGGGAAGAGTGTGCAGGCGGCCTGCTGCGGAACCTGGGACACCGCTGTGATCGCCGGCCTCGACGAGCGCCCCGAACAATCGGTCCCGTTCCTCAACATCATGATGGAACCTATGGCTGGCGGATACGGAGCTCGGCCTACCGCCGACGGCATGGACACCGGTGGGCTGTTCTGCATCCCGATGGGTCGCATCCCCGACACCGAGATGACCGAATTCCTCTACCCACTGCTCACGTTGTGGCGCCGCGAGGAACCGGACTCCGGTGGACCAGGACGTCACCGCGGCGGCGTCAGCGCCTCCATCGCCATCACCCCATACGGCACCAGCCTGCCGATGGGCCTGGTGCTTGCCTCTGCGGGCAAGGCCGTCGCCCAGAACAACGGCCTCGCAGGCGGCTACCCAGGCAACACCGGCGTCGAGGTACTCGCCCGCAATACCGACATCGTCGAGCAGTTTGCAGCCGGCAGCATTCCCGGCATCTTGGACGATCTCGGAGGAGGCCGCGAACTCGGGGCCTGCTATGCGGAGAGTTATCTCGCTCCCGGTGAGGTGCTGTACATGCACTGGCAGGGCGGCGGCGGCTACGGTGACCCGCTCCTACGTGACCCGGCGGCTGTGGCAGCGGACTACCGCGAGGGCAAAGTCACGGCATCCGGAGCCGAAACCGTGTACGGCGTCGTCCTCGTCGACGGTGAACTCGACGCGGAACAGACCTCGCTCCGGCGCGAGGAGATGCGCACTGAGCGGCGTGAGCGCTCCGGTGGCACGCCCGCCGATGCCCCTACACTCGAGTTGGCTGGAGCTCGTCGACTCGACGACAACCTCGTCGAGGTCACGATCGGAGACACCCGCGCGATCGGCTGCGCCCAGTGCGGACGTCTACTCGGCGACGACAAGAACAACACCACCCTTGAACTCGCCCGATTCGAGGGCCCGTCGTCGACCGCCGGCCCACAGGTCACCTCCGACCCCACTGAGTATGTCGATGCCCCGGTGGTTTTCCGGCAGCTGTGCTGCCCCGGCTGCTGGACCGCCATCTACTCCGGAATCGTTCCCGCCGATCATCCCGATCATTCGCTCGACCTGGCGCGTCTTCTGCCTGCGGTGGCGGATCGGTGATGTTCCGGACCATCATGAACACGATTTATAGAGGAGAAGAACGGTGACATTCTCGGATTGGGGCGGACGCCTCGTTCCGTTCCCGGAGGAACGTGCACGTCGCTACCGCGACAGCGGCGCATGGAGTTCCGATCCCACGGGGCGGCGACTGCATCAGATTGCTACCCGCTTCCCGGACCGACCGGCCGTGATCGCCGCCGAAGGGCAGATGAGTTTCGCTGAACTGGACCGCCGTACGGACCAGATCGCCGCCGCGCTGATACGACTCGGCCTTCGCCGACTCGATCCGGTCATCTTCCAACTCACCAACCGCCTGGAGACGGTCCTCGCGTGGTATGGCTGCATCAAGGCGGGGCTGGTACCGGTGGCAACGCTGGCGGCGCACCGCATGCACGAGATCGGGCACGTCAGTCGCAAGGTCGGCGCTGTGGCGCACCTCGTCGAGGCTGGTCTGCCCTCCTTCGATCTCGTCGAGTTCGCCCGCGAACACGCTGCCGGACATCCCACGATGCGGCACATCATCAGCGTCGGCGATGTTGCGAGCAACGATCGGGACGAGGTGACTCGACTCGAAGATCTCGGCCTCGACATCGATCCGCACACGGCGCATGCAGTCGTCGAGCAGATCGCAATACAGACCGATCCGAGTGACGTGGCTGCGTTCCAGCTCTCCGGTGGAACCACTGGAGTTCCCAAGGTCATCCCACGAATTCACGCCGAATACTGGAACAACGCGTTGCTGTACGCAGACAGCCTCGGATGGGACGAGAACAGTCGGGTCGCACATTTGATCCCGATCATCCACAATGCCGGCATCTCGTGCGGGTTGCACGCGGCGCACTCGGTCGGAGCGTGCTTGATTCTCGCGACGGCCGATGCTTCGGTTGCGTTCGATCTGATGACACGGTCCGGCGCTACCGAGGTACTGATCGGGCACGGTCACTACCAAGCCGTCATGACACCGGAGTTCGATCTAGCAGCGGTGTCTCTGAAGCGGATCATCCTTTCGGGGGCCAAGGTTCCGCATGAGCTCTTCGAGCGCGTCGACGACGGCGCTGAGCGGTGGGCAGGCCAGCTGTTCGGCATGGCCGAGGGCTTGTTCACAGTTACCCCTCTCGATGCGCCCGCACAAGCTCGACTGACGACGGTGGGTTCGCCGATCTCCTCCGATGACGAGGTACGCATCCTCGAACCGGGATCCGAGACAGAACTCAGGGATGGGGAGGTCGGAGAATTGTGCTGCCGAGGCCCCTACACGATTCCCGGATACTTCGACGCTCCGGATCACAACCGGGATGCCTTCACCTCCGACGGTTTCTACCGAACCGGAGATCTCGGCACGATCACCGAGATCGAGGGCGCGCGTTACCTGTCCATCGAGGGCCGGATCAAAGATCTGATCAACAGGGGTGGGGAGAAGATCAACGCCGAAGAACTCGAGCTGCTCCTGTTGGAACATCCTGGCATCGCCAACGTCGCTGTCGTCGCCATGCCGGACCCCCGACTCGGCGAAAGAACGTGTGCGTACGTTGTCGCGACACGCGGTGATGTGTTGGCGCTCAAAGATGTCCAGGAACACTTGGCCCAGCTGGGGGTCGCTAAATTCAAGTGGCCCGAAAGGCTCGAGTGGGTGTCGTCCTTCCCTCAGACGAATGTGGGCAAGATCGACAAGAAGCGTTTGAGGGCCGAGATTGCGGCGAAATTGGTCGATGAATCGGATTCCCGGCCGATCGGGGTTTAGCAAGACACCGGAAGAATCACGGCTGTGAGACGTCGTTGGCGTCTCACAGCCTCTTTCCGGAATCTCGACCTTCGCTCGACTATCTACTGGTTCAAAGTTGTTTTTCTGCAATGTCATTGGCCGGACTGGAGCAATGCACTCAGGTTGTTGTGGACGGAATCGGTGCCGGTGTCGTACTCATCATGTCCTCACCTGGCCGGAGTGGTGAGTCCAGTGCGAAGAACCTGAATTTCTTGACTTTTGACGTCTATGTTGAATAATCTACGTACAGGTCAATTTGTGTTCCGCGTTGATGTTTCGCGGACGGCCTGAGGCTAAAAGTTGCCGGTTTGACCATCTGACGTTGGCGACGAATAATCAACGAGTGCGTCACAAAGAGTGGAGTTGGATATGAATCTGGAACGAGTGGCAGTACTAGGTGGCGGACCAGGTGGCCTCTACGCCGCGAGGCTGGTCAAACGCAGTCATCCAGACGCCGATGTGACTGTCTACGAGCAGAGCCGCCCGGATCAGACGTTCGGGTTCGGCGTCGGCTTGGCGTCGCGCACTCAACGGAACTTGCGTGAGGCCGACCCTGCATCGCTCGAAGCCATTGTCGGGGCCGCGCACCCTCACGAGATGTCAATGCAGGTCGGCGACAAAATGGCTACGCTGGCGCACGGTGAACTCCTTGCCGTCGCGCGCACCACCCTGCTCGCGGTACTTCAGCAACAAGCGCAAAATGCCGGTGTGCGAATGCATTTCGGCGAACGGCGCGAAGCCGCAGAACTCGATGTGGACCTCGTCATCGCAGCAGACGGAATCAACAGCGCAACACGCACACAGATGGCCGATACCTTCGGCCCTCGCGTAAGTACCGGGGCCGGTCTCTACTTGTGGTGTGGAACCGAGTTTGCACTCCCTCGAGCAATCTTCGTTCCGGTCACCACTGAACACGGCACCTTCGTCGCTCACGCTTACCCGTACGCCGGGGACCGCAGCACTTTCCTCGTCGAAACCGACGAGGAAACATGGCGGCGAGCCGGATTCGATGTCTCCACCGACCGGACAGCTCCCGCTGACAGTGACGGCTTCGCCCTGGAATACTTGCAGCGTGCGTTCGCGGACACCCTCCAAGGCCACCGCCTGATCGGGAACAGAACCCGGTGGACACGTTTTCGTACCATTTCGTGCGAGCGCTGGCACAGCGGCAAGACTGTCCTGCTTGGCGACGCGGCCCATACAGCCCACTACTCCATCGGATCAGGCACCAAACTTGCCATGGAGGACGCCATCGCCCTCGACCATGCACTCATCGCCGCACAGACTGTCGAGGACGCCCTCGTGGCGTACGAAAAGGTGCGGCGGCCCGCTGTCGAATATCTCCAGGAGATCGCGCGGCGCAGCGAACTCTGGTGGGAGTCGTTCCCGGAGCGGATGAACCTGCCACTCGAGCAGCTGATGATCGCCTACATGACCCGCGCCGGGAAAGTCAGCGTCGGCCGCTTTCACGACTCCGCCCCCACACTGGTTCAAAAGGGGCTTGCGAGCTACGGCAACGTACCTGTCGGCGCGGTACCCCCGACGGATATCGAGGACTGGATCCTTGCGCAATCCCTCGATCATGACCAAGACCGGTTCGAGGACCGTGTCGCGACTTCGGAGCTGCGTGACGCTGGCTCCACCGCAGTGATCAACATTGATTTCGACTCCGCGTGGGGCGTCGAAGCCGCTGACATCGTGGAAACCGCACCCATTGCCCGGGCGCTCTGGTTGACAGGACCGCCGTCGCGGGCTGCCGTCCTCACCCGACTCGATCTTGCCGAACGGCTTCGCGGTCGTACGGGGTCCCTGCTCGTAGTCGAAGCACCGTCGTCATGCCGCGAGGACATTGCCGCCGGCCTGGCCAGTGCGCGCATCGACCTCGCCTTCTTCGATGAACCCGAATCGATTCCTGCTGATCCGGAGCTCTCCTCGTTCGGGGCCTCGGCGTGAGCGCAAACATCCTCCTCGGCCGGGCTATTCTTCGGGCATGACAAGCGAGGAAGCCGCGGCCAGGCGCCGTTCCCGGGGACGGGGCAAGTTGACCACGACAGATCAGGATGCCATCGAGGGCGCGGCAACCCGCAGCAACCCGCGTCGGGAACTCGTGGAGAAGCAAATAATGGAGCAGGCCACCCGCCTGTTCGCTGAGAAAGGCTTTGCGAGTACGACACTGCAGGACATTGCGGACGCGACCGGCCTGACCCGGCCGGCGCTCTATCATTACGTGGCCAACAAGGACGAACTCCTCTCCCGCCTCGTGAGTGAAAGCACAGAGACACCCGCGGCTCTTCTGCACGAGATCAATGACCGCCCCGACTTGGGCCCTACCGAAAAACTGCGCCAAATGGCAACAGCCATCGCCCTGCACCAGGCGCAAGGGCCGGACAGATTCCGATTGATCATCCGATCGGAAGCTGAACTCCCCGAGGACATCGCAACCACGTACCACCACAGCCGCCGACATGTGCTCAAGGAATTCATCCGCGTCATCGAGGAAGGAATTCGCGCCGGCGAGATGCGCCCCGTCGACCCCCGTACTGCGGCGCTCGGCGTTATCGGCATGATCAACTGGATCGCCTGGTGGCACCAACCAGGCGACCTCGAGAACGACCGTGCTGTCGCAAACCAACTCGCCGACATGGCATTACATTCGCTCATCCAGGAGAATCCGCATACCGAAACTTCCGAAGGTCCCGCCAGGGCGATTGCCTTGCTTCGCCAGGACCTCAACTATCTGGAGCGGTTACTCGACGAATCTACGGAGTTGGGCTGAGCACTCTGGATTTGTCCTGGCTCGGCCTCTGGGTGAGAGCGGGAAGTGCGAATACCGCTCGACATCGCCAAGGATGACGTTTCATTCTCACTTCGCAAGTGTTCGACGAAACCGGTGAACCCGCCGGGATCGACGCGGTGACGTCACCCTGCGGTGTGTTCCGGAGTGCAGACATGCTTGTGGATCTCCCGCGAGAGTTCCGCGACGGTCTCGGTCAGTGCCGTGTTCGCCTCGATCAACTGTCGGAGTTGATTGGTGTTGTCGAGAGTGTGAACCGCGACTTCACTGCTGATGGCATCCGCCCGTTTCGCCGAGATCAACAGAATTGCTCCCTGCATGCCGGCAAGCATCGACAAAAATAGGTTCAGCAGAATGAACGGGTAGGGATCGAAACCGGTATTGCCGTTGAACCCTGCCCAGATTCCCATGATCGCGACGAACACGAAGACGAACGGCCACGACCCCATACCGTTGCGGACCACATCGGCCGCACGTTCTCCGCGGGTCAGCTCCGAACCCGTGCGGACTGCGGGATGCAGATGCCACCGATTCTTGTTTCCGAGTCTCATGGTTCTGCGTCTCATGGTTCACCGTCTCATGGTTCACCATTGTGCGCTTGCCGCTGGTCGTATTCAGTTCAGGTCGACTATCCTCGGTATTCTTTCGGCTACGAGCGCTGTCGCCCCGCAGAGTACCCACCGTCGACGACAAATTCTGTGCCGGTGGAGTACGTCGCTTCGCTGACGATGAAGCGCACTGTCGATGCTATCTCGTTCGGACTTCCGAGACGCGGGATAGGCTGATCGGAAACGAAGGGCAAACCGCCGAAATCATTTGTCGCTGAGCCTTGTATCGGTCCGGGATGAACGGAACAAACTCGCACGTTGTTACCGCACAGGTCGAGGGCCGCCGCCTTGGTAAGTCCTCTAAGGCCCCATTCGCTGGCAACGTAAGCACCCATTCCCTGGTATCCGGTCAGGCCCGCTGCGGAGGAGATGTTCACGATTGCACCTCCGCCCGCGGTTGTCAGGGACTTTGCAGCACAGTGTATTCCGAGCCATGCTCCGTACAGGTTGGTATTCAGAACATGTTTGAACTGCGTGGGGCGTTGTAGTTGCACGCTTCCCGGCTCGATGATTCCGGCATTGTTGACGAGGACGGACAGATGTCCGTAAGTTGACTCGGCTGTGTCGATGGCGGATTCCCAACTCTCCGGTTGTGTCACGTCGAGACGCTGGAACGCCACGCGGTCACCGAGTTTCGATGCTGTAGCGTTTCCTTCTCCTTCGAGGAGGTCGCCGATGAGGACTCCGAACCCTTCTTCGGACAGGGCTTTGGCGATGGCCGCACCAACCTGGCCCGCTCCTCCGGAAATGAGAGCACTTCTTCCGTCGTGGTCGGTCATGCGTAGCCCCTCAGTTGAAGTTGTCGGCCTTGCTGTCGAGATAGCTGATGATGCGTTGCCGCGCCAGTCGTTCGCTGAGTTCAGGTCGGGCTTGCGGTGTTGTCCAGGACAGATCGTCGAGGCAGCCCATCATGACGATGTTGATGCATTCCGCCGAGATGAGTCCCTTGAACTCCGCGTCGAGTCGATTGACCGTGGCGGAGTATTGGTTGCGGTCCGACGGCGAGTTCGGTGGCGATTGGGGTTCGAGGTGCGTTGTCACTTGTTCTGGTCCTTCTGGCGGGTGGGGGACGAAACGATCAGCAACGGGCAGGACACTGTGTGCATGAGACGGCGACTCGTGGAGCCGAGTAACATCGATGAGAATCCGCCCCGTCCTCGCCGACCCACGAGGACGAGTTGCGCTGATTTCGATTCGATTTCCAATTGCCTTGCAGGATTGTCACGTACGACGACACATCGAACGGCGACGTCGGGGTACTCCTCCCGCCACCCCGCAAGCCTTTCCGCCAAGACCGCATGCTCGGCGGTTGAGATCGTGTCCCAGTCCAGCGATACACCGTCAGGGTCGGAGCGAAACACGGTTGTAAGGTCGGAGTCGCTCCAGGCATGGACTGCAGTGAGCTCCACTCCGTGGAGTGAAGCGGTCTCGAACGCTTCGGCAATCGCGGGTTCGCTGTTCTCTGTCCCGTCGATACCCACCACTATCGGGCCGCTCATCTGCGGCTGTTTCGACTTCGGGACGTTTCGGATGACTGCTACAGGCACGTTCGAATGGAGAACCACTGCCGCGCTGACGGAGCCGAGTATCGCGTCGGCGAATTGATTGAGCCCGTGTGATCCGACGACAAGCATCGCTGCCGTGCGGGATTCGTCAAGGAGTGCTTCTACACCGTTTCCGAATCTCAGCTTGTCGACGATCTGTAATTCTCTGTCTCCCAGCGTCGCTGCGGACAGCAGCGCCTCGGAACGAGCTGTGGAGAGTCGTTCGCGACCAACAGTTCGTTGGTCTGGAAACCGTGGTGCACCGAGTTTGACAGCACCGCCGAAAGTGTCTGCTTCGACAGGCATCACGGACAGTAAGTGGAGCGGTCGAGTGCGAAGTACGGCTTCTCGGGCCGCCCATCGAACTGCGGAAAGCGCCGGTGCCGACCCGTCGACACCCACCACGATTGGTGCTCCGCGGTTCATGATGTCTCCTCTGATTCGAAATGCCGTGTGGTGCGAGCTGCCTCGAGGATCGACTCAGCCCAGGAGCGAACCGAAGCCCAATCCCGGAAGTCGCCTTCAGGCGCGTGAACGACTCGTACGGCTACTCGTTCACCGAACCCCAATCCTTCGCGGTCGAGTTTGCCTGCGAAGGATTTGTGTTCGACTGCACCGGTTTTCTCCATCAAGGTGGCAATGTCGGACGGAACACCGGTCGTGGATTCGCCCGAACCGATCGGTCCCGAGGAGAACAGCCAAACCTGGCGAAGCCGCAATGCATCCGAGAAGCGTTTGGTGAATTCCTCTGCGTCCTTCATCCAGTGCCCCATATAGATCGCGCTCCCGAGAACTATCGTGTCGTACTCGGTGAGTTCGAGAACGTCGTCGGGGTGACGGCGGTCTGCATCCATTCCGCTCTCTCGCAGGGATTTTGCGAGAAAATCTGCGATTTCGCTTGTCGAACCGTGGCGGCTTGCGGCCGTGACCAGTGTTTTCATCCAGTGCTCCGCTCGGGAATCAACGCGGTGATTGCTCACATGCACTCGCCGTGCTCGGGTGATCGTGATTCGAATTGTGCCGGGGTCAGGACTTCCTGGTCAGGGCCGCGAGGTGCACGAAAAAGGGTCTTTCGGCCTTCTGATCCGTGTGCCGCCGACACCTGTGGTGGTGGTTGTTGTGCGCTAGCGTCGACGGCAGAGAGCGACTCGACTCGACCGGTACGACTGCTCAGGAGGCCCGGCAATGAATCAACCGAAAATTGCGCGTTTGGTGAGCGAGACAGGGGATACGGTGACGGTCTCAGGGGGAGAGGGCGCAGTCAGGTCCTTCCCGGTCGGGGTATGGATGCTGACAGATGGTCAGCGGGTAGTGATCGTGGGTGAAGGTGGACCACTGTCGACGGCGACAGTCGACGGCAGCGCCCTGGTCGCTGCGGTTCATGCGCGATGGCCTGGCGCTGTCGTCCTCGAGAGGATGCCTGTCACGGGCAGCGCTGCTGACCCGAGAGCGTATTCGGCCAGGTATGTCGAGGTTCGCGATGACGGCTCCCACGGCGAGCCTGCGTATGCGGATCTGTCCGACGCCGGATTCGCCCTGGGGTCGATCGACGCCTCGTGACAGCCCTAGCTGTTCGGACTCCCTAGCTGTTCGGACTCCCTGGCTGTTCGGACTCCACGGTGACCGACGAGCCTGCAGCAAAGGTGTAGCTGGTGTCGTCGATCGAAAGTGCGATCGGTGGGACATCTTTCGTCTCCGATGTCACAGTCACAGCCGAATGGGTGCACTGGATTCGAAGACGGTGGCCACGGTAATAGATCGTGAAGGCAAGTTCACGCAACTCGACGGGTAATTGCGGATGCAGCCACAGAATATCGTCCCGAAAATCGAGCCCTGTGTAGCAGCGTTCGAGAATATCGATCGCGCCCGCCATCGCTCCGAGATGGATTCCTTCCCTGGTACTTCCGCTCCGAGCGTCGGACAGATCCGCGGCCAGTGCATCGCGGAGCATGGCCCACGACTGTGATCGGTTGCCTCGCACAAGGACCCAGGTGTGGGAAATTCGGCTCAGTGTCGAACCGTGCGTCGTACGCTCGAGGTAGTAATCGATCATCTCCGGGATCACGGAGGGATCGAACTCGTACCCCAATCGCGTGATCAACTCAGTCAGTTCCTCAGCGGTGAATACGTAGAGCAACATGAGGATGTCTGCCTGTTTCGAGGCCTTGTAGTGGATCGGTGAGTCTCCCTCTGCCTCGAGTATGAGATCCAGGCGGCCGATGTCCCCGTATCGTGACCGGTAGTCGGCCCAATCCAGCTCGGTCAACGCGCCGAAACCCTCGAATTGACTGATCAGGCCGTTGTCGAGGAAAGTCAGGCGCAGTCGCCTGCTCAGTCGGTCCCACGACACCAACTCCTCGTCGGTCACATCGAGGCGCCCAGGGAAGTATCGGTTGTCATTCCGGAGTACCCGAACCGCCTCGACCGCACGTATGAGCGACCATTCCGTCATGACGTTCACGTATGCGTTGTTGTCGATCCCGGTGCCGGGGCGGTCGGGATAGCCGTCATGGAATTCATCTGGGCCCATGACACCGCGGATATCGTATCTGTCGCTGCTCGCGTCGTATTCGGACTTTGCCATCCAAAATCGCGCATTCTCGATGAGTAGATCGACCCCGTGATTACCGAGAAATTCCAGATCGGTTGTCGTTTGCCAATATCGCCAGACATTGTGGGCGATTGCGAGGTTGACGTGGTACTGGCGACGAGAGTGATCGGGTATCCAGCGGGCAGACCTCGGGTTGAAGAGGAAGGGCGGTGTTTCTTCTCGACCGTCGCTGCCGCTTTGCCAAGGAAAGAGAGCGCCGTGCAGGTTCAACCCTCGGGTGTTTCGGCGCGCCCGGGCCAACCGCCGGCACCGATAGAGCAGCAACGACGATGTCAACTCCGGAAGCCGACGCGTCAGGATTGGCACAACGAACAATTCATCCCAGAAGACGTGACCGCGGTATGCCTCGCCATGGAGTCCTCGAGCGGGAACTCCGACGTCGAGATCTGTCGTGTGGGTCGACAGTGTCTGAAGTACGTGAAGGAGTAATACATTCGTCGCCAGAGCGGTGGAGTCTTCCGTAGCGAGTGTTATGCCGAATTGGTTCCAGAGCCAGTCCCAAGCGGCGCAGTGGCGTCGAAACAGTGCGCCGTGATTCTCTGCTTCCTGGACTCGTTGCCACGCGGCGGACTTTGGATCGAGTGTTGACTTATCGCGGGAGGTGAAGAGCGCCGACGTCTTCTCGACGGTGACGGGTTTGGCGACCGTGATTCGGCAGCGGATGACCTGCACGATTCCAGTGTGGTCTGTGTTCACGCGGCGGTTGTGTTGCGTGGTTGATCCGTCGACGTCGGTCAGGCGGAGACGCTCGGCTTGGGTGATGCGGATGTGGGAGCTAGTGGTTTGGACCGTTGCGGAAATGCATTGGTCGCCGACGGTATCCAAAGCGAGGACTTCGAGATGTTTTTTGGCCAGTTTCGAATAGTCCGGAACATTGTTGTTGACGACGTCGGTGGTGATCCCGGATGCGATGTCGATCGATCCATCCCAGTTTTCGGCTGCGACGGTCATGGTGATCGCGGCTACGTGTGGATCGTCCATCGATACGATCCGGCATTGTCGAATTCGAGTGACGCGACCGCGCGTATCGCGGAATACACTTTCTCTGGAACAGATTCCATGCTCGAGATCAACTGCTTCGTGGTGGTGCGTGACAAGCGCTGATGGGGATTGGAGCAGTTCTCCGTCAGGACCTGTGACGGTAAATGTCGTCCAGTCCGGCAGATTGACCACGCTTTCGTCCTCGCGTACGTGTCCGTCCACATCCGAGGTGAGTCGGTTGTAACACCCCGCGACATAGGTGCCGGGATAGTGGAGGCCGTCATCGTGGGACTCAGACAACGCGCCTCGCGTGGCAAAGTAGCCATTTCCCACGGTCGACATGGTCTCGCGAAGGCCAGTGGCGCTCGGATCTATCCCGCGATATTCGAGTGTGGAGTTGGGCTCATTTCCTGATATACAGAGTCGGCATCCAGGGTCGTGGTTATCGCCTTCGCGTGTTGTGGCCGTGACGAAGTGGAAGTTGACCTCGCCGATGGCGGTGACGGCGAGGTCGGCGCCGTTCTCGGTGAGAGATTCGAGATTTTCGCTTGGGCCAAGACCGATTCGCAGACCGAATCCACCGGATCGGGCGGCGCGGATTCCAGCGATCGAGTCTTCGACGACGACGCATTCGGCTGGCGGGATCGACAGTCTTCGTGCGGTTTCCAGATAGGTGTCTGGATCCGGTTTGCCGTCCAACCCGAGTAGTGCAATGTCGGCGCCGTCGAGTCGGATATCGAAATAGTCAGATACACAGGCATTCTCGAGTACTCGTCGCGCGTTTTTACTTGCCGACACCACAGCAGTGAGTACGCCGGCGGCGCGTAGTTGCTGAATCCACCTCACGGTCGGGACGATCACCCCGACTCCTTCTCGTTCGAGTTCCGCGAGGAAGAATCGGTTTTTGCGCTCGAGGAGATTATTGACGGTAGTGGCGTCGGGAGGATCGTCGGGATGCCCCAGGGGGAGTTCGATTTTCCGCGATTCGAGGTATGACCGGAGGCCTTTCTGTCTTTCTTTGCCGTCGATGAATTCTCGATAGTCCTCGTCGTCGAGTTCCACATCGCCGACGTCGCCGTGCGCGCTCAATTCGTGAAACAGGCGCCCCCAGGCGGCTCGATGGGTATGTCGGGTGTCGGTCACGACACCGTCCATGTCGAACAAGACAGCGCGAAAGACGCGTCTACGAATGACCACCGACGCGTGTTCGGAGGTCGCCGCGCGCCAGATAGTCATGGCACCAGCACTGCTGCGCCAGTGACTCGATCTGCCGCCAAGTCTTCCAGTGCCCGATTCGCTCCGCTGAGTGGATAGGGCATGGTGCTGACGCGGAGGTGATGATTGTCTGCGAATTCGAGAAACTCCTGTGCATCTCGCCTGGTATTCGAAGTCACCGAGCGAACCTCGCGTTCGTAGAACAGGTGCTTCTGGTAGTTCAGTACAGGCACATCCGTGAGGTGTATTCCGGCGATCGACAGGACGCCGGCTCGGTCCAGTGCTTCGAGGGCAGTGGGAACGAGATCACCGACTGGCGCGAAAAGGATTGCCGAATCGAGCAGTTCCGGTGGATGGTCGTATGCACCTTGCACCGATGCGGCTCCGAGATCGTGGGCCAGTTCGCGCGCGGATCTGCTGCGCGTCATCACATGCACCTGTGCGCCTCGAGCAAGTGCGACCTGCGTCGCAAGGTGTGCACTTGCGCCGAAACCGTAAACTCCCAGCCGCCCACCTTCCGGCAGGTCGGCACGCTCGAGCGCACGGAATCCGATGATTCCCGCACAGAGTAGCGGAGCGAGTTCGTTGTCCGTATACCCAGACGGGAGTTTGAGTGCGAATCCTTCTGATATAGAAGTATATTCGGCAAATCCACCGTTGACATCCCAGCCGGTATAGGTGGAGTTCGGGCACAGGTTCTCAGCGCCGCGTAGGCAGTAGCGACACACACCGCACGTCGAGTGAAGCCACGGAATCCCCACACGGTTACCGGGCTTGAAGGCGTCGACAGCCGTCCCGACCGCCTCGACGAGCCCGACAACTTCGTGACCCGGTACGACATTGCGTCGGTGAACCGGAAGGTCGCCTACGGCGACGTGGAGGTCGGTGCGGCACACTCCGCACGCGAGAACACGAACAAGTAGTTCATTCGCGCCGATTTCCGGGCGGGGGACCAGTCGCCTTACAAGAGGATGCGTCCCGAGCGAACCGGGGGAGTCGACATGCCACGACATCATCCACTCGTCGGAGGGCGTGCGGGGTGCCATCTCGATCATCGATGGCTGTTGACGACCAACACCGGACAGTGCGCGTCGTGGAGGACCTCTCGACAGGTGCTCCCGAGAAGCATGCCGCTGAATCCGCCGCGGCCGCGGCGTCCCAGAACTACCAACTGTGCCCGCTCGGTGTGGTGGACGAGATTTTGACCCGGCTTGTCCTTGACTACGACAGTATTTACTGGAACATCGGGGTAACGATCACCGAATCCGGCCAGGCTCTCGGCGAGCAGTGCACGTTCGGTGTCTTGGCGGGCTCGCCAATCGACCTCCCGAAACTTCGAGAAGACAACGTCGAGAACTACGTCCGACCAGGCATGGACGGCGACCAACTCGACGCCACGTAGTGACGCTTCCTCGAAGGCAGTTGCGATGGCTGGTTCGCTGTGGACGCTGCCGTCGACCCCGACTACTACAGGGCGAACGGAGACGTCCTCGTCGCCGCCGAGTCCTCGGACGACGGCGACCGGGCACAGTGAATGCACTGCCAGCGACGAACTCACCGAACCCAGGAGACCTCCGGTGTATTCACCGTGTCCGCGGCTTCCGACGACGATGACCCGGGCAGTCTTGGAGATTTCACGGAGCACCGGTATGGGTGGATCCGAAGCCAATTCGACGTCGATCTGGACTGTTCGTTCGCCGATCGCTTGTTTCGCCAGTTCGGTGGCCTCGGCAAGTCGTTTTTTGGCGGCTGCTTCTTGTTCGTCGAAATAGAAGGCCGGCATCCCGATGGGTACGCCATAGGTGGTGGGAGTGAACATCGTCGTCAGCAGGAGTAAGGGCGCAGCTCGGAGGGCGGATTCGTGAGCTCCCCACCACACTGCGTCCCGTGACTGCGAAGATCCGTCATACCCGACAACAACGGGTGGATTGATTTTCACAACTGATCTCCTTCTCGTCGGAACGGATGTCAACTGGCCGTGACCGAATCCTTCGTGACCGAGGCTGCCGATGGCAGAGGAGAAAGTCATTTTCGGTGTCACCAGTCGGATTGGGCCGACCTTCACAGGGCGGGCGTTGCGGTGACCATTGGCACTTATGCAGAGCGGACGACCCTGCGACGCTACTACTGAGAGCGGCACGTACGACTCCGGGCCGCTGAGATCGGAGGAGACATGAACCTCACCAAACCGGATTCGAGTGTCGTACAACTCGCCGTCGATCTCGCGTGTCGGGCGCCGTCCTTGCACAACAGCCAACCGTGGCGGTGGACGTACGCCGACGGGCGGTTACAGCTGTTCGGCGATCACCGTAGACTTCTCCGGGCAGCTGACCCGACCGGACGGCAACTGCATATCAGTTGCGGCGCCGCACTCGATCACCTCCGAGTGGGCCTGCTGGGGCTACGTTGGAGTGCCGACATTCACTACGAAGACCGCGGAGTCTCCCCGAATCTATTTGCCACGGTCGAGTTTCGACACGATGCGCGGCCGCGCTCGCACGACTTCGACATGCTCGCCGCGATACGTCGGCGGCGCACCGACCGCCGCGCTTTCGGGTTGTTCGACGCAATCGACGAGCTGACCGACTGTGTGGCGGAAGTAGGTCGCAAACTCGACATCGGCGTAACGGTACTGGACTCGGATCAACGAGCCGGTCTGCTTCGCGCAACCGAAGCGTCGGCCGCTGCTCGCCGATACGACTCCGAGTATCAAGCGGAGTTGCATTGGTGGGCTGGGCATTCCATGTCCTCGGGTGGAATTCCGGAGACTTCGCTTGTTTCCGGTGGTGGCAGCGTCCCCATCGCCCGGACTTTTCCCGCTCGCCGTAATGCCGCGATGGGGGACCAAGGCGCAATCGACGAATCGACGGTATTGGCAATTGGCACAACCACTGACACCCGGCGCGACTGGCTGCGGTGTGGTCAGGTGCTCTCGTCGATACTGCTCGAAGCGACGGTTCGGGGCGCGGCGACTTGCCCACTGTCACACATGACCGAAGTGCCTGGCAGTCGTGCTCTGCTCAACCGGTTGGTGCCGGAAGTCGGCGTTCCTCAGATGCTGGTTCGTATCGGGCGCGCGCCTGGCGGCACTCCACCCGTCATGACCACTCGTAGGTCGATGTCCGAGGTCCTTACCGTGACGTGACGAACTTGTCGGGCAACACCCTTTAGGTGCAGTGACGTCCGCGTTCGCTGATTCGTTCGTCGGGCTATGGGTAGTCGTTGAGTGCGTGCTGCGTGAGGTGAGGACGGATGATCACATGACCGACGTATTTCTGGTGGACGATCACGAGGTTGTGCGCCGTGGCCTCGTGGAGTTGCTCGAGGGAGACCCGGGGCTGAGGGTAGTAGGGGAGGCGTCGAATTATGCCCACGCGATGGCACGAATACCTGCTCTGAAACCAGACGTGGCTGTTCTCGATGTTCGGCTTCCGGATGGAAACGGGATCGAACTGTGTCGCGAGTTGTTGTCGAAGTTGCCTGCATTGCGATGCCTCATCCTCACCTCGTTCGAAGACGATCAGGCGATGCTCGATGCGATACTGGCCGGTGCCAGTGGCTACGTGGTCAAGGACATCAAGGGACTGGACTTGGCCAGGGCGGTGCGAGATGTCGGCGCGGGGAAATCGTTGCTCGACAACAGAGCTGCTGCGGCGTTGATGGCGAAATTGCGTACCGATGCGGCTGACAAGAACGGCCCATTCGAGGAACTGAGCCAGCAGGAGCGCGTATTGCTGGGATTACTTGGTGAAGGCCTGACGAATCGACAGATTGCGGCGCGAATGTTTTTGGCGGAGAAGACCGTGAAGAATTACGTTTCCCGTTTGTTGAGCAAACTTGGCGTGGAGCGCAGAACTCAAGCGGCGATACTGGCAACGAAGATGCACGAGCACCTTCCGCAGCCATGACTCACTCCGAGCCGGGTTCTGAGGCTCATGCCGGAATGGTACCGAACGACTTCGGCGTGCCGTCCGGCGAACGCATTCATGTCGACGGACTTCTCGAAGCTCTACTGGCGGTCTCGGCAGGACTCGACTTGGATACGACTCTGCGTACGATCGTCAAATCGGCTATCGCGTTGGTCGATGCCAAGTTCGGTGCGCTCGGAGTGGTCGGCGACAGTGAGGAACTGAAGCAATTCGTCTACGAAGGAATCGACGAGACCGGGCGGGAACTGATCGGTGACCTTCCCCGCGGACGCGGTGTGCTCGGCGCCCTGATCTCTGATCCGAAGCCGCTGCGGTTGGATGATCTGTCAAAACATGAGGCCTCCGTGGGTTTCCCTGACCATCATCCGCCGATGAAAACCTTTCTCGGCGTACCGATACAGACTCGTGGCCAGGTGTTCGGTAATCTCTACCTCACCGAGAAGACGAACGGGCGAGCTTTCACCGCGCACGACGAGATGATCGTTCTCGCGCTCGCATCGGCCGCCAGCATCGCGATCGACAACTCCCAGCTGTACGCCCTGACGAAAATGAAACAAGAATGGCTGCTCGCGACCGGCGAGGTAACGACAGCATTGTTGGCCGGCGCCGATGCGCTCGGGGTTCTCCAACTGATCGCAGACAAGTCGTTGTCACTCACTTCATCTGACTGCGCATTTCTGGCGGTACCTCCGGATCCTGAGCTGACGGGAGTAGCGACCGCCGAGTTGGTGGTCACTGTCGCGAGCGGGCTTGATTCCGAAACCTTGGTCGGACACGGAATTCCGTTGGACTTCTCCACATCGGGCGCGGTCTACCGGAACAAATTTCCGATTGTGACGGAGTCATTGGAATTCGATCCGGGGTTCGGTGAGGGACATGAATACGGGCCTGCGATCGTGCTGCCACTTCGAGACGGACAACAGGTTCGAGGAGTCCTGGCGGTATTGAAATTGCGTGGGGCGGAGCAATACGGAGCGGATCAGTTGGCGTCCATGTCGGCCTTTGCCGATCAAGGGGCTGTTGCGCTGCGGCTGGCAGACAATCAACGGCGAATGGCAGAACTCGACATACTTGCTGACCGTGATCGGATCGCGCGTGATCTTCACGATCACGTGATTCAGCGAATCTTTGCTGTCGGATTGTCTGTTCAAGGCACGCTCCAGCGGACGCGGGCTCCTGAAGTACATCAAAGGCTCAGTGGGACCATCGACGACTTGCAGGACATCATTCAGGACATTCGCCGTGCCATCTTCGACTTGCATGCGACCGAGGACGGCGCCCCTTCACTTCGGAGTCGCCTGAACCAAGTTGTCGCCGAGACGAGCGCTGACACCGATCTGCGGGTGACGGTCCAAGTAAGGGGCCCACTGTCTGTCGTCGATCCGTCTCTGGGGGAGCAAGCTGAGGCGGTGGTGCGAGAGGCGCTCAGCAATGTGGTCCGACACGCGCAGGCGTCCACCGTAGCGATCGTCATAGATGTGCACGATTCATTGACCGTCACGATCGCCGATGACGGAATCGGCTTGCCACCAGGTGCACATCGGCGCGGGCTGAAGAACCTGTGCGAGCGAGCATTCGCCTTGGGTGGGACCTTTGACGCACAGTCCACTGATGGCGGCGGTACAACTCTCGTCTGGTCGGTTCCCCTTCCGGATGGGAACGAGTGACGATGACCAAGATTCTGATCGCGTACGCGAGTGCCAAAGGATCGACGCGAGGTGTATCCGGAAGGATCGCGGAACGGTGTGGTGCTGCAGGATTCGACGTGACGATGTTTCCTGCGGTCGAGAGCCCAGGGCACGAATGGTTCGACGCTGTGATCTTGGGAAGCGCCATTCACGACATGGATTGGTTGCCCTCCGCCGCAGTCGTTGTCGATCGACGGAGGGTGGCAGTGAAGACTCAACCGGTGTGGGCCTTCTCGGTTGCGACATGGGGCGAGACATCGACGCTTCTGTCTACGCGACTGACTCGTCGAATCAGAAAGTCGGCGTCTGAACCGAGGACGGTGACAAAACTTCGCAAATCCGCGGACTTGCGAGACCATCGCCGGTTCGCTGGTGCGTTGACACGTGGAGACTGGCCGCTGGTCGGGCGCATTGTCTTCAAGATCATGGGCGGTCGATACTCGGATGCTCGAGACTGGGCCGACATCGATGCGTGGGCGGACAAGATCACGGAACAACTCCGTGGCGGTGGATTCAAGTACGCCGCACGAACCGAGGATGCCTCACGAGAGTTCGATGATTGACACAAGTTGATTGACAAAGGGCCGTAGCGAACAGTGCGGGACGAGGGGCACGATCAACAGAGACGTTTGCCGCTCGTCCGACAGCAGACGACTTCGACGAGAGTGATCTAACCATGGTGCGCTACGTGAGCGCGGATTCCGAGACGATCAGCAACGCTGTCCGTTGGGCCTGCGCGGCGCCGTCTGTTCACAACGTCCAACCGTGGGCGTGGCGACTGCGGCGCGGTGAACTTGAACTCCGCGTCGATCGCCTGCGCTCGATCCCGGTGGAGGATCCTGCCGGCAGGCAACTGATCATCAGCTGTGGCGCCGCCTTGCATCATTTGCGAGTTACATTGGAACACAACCTGATCGAGCCAATTGTCGCGACGTTTCCCGACCGTGGGCAACCGGACCTGCTCGCGGTGATCACCTTCAGAGGGCGAGCTCGCGCGATGAGTGCCGACGCGGGCCTCTTCGCATCGTTGGAACGCCGCCGCTCCGACCGACGGCCGTTCGATGCACCTCCCGCCGGGTCGCTGGTCGGCCTTGCGCGGCACGCCTCGGTGTTCGGGGCGTCGGCGATCAGTTTGTCACCGCAGTTCGGGGACATGCTCGCCCGAGCGGCCACACTGGCCGCGGAGGAGCATCAGAGCGATCCGGCGTACTGGAACGAGTTGGAGAGTTGGATACGCTCGGCTCCGACCGCAGACGGTGTTCCGCGCAGTGCGTTGCCGGATGCATTGTCGATTCACGAGTCTGCGTCTGCACGAGCGTTTCCTTCGGGCCAACTGAGGATCGGGCATGGAGTGAGGGACGATGCAGCATTGATACTGCTCAGTACGGTTTCGGACACGCCGATCGACTGGCTGAACGTAGGTCAGGCGATGTCCTCGCTGCTGTTACATGCCACCGCGTCGCACCTGGCAACCTGCCCTCTGACACATTTGACCGAAGTGGAATCAAGTCGGGAAATCGTTCGAGATGTTGCTTCGAGATCCGGCGAGACACTTCAGAATCCACAGGTGATGATTCGTGTCGGGTTGGAGAGAGAACCGTCCGACGCGGTGATCGATGCCGCAGGGAGCGAAACACGTATCGAGGAACATCGACCAGGGGGCACAGGCCGTCGTCCACTCGAAGAGGTGCTCACCGTGTCGAGTTGACACCTTTACCCACACTCACTGACCGGCGCCAGACATCTACGGCCGACTCGGCGCTGACGTCGATGGATGTGTCGGTATCGATCGCGGTCGATTCGGGCCAAGGGTCGTGGCCTTGCGCGATGGCGGCTGCAGTAGCCGTCGTGGCGTCGGAAAGCGTATTCGTGCGCGTTGCTATTCGTTGAGCGGCGACAGGTAGCGGTGTGCTGGTCGACAGGCTGATCAACGTCGACGCTGTTGAGGTGCATAACAGTTCGGCTTCCCTGCGGTGTCGAGACCGAGCCCATGTTGCATCGAGTACGACCGACTCACCCATCGAGAGATGATCGTGGGCACGATCGAGCATTTCGCTGTAGACGGTGTGAACCGAGTCGGGCGAATACAGTCCCGATTGATAGGCGTCGGCGGAGCCGCGGAGTGCGCCGGCATCGACGAGTTCGCGCCGCACGCGGTCGCTGGAGATGACTGTAGCGCCGGTGTGTGCGGCAAGAGCGAGGGATAATGTCGTTTTACCAGTTCCCGGAAAGCCGCCCACCAGGCATAGTCGAACTTCGCCGTTGCACAGGTGGTTCTCGGCAAGGTCAAGGTGCCGTTCGAGCGCGGCCTGACTATTCGAATCGCCTTGCTGCAGACGCAGAGCGTCGACCTTGGCACGAACCGTGGCGCGATAGGCGATGTAATGGTCGATCAACGAAATCGGCGGCTGGTCATTCGATTTCGTGACGATCGAGGCAAGGAACTCGCTCGCAAGATCCTCATAGCCGAGGAACTCCAGGTCCATGGCGAGGAAACAGCTGTCGTCGAGAATATCGACAAATCTGAGTTGGTCGTCGAAGTCGAGGCAGTCGAGAATCTTGGGTCCGTCGGGCAGTACGAAAATGTCGTCCGCGAGAAGGTCTCCGTGGCCGTCCACGATGCAACCTTCGGCGATTCTCGAATCGAACAGGGACCGACGCCCACACAGGTATCTCGTAGACATCGACTCGAGGTGATCGAGTCGGCAGGGCGGGAGGAGACCCGAACACAATTGGCGCAATTCGGCAAGATTCGATACCCATCGGTGTCCGACGCCTGTTGATGTTCCTTGTTCGGATATTCGCACGCTCCTGGCTGCTCGCCTGTGAAAGTCCGACACTGCCGCTGCGATCTCGTCCAATGCGTGTGCGACATCCTGATTCGTCGCAGCCAATGCGGACAGTCTTCGCTCATCGGGCATACGCACCATCACCAGAATCGGCTCGCTCGACTGGTCGACCGGGTCGACCACGTGTGACACTCCGCGGTAGACACCCTCGCAGATCCTTTGGTTCAACGTGAGTTCACGTTGCAGAGCGTCCTCTCGTCGTGAAGGTTCGCTGAAGTCGAGGAATGGCGTGGAGATGGCCTTTTTGATCTTGTACGCGCGGTCACCTACAAGTACGACGACCCCGGTAGTCGTTTCCTTTACGTCGAGATACGAAGCATGAATGCTCATCTGATCTCCCCTCGTACTGCAGCGGTTCCCACGCGGAGACGCTCCATTCCCTCGATCCTTCAAGTCTGGACGAAACAGCGGTCAGTCGTCGCGGGGCATTGCGGTGTCATAGTCGGGCATTACGGCACTAGTGGTCACGGCGCGGCAATGACGACGCTGGAATCATGTCGCTGATCCGAGACCTGTTCCAGCGCTTGACAACGAAAGCCGAGTCCCTTCTCCTGATCGTGACTGTGTCTGCGCTCGCCGGTGGCGTTCTCGCCTGGTCGCTCGATCAGCGCGCCGTTGCCGACGGGATGTGGGCCTTGGGGACAATTGCGGCGTTGCTGCCGGCAGGTTGGTGGGTTGTCGACGGGTTGCGCAGGGGACGGGCGGGCGTCGATGTCATTGCAGTTCTGTCGCTGCTCGGAACGATTTGGGTAGGGGAGTATCTGGCCGGTGCGTTGATTGCAGTCATGCTGGCGACCGGGCGAACCCTCGATGCGGCGGCCAATCGTCGAGCGGCGCGAGATCTTCGTTCCCTTCGTGAACATGTTCCGAGGACCGCGCAACGCGAAGAGTGCGGCCAACTTCGGACGGTGGCAGTCGACGAGATCGAGCCAGGCGACAGAATCTTCCTCAGCTCCGGGGACGTCGTACCCACGGACGGATGGATTGTCGGCGAACCGGCAGTCTTCGACGAATCCGCTCTGACGGGTGAATCGAAAGTGGTGGAGCGCTCGATCGGCGACCCGGTTCGCAGTGGTGTGGTGAATGCGGGTGGTGGTTGTCGAATCGAGTCGAGTCGGACGGCGAGATCGAGCACGTACGCGGCGGTGGTTTCGCTTGCCCAGGAAGCGGCCGCCGACAGCGCGCCGATCGTGCGTGTGGCCGACCGCGTGGCGGCGTGGTTCATACCCGTGACACTGCTCGTGAGTGGCTTTGCGTGGATGTCGAGTGGCTCTGCCACACGTGCAGTTGCCGTACTAGTCGTCGCGACCCCGTGTCCGCTTTTGCTGGCTGCACCCGTTGCTATCGTTTCCGGTCTCTCACGGGCATCGCGGATCGGTGTGATCGTCAGGTCCGGCGGTGCACTGGAGAGGCTCGGAAATGTCAAGACTCTCGTTATCGACAAGACGGGGACTTTGACCACAGGGAAACCCACACAATCGGATATCGTCTGCGGAGAGGATGTCGACAGCTCTTCAATTCTCCGCCTGGCTGCATCCGCAGACCAAGTGTCCTCACATATCTTGGCGGAGTCCATCGTTCGAAGTGCGCGAGCGCAGGGTTTGTCGCTCAGTACACCCGAATCGGTGACCGAACGGCCAGGGTATGGAGTGACCGCAACGGTCGACGGTCATGTCGTCGAAGTCGGCAGAATCACCGGTACGATCGACCGCCCCGGCTGGGCCGCATCAGTGGAGAATCGCGCGAGGCTCGACGGAGCGGTCGTGGTGTGGGTGCGGATCGACGATCAACTCAGCGGGGCACTACTGCTGATCGATCCGATTCGCAACGACGCACCTTGGACGATACGGCGCTTGCGATCGGCCGGTATCGGCAAGATCGTGATGCTGACTGGCGACCGTCCGGAACCTGCAGTCGAGGTCGGATGTGTCCTCGGACTGGACGCGGTTCATGCGGACCAGGAACCTGCCGACAAGGTCGTGCGAGTACGCGAAGAATCCGAGCGCGCGGTGACCGTCATGGTGGGAGACGGAATAAACGACGCGCCGGCGCTGGCCGCAGCATCGGTCGGTATTGCCATGGGTGCACGAGGTGCGACGGCATCGTCCGAAGCGGCTGACATCGTCCTGACGACCGACCGGTTGTCTCGGGTAGCCGATGCAATGGATATTGCTCGGCGATCTCGTCGAATTGCTGTGCAGAGTGCCACTGTCGGTACCGGGCTTTCTGTGGTCGCGATGGCTTTTGCAGCGTTCGGATTGCTGGCTCCGGCGGTGGGTGCCTTGTGTCAGGAGGTGATAGATGTTGCAGTGATACTGAACGCGTTACGTGCGCTTGGGCACGGACGGTCGAGTGTGCCGAAGCTCGAACCTGAGTTGGAGCGGATGCTTCGCGGATTCTCCACGGAGCATCGTCGTATGCGCGCAGATCTCGATTTGATTCGTGTCGCTGCGGATGCTCTCTCGGGTGACGACCGTGTGTTGGCAATGCGGCGACTTCATCAGACCAATCGGTTTCTCCAGGAGGTAGTTCTTCCGCACGAGCGGGCCGAGGGGGCGAAACTGTATCCAGCACTAGAGCGTTCGTTGGGTGGTGCGGATTCCATCTCGGCGGTGGCCGACGCTCACTCAGAGATCGAGAGACTCTGCCGACGGGTCGAGAATCATGTCAGGGCCGCGGACACGCTGGGAGCGGTGGACGATGCTCAGGTCGGAGACCTTCTCGCGTGTCTCTACGGTCTCTATGCGGTGCTGAAGTTGCATTTCCGACAGGAAGAGGAGAGCTATTTCGTCCTCGCAGATCGATCGGAGAGGGAAGGGGGTAGCAGTTGATCTGCGTCGCAGATGAATCCAGTCGCAGATGAATCCACTTGGACTTTTGTTACGTCATGCGTGTGGTGGGAAGGCCCCCGACCACTCTGCATCCCAGGTGCGACCATTGCGCCAACTGATCAGTGTTCTTGCGGCAGTGAGTATTCCGTGCACAGCAAGAACGCTCGCACAATACAACGTGATCGCAGCAGCGATTCCGTCGACAGCCGTGCTCGACGTCTGAGGGGGAGGCGGAACCTGATCGCCTGTTGCATTCGTCCACACGGCGATCGTGTTACCAGGACGTGCGCTGAAGTGAGCAACCAATGGTTCGGTGCGTGCAGTTCCGTTCATGGTCCATGCCACGACCTTGCGCGCGGCTCCCATGTCTTTCGTCCCGGGAACCGGGTCGGGACTCACCGTGCCACTCCACTGGCTGTCGACGTGCTGTTGCTGTTCGATTCTCGCTCTGCCGGACGCGTAGACGGACGTGCCGACTGCTGCTGCGACAGGTATTGCAAGAGTCCCGATTGCGACTGCGGCGATGACCAAGGAGGACCAGGTTCGATCCGACGGACGCATGAGTCGGTTCGAAGACCAGGGAGCTTGGTTCCACCAGCGACTGGGCCGTGCCGTCGTGTGAATCAGATCTTTACGCATGGTGCGGGCCTCCTGGACCGGTCTGGAGTGGAGGCATCACGGTCGGCTGGCGCTGAGGGCGCTTGCGTTGAAAGTTGTCTCTTTCATGGCGTTTTCCTTCGCACCATGACTGGAGAGATCCTCCGCAGATGCGTTTTCCCGATGAAGAAACGAACCGAGTTCGCCGATTGCGCTCATCAGGGGTGCGGGGAAGACCACGGTGGTGTTTTTCTCGACGCCGAGCTCTGCGATGATCTTTGCCCGCTTCTCTCGTTCGGCCTCTGCTTCACGCGCCATGGCTCGCTTCATACTTTCCGGAAGCTGAATGTCCTTGAGCTCTACCAGCGTTACCTCGACACCCCAGTCGAGTGTCGTGGTATCGAGTATCTGACGGATGCTGGTGTTGATCACGGCCGTTTCCGACAGAACCTCGTCGAGGGAATGCTGACCTACCACGTTTCGGAGAGTGGTTTGCGCGATCTGGTCGATGGCAGAGTTGACGCTCTCGATGGTCACCACGGATTTCTCCGCGTCGATGACGCGAAAATATGCGACGGCCGCGATATCGACGCTGACGTTGTCGCGGGTGATAATTCCCTGCGACTGGATCGGCATCGTGACGATACGCATCGAGACCTTGGTCATCCGGTCGACCGCGGGAAAGATGAGTGTCAGACCGGGATTGCGTACCGCGATGATCCGCCCCAACCGGAAATGAACACCGCGCTCGTACTGTGTGACGATTCGTATTGCCATTGCGAAAATCAGGAACAGGATTGTCGCAACCACGACGACGACGATGGTGGCGCTCACGGTGATTCTCGATTCGGTGCGGGGCAGGGTGCCAGACGAGCACCGTCGTGTTGGCGGGCGGACCTGCAGGCATGTCCGGTCTTCGTCCAGCTTTGCGTCGCGGTGTCGATTGCATCCATGGCCGAAGGTCACTAGTTGCACGGCAGACGGACACTGTTTCGATCAGTGAGGTCATACGGCCCGAGTTGACTACCGAGTGCCCTGGTATCGCGTTCTCGGACGGTGAAACCTCGAACGAAGCAGTTGAACTTGGTTCTTGGTTCGCGAGGAGGTGTGCGTGTGTCCGAAGCGGTCGCTGATTCGGAATCAGATGCGGTGAATCCGCGTGAATCCTTGGAACGAATGTTTCGAGATCTCAGGTCAGATCGGCAAGGTCTCTCGGCCAGAGAGGCCGAACGTCGGTCACTCGTTCACGGTTCCAACGAACTGCAGCGTCGGCCTGGGCGTGAGTGGCCTGGCGAGATACTCCGGCAGTTGACTCATCCCCTCGCGTTGCTGTTGTGGGTTGCCGCTGGACTTGCTGTTGTCAGTGGAGCCTCTCCGCTGGCCGTGGCAATCGTTCTGGTGATTCTCGTCAATGCGGTGTTCGCGTTCGTTCAGGAGTTACATGCCGAACAAGCGGTGGAGGCGCTCTCTGCATTTCTCCCGGCAACGGCGATGGTGGTCCGTGACCGCGCCGAGCAAGTGGTGGATGCACGGACCTTGGTTCCAGGTGATGTGATCGTTCTCGACGAAGGCGGCCGGGTATCGGCGGACGCGCGACTGATATCGGGCTCGGTGCAGGTAGATCTGTCCACACTGACCGGAGAGTCGGTTCCGGTCACTGTTTCTGCGGATTCGACAAGTAACGCAGGAGCTTTGGTTTCGGCCCGAGACATCGCCTTCAGTGGAACGGATGTGCTCGGCGGCAAAGCCATGGGATTGGTCTTCGCCACTGGTATGCGTACCGAGATCGGACGGATTGCTGCCCTTTCCCAGCGCGGGGGTCGTGACGAGAGTCCACTCGAGAAACAAGTGAAGAAGGTTGCCTGGCTGATCGCCTGTGTAGCGGTGGTGATGGGCGCGGCATTCATCCCCCTCGGTAGCCTGATCGCGGGACTGTCCTGGGGAGATTCGATCAACTTCGCAATCGGACTCCTGGTTGCCAACGTTCCCGAAGGGCTCCTTCCGATCATCACGTTGGCGCTGGCAGTCGGAGTACGCACCCTTGCTAAACGAGGTGCGTTGGTCAAAAGGATCTCGGCAGTGGAAACGCTCGGTTCCACCAGCGTGATCTGTACGGACAAGACCGGGACGCTGACACAGAACCGCATGCGAGTAACCAGGATATGGATGCCGAGCGACGTTCTGACCTTCGATGCAGACGATGCGGCCACCGATCCGTGGCCCGAGGGGACCGTGCCGCGTCGTCTGGCACACGCGATCACATCCTGTTGCACTGCAGAGCTCAGGGAGGGGTCAGGGGACGGCGACGAGTGCGACTCGGGGGATCCCACCGAGGTGGCATTGTTGAGGGCGGCGGAACACATCGGGGAGCCGCGAAACGCGGCCGTCCAAGCACATCACACTATTTTTCCGTTCGATCCCGAGCTTCGTAGGATGTCGACGGTAGACCGAGTCGGTGATCGATTTAGGATCCAGGCGAAGGGGGCGCCGGAAGAGATTCTGTCTTTGTGCGTCCGCAGCGTCGGCTCTGGGGCGTCCGAGCATGGTCTCGAGTCCTCGGAGCGCTCGGAAGTGGCAGCGGTGGTCCACAGGTGGGCACGTGAAGGATTGCGACTGATCGCCGTGGCAGAACGATCGGCCACCGCCGAGGAGGTTGAACAACTCTGTCGTCGAGATATCGAGCGCGACATGACATTGCTGGGGATCGTGGCGATGATCGATCCTCCGCGACCAGAAGTCCGTGCGGCGGTGGCAAAATGTCATACGGCCGGAATACGCATCATCGTGGTGACGGGCGATCACGGACTCACTGCACGCGGAATCGCGGAGAGTGTGGGAATCGGCAATGCGGGCTTACAAGTAGTAACCGGATATGAACTCGAAGGTATGTCGGAGAAGGATCTCGACAGGCTCCTTTACACCGACAACGAGATCATCTTCGCTCGTAGTTCACCTGAAGAGAAGCTTCGGATCACGGATGCACTACGCGCCGGTGGCTATGTGGTCGCGATGACCGGCGACGGTGTCAATGATGCTCCAGCTCTGCGACGGTCGGACATCGGAGTGGCGATGGGGCGCTCGGGCACCGACGTCGCTCGGGAGGCTGCGACGATGGTTCTCACCGACGACAATTTCGCCACGATCGTCGACGCGGTCCAAGCTGGGCGCAGGGTCTACGACAATGTCCGAAAATTCATCGTCTACATTTTCGCTCACGCGACACCGGAAGTGGTGCCCTTTCTCGTCTATGCGCTCTCCGGTGGTCAGATTCCACTTCCATTGACCGTAATGCAAATACTGGCAATCGATTTGGGTACCGAGACATTGCCGGCGTTGGCTCTCGGTCGGGAACGGGAGGAGCCTGGTTTGATGGATCGGGCGCCGCGAAAGGCTTCACAAAACGTCGTGGACAAGGCGATGCTGGTCCGATCGTGGGGCGTCCTGGGGGGCGTGTCGGCTGCAGCAGTCATGGTGTTGTTCATGACAACTCTCGTGTCCGGAGGCTGGACATTCGGGGCTGACGTGTCGTCAGGTGCACTCGAGCACACCTGGAAGCTGGCGACGACAATGAGTTTCCTCGGGATCGTTTCGTGTCAGATCGGTACCGCCGTCGCTTCTCGCACTGAGCGAGCGTCCTTGCGGGAGATCGGGCTGTTCTCGAACCGTTTGTTGCTCTGGGGGATTGCGTTCGAGGTTGTCTTTGCCGCTGTTGTGGTGACGGTTCCGACGGCGCAGCGCCTATTCGGCACAGTCTCGCCCACGTGGTATCAAGTTCTGTGGTTACTGCCCTTGCCGGTATTGGTGTGGGGATGCGACGAATTCTGGCGGTGGACGCGACGTCGCTGATCGGCGGCCTACCACGTGCGGGCGATGGCTTCCGCTTTGGCGCCCAATCCAGCCAGCCTGAGGTCGGCGAACGGAGTTAGGGGGCCGCCCATTCTGTTCGTGACGAAAGCGACGGACAAACGAGTTTCGGGATCGGCGAACGCGCCTGATCCACCGAGGCCGTAGTGCCCGAAGGCCTGCAGCGACCGAGTGCGGCTGGTGACGAACGCCGAATGATAGCCGAGTCTCCAGTTCATGTGGATTCCGAGTACGTAATCGCGCGCAGTGGTCTGCACTTCGCTGATCTGTTCCAGGGTGTCTTCGCTCAGAAACCTGATTCCACCCACAATTCCCTCGTTGGCAAGTGCTGCATACATACGAGCAAGGGCACGCGCGCTGAACACGCCGTTCCAGCCGGGCATCACGTAGTCATGGATCGCGGGATTGCGGACGAGTTCGTCGAAACCTGCCGGCATGCCGGCATCCGCGATATTTCTGAGCGCCGGTATCCGGGCCAAAGCGAACGAAGCGGTATCCCACGGCATTTTGAACTGATTGATGTGGGGGAACAACCTCGCGATCCGATGCCGTTCGTCTTCGGGGACCTGGAACCAGAATTCTGGAATACCAAGAGGTTCCGCGATCTCGGTGCGGACGAGGTCTGTAAATGATGAGCCGGTGGCGCGAGTTGTGAGTTCGGCGACGAGAGATCCGAATGTGACTGCGTGGTATCCGGGTGCGCCCAGGCGGCGGTGGTCCGGAGTGGCCGAAGCAAGGGCATCGGCGATGCTGTCGTGATCGAGCATCGCCAATCGGCCGGGAACCAGCCCTCGTACACGATGTAGCCCAGCCCGGTGGGTCAACAGCTGCCGTACGGTCACGGTGTCCTTACCGGCGCTTGCGAATTCGGGCCAATACTCTGCGACGGGTGTGTCGTAATCGATCAGCCCGCGTTCGACAAGACGGTGCAAGACCGTACTGGCGACGCCTTTTCCGGTGGAGAAAGACACGGACACGGTGTCAGGTTGCCAGCGGGTATCTCGGGTCGACCACCCGGACCAGATATCGACGACAGGTTCCCCTCCCAGATATACCGCCAGTGCGCCGCCGCCGCTGGAGGGGCGCTCGAAGAGGCGAAAGAACTGTGCGGCCAGCTGACCGAACCGTGGATCGACGAGCATGACGCGTGGAGTGGACCGAACCGGGGACTCTGCTGAGACATCGCGAGGGAGCCTGGATGTATCGGCAGTCGGGAGTCGCTCCTCGAACTCGGGGAGGTTCGTCATGACGTCCACTTCTCTTCAGTCGGCGGTCGCTGATTACCACCTCGTTACTTCTCTGAAACGCCTCGTGGATCGGGAGGATTCCTCGGCTGGGTCTCTTGTGACAAATGGTGCCGAAGTGCTCTCGAAAGAAGGACGTGCGGCAGGATGCGGAGCCTTGGCCGCACCTGTGGATTCGAGCCGAAAGACCCTGTGTGTGCGTTGTGAAAGGGCGCACCATGAGGGAGGAAGCGTGAGTTCTCCGCTGGAGGGAGTGCGGACGACACGCATGGAGACGTTGGAGGCCTCGCTGTGATGTACGACCATTATTCGAGCGGTTGGAGTTGGGGTTACCTCCTGATGTTCGTAGTTATGGCCCTGTTCTGGGGTCTGCTGATCTTGGGGATCTTTCTGCTTGTTCGCTATGCCGGACACGGACCACCGGAGTCGGCGAGTCGGCCGTCCGGTAGCAGTCCGCCGGCAAGTTTTCCGCCGCCGCAACACAGCGCAGAACAACTTCTTGCCGAGCGATTCGCGCGTGGGGAAATTGATGAGAACGAGTATCGAAGCCGATTGACGATTCTGCGAACAGACCGATCCCCCTGAGGGATTCGGTACGAGCAAAGAAGGAGGTGACAGCCATGGATGCCATGCAAATGTTTCACATGTTCATGATGTGTCTCCACGGTATGGGCATACTTCCGCTCATGCAGATGATGCCGATGCACTAGCTCCAGATCCAATCCCGCGTGAGGTATCAAGTGACATGGTCAAACACTGGCTGTTGACGGATTCGGAAAGTAATGACCGACGAGTGCCGTATCGAACGCGGGTGGCGGGGGCAGGTCGGCATCTTCCCGTCACAAGACTCACGACTGAGGACTTGATGGCGACAACACGCCATGACACTGGTATCGACCTCGAACGACTGACTGGGATCCACGAGCGTCGGGTCAGCGTGGGCGATGAGGATTCCTACACTCTCGCAACAGCAGCCGCGCGGGATGCCTTGCGTCGGTCGAGTTGTGCCGCCGAGTCGATAGATGTGGTGATCAGCTGCAGTATCACCAAGTTTCGGGGCGGCATGACTCAATGGCTCGAACCGACGATGAGTAGTGCCGTCGCGCGCACCCTCGGTGCAGACCGGGCTATGAGTTTCGACCTTTCGAATGCTTGCGCTGGGATGCTCACTGGGGTGATGGTGGCCAACAATTGGATCCGCCTGGGCTTGATCGAGCGGGCGCTGGTTGTCAGCGGTGAGTATATTTCCCAGCTCGGTCACAATGCTGCCAAGCATATTCACAACATATTGAGCAGAGAATTGGCTTCCTTGACCTTGGGCGATGCCGGCGCCGCACTTGTACTCGAACGGGCGCCCGTCGGTGCAGCCGGGATCCGCGTCGCCGGGTTTACAACGGTCGCGGACTACAGCCGGTTGTGTCTCGCTTACCCGAAGGGCAGCGAGCCGGGTGCTCGCATGTTCACCAATTCGCGAGCCATTCAGAAGGCCGCCATCGCCGATACCCCGTTACTCCTGCACGAGGTACTCGACACTCTCGGACTGTCGATCCATGACATCGACCATGTGATCACCCATCAAACTTCGGCGCGGGCAATCAAGAAGGGCATGGCTGAGATGGCGCTGTCGTTCGGCGACAGTCCGCGCCATGACGCGGTCATCACCGTCGATCGATACGGGAACACGGCCTCGACAACCCACACCGTGGCGTTGGTCGAAGAACTCGAAGCCGGCCGGATCAAACCGGGAGAGACAGTGGCATTGATCTCCTTGGCTTCCGGGCTGGAGATCGGGGTAGTGCTGGTGGAAATCGACGAAGAACTGGTGGCGTGCTATGGGAACGATCATTGAGCAGGTGAACGTCACTCGGGCTGGATGGCTGAGGCGGCACAGCGCACTGCACCTTGCGGTAGTGGCGGCTCAGTCGTGCCTCGGAAAGGCCGGTCGCAGCCCGGACGATTTGGATCTGCTCGTTAACGCAGGGTTGTACCGCGACCGAAACCTTGGTGAGCCGGCCCTGGCCGCGCTGATCCAGGACGACATCGGTGCTCATCCGGAAGACCCTCATACCGGCGAACACGGGACCTTCTCCTTCGATATCGCGAATGGCACCTGTGGCGTTCTGACCGCGCTGCAGATCGTCGATGGATTCCTTCGCTCTGGTGTGATCGAACTGGCTCTCGTCGTTGCCAGCGATGCAGACCCGGGGCACCGGCTCAGCGAGAGCTTTCCGTTTTCTGCAGCAGGCGGAGCGGCGTTGTGCCGCTGGACCGAGGATCGGTATGGGCTCGGCCCGGTGCATTGGGTCAATGATCTCGACAGCGGCGATTCCTTCCGGGCAACTGTCGGTCAGGCAGACAATCGAAACATCCTGCGTTTCCGGGAGACCGACTCCCTCGATGACGTCTACGCCGCCGCCGGTCACGAAGCAGTCACCGCATGTCTCCGGCAGGCGAAAATCGCTCTGGCCGACGTCGATTTCGTAGTGGCTGCTCCGGCTCGCCCGGCATTCCGTTCAGCGCTCGCGACACGGCTGGGGAGACCGAGCTCACGGGTCATCGTGGCGGATGACGAGTACATCCACACCGCTGCGCTGATCGCAGGTTTGGCGAGGGAGAAACCGCGACGATTTGCCGGCTCCCGAACGATGCTGGTCGCGGTAGGGGCGGGCGTGACCGCTGGCGCCGCGCTGTACGACGTGCCACCGGAGTCAGATTGAGCTGAACAATTGTGTGGGTGAGGAAGCGATGGTCACCGACGTATCGGTGTTCGACGCTGATATCAATTGTTGTGGAGGTCCTGATGGTGAGATCTCCGATCATTGTGGGAATAGACGGGTCTCAGCACTCGCTGGACGCTCTGGGGTGGGCTACGCGGGAGGCAACCCTGCGTGGCTTGCCTCTACTGCTCGTTTGCTGCACGACCTATCGATACACAGCAGACGGTCCGTACCTGGCCCGAGAGTTATGTGACCGCGCAGATCGAGTGCTTGCTACGGCCCTTGGGATCGCCAGGGCTGACACAGTTGCCGGATCGATCGACGTCCAGGGGGAAGTGTCACACCAGTATGCTCCGGGAGCGCTCATCGATCGATCCGCGGATGCATCGATGATCGTGCTCGGTCGTCGCGGGCTCGATGAGTACTCCAGAGGGTTTGTCGGTTCGGTGTGCGCGGCGGTAGCACGTCGAGCGAAATGCCCAGTGGCAGTGATAGACGGTTGGTCAAAGGACGAGCCCGTCGCGGGACCCGTCGTAGTCGGCGTCGACGGCTCGATGAACAGTGATCCGGCCATCGGTCTCGCCTTCGAAGAATGTGCTCTTCGTGGAGCGGCCCTGGTAGTGCTGCACGCTTGTTTCGACCAGGATATGTCTACGCTGCAGGATGATTCGGCGACCGAGGTCCGCGCCGCGGTGGAGGCGGCAGGCCGGTTGGTGCTCGCGGAAAGTGTGTCCAGGTGGTGGAAGCAATTCCCTGAGGTCAGGGTGCGGCGGAATCTGGTTCGGGACCGGCCTGTTCGTCATCTCCTGGTTCTGGCGGCCGATGCCCAGCTCGTTGTGGTCGGAACCCGAGGAAGAGGCGGCTTCGCGGGGATGGACATCGGCTCGACCGGCGCAGCTTTGCTGCACAAAACGCCGTGCCCACTCCTGATGGTCCGACAACCAGGCGGTGAATGTGTTGACGAATAGAGGATGGCATCGAAAGAAATTGTGTATCAAGGAATCCGGCTATACTTCGTGGACGATCGCGTCCGACATTTGCGACGAGTGGGTTCTCGCCGGCATCGATGAATCATTGGAGTCGAGTCCATGACTATGCCTGCGCTCCACCCACGTCGTCACGACCGCCGAATGTCGGAAATACCGGAAGCTCTCACATCACGCGATCAGCTGACGACCCTTTTGCGTTCGCGGCGACCTGTCGTCTTTCTTGACTTCGACGGTACCCTCTCGAACATCGTGAACGACCCAGCCGCTGCCACTCTCGTCGACGGACTGAAGGAAGATCTCGCGAGGCTGGCTCGCCATTGCACGATCGGCGTGATCACCGGCCGCGATCTGGCGGACATCGAGACCCGAGTTGGCATGACCGGGATCTGGTACGCCGGTAGTCACGGTTTCGAAATCGTCGGGCCGGACGGGCAGCGCTATCGAAATGAGCTGGCCATGGACTCGGTGCAGAATCTCGAGCGCGCGGCGGACATCCTGCGTGATCGTTTGACCGGTATTCCAGGGGTTATCCTGGAGCGCAAGCGGTTTGGTCTCTCCGTCCACTATCGCAATGCAGATGCACTCAGGGGCCCCGAGATTGTCGCGATGGTTCAGGAGGTTGCGGGTGGAACCGGGCTTCGTTCCACCAGCGGACGGATGGTGGCCGAGCTCCGCCCCGACGTCGACTGGGACAAAGGTCGAACGCTGGACTGGATTCTCGATCGCCTCGTCGATGCCGACAACGTGCTGCCGATTTACATCGGCGATGACTTCACCGACGAGGATGCTTTTGTTGCGCTGCAAGACCGCGGCATCGGGATCGTGGTGCGCCACTTCGAGAACGGCGACCGGCGGTCGGCTGCTCGGTTCGCGGTAGACAGTCCCGTCCAGGTCCGTAAATTAGTGCAATGGCTGGCAGATCTGCTGGGCAGCGGCGCGCAGACGATGCCACCTGCCGGCGATCCCTGGACTGTGTTCTTCGAAGGCTACGACCCGAACACAGAGAAGTTGAGGGAGGCACTGTGCACCCTGGGCAATGGAGCATTCGCCACTAGGGGATGTGCTCCGGAGTCTCGCGCCGGGGCCATCCACTACCCGGGCACGTACGCTGCGGGGATCTTCAACCGCCTGCAGGACGAAGTATCGGGAATCACAGTCGACAACGAGAGCATCGTCAACCTGCCGAACTGGTTGCCGGTGACATTCCGGATCGAAGGGGGCCCGTGGTTCGATATCGATGCTGTGGAGGTGCTCGAGTACCGCCAGTACGTCGATCTCCGCCGGGCAATGCTGACGCGCCGATTCCGGGTGCGCGACACTGAGGGATACACCACCACGGTCGTCCAGCGGAGATGTGTTGCCATGCACCTCCCTCACGCCTGTGCGCTCGAGATGACGATCGTGGCTGAAGATTGGGCGGGCCTACTCGAGATCCGCTCGGAACTGGACGGTACGGTCCGCAACAGGTTGGTGGAGCGTTATCGTGAACTCGGCTCTCAACACCTCGAACTGCTGACGGCCAGAGAGCTTTCCGAGAACGCGGTTCTGCTCGTGGTGCAAACCAATCGCTCACGGATACCGGTGGCGATGGCCGCCCGGCATACGGTGTGGAGCGATGGCGATTCGACTTCGACTGAGTATCGACTGGTAGAAGGAGAGGGTCGGATCGGGCACGACATATCTCTGCATCTTGCAACGGGTTGCTCGGCGACTCTCGAGAAGATGGTGACGGTGTTCACCGGACGCGATCCCGCTGTGACCGAGCCCGCAGACGAAGCCGAGCGCTGGCTGTCTCGTCTAGACCGATTCGATGTAATGCTCGACGGTCACGTTCTCGCCATGGCAAGTCTGTGGGATCGCATGGGCATCGACCTCGTAGGTCACGGTCACGCACTGCGTGTAATCCGATTTCATCTACTTCACTTGCTGCAGACGGTCTCGCCGAACACCGCCGACCGCGACGCCGGAGTGCCGGCTCGCGGATTGCACGGAGAGGCCTATCGTGGCCATATCTTCTGGGACGAGTTGTTCGTTTTTTCGGCTCTGAACCTGCGCTTGCCTACGCTGACGCGGTCCTTGCTCCGGTATCGATACCGTCGATTGGGGGAGGCCCGTCGGGCTGCGATCGAAACCGGTCATCAAGGAGCGATGTTTCCCTGGCAGTCGGGTAGTGACGGACGGGAAGAGAGCCAGCAACTGCATCTCAATCCGAGATCCGGGCGCTGGAACCCGGATCCGAGTCGGCGTCAGCATCACAGCGGCATCGCGATTGCGTACAACGTGTGGCAGTACTATCAGGTCACCGGCGATTTGGAATACCTGATCGAGTTCGGGGCCGAAATGCTGGTGGAAATCGCTCGGTTCTACGCGGATCTCGCTTCACTCGACCAGATGCTCGGACGGTACGTCATCCGGGGCATCATCGGCCCTGACGAATTCCACTCCGGATATCCGGATGCTCCCTGTGACGGGATCGACAACAACGCCTATACCAATGTCATGTCGGTGTGGGTAATCCTGCGAGCACTCGAGGCATTGGAAGTTGTGCCACTTCAGATCCGGTCGGATCTGACTCAGAAGCTGGAACTGCCCACAGTGGAGATCGAGCGTTGGAGAGACATTACCCACAAGATGTTCGTCCCGTTTCACGACGATGTCATCAGCCAGTTCGAGGGGTACGCAGACCTTCCCGAACTGGATTGGGACGCATATCGTCAGCGATACGGCGACGTACAACGCCTCGATCGACTCCTCGAGGCAGAGGGGGACGACGTCAACTGCTACAGGGTTTCCAAGCAGGCCGACGTAGTGATGTTGTTCTACTTGTTGTCCGCTGACGAGTTGCGTTGCATCCTTGATGGTTTGGGTTACGAGTTTTCGGGTGACGCCATCCCCGCAACCATCGACTATTACATGGCACGTACTTCGCACGGTTCGACGCTCAGTGGTGTCGTCCATTCCTGGGTGCTGGCTCGGGCCAACCGCGAGCGGGCGATGGAATTCTTCGACCTGGCACTGCGTTCCGATATTGCCGATGTTCAGGGGGGAACTACCGCGGAGGGAATACACCTGGCCGCCATGGCGGGAAGCGTCGACTTGCTGCAAAGGTGCTTCACCGGGCTCGAGACCCGCGGCGACCGCCTGATCTTTTCCCCGCATTGGCCAAAACCACTCGGAGTTCTCGAGTTTCCCGTCTTCTACCGGGGCCACCGCCTGCAACTGCGGATCAACGGAAGAGAAGTGCACGTCAGCGCCGGGATCGGAAACCAGCCGCCGATCGAGATCGAATGCCGTGGTCGAGTGGTACAACTCCGGCCGGGCGCGACTGTCCGACTGACCTAGTCCTCGGGAATGTAGATTCCGCCCCCTGGAAGCTTCGCTCGTTGAAGGTCGAAACGACGCGGCGGTCGGTGGTGGTGCACACGCCGGGCGTCACGGATGGGAACCTGCCACTGCGTCATTGTGGACTGGATTGGCCACTGCGTCATTGTGGACCGGATCGGCCACTGTGTCATTGTGGACCGGATCAATCGAATTCGGGACCGAGTCAGTGAAATTCGCCGGGGGACGAAGGGTTGCGCGTGGAACGAAGTAGGGAGGCGACTTCCTGTTCCACCGACATTGAAAGAAGTTGGACTTCGGAGACCGAGTCGTAGTCAGCCGTGATTCCGAACGCGAGTTGATCGTAGTAGCTGAGGATTGCGAATCCGAGTCGTAACCGCACTGCAATCGGCACGTACGGATAGATACCGATGATTTCTCGCCCCAGCAGTCGGCGCTTTTCGGTCGGACCGGGAACGTCTGTGACTACGGTGACGATACTTCGCTGAGGAACGCGCATCGCAAGCCGAATGAACCAGGCGGAGGACATGAATGGTGCGTACTGAGCAGCTGCCGTGATCGTTTGTCCACTGCCTGATTCACCACCGTTCTTGTGTCGGGAGAGTCTGCGGTGGATCGTCTGCAAGCGGTCCACCGGATCCTCGATCTCGACGGGTAGGAAGGGAAGCATGAGAGAGACCTCGTTGTGGAACGACGTGCCGGTGTTCGATGCCCGAACAGAGACCGGGACGAGTGTCCTCACCGCATGTCGGCTGATGTCTTCTTTGCGGTGAAGGAGAAGTGAGCGCAGCGAACTGGTCACGCAGGCCAGCGCAACGTCGTTCACGGTGACATCGAAGGCGGAACAGATGGTCCTTACATCGTGCATTCGCACCTGTGCTGTCCCGTATCGCCGTTGATGTCCAATCGGCCCGTTCAGGGAACTGTTCGCGCTCGGGATCAGTAGATCGCCCGCCAACTGGGCAGTGCCTTCCGCGATCCGGACGGATCGCCGAGCCAACCGTTGCGGCGCCCTGAGCGTCGAACAATAGAATCCGATGATTTTGCCGTACAGCGACTTCGGGCCTTTCGGTGCCTCGTTGTCCGTCGGCGGTCCGGAGGTGAGAGGTTTGTCGAACAATACGTCGAACAATCGGGCCCCGGTAACGCCATCGATGAGAGAGTGGTGTGCCTTGACGAGAATTGCCCAGCGGCAGTCCTCGAGGCCTTCGATCAACCAGCATTGCCACAGTGGACGATCGCGATCGAGTCGTTCGGACATGATCCACGCGACGGTGTCCGTCAAGTCGCACATTCGCCCTGGACTCGGCACTCCGATCCGCGTGAAGTGGCGAGCTGGATCGAAATTCGGATCAGGTACCCACGTAGGTGCAGCAAGATCGAGTGGGATGACGTGAATCCGATCCGCAGCATGTGGGAGGGACCGAATTCGGGCGCTTAATCTCTCGATCAAATCGTCGTCGGTGGGTGTGGGTCCTTCGGCGACTACAACCGCGCCTATTGAGAGATTCGCGTGTCGATCGGAGTCCTCGACCTCGAGGAAGGCCGCATCCAGGGGAGTCAATTTATCCGACATCGCCATCTCCTTGGTCGACAACGATTTCTACGATTTCGACATCTTCCCGAGATGTCGCTAGGCGTTCAGGTGGGCGGGTTCGTGCGTGACATTTTCGAGGTCTGCAGCGGTAGCCTCGATCAGTTGACGGGCCAAGTGGGAAAGAGCACGCGCGACCGCGAGCTCGTCACCGATCTCGGGCACATCGCGATCCGATGGGTTGCACCGAGCGAAACCTGATCCGACGATGTGAGTATCGTCCCTCGATCGAAGGCGTGCGATGGCCCGAGTACGGTTGCCCTCTGCGGCGGTGTGCTCGTCGATGGTTATGTCCACTGACCAATGCTTCTCGTTCACGATCAGATTCCTCCCTATCGAGGTTCCTGGGTGTCAATTCGGCTGTGGTGGTGTACTTGTCAAGTTCCGTTCACGCATCACTGTCGCTTCATGTGCAATCCTCACGGACACTTCGAAACCGGTGTGGCTTCAGCCTTGTCCGGTGAACATTGGCCAAGTAGAGGCGAACGACGCCAATCGATGGCAAAGGTCACTGCCACGGGTCACTGCCACGCCTCCGTTAACCTCGGAGTTACGTCCCAAGAGTTAGATCCCGAGATTGCACGTCGGCGATTTCGGCTGCGATCAGAGACAGTACCGCGGGGACAGAAGCTGCAACGGAGGGTGAAAGCCCGATGCCGTAGTCGGTGTCGTGCGCTTCGATCGTGTAGATCGCCACGCGGTGGGGTTCTCGGCCGAGCGCGGCGGCCAAGGCCAGCGCCTCCATGATGCCCAGTCCGTGTGAGCTGGTGAGTATTCCGGAGTTCTCTCTCGACCAATCCGTGATCCGACGAATTGTTCCGGCAGGTTGCGGCTGGCTGCCGGAAGACGGAGCACAGACTGAAGCGTCGACGATGATCACCAGATCCGACCTCGTCGATGTTTCGAGCAGCCTTGAAGGTTCACCGTTGTCGATGACCACGTTCACGCCGGCCTGGTGCTCGCTTTGTATCGTTCGCGCCACCACAGGTCCTACGCCGTCGTCTCGGCGGAATTCGTTGCCGGCCCCGACCACTGTGACAGTCATGCGCGGTTGATTGTCACGTCGAGGAAATGAGTGGCACACGAGATGCAGGGATCGTAGTTTCGGATGGTCCGCTCACACAGTCCAGTCAGTTCGGCGTCTGTCAGCCGGAGGTTCGCGGCGAGGGTGTTGCGGAGGTCGTTCTCGATTGCTGCCTGGTTCTGCGAGGTGGGCGGAATGATTGTGGCCCGCAGGATTAGGCCCTCGGAATCGAGTTGGTAGCGGTGGTACAGCACGCCTCTGGGGGCTTCACTGACGCCGTACCCGGTTGCGGCGCGGGGTGACATGTCGACGTACGGCGATTCCGGGCGGTAATACTCACGTATCAGGCGGAGTGCCTCGTCCACGGCGAACACTGTCTCGACGGCGCGGACCACAATGCTTTGAAACGGGTTGCGACACACTGTTCCCAAGCCGGCCTCGGTGGCCGCTTGACGAGCGGTCTCCGAGAGGTCGGCGGAGTGGAGGCTGTAGCGAGCCAGCGGTCCGGTGAGATAGGCCTGGCCGTCGAGGTGCGCGTGCAGCGCGGTCGAATGCGGAACTTGCCGTTCCGCGACGTGATCGCAGAATTCCTCCGGTGCGAACGATGATCCGGATGTGTTTGTCAACACGCCGTCTTCGATCGCGTAGCGGCCTGGCTGAGCCAGTGCGAGTAGTTCGGTATCCACCTCGGCATCTGGGATCTCGAAGTGTGATACCCACTGCACGGTCGCGAGAGCATCGTCGAGTGCCCTGTGTAATTGTTCGGCGAGGGGCGCGAGTTCACTGGACGTCGGCGCTCGGTAGAACCCGCCGAGGCGCACGTTGACCGGGTGAATCGATCGGCCACCGATCATGTCGAGAATCGCGTTGCCCGCCTTCTTCAGTGCGAGCCCACGTTCGACGTCGGGACGCGCGATTCGGGCAAGTTCGATGGCGTCTGCCGCGCCCAGGAAATCAGGGGCATGCAGCAAGTAGATATGCAATGTATGACTGGCGATCCACTCGCCGCAATACAGAAGTCGTCGCAGATCAAGAATCGGTTGGGTGAGGTGCGCACCGCATGCTTGCTCGATTGCGTTGCAGGCGCTGACTTGATAAGCGACAGGACAGATTCCGCAAATCCTGGATGTGATGTCGGGAGGCTCGCGGAAATCGCGGCCCCGGAGAAATGACTCGAAGAATCGAGGGGGTTCGTAGATGTTCAACTCTGCGGCTTCAACCCGGCCGTGTCGGACCGTGAACGCCAGCCGGCCTTCCCCTTCGACACGGGCGAGGGAACCGAGCGTCAGTCGGGTGGTATCCCTGTTCGTTTCACCGTCCATCTCGCCTGATCCCGTCGAACTCGGGGGAGGCAACGTTGAACGTCGAGAAGACGCGCTCGATACTCTCGTCGGTCATCCCACAGGTGCGCAACCACCCCGCCATTGCAATCATGTTCGGGTGGGTTGATGGACCGAAACATCCATAGCAACCCCTCGACTGTGCCGGACACAGCGCGCCGCAGCCTGAATGGGTCACTGGTCCCAGACACGGTGTGCCGTCGGCGACCATGACGCAGGTGAGGCCACGTCGTTTGCATTCGGCGCAGACACTGGTGTCCGGGATGTTCGGCTTCCGCCCGGCCAGATACGACGAGATCACCTCGAGGAGCTGCCGGCGATCGATGGGGCAGCCGCGTAGTTCGAAATCGACCGGGACATGGTCGGCGATCGGTGTGGACGTCGCGAGAGTGTCGATGTACTCGCCGCTCGCGTAGACCACGGACATGAACTCGGCGATGTCCGCAAAGTTCCGGAGAGCCTGTATCCCGCCAGAAGTCGCGCAGGCGCCGATCGTCACCAGATGCCGGGAATTCTCGCGGATGGCATGAATACGTTCGATGTCGGCAGCGGTGGTAATGGAGCCTTCGACCAGCGAGAGATCGTATGGACCGCTTTCCACCTCGCTCGACATCTCGAGGAAATGTGAGATGTGAACGGCGTCGGCCAAAGTGAGTAGTTCGTCCTCGCAATCGAGCAGAGTCAGTTGGCATCCGTCGCAGGATGCGAATTTCCAGACCGCCATGGTGGGTGAGGGCATCACAGCTCCTTCACTGCGAGAAGTGGCTCGGCCGCGCGGTAGTCGACTACCGGACCGTCACGACAGAGGAGGAGTTCGCCGAGTTGACAGTGCCCGCACACTCCGGTCCCGCACTGCATGTTCCGTTCCAGCGATACTCGAATATTCTCGCGCTCAACGCCTTGGCCGATCATGGTCCGAGCCGACATCCGCATCATCGGTTCGGGGCCGCACAGCAGTACCGTCGTGCGACCGGGCTCGAGAACGAGGCGGTTCAGGGACTGCGTGACAAATCCGACATGACCCTGCCAGTCAGGTTCTGCCACGTCCACGGACAGCTCGAGGTCGACCAGGTCTCCCCGGCTCCATGTGTCGAGATCTGGGCGGTACAGGAGATCGGATGGTCGGCGAGCACCCACGCTGAGGACAACTCGACGAAATCGACCGCAGGCCTGGGCCTCCAAGACTGCCGAACGTACTGCCGCCAAGCCGACGCCTCCCGCGACGACGATCAGATCGTCTTTGGCGGAATCCAGATCCCATCCCGTTCCGAAAGGTCCTCGGACACCTACGATGTCACCGATGGAGGCTTCGTGCAGCGCGCGGCTGACGGCACCGACAGCCCGAACAGTATGAACCACTGTGTGATCGGCGTGAGTCGGGTCCCCACTGATCGACAGCGGAATCTCGCCCACCCCCCGTGCGTAGACCATCATGAATTGACCGGGGCGGAACCCGGGGAACCACTGCGAGGGCGCCGCGAGGGTCAGGGTGGAGGTATCGCTGTTCTCGTCCCGGCGGGCAACAACCTTGCACGGCGTCGGGACGAGTTGATCACCGAACATGTTCGCGTGCATAGAGATCAAGCAGGCGTGCGCGTGTTGCCTGCAATCGGTGGAGGAGTGTGTCCGCCAGGATCGAGTAGATCGCCCGTCCGAGATCCGGATTGCTCCCGGCGACAGATTGCAACATGGTGGCGTCGACTTCGGCAGCTGTCACGGGAGTGACCGCGGTCGCTGTCCATTGCCACTGTCGAGGTGGGCGGAACCAGGACACGCCCAGAATCTCACCTACAGAAAGTGTTTCGACAGTTTCCTCGCCGCGTCCGGGAATTCTGGTGGTGAGCGTAATCCGGCCGGTCCGGAGAAGCCAACATTTGTCAGCGGAGTCACCTTCGCGGAACACCACGGTACCGGCCGCGAACTGAACCTCGCGTGAGAAGGCAGCGAGTTCATGACGTTGATCGTCGGCCAGACCTTCGATTTCTCTTGGACACTGCTCGCAGGCGTGATCGTTCATGAGTGACAACCGGTATCGCTGTCGGGTTCCACAGTCAAAGCGCCGGTCAGGCGGGCCGCTTCCGCCGTGATGTCGATTCCCACTGGACACCAGTCGATGCATCGGCCGCAACCAACGCAACCGGACGAACCGAATTGGTCGTGCCAGGTGCCCAACTTGTGAGAAATCCACTGTCGGTACCGGCTCTCACCACTGACACGTACTGCGCCACCGTGTAGTTGCGAGTAGTCCAGGTCGAAACATGACGACCAGTGCTGCCATCGCTCGACATTGTCGCCCGCAAGATCGGAGACGTCCTCGGTGGTAGTGCAGAAGCACGTCGGGCACACCATCGTGCAGTTCCCGCACGTCAAGCACCGTGACGCGACGTCCGCCCAGACATCGGCGTCCCGTGCGTCGCGGAGCATGCCGCGAAGATCGACGTCCGGCATTTGCCGACCCATATGATGTGCTGCATCGGCGACAGCGCCTGCGGCCTCGGTAGTTTCCTCGTCGGTCGCCTGCCTACCGCGGACCAGCGTGAGTATCCGTGATCCTTCCGTGGTGCCCACCCCGGTGACGAATCGGTGGCCGTCGTTGTCGATCCTTTCGGTCAGACACAGGTCGTAGCCGGTTTTGGCCTCCGGGCCGGTGTTCATCGACGCACAGAAGCACACCCCGCCGGGTTCCGTGCAGTTGGCTGCGATCACGAACAGACCCTCGAATAGATTTGTCGCCGCCTTTCCGCCGGCCGACAGCACTGTCTGGAGTATTCCGATCGCCGCGAGGTCGCACGCACGCACGCCGAGAAATGCGTATCGAGCAGGTTCGGTCGGCGGTGCGTGGAATGTACCGTCCGTGGATTGGCTCCAGAGTTGTTGCCGCGACGGGTGCAGGTACTGCTTCCACGATTGCGGGCCCGCGGAGTGACCGAAGACGGCAGAATCTGCTCTCCTCCGCAGTCGATACAGGCCAGGGGCGGTATCGACACCCCACCCCGTCGGCAATTGATCACCGGAGTCGAGAGTGTCGAGGACAATAGCGCTGTCGCGGACAGTCGGCCCGATGACGCGATAACCCTCGCTGATCAACACGGTGATCAACTCGTCAAGTCCGTCTCGGTCCATGACGAATTGTTCGCTGGTCAGGTCGGTGGGAGATCCTGAATCAGTCATGGATCCTCCTTGCGGGCGTCATCCGTATTCCTCCACGCTTCAGCTTCGCGCATGGGCTGCCAGCGCTGGTAGGGGCGAAGGACGGTATTCGATGACAAAAGGCTCTGCCCCCTGAAGGCAACGGCACGGTTCAATCGGAAAGTATCCCCAGCCGAATCAGGTGATGATCGATGGCCGCGACGGGCAGCGGAATCGGCACGACAACTCTCCGGTGCCTCGGAGCACCCGACGCGGTTGCTGTTCAACGGTTACATGAGCATCTTGACCAACATGATTCGTACATGCGGTGGTTCGGACCGCAGCCGAAGCAACTCACCACCTTTTCCGATCAACTGTGCGAGTGCAACGATCGGCGATGTGCTCTGGGTGCCTTCATCGGCGAAGAATTGGTGGGTGTCGGAAGCTATGTTGCGTTGGAGAGGGTTTCGCCGCCCACGGTGGAGTTCGCCCTCGTGGTTGCGCAAGGCGACCGGCTGCATGGAATCGGGACTTCGATCTTGAAGCGGCTGGAGGATGAAGCTTACCTGCACGGGGCACGACGCATGGTGGCCGAAATTTTGGGGGCGAACGCACCGATGCTTCAGGTCATTCGTGACCGGGGCTGGGCGCATTCGCTTCGTCGTGATGGATCAACGCTGCATCTGAAGGTAAAACTACATGGAGCAGAGTGACTCTCGCGTCGTAACGGTGACGATGAACCCGGCACTCGACATAGCGACCAGCGCGCGTGCCGTCCACACGACAGACAAGGTGCGTTGTGTGGCACCTCGTCGTGATCCCGGCGGCGGCGGATTGAACGTCGCGCGAGTGCTCCGGGTCCTCGGCGGCGACGTGATGGCAGTGTTTCCCTCGGGAGGTCATTGTGGCCTGGCGGTCGAGGACCTTCTGATCGGTGAACAAGTGCGGCATTGGGCCGAGCCCGTCTCAGGGTCGACTCGCGAGAGTTTTACCGTGGACGATGAGTCGACAGGTGAGCAGTATCGTTTTGTGTTGCCTGGACCGATTCTCACCGTTGCAGAGGTGGAATCGTGTCTCGCTCGAGTGCGTGAATTCGCCGTCGATTCCGGATATGTTGTCGTGAGCGGCAGTTTGCCACCGGGGGTGGGTGCTGATTTTGTTCAGCGGTTGGTCGATTACCTCGAGGGAACCGGGGCGCGGCTGGTTGTCGACACCTCTGGCGCTGCATTGCGCGCATTGAAGAGTGGTGTCTTTCTTGTCAAGCCGAGTATCCGCGAGCTTCGTGAATGGGTCGACCACCCACTCGAGACTCGGGTGGAGCAAGTCGACGCAGCGAGAACTATTGTTGCGCAGAAGGTTGCGGAGGTGGTGGTCGTTTCGCTTGGAGCCGCTGGAGCCTTGCTGGTGACTGCCGACATGTGTGAGTGTGTGCCGTCGGTGGACGTCGTATCGATCAGTGGTGTGGGCGCGGGGGACAGCATGGTTGCGGGCATGGTGTATTCGCTCATCCATCAGCGTTCGCTGATGGATGCGGTTCGGTTCGGTGTTGCAGCCGGGGCCGCGATGTTGAAGACCCCAGGGACGGCACCGTGTTCACCAGCCGACGTGGAGGTCTTCTATGAACGGATTCGTGCAGGAGCAGATCGGGGAGTGATCCGACCCGACTAGGTTCCGATACTCAGTCAAGCCAGCGACTCGGATTTCGGCGTCAACCCGAACGAGCTCGGGCGAGGAGGATGCGTCGTTCAGCGACCGCGATTGCATGGCGAGCGGTGTCAACTGCGTCGGGGGTCACGGAAACCGACGTGATGCCTTGCCTCACGAGGTGTTCGGCCAGAGCAGGATTGGTTGACACTGCCTGTCCGCACAGTGAGGTCGTCATGCCCGCGAGGGTGGCACGCTCGATGATGGTGTCGATGGTTTCGAGAACGGCAGGATCCATGGTGTCGAAGAGTTCTTGGCAAATCTCCGAATCCCGGTCGACTCCCAGCACCAGTTGAGTGAGATCGTTGGTGCCGATCGACACTCCGTCGATGCCCATTGCCGCGTACCTGGGAATCCAATAGGCAACCGAGGGTATCTCAGCCATCACCCATCGAAGCATCCGGTGATCCGCCCCGAGAGGGTGGGCATCCAATTGTGCCAAACAGCGCGCGAGCTCCCATTCGGTCCGAACGAACGGAATCATCAAATGCACGTTCGGATAGTTCTTTCGCGTTTCGGCGATGACATCGAGATCGAGCGCGAACAATTCCGGTTCCCGCACGTAGCGAAAACAGCCCCGGTAGCCGATCATGGGATTGTCTTCGTGGGGTTCGATGTCACCACCTTCAAGATGTGCAAACTCGTTGGTGCGGAGGTCTATTGCGCGATAGATGACCGGTCGGGCTCCGAAAGCGGCGGCAATACGTGACAGGGCAGAAGACATTTTGGCCACGTACTCTCCGTGGAGACCTCGGGCGATCATCGTGTGGGGATGCAGCCCTTCAAGAGCGTCCATGATCAGGAATTCAGCTCGCAAGAGCCCTACTCCGTCGACGTCTGTGTCGGCTGTCCGTTCTGCAGCTTCAGGAGTCGCCAGGTTCACGTAGACGGATGTCGCGGTTGTCGGACGGGGTGTCGACATTGTCCTCGGCATGGTGGTGGTCGCATTTTTCGAGGAGTCGGCGGTTGCGGAATCTGCAGCAATGACCGTTCCTGCAGTTCCGTCGACTGTGATCAAAGTCCCGTCTGCAAGATCCTTTGTTGCCGTGCGTGTTCCAACGACAACCGGTCGGCCGAGTTCGCGGCCCACGATAGCTGCGTGGCAGGTAATGCCGCCGCCGTCGGTGACGATGGCTGCGGCTCGTCGGAGAACCGGTAACCAATCCGGTCGCGTCATCGGGGCCACCAGTATTTCGCCGTCGACCAAATCACGACCGTCGGCCACCGAACGCAGGACTCGGACGCGTCCGGTAGCAGTTCCCGGCCCGGCGCCCAATCCCTGGGCGAGGACACGTGCTTTTTCGCCGGCGTCGTGTTGGGCTTCGGCCAGTGCTTCCGGTTGCTCGGAAAGGGTGGTGATCGGGCGTGTCTGGACCAGCCACAGTTGTCCTCCGCTGTAGGCGAATTCGAGGTCTTGTGGTCGCCGGTAGTGTTCTTCCACGGCTGCGGCCAATGCTGCGAGCTGGTGGATCTGGTCGTCGGTAAGGATCTGGTGTTCGCGTTGTGAGAGAGGTATTTCCGACGCCTTTTCAGTCCCTTCGGACAGCGAGATCGCGAATGCCTGTGAACCGATATGTACATCGATGATGTCGAAGTCAGGTTTCGACACTACGTAAGTGTCTGGTTCCACCTGTCCACCCACTACGACTTCCCCCAAGCCAGTGGCAGCTTCGATGACCATGCGGTCCCGCGCACCGGTGCGCGGGTCGGCAGTGAATACGACTCCCGATTGGTCCGAGTCGACCATCAGTTGGACGACGACTGCCAGCGACGGCTCGTCCGCAACGCCTTGGAGGTTGCGGTACGACAATGCTCGATCCGACCATAACGATGCCCAACACTGCCGTACGGCATCGATCAAGCCTTCGTCACCGGCGACATTTGTGAAACTTTCGTGAATGCCTGCGTACGAGGTATCGGACGCGTCTTCTGCGGGAGCGGACGAACGGACCGCTACTCGCGTACCTGAAGGCCCCAGCGCGCGATAGGCGTCGATGATCTGCTCTTGCAGTGCTTTGGGCACGAGTGATGCTGTGACTGCCTCCTCGGCGCTGCGGGTAGACGGTAGTTCCCCTGATTTCAGGTCGTCTCTCAACCCGGAAGCTTCCATGGCGTCGAGATAGCCGCAGGTGGTGATTACGAACCCCGGCGGAACCGGAAAGTTCGATCGCCTCAGTTCGCCGAGATTCGCGGCTTTGCCGCCGACGGTCGGTGCGTCTTCGGGTCCGACGGCGTCGATCGGTACTACCCACCGACGTCTGGCATCTATGGAACTCGCTTTCATGAGCTCTCCTGTCCGAGTGCTATGCGCGTGGGTTAGCGAGCGACAGTGTTCAGCAAACCCTTTCCCGCATCAGGTCTACAGAGGCGGAAGTCACTCCGCTCGGGGCCGATTTCCAGTGCGCAGGATGCCGAAGACACTTCCGGTTCACGGTCGATGTTTGTCACGCTGGGGACATCGGTTCGTCGCATTCCTGCGTTCGCGAGATCGGACGTCCAGCGGGATAATCAGAGGAGAATTGTCATGCGTGCACGAGACATCATGAGTAGCCCTGTGACGACAATCGATCAGGCCCGAAGTGTAGGTGACTGTCTACGAGAGATTGCGCGGTCAGGTTTTTCGGCACTCCCAGTAGTCGACGAGCAGAAGCGACTGGTCGGGATCGTGTCCGAAGGTGATCTTCTCAGAAGTGGGTTCGAACGACTGTCACAGGAACACCCGACCGAGTCGACCGAACAATCCGTCGCTGACGTGATGACGCAACCCGTGGTGGCAATGACCGAAGATGTCGTGGTCAACGACATCGCATCCGAGGTGCTGCGTTCTGGGCTGCGCGCGGTTCCGATCGTTCGTGAGAGGGACGTAATCGGAGTGGTGACCCGCCAGGATTTGATCGGACTGCTGGCCCTGGACCCCGATCGGATCGCTGACGAAGTGCGCCATCGACTTGACGTCTATGGCGGGCCCGACCGATGGGCAGTGGGTTATGTCGACGGAATACTGACAGTCAGTGGGATTTCCGACGATGATCCCGAGCGAGGTGTCGTGACTGCACTTGCTTCGACCGTTCCAGGCGTTGACGAGGTTCGATTGAGGCCTTGAGAATCGCCAATCCTTGAAGGATTATGCCGACGAGTGAATCGAGTGGCCATGAGCGGCGCAAACGCGCGATCGATGACGCAGACCGACCTGATGTCTTGGCGGATGGAGGCCGATCCGGTCCTCCGCTCGACAATCGTCTCGATCATCGTGCTGGACAGGCTCCCGGATCACGAACGATTGACCGCCGCGATGAACCACGCCATCGACGTAGTTCCGATCTTCAGGTGCAAAGCGGTTGCGCGACAGTTTCCGTGGAGTCCACCACTTTGGGTGGATGACGCGGACTTCGACCTGAGTTGGCACCTTCGAAGGTCTTCCGTGCCACCACCAGGTGGGTGGAAAGGCGTCCTGGATTTTGCCCGCATGAGCGGGATGGCAGCCTTCGACAAAGATCGTCCGTTATGGGAGCTCACCGTGCTCGATGGGCTAGGCGACGGTGCAACAGCGCTGGTAGTCAAAGTTCATCATTCCTTGACCGACGGGGTCGGGGGTATGCAACTGACACGCGAGATTACCGATGACACGCGGGCTGGCGGATCAAGTCAGGACGGCCACGAATTCAGGCCACCTGTTGTTCGTTCCACACCAGGAGACTCACGTGCGGCGATGGCCGAAGCGGTGGCCCGAAGTGCCGCGCACGCAGTGCGCCATCCCGCAGCTACGATGCACGACGTCGTGCGAATCTTCGGATCGACGGCGCGTATGACGCGACCGACGACCCGAACGATGTCGCCAGTGATGACTGCTCGGAGTACGCGCCGTGGTTTCGGTGTGATCGAATTTCCGGTGGCGGCACTGACCGCTGCAGCGGCGGGCACACAATGCTCGGTAAACGACGCGTTCTTGGCTGCACTTCTACTGGGCATGGCCGGCTACCACAGAGGCCACGGTGACGTACCGAATCAACTGATGGTGACATTGCCGATCAGTCTGCGTGACAGTCGTGATCCGCTGGGAGGCAACCGAATCACGCTTGCAAGGTTTGCTCTTCCGGTCGATATTGCAGATCCGGAGAAATTGATCCGTCGTGTTCACATCATCGTAGAAAGTTGGCGGAACGAGCCGGCGATTCCGTTATCTCCTCACTTGGCCAGAATGCTGAACTTGCTGCCGGTCGCGGTCACAGGCGACATGCTCAAGCACATGGATTTTGTTGCATCCAACGTCGTTGGTTCTTCGACACCGTTGTACCTCGCCGGTGCGCGGATAATTCGCCAATTCGCATTCAGTCCTACCCTCGGATCGGCTTTCAACGCGACTTTGATGTCTTACGCCTCGCACGTGTGTGTCGGGATCAACGTCGACGTGAGAGCAGTTCCGGACCAACCCGCATTGATGACAGCCGTCTCCGAAGGGTTTAGAGCCGTGCTGGCACTTGGGTCTCGGCACACAGACGCCACGGTGACAACGTCGTACTGACAGCTTGGGCGTGTGTAATGGTTCGAGATCGAGCATCGGCTCGGGCAGTTGAACGTGCCGGTAACTTGACAGAGGTGGCGCCGACGTCGCCAGGTGCGGTGCCGACTACACCTCCGACTGTCATTCCGAAAGTCACTCCAGCAGCGATTCCGGTGAGGGAGGGGCAATTGTGGAACCGATCGAGCCATAGGCGATGTGACTCACTCCCACCGGATTCGGCCGACACCCCCAGCGGTAACCGGTTCAACGCGCTGCGCATTTCCGCGGTGTACAGTCGCATCGACGCGAACACCGAATGCGCCGCGGCGCAATGCCCAGCAAAAGACGAATGCGTAACCGATGAAGGGCTTCTCGAACGGAGAGGACGCGCCCACGCGCACGATGAGGTCTCGGATAGTCCGACTGTTCTCTACCTGTCCATTGACGCTTTGTGTGGCGCTTCGATCTGTAGGCCCCAGAGTCCCAGTCCCATGATTCACGTTGGAAGTGTTCCGCGCTGCATTCGCCATGCAAACACGAAAGTGCCGTTGAGACTTGGCGATGCCAGAGTTGCTCTTTCACGTTGCGTGATCAGGCCAGTGCCTACGTTTCGTCGAGGCAGCAAAGCGTACGTCGATCAGGTAGGCGTTGCTGCCGCGAAGACGCTCGGTGCGAGCGCCCCCAGCGTTCGTCGACGTAAGGCTGGATTCGAATGGCCCAACCCAAGGGCAGAACCACGGGAGCGCACTCGCACTGACTTAGGCCGACACAGCGGCCAGGACACTGAACACCAGACCCGAACATGCAAGTGCGGCCCCGAAGGCAACTGAGCCGGCGAGTGGAAGTCAATCTGCGGCGAATGATGCTGACCTGCCTCAGGTTGGCGCTGAAGATCGCCGTACATAGCATCCATCCGGACCGAACCCGGCGACTCGACTCCGTAGCCCGCTACCTGCAAGATCTGGGTTTCGACAACCTCGAAGCGAACGGCGCAGCCCAGACTCATCCCCCGGTGGGTGGTATGTCGACCGGTCATTGACGTCATCAGCTCACCTGACCCGACTCCGTGCGATTGCATCGATGATGTTCCGCGTTCGAGCCACTGGTGCTCTGTGCGAGTGCGCGTCGAATCAGATGGTGGCAGGCTTGTCGACATCGAAAGATTTCGTATCAACACTAATCCCCGAAACGGGATGCCGTCTCGAATCAGCGACCTCGTGCAACCGTCGGCCGGACGGGGCACCGGCTCGTTTCCGCGAGTGCTGCGCGTCAATGTCGAGCACCCCGTGGACCTTTGATTCCAGGAGATGCGGTCAGACGTCGGTACAGGTGGGATCGGTTAGCGGCTCGTCTTCGCCCGTCGAGTCATCTGTCGAGCTCTCCTGGCGTGTGACCCGCAGTACCCGCAGAGACGCCGCTAGGCCGAGGGCGAGGAATGCGATCGCTGCGACCATCGCCCATTGAGTGGCTGAGGCGAAGGCCTCGGACAACTGATGGATGACCTCGTCGGGGCCGTGACTCGCGCGTAGGCCGGCGATCGCGCCGCCCGCGGATTCTCGGGTGGCGTCGGTGAAGTTCTCCGCGGGACCCTGGATACTGCCGAGGTAGTGGGCCAGTCCGATCGACAGGACCGCGCCGACGACTGCGGAGCCGAGCGCCGAGCCGATCTGTCGAACGGTGCTCTGCGTGGCGGAGCCCTGCCCGGACAGGTCTACCGGTATATCGGACAACACGGTGCTGGTAAGTTGCGCGGACGCCAGGCCGAGGCCGACACCGTAGATCACGAGCACTGCACCGACCGTGACAGGGGAGACGTCCGCGCTGATGACGAGTACGAGTGCCAACACGCCGATGATCTCGAGGACGACGCCGACAACGACTGTGCCGGCTGCACCGATCGCAGCCGCCAGGTGACGGGCCATGGTGCCGGAGAGAAAGGCGCCGGCTGCCATCGTTGCCAGTACGAAGCCGGCGCCGAGGGTGCTCAGGCCGATGGCATTGATCAGGAACAGCGGCAGCGCGAAGATCAAGCCGAACTCGCCGACCGCGATCATCATCGCGGCGATGTTCCCCCAGCTGAAGGTGGGGGTGTAGAACATGTGCAGATCTAGAAGTGCGGACCGATTGACTCTGGCACGGTGGCGTTCCCAGAACACGAACAGCGTCAACACTACGGCAGCCAGGAGTAGCAGGATCGGCACGATCGAGAGGGGCATGTCCGCAGACCACGTCATACCGAAGAGGCTCAAGTCTTTGAGTGGCTTCCACCAGCCGAGGGTGCTGCCCTCGATGATCGCGAAGACGAGTGCACCGAAGCCGATCGCACTGAGCAATAGCCCATCCACGTCGAAGCCGGGGCGGGAGTCGCCGGAGCGGGTCTCGGGGATCACAACCAGCGCTGCGACTATCAATACAAGGCCGATGGGGATGTTGACGTAGAAGATCCACTGCCAGCTGAACGAGCTGGTAAGCCAGCCGCCGAGCAGCGGGCCGAGTGCGGCGGCGCCGGCCATGACCGCCCCCCAGACACCGAATGCGGCGGCCCGATCCTTTCCGCGGAAGGTCGCGTTGACTGTCGAAAGTGTGGACGGGAGGATGCACGCGCCACCAACGCCCTGCAGTGCACGCGCGGAGATGAGCATCTCGGCGCTCCCGGACTTGGCCGCCCAGAGGCTGCCGGCGAGGAACAGAGCGATGCCGACGAGGAAAATATTGCGCCGGCCCAGGCGATCGCCGAGGTTGCCAGTGGTCAGCAATAGCGCGGCGAACACGATCGCGTAGAGCGAGTTCACCCACTGTGCGTCAGTAATGTTCAGGTGCAGGTCGTCGATGATTGTCGGGAGGGCGACGGCCACAATAGTGCCGTCCATGACGATCATCGCCAGGCCCAGCGCGAGTACGACGAGGCTCCACCACTTGGATATGCGTGGGGCAGGAGAGAGCGCTGAGGCCGATGCGTTTTCCGTCACGGGGTCACACTACGGTTCACCGTGGACGGAGCGCATCAATCGAAAGTTGTACAGTGCTCCAGCAGTCGAGGTTGACGTCGGACAGAATTCGGCGCCAGCATTCCATAATCCACCTGTGCGCGGCGATCGCGCAGTGGTTGCATGGTTCGACGAATTGGGAACTGGGGTTCGCGTGGACGGATTGGGTGGGACCGATCAGTGGCGACACGGATGTTGGCGTGCGATTGCACGGTCCTCGGATCTTGTTGGACGAGAATGGTGTTCGGCTCGAGTGCGGTAGGGAAGTGAGAACGGCGACGGTTCCGCAGCGGCGGGCGTTGGCGGTGCATGATGGTGGGTGTGCGTTTCCGGGGTGTGAAGGCCGTCGGAATAATGCCCCGGGGCATACGCTGGCATTTTCGTGTACCGGAGAGTTCAAGGCAGCGACCAGAACTGAGTAGTCACCAGATAGAAGACGACCACCCAGAACACGGTCACCGCAGCGACGATCGCCGCCCCTTGCGCGTTGGTTTTTGCGACAGGAATCCCCGGAGGTGGACGCAGCCAACGGTGCAGGAGCCGATTCACGTAGTACGGCATCGTGAAGAAACTCATGATGAAGCTCGACAACAGGTTGCCGATCAACAATCCGAGCCAGAGTGGCAGCTTCAGCGGTGACAGCGCCAAAGTTAGCAAGACGACAGTCGGGTAGAGACCGACCCAGACCGCGATCGAGGTTTTTGTCTCCGAAGGTGGAGGGGCCTCGTTTCCGTTCTCGTCGAAGGCAAACCAACTGCCGAACGAATTGTCCACGGTTCGCAGTTCGAAGTCGTGGAACTTGCGACCCTCGGCGAGAAGCTGTTGTCGCTCAGGGGAAGTCAGCCACGTGTCGAGATGGGCAGCATTGTCGAAGCGATACAGCAGGGTCCACTCATCCTGCACACCGTCGACTGGGCGAAACAGTTCGGTGCCGCGGAATCCGTCGAAAGCACTCTCCACCTCCCGAAGGCGATCCTGCCAGGCAAGGAACTCGTCGATACTGTCGTCACCTACTCGGTGCGTCACTACGACAGTCAGCAGTGGGTCCGGAGGTCTGATCCCGCCGCTCACTACCTGCTGCGTGGCCGGGCCGTCGAAGAACTGACGACCGCTGTCGAGGTAGTCTTGCCTCGTCGCGCTGTTGATCCACGCTTGAACATGAGCGATGGAGTCGAATCGGTACACGATCACCCAATCAGGTTGGGTGGGCGTCGGAGCCGCGATTTCTGCCCCGAGGAAGCCTGCATAATCTGCGGCCGCCCGGTTGAGGTCTTTCTGCCAGACCTCGAATTCTTTCTCCAGTCCGGCACGCACTCGCTGGCCGATGATGACCGTAGCGGCGCTGTCCGCCGACGTGTTCGCGGTCATCGGTTCAGGCCTGAGTAGATGCGTTCCGGTGTGAGCGGTAGTGACCGGAATCGTGACCCGGTGGCATCCTGCAGTGCGTTCGCCAAAGCAGGGGCAACCGGATTGATGCAGCACTCCGCCATGCCCTTGGAGCGGAGCGGGCCGACGGAGTCTGATGACTCGACGAGGATCACCTCGGTGCGTGGGACATCTGCATAGGTCGGGATCCGGTAGTTACGTAGATTCGGGTTCATCATCGCGCCGTTTGCGTCTACGTGGAAGTTCTCGGTGAGTGCGAAGCCGATGCCCTGGGCGACGCCACCTTCGATCTGTCCCCGCACCTGCGCCGGATTGATGATCACCCCAGCGTCGGTGGCTTGGACACTGTAGAGGATGCGGATCTCGCCGGTGATGCGATGGACGGCGATCCGGAAGCCATGAGTGTTGGACACCACGCTGCGCGGCGACCCGTACGCTTTCCGTGCTTCGGTGAATCGGATCCCGCGCGGGCGTGCAGCCTCGAGTAACTCTTGCAGTGTTAATCGAGTACTACCGCAGACGATCTTGTCGTCGTCCATCGAGCACAGGTCAATCGAGACGCCGGTGTGATGTGCGGCGAAGGCCAGTAGTCGATCGCGGAGCGCATTCGACGCGCGAAGTACCGCGTTCCCAGCGACAAACAGGCCGGCGCTGGCGAAAGCGCCTGTGTCGAAACCGGTTCGGTCGGTGTCCGACTGAATGATTCGTACACGTGACGGTGTTGTGCCCAGCTGATTCGCGGCGATCTGCACGTGGGCCGTAGAAGTTCCCTCACCGAATTCGACTGTGCCGATGGCAAGTTCGTATACACAGTCTTCGCCGAGGGTGAGCCAAGCCTCGGAAATGTGCTCGGTGGGTGGCGCGGTCTCATGTAGTGAACTGGCGGTACCGGTGCCGATCAGCCAATCGTCTCCGAGCGAGGGAACCGGTTGGCGCTTCAACGCGGCGTCGATCAGATCGATGCATTGCCCCAGTCCGTCTTCGGTGAAGATCACGTCGTCCGGGCCGTCTTCGAGTGCGACGAGCGAATCGCCCGGTCGGACGATATTGCGTCGACGCAGTTCGAGCGGATCCATGTTCAGCGCGATGGCCAATTCGGTCATGGCCGATTCCACGGCAAAGGCCGGTTGAGTCATCCCGTACCCACGCAAAGCGCCGCTCGGGACGTTATTGGTGTACACGGAATACGCATCGAACTTCTTGTTCGCACAGCGATAGAGCGAGACTGCCGCGCCGCCGGCAAAGAGTGTCTCTCCGCCGTGGTTTCCGTATGCACCGGTGTTCGAGACGTTGCGATAGTGGAAGGCGGTGAGTGTCCCGTCCGACTTTGCTCCGAGCTTGATTGTGAGTTTCATCGGATGACGCGGCGACGCGGTGGTGAACTCTTCTTCTCGGGTGAATTCGAGGCAGACGGGACGACCGGTGTCCAGGGTGGCGAGCGCCACCAGATCTTCGCTGATCACTTCCTGTTTTCCTCCGAACCCGCCGCCCACGCGTTTGCAGAACACGCGCAGCTGATCCGGGCGGAGGTCGAAGAGATGGGCGAGTTTGACCTTGGCGATGGAGGGGGACTGCGAACTTGTGCGAACGTGAAGGCGTCCGTCTTCCATCCATGAAATCGAACCGTGCGTCTCGAGATGTGCGTGCTGCACTCGCGGCGAGAAGTAGGTGCCTTCGTGGATGACGTCGGCCTCGGCGAACCCGGCCTCGACGTCGCCCACATGACCGTGAAGTTCGAGCAGGATGTTGTGCTCGGGATCTCGAACAAAGGGATCGTCGGATCCGTGCAGGGCTGGAGCGCCGTCGGCCACGGCCTCTTCCGGATCGAACACGGAAGGCAGGATCTCGTAATCGACCTTCACCTTCCGACGGCCTTCTTCCGCAGCGACGACGGAGTCGGCGAGGACGGCCACCACACGCTGACCCACGAACCGCACGACGTTGTCGAGGATGTACGTGTCGTCCGGATCAACAAGGTGGTCGGTATGAATTGCCGTGGTAAAGAGCTTGCGCGGCACGTCTTTCCAGGTGTATACGCGATGGACACCGGGGACGGCGAGCGCCTCGGTGGTGTCGATGGAGGTGATGCGTGCATGCGCGTGGGGCGAGTGCAGCACTTTCAGGTGCAGCATGCCGTCGATCGCGGTGTCCATAGTGTATTCGGCTCGGCCGGTCACGACGTCGGTGGCCGCCGGCGCCCCGACGCTGGTCCCGACCGCCTGTCCGGGGAGGGCAACTTCGACAGAGCCGACACCGTTGACCGCGTCTTCGATGGATCGGTAACCGGTGCAGCGGCACAGGTTTCCCTTGAGCGCTCGCGGCAAGTCTTCTTTCTGCGCGTCGGTGAGCGCCGCGGAGGTCATGATCATTCCGGCGGTGCAGAACCCACACTGAAAGCCGGGTGCATCCCGGAACTGTTGCTGAATCGGATGGAGATCTTCGGGCGTACCGAGTCCCTCGATCGTGGTCACCGCGCGACCGTCGGCGCGAAAGGCGGGCGTGATGCAGCTGTGTATCGGCGCTCCGTCGAGCCACACTGTGCACGCCCCGCAGTCCCCGCCGTCGCAACCCTTCTTCACCCCGTGGTGTCCGAGGTGTCGAAGAAACGTCCGGAGGCACTGTCCTGGGAACGGTTCCTCGTCGAACTTCCGGTCGTTCACCGTGTAGCTCATGACTGGCTCCCCGTGAGTTCGATTCGGAGCTCGTCGGCGTAGTGACGGGCGAGGTGCAGGCGGTGGTCGGGGGTTCCGTTGGGATCGTCGAACCAACTGTCGGCCGAAATGGAGTCGACCGCTCGTCGCAGAGAGTGCTCGTCCGGCATCGCGTCGAACGTCAGCCGGATCGGATGCGTAGTGCCGGCGGTGATGGTGAGGTGAAAGTCGTCGACTCCCGGAGTCTGTGTCGCGATCATGAAGATCGTCGAACGGCCGAGGTGCGTGAGACTGAAGCGGCGCTGGGCGTGGCGTTTGGTGAGCGCGTGCACCGGGAACTCGATGCTCCGAAGAACTTCGCCCGGCTCCAGGACATTCTGGTGGTCACCGGTCACGAAGTCGCACGCGTCGACGGTCCTCACTGTTCCGGCGGTGGCCCACAGCGTGAAAGTAGCCTCGAGTGCAACTGCCAGGGTGATCATCGGTCCGGCGGGAAGCGACATACAGATGTTGCCGCCTACGGTGGCCGAATTCCACACCTTGAAAGACGAGAGGAAGTACTCGCAGCTGACGCGAATAAGCGGACTCGCACGCCAATTGTCCGGCGGGACAAACGCATACAGTTCGGCAACGGTGCACGTAGCTCCGACACTGAAATGAGTCGCGCCGACCTCCAGTGGTGTCCAACCGAGCGCGGTGAGGTCGACCAGTCGACGCGTGTCGGGTTGTTCCGCTGAGAACAGCCACGTTCCTCCCGCGAGCCAGGCGTCGCCGGGACGCCACACGTCCCCTGGGCGATCCGGTGGTCGGCGTATCACGTCGGTAATGGTGGTGATGTCCATGCGCCTGCTCCCCTCGGGGGATGTGTCGTCTCGGAGTGGGACATTACCGAGGTGACGGGACACATTCACACTTTTAGTGCATATCGGGCACGTGAAACATGAGCGATACGTACGTGACATCACCTGGTGGTCCGTGCATGTGCTTGCCGATTCTGGGTACGACTGCTTGAGAGGCGCGATCAGCCTCTTGCTTTCGCGCTGTTGATTCGGACGCGGCTACGCACTCGGCGGCCGCGGAGATCATGCGGGGCGGGGCGCTGTGAAACCTCTCGAGGTAAGACGGACCGACCCTTTCGATGAGACCCTCTTTCCGCTCTCGGCCGCCCAACGGGCAACCTGGTTCGCTCAGCAATTCGATCCCGAAGTCCCGATTCTGATAGCGCACTACGTGGAGTTGCGCGGCGAACTCGACGTCGAATTACTGGATCGCGAAACGCGGGCAGTTGCTTACGAGTTTCAATCTCCCATGCTCAAAGTGATCGAGGTCGATGGTCAGCCGATGCAGTACGTGGACGAGAAGGCCGAAATCTCGGTCGGTTTGGTCGACTTCCGCTGGACCGAGGATCCCTTCGAGGCTGCGCTCGAGTGGATGCGTCGAGATTGCCGGACGCAGCTCGACCTGGCAGTCGACGGAATCGTCGCGACCGCTGTGCTGCGCGTGGGTGACGCGCACTATCTGTGGTACAGCCGTATCCATCATGTCGCGCTCGACGGTTTCGGTGCCATGACCATGATGAACCGCATTGCGCATCGGTACTCGGCCTCGGCGGCGAGAAAAGATCTGCAGCCGAGTCGTGCCGCGACACTGCGCACGCTGTACGACATCGACGAGCGGTACAGACAGTCGGATCGATTCGCTGCCGACCGTGAGTACTGGGCAGGGCGCAATACAGTCGGTGCCGGATCCAGCTTGGCGGAGGCTTCTGGGCCCGCACACATCGAGAGCCGACTCGAAAGCACACTGATGTCGGACCGGAGCTGTGCCCTTCTCCACGAATCCGAGAACCACGCTGCAACGGTCATCGCTGCGCTCGCGTTGTACCTCTCGCGAATGACGGCGAAAGAGACTGTCCAGATTCATGTTCCGATGTCCGGACGGACTACGGCGGTGTTGCGGGACTCGGGCGGCATGATGGTGAACGTCGCGCCGCTGCTCATCAGCATCGCAGCCGTCGACACCGTCGGTGAACTCTTCGCCCAGGTCCAGCATGAGCTCATGGGTGCATTGCGGCACCAGCGCTGCAGCCTCGACGACATCCGTCGGGACGCAGGCGTGACGAGCGGTCTGGAAGGCGAAGACTCATATGCCGGACCCATGGTCAACGTCATGCTGTTTCGCCAGGAGGTGCAGTTGGGCGAGGTCGTTGGGGAGTATCACATCGTCACCTCCGGGCCGGTGGAAGACCTTCTGGTCAACGTGTATCCGAGCGGCGACAGGCTGCGTGTCGACTTCCGGGCAAACCCGATCCGATACGAGGAGGCGGGTTTACGCGAGCACCACCGGAATTTTGTCGGCTTGTTGGAAGAGTTGATCGCGTCTGATTCCGGTGCCGAGCTCGCAGACATTCACGGCCCGACGGCCCGGGAGGGCGAGCGACGACAACGCGAAGTGCGGCACCTCGAATATTGGAGACATGAGCTCACCGGGGCGCCCGAACTGTTGCAACTTCCCTTCGATCGACCCAGGCCTGCAACGCAATCGCTGGACAGTGCACAGGTTGAGGTCGTGATCGCCGCCGACACCCACGCGCGGATTACAGAAATGGCGAGTGATCTCGGGACGGACACACGCGCGGTCCTACATACGGGCTTCGCGCTTGTGGTGAGCCGATTGTCCGGGGCTTCGGACGTGGTAATCGGTACGCCGACGGGATCCGACGCGAACATCGTTGCCATCCGGAGTCGCATCGATCTGGAGACGCCGTTCACGGCGCTCTTGGGCAGTGTCGTCGAGGTCCGAAGTACTGCACTGCCGCACAGTGGGATACGGCTCGAGCAGGTGGCGGAGTCGCTCGAGGTGGAGGATGTACCTGCGTATGCGCCGGTTGTACAGGTGACGTTCGAGTCCGTCGCCAGCGCTGACGAGCACCCTCCCGACCTCGGCCGCTTCGATCTCGGAGTGTCTGCAGTCGAACTGTTCGACGAGGTGGGTACGCCGTCCGGAATCACGGTGACGCTCGCGTTTGCCACCGACCTGTTCGACGCCGAGACGGTACGTGGTCTCGGTTTGCGGTTCGCGCGCGTCCTGGAATCCGTCACCACAGATCCGGCAACGATGGTCGGCGACATCGACATCTTGTCCGACGACGAGCGATCCGCGATGCAGCCTGTCCGCAGTGACCCTCGCGCTTCGCACCGCACCCTGGCCGAACTGTTCGACGGTGCGGCGCGCACACACCCCGACGGCGTGGCCCTGTCGTATCTCGATGGCGAGTTGACGTATCGAGAACTCGACGAGCGTTCGTCGAAGTTGGCCCGAGTCTTGATCGACCGCGGCATCGGTCCGGAAAACAGTGTGGCGCTGGGTTTGACGCGTTCGATCGAATCGGTTGTCGCGATGTTGGCGGTGACCAAAGCCGGCGCGGCATTCGTGCCGGTGGATCCGACCTATCCGGGTGAACGTGTTCGCTTCATGCTGAACGATTCCGGCGCCGTACTGGGGCTCACGGTCGTTTCCGAACTTCATCGTTTGCCGGATTCGATTTCCTGGATAGCAATCGACGACGCTGAGTTCCGTGGCCGACTTGCACAGCTGTCCGTGCGCTCCATCTCCGATGTCGATCGGGTGCACCCGATCCGGCCCGACAATCCCGCATACGTGATCTACACTTCGGGTTCCACCGGACTCCCCAAGGGGGTGACGGTTTCGCATCGTGGACTGGAAGCGCTTGCTGCCGAACAGCGTTCGCGGTTCGGTGCGACCCAGGATGCGCGAACATTGCACTTCTCGACCCCGAGTTTCGACGCCTCGATTTTCGAATACCTGCTGGCTTTCGGGGCCGGAGCGACCATGGTGATTGCACCGAGCACGATCTACGGCGGTGACGAGCTGTCTCGCTTCCTCGAATCCCAGCGTGTCACGCATGGTTTTGTCACTACTGCGGCGCTCGGAACAGTTTCGCCCGAGGGCCTTTCGGACTTCGGCGACGTGGTGGTCGGTGGTGAGGCCTGTCCGCCGGATCTTGTGCAGCGGTGGGCTCCCGGCCGACGGCTGTGCAATGCCTACGGGCCGACCGAGACCACCGTCATGTCGAACATCGGCGAGCCGATGGTGTCGTCGGAGAACATCACAGTGGGCGGTCCGCTCCGCGGTTTCGAGGAGATCGTGCTCGATCAGCGATTGCACCCCGTCCCCGACGGTGTTGTGGGCGAGCTGTACATCTCGGGAGACGCGCTCGCACGTGGATATCACCGGAAGTATGCGTTGACCGCAGGACGATTCGTGGCCGACCCGTTCGGTCTCCCGGGCCGGCGGATGTATCGAACGGGGGACTTGGTGCGGCGGCGCCGTGGCCGTGCACTCGAGTACGTCGGTCGCAGCGATTTCCAGGTGAAAGTTCGCGGATTCCGTATCGAGCTCGGGGAAATCGACAGCGTCGTGCAGTCGTGTCCGCAGGTCGAGAATGCAGTTACCGTGGCGCGTGCGGCTCCCTCCGGTACAACGATGATTACCACGTACGTCGTGCCTGCCGGCGGAAGTGCGCTCTCGACGGCCGATCTGACGCAGTACGCCGCGAGCCGTGTGCCCTCGTACATGGTTCCTGCGGCCTTTGTTCTTCTCGACGAGTTGCCGGTAACTCCATCGGGAAAGGTCGATCGCGCTGCCTTACCGGCACCTCGGTTCGATGCTCGGTCGGACAACTTTCGACCGCCCGAGGGCGCCGAAGAACTACTGCTGGCCGAGATTTTTGCCGACGTTCTAGGTGCTGAGGCGGTGGGTGCGGGTGACGACTTCTTCGAGCTGGGTGGGAACTCATTGATCGCCACAAAGCTGATCGCACGAGTCAATGCCGCTGAAGCAATCGATTTCGGGGTGCGGACTTTGTTCGAAGCACCGACGATCGAATCACTGGCTCTCCACGTGCGTGACGCGAAGTCCTCCGGCGTTGATCCCTCGCGTTCGAAGCGTCCAATCCTGCAGGCACATTCGTACAGGGACAAGATTCCGGTGTCTCTGGCGCAACAACGCCTGTGGTTTGTCAATCAGTTCGACACGTCGTCCCCGGCCTACAACATCCCGATGGTGGTCCGACTGTCAGGGGCGTTGGATGTGGCTGCGCTGAAACTCGCGATGGGAGATGTTGTCGATCGACATGAATCGCTTCGCACCGTCTACCCGGCGTCGGTCGACGGTCCACATCAGGTCGTGGTTCCTTCGGAACGTGTGACGTCGAAGATGGCGTGGGAAGTATCGGTTGACGAGGAAGCCTTGGACGGGCGCGTCGCCGATCTCGCTCGCGAGGGGTTCGACGTGAGCGCGAACGCGCCCGTGCGCGGCTCCCTTTTTCGAATCACTCGGGACGTTCATGTCCTCGCGTTGGTGGTTCACCATATTTCGGCGGATGGAGCATCACTCGAGCCGCTGGCCCGCGACCTGACCCGCGCCTACGCGGCGCGGGCTGCCGGTCGGGCACCGGACTGGCCGCCTTTGCCTGTGCAGTACGCCGACTACAGCCAATGGCAGATCGAACTGCTCGGCAGTGACGCCGATCCGGACACGCTCCAGGCGAAGCAGTTGGACCAATGGACGTCCACCCTGTCCGGTCTACCTGACGTGATCGACCTTCCGCTGGATCGACCGAGGCCGGCGGAACGATCCATGCGCGGTGAATCGGTCCGATTCTCGGTGCCCGCAGACGTGCACAGTGACCTCCTCGAACTCGCTCGGAATCACAACGTGACACCGTTCATGGTGATGCACGCAGTGCTGGCCGTTCTGTTGGCACGGCTGAGCGCCTCGCCGGACATAGCGATCGGCACTCCGGTGGGAGGGCGCGCCGAGCAAGTCCTCGACGATCTGGTCGGGATGTTCGTCAACACGGTCGTCCTGCGAACCGCCGTTGATACCGCCGCGACTTTCGAGGAAATCCTTTCACGAACTCGCGAAGTTGATCTGGCAGCGTTCGGGCAAACCGAGGTGCCGTTCGAGCGAGTCGTCGATGCAGTTGCTCCGGAGCGTTCACCATCTCATTCACCGCTCTTCCAGGTTCTGTTGGAATTTCAGAACACCGCAGATCCTCACCTCGAACTACCAGGACTCGGTGTCGATGTTGTTTCAGTCGGCATCGGTGTCGCCAAATTCGACTTGCAATTGTCGCTCTCCGAAAAGCGTGGCAAGGACGGAATCCCGGTGGGTTTCGACGCCGCCTTCACCTATGCCTCCGATATCTTCGAGCGCACCACAGTCACCGAGTTCGGGGAGCGCTTCGTCCGCCTACTGCGGTCCGTCGTATCGGATCCAACTGCTCCAGTGGGTGATACGGAGATTCTGGGTGCGCCCGAGCGTGGGTTGGTGGTGGGTGGTTGGGATGGTGTGGGGGTTGCGGTGGGGGGTT
>NZ_JASHKO010000049.1:0-223 GCF_030056745.1 Rhodococcus sp. IEGM 1406 | reverse complement strand
CTGCGACACCGAACACCGTGAGATCCCAGGAGTTCAGCGCTTTCCGGAGTTTGGTTTCCGGCTCGTCGGTGTCCGTGATGGACTGCTCGATCGATTTGGTTCGAAACAGCTTCGACCGGCCAGATCCGGCCTGCTCGTCCTTGACAGCCATTGCCGCCTCCTTGCTGGGGACCCGCAGGTCCCACCATGGGCAAGTCGAGAGATGGCATCAGCCTAAGCCCGC
>NZ_JASHKO010000048.1:0-225 GCF_030056745.1 Rhodococcus sp. IEGM 1406 | reverse complement strand
GACGCGCCGCCGCCCCCCCGCGTGGTCTGTGCCGGGGCGCCGCCGCCCGGTCCCGCACCGCGACCCCGCGCGCGTCGCCCGACCCGGCGACACGCGAGCCACCCCCCCCACCGCCCCGGCCCCCCAGCCCGGCCCCCCCGCCCTCCGGCGGCCGCCGCCCCCATCCCAACCGGTACGACGCCCACCGCGCGGCCGCCGATCTGGTACCCGACGATTGCGAAGGAT
>NZ_JASHKO010000047.1:0-226 GCF_030056745.1 Rhodococcus sp. IEGM 1406 | reverse complement strand
CGCTGCGCGGCGCTGCACGCGCCGGGGGGGGCTTGGCCTGGGCTCGCGAGGCCGCGCGGGCGCGGGAGCGGCCCACGCCGGCTCCCCCCGCGGCCCCCGGGCGGGCCGCCCGCCCCGGGCTCGCCCCCGCCGGCCCCCTCGCCCCCCCCCCCGCCAATCCCGAGCCCCTCCCCCACCCACCGCAGCGAACCCCGGGCGAGCGGAACGGCGAGCAGCGCAGCGGCGA
>NZ_JASHKO010000046.1:0-226 GCF_030056745.1 Rhodococcus sp. IEGM 1406 | reverse complement strand
CAGCAAGACGGTTGCGACCGGGTCGCGAGGGCGGTGCGGGCGGGGGGTGCGCGGAGCGAGATCGGCGACGGCGGCCGCACCGGCGCCGGCGATGGGGACGTGCGCGCTCGCTCCCGCGCCGGGCGGGGCCCACCCGGGGCCGGGCGGCGGGGGCGGGTGGAGGGCGGGAGCCGCGCGCGGCGAGGGTTCCGGCTCGGCGGGATAGCGGGAAGAGGCCGGCTTAGGA
>NZ_JASHKO010000045.1:0-226 GCF_030056745.1 Rhodococcus sp. IEGM 1406 | reverse complement strand
CACCCCCGACCGCGGGTGGGCCCGACTTCTGCGATGGTCACGCTGTCGGGGTGCCTGGTAGTGACCTCCGCGGCCCCCCGACCGCGTGACCATCGCCGCCCTCGCCACCACACGCGCTACCCGCGCCGGCGCCGACACCAAGCCCGCCCCCGACCTCCCCGTCATGCCGCCCCCCGAACGCGCCGAGCTCGCCGAGAGCCCCCCCGGCCGCTCAACGGCCATGCCC
>NZ_JASHKO010000044.1:0-228 GCF_030056745.1 Rhodococcus sp. IEGM 1406 | reverse complement strand
GCACTCCCCCTACCCGCCCACGGCTGCACCGCTCTCCTCCCACTCCGGCCCGCACCCCGCCTCCCCTCGCCCACCCCTCCGCCGCGCTCCCCCCTCCGCGGCGCCAGCCCGCCCCGGCCGCTGCCTTCCTGGACGCCCCCCAGTGGGGGGGCGCCGGTGCGCACCGCGTGACAGCCGGGCGGATCGGCTGGATCGGGTTTGGTGCCGGCCCGGTGGTGAGACTCGGAG
>NZ_JASHKO010000043.1:0-228 GCF_030056745.1 Rhodococcus sp. IEGM 1406 | reverse complement strand
CCCCCTCGCACGGCACGCCCGCCCTCTGTCGCGGGCACCGCCGGCAATACTCCACCCGGCTCCCCAGGGCCGCCCGGACCCCCCCCGAGCCGCGCCCCACGAACACCGCCGCCACGCACGCGGACCCCGCCGCGCCCCCGCGTCACCCTCAGCCGCGCGACCCCCGCGGACGCGACACCCCCCCGGCCCCAAAGGGCCCCCGGCCCACTTCGACACACCGCTCACCCC
>NZ_JASHKO010000042.1:0-229 GCF_030056745.1 Rhodococcus sp. IEGM 1406 | reverse complement strand
CGGGGTGGCTCTGGCGACGAACTGGTCCAAGCGACGCGCCCGACACGCGGTACCGGCATGACCGTCGCACTCGTCACGGGCGTGAACGGGTTCCTGGGTACCGCTGTCATCGACGCACTGATCGCGCAGGGCCTCACCGTCGTCTGTGTCGACCTCACCGTCAAGGACACGCCGGACGATCGCAACCGCCGCGTTAGGGCCGTCGTCTGCGACCCCACAGAATTGGGGC
>NZ_JASHKO010000041.1:0-231 GCF_030056745.1 Rhodococcus sp. IEGM 1406 | reverse complement strand
ACGCGGCCCCGCCCGACGCCCCCGACTCGCGGCCCGCCACCCCCCCCCACCGCATGGCGCCGCACCCCCCGCCGGCCTCCCGGGCCCCCCCACACGCCGTGCGTGCCAACCCCGCGGCGCTCGCGCACACGTCGGCCGCACGCCCCCGCCGCGCCCCCACTCCCGCCCAGCGCCCGCGCCGCGCCCCGCGAGTACACGGTCGCCCACACCTAGGCGCCCCCGGAATCCCGG
>NZ_JASHKO010000040.1:0-232 GCF_030056745.1 Rhodococcus sp. IEGM 1406 | reverse complement strand
CCCCGCCCACCCGGCTCCGCCGCCCCCCGCTGCACCCCCACCGCACCGCCCAACCCCGCACGCCCCCCGCCGCCGCCGCGCCCGCTCGCGCCCGCCAGCCCCCCGGGCGCCCCACGCCGGCCGCACCTCCCGGCCCCCCGCGGGCGGCCCCGGGGCGCGCGCGGGGTCGGGCGGGGTGGCGTCCGACGGCGGGGGACTCGGCAGGGGTGGAGGCGGAGCGCTGGGCGGCGAC
>NZ_JASHKO010000003.1:581140-697381 GCF_030056745.1 Rhodococcus sp. IEGM 1406 | reverse complement strand
GCGCCGATGGTACTGCACTCGACAGGGTGTGGGAGAGTAGGACACCGCCGAACACAACTTGAGAAGCCCCCCAACCAGTGATGGTTGGGGGGCTTTCTCGTACCCAAAACACCCCCCAAAACCACCCCCCGGATCGAGCGAACGGCACGTCCGTCGCCTCAGATCGACCCAACGCCCCGTTCACACCATCACGAGCGAGCACGGCCGGCTCACCACCCCGTCCGGGATCGAGTGAACGACACTCTCACCGCCTCTAACGAGATGAACGGTACGTTCACTCCATCAGGGCAGGGCAGGGCAGGGCAGGGCAGGGCAGGTGAGCGGATGGGTAGATCCGACAGGCGTTATCGCAGAGCCTCCTGCAGCACCTCGCAGAGCACATCCAGCGTCCTGGAGTACTGCGACTGCGTCGGCGTGCTGTAACCGACGACGATGCCGTCACCGCCGACTGACGATGCGTCGGGATGTCGGAAGACGGACAACCCTTCGAGCCCGAGATCGCGCGCCTGCGCCGCCGCAAGAACAGATTGTTCGGTGCCGGAGGGAAGGCGGATCACAGCGTGAAGACCCGCGGAGATCCCCTCGACCCTGACCTGGGGTACTTGCTGTGCAAGGGTCGCAACCAGTTGATCGCGTCGTCGTCGATACGAGGTACGCATCTTTCGAATATGGCTGTCGAATCTTCCGGATTCGATGAAGTCTGCCAAGGTCAATTGATCCGTTGAACTTACCCAGCGTTCGTAGGGTCCCTTTGTTGCGAGGACGGGTTCGATCAGCCTGTCCGGCAACACCATCCATCCGATGCGTATGGCCGGCGACAGTGTCTTGCTGACAGTGCCGAGGTATGCAACGTGCTGCGGCGCGATTCCTTGGAGTGCGCCGACAGGCTTTCTGTCGTAACGGAATTCGCCGTCGTAGTCGTCCTCGATGATGACGCCACCGGTAGTCGAGGCCCATTCGAGAGCGGTCGCGCGCCTCGCCGGTGTGAGGGGACCTCCGAGGGGAAACTGATGCGTCGGCGTCAGCAGAACACTCTCAGCAGGTGTTGACGCCAATTCGTCTGTGCAAGTGCCTGATTCGTCGACCGAAATGGGAATTGTCAGCAGTCCTTCGTCGACGAGCAACTGTCGGTGCAGGTGAAGGCAGAAAGCATCGACCGCAATCGTTCCTCCGAGTGCACGGGCGAGGAGGGAGATCCCGTGACCCGAGCTGGCACTGATCACAATGCGGCTCGGATCGACGCGAACGCCTCTGGTGCGGCTCAGGTATGTGGTGAGGGCGTTTCGGAGTTCGACTCGGCCTCTGGGATCACTGGTCGCGAAAGCGTCGGTCGGCGCAGTGGTCAAAGCACGTCTGGCGGACGAAATCCATGCAGTCCGGGGAAACGCCGACGCGTCCGGCGATCCGGGGAGAAGGCTGTAGGTCAAGCGCCGTCGGGTCGGTGATGGCTCGACCTCGCGACTGTGTGTGCTGGCGAGCGTGGCGACCACGGTCCCGGAACCCGGCCGTGTGACAAGCCAACCGGCGGCGGCGAGCTCGGCGTAGCAGTCCGCAACGGTGTTTCGGGCAACTCCGAGATCGAGTGCGAGGGTGCGAGAAGGCGGGAGTCTGGTGCCGTGCTTCAACAGTCCACTGTCGATCGCGTCGCGAAGCGTCTGAAGCAGCGCAGCGCGAACCCCGATTCCCTGTGGCAGCTCGATATGCAGATCGAACCCAAGATTGGCCCATGAATTCATCACCGGATTGAACCATGTTTCGGGGTCTTTCCGGGACTACGGTTTGAGTATGACTACAGCAACAGGACAACGACTGGATATCGCAAAGCTGGCGCCCGAGGTCTACAAGGCGATGATTGCGTTGGATGCCGCTGCGCGCAAGGGGCTGGAGCCGACGCTCGTCGAGCTGGTCCTCACGCGTGCGTCACAGCTGAATCATTGCGCGTGGTGCTTGGACATGCACACTCGCGACGCCCGAAAGGTCGGCGTGACGGAGCAGAAGCTCTACCTACTGAACGCGTGGGAAGAAGCGCGAGGGATGTACTCCGATCGCGAACGCGCCGCACTCGCCTTGACCGAGGCCGTGACAGTCCTTACCGACGGTTTCGTTCCGGACGAGGTGTACAGCGAGGCGGCCGGCGAATTCTCGGAGGAGGAACTGGCCCAGCTCATCAGCGTCATCTTCACGATCAATGCGTGGAATCGCATTGCGGTTACCACAAGGAAGGCGCCTCCGGTCCGAGACTGATCCGAGGCTCGTCTCCGCTCTCTGTCGGGGGCAGATTGCCGCCGTCGAAGATCTGGGTAATCGACACAAAGAGGACCAAAAGATTGGTTCAGAGTGTGAACAAAACCAACAGATTCTCTAAATGTGAGGCAAATCACATTTGTGAATCGGTGGATTGTTCCGAGTATCTGCAAGTTGTCTGAATCCAGACAAAGCAGTCTCGGTTGGAAGTTCCGGTGAAGGGGTCCGCATTGCGGGCCCCTTCTTTTGTGTGCGCGCTGAAAACGCCCCTTCCTGTGAGTTTCCCCAGAATGTCCGAGTTACCGACCGGCTAGCGTCGGGGGAATGCCGGGAACGCCCCGGTTACGTGAGCCGATTTTGAGTTGATCGTGATAGTTGTGCGGTTGGACAAAGGTGCAGTCATCTTGTTGGCTAACTCGTCGTCCGGAGGTTCAAGCTGCCTACGGGGGCTCGACGATCGGGTGGACTTTCTTGAAACATGCACTACATTGCCATCTAGTAACTGGCTGATTGCCAAAAGCGATCAGCCGATCCTCTCGGAAGTGAGCGCTGGGTGGCGTGGCCTTGGGAATCCAAGCAACCTTCCCGCTACCGAAATGTCTTGAAAGGGAAGCTTTGATGACTGTGTCTGGTTCACGGCGTAGGCCGCTTGTTCTCCGGCTCTCGCTAACTGCAGCTATTGCCGCAACGGTGGCCGGTAGTAGCGTTGCTTTTGCTTCACCAGCTGTGTCCGCGCCGATGCCTGTGCGAACCGCGGCTGCTCCGGCGTTCACCGCCGGGTTGTGTGAGGGCACTGAGTACACGCCCTCAGAGCAGATGCTTGACATCTCCGGCATTCGGCTGGATCACTACAACGACGGCAACATCGTGCCGATGTACGGCACCACGGATCGGGGTACCTCGGCCGCGGTGGATGCGCCGGTCTGCGGTGTCCGCGACGTCGACGGAATTGCGAAGTCGGAATGGATGTACTGCACGGACTTCGATCTCGATCCATGTGCCGGCGTCGACGAAAACGGTTTGCCCGTCGACAAGCACAACGACGAGATGGGTGCGACGGTTCCGTCATCGGGCAATCCCGATCTGTCAGCCGACGATCTCGCTGTCATCAGTTGGTTGCTGCAGAATCCCGCCAAGCTCGACGGCGCCGTTTCGGGAAACGGCAGTGAGGATGCGCGTTCGGCGCGGCAGACGCTGGTGTGGTGCGTTTCGGACTACGACAATCCGCTGATGGCCGATTTCAAAAGCCTGTGCGACAGGAACATCGGCGACGACGAGCGAGCTCGCATCGTCGAGATCATGAACGTCACGCAGACGCTCGACCTCGTTCGTAAGACACCCGCGACGGGAACTCTGAAGGCCGGCGAGACTGCCGTGTTCACCCTGAACACGAATATGTACCGGAAGCCGATCAATGTTCAGTCCTCGGCGGGCACCGAACTCACCGTCTGTGGCGACAACGCCAAGGCAACGTTGAGTGCAAACCAATTGACGGTCGACGGCCGCGGCGACGCACCGACTGCCGTGGATCTGTGCCTCACCGCTGCGGACGGCGGTGACTACTCCGTGACCGCAAGCGTCATTCCGGATTCGGTCGAGAACCTGCACTGGAACACGGCAGGCGCACAGTGCCAGATCTTCGCGTCGTTCGACACCGTTCGGCCGGCTTTGATGAATGCGTCTGCCAGCGTCGGATATGCAGCAGCGCCCACGACGACACCCGCAACGACGACACCGGCAACGACGACACCGGCAACAACGACACCGGCAACAACGACACCGGCAACCACGACGCCTGCAACTCCGGTCGTTCCGATTGTGCCCATCGTGCCGATTGTTCCGATTGTGCCGGTCGTGCCCGTAGTTCCGGGTGCACCTGTTCCGTCGCAGCCGGTTGCAACTCCCGCTGCTCCGGCGCCGTCGGTTCCGAAGCAGGCCACCGGACCTCGCCCGGTTGCCATCGACGGTGGTGCCGCTGAACAGAATTCAGGCCGCAACGTCGCCGTCGCAGTGACGGGCCTCGGGCTTGTCGGTATGGCTGCTGCCGGAGCAGTTGCTCTCCGCCGCAAGCGTTCCTGACGCCAGGCAGATGTAGTAGACGTCGGCACCGGTCACGATTCGTGTGATCGGTGCCGACACAGATCAGACGCAGGGGGCGTCAATTCGCAAGAGGCGCCGGGGGTGCCTCATCCCGCAGGAGACAGTTCGATGACCATGCACGAGTCGGATCCCAATCCATCCAATCCATACGACGATCCCAACCACGATCAGCCCGCGAACATCGGCAAGGGGCGTCGAGTCGCGTTCATCCTGGCCCTCGTCGCGGTGCTTGTCGCCGGTGCTTCCATGGCCTTCGTCGGCCTGCGATCCTCCGATGACGATGCTGCGATCCCGCCGAGTCCGGGAGTTGTCATGTCGCACTCCGCGAATCCGGCAGCGCCTTCGGATGAGTTGATGACTCCCAACACCCTTTCGCTCGACCCGGTCGGTGTTCAGGCGCCGATCGTGGACGCCACCGTGCCGGAAGGAGTTCTCACTCCGCCGGAGAACGTCAAGAACGTCGGAATCTGGCTCGACGGCGCCTCGCTCGACTCGGTCACCGGCACGACTTTGATTGCCGGACATGTCAATTTGACCGGCCAGGGTAACGGTGCACTGTTCGACCTGGGCACGATCGAACCGGGTGAAGTGATCCGTACATCCGACGCGACGGGCAAGAGCACGTCGTGGAAGGTGACTGCGGTGACGACGCGTCCGAAGGCCGATGGCGTGGAGGAAAGCGTGCTGGCCGGCCCGGATGGCCCTCGAAAGTTGGCAGTCGTAACCTGCGGCGGCGAACTGCAATTCGAGGACGGTGTGGGTAACTACGCCGACAACGTCTACCTGTACGCGGATCTGATGGTCTGAGACACAGAAACAATCCAGTCGGTCCCCGATCCCTCTTCGTAGAGATCGGGGATCGCCTGTTGGATAGTGTCGCAGGTATGGATCTTCACCTGTCTGGAAAGCGTGCGATCGTTGCCGGTGGTAGCAAGGGGATCGGTCTGGCAATCGCCAGAGGTCTGGCTGCTGAAGGGGTCGACATCGCGATACTCGCGCGCACTGAGCAAACCGTCGTAAGCGTTGCACGAGATTTGGTTTCGGAGTTCGGAATTCGTGCGATCGGAGTCGTGACGGATACGCGAGACGACGACGCAGTTCAGGCGTCGGTGCGGCAAGTAGTAAAGGAGTTCGGCGGCGTCGACATTCTGGTCAACTCGGCAGCGACTCCGTTCAGCGCCGGAAAGCCGACGGATTTCGAGGCGACCACCGACGACGTCGTGCGCGACGAAGTCGAAGTGAAAGTGCTCGGCTACCTGCGCACTGCGCGTGCTGTGGCGCCGTATCTGATCGATCAGGGTTGGGGTCGGATCATCAACATCAGCGGTTTGGGCGCCAGACAGGCAACCTCGATCGCCCACACGATCCGCAACGTCAGTGTGTCTGCGCTGACCAAGAATCTTGCAGACGAGCTGGGCCCCAAGGGAATCAACGTCACTGTCGTCCATCCGGGCGTGACGCGGACCGAGAGGTTGACCGCGCGGATTACGCGCGAGTCGGAAGAATCCGGCCGCTCGCAGGCGGAGGTGGAGCGGGGTATCGCGACGAATTCGATACACCGGATCATCGACGCCGAAGAGGTGGCTGATGTCGTGACCTTCCTGGCATCGCCGCGAAGCATCGCGATCACCGGTGACGCGGTGGCAGCGGGTGGAGGAGTGCCGGGGCCGGTTTATTACTGATAACTCACGTACTGCTACCTGCTCGCAGTGGTGACGATCGTGTGAACGCGTCCGCCGCCGAGTCTCTTGCTTTCGTACATCGCCGAATCGGCGACTTTCTGCATGTCGGTGAACGCTCTTGCACGCTCTTCTCCGGCGACGAATTTGTGGGTACGCACGGCGATTCCGATGCTCGATGTCGACGGTATCTCGTCGGTATTCGAGTGCATTGCCGGTCCGATCGAGTCGAGCATCGGGCCGATGGCCGGCACGGAAAGTCTTTGAGCGAGGATGAATTCGTCGCCGCCGACCCGTGCGACAACAGCATCGGCATGTGCCCAGGCGGACAACCGCTGTGAAACCCGGAGAATTATGCGGTCGCCCACGTCGTGACCGTGTACGTCATTGATCGTCTTGAACCGGTCGATGTCGATCGCGATCACGAGTAGTGCCGCCGATTCCTGACGCTGGAACTCCGCGAGTACCTTCTCGACGTGGCGGTCGAGGCCACGACGGTTCAGGAGCCCGGTGAGGGGATCGAGGTCGGAGCTGGACGCGTCCATGCTGAGCATCGTCAGCACGATCTGCGAGATGAACGCACAGACCACGAGTGCGGTGACGACAACCAGCACTTTCGAAACACCGAGCGCGGGATCTCGCTCCGGCCCGAAGAGGATCGGCTGCGCAGCCACCACGATCATCACAACCGAGAAGGTCAGGTGTGCGATCTGCAACTTCGGATTGTGAAAATAGGCGATGTAGATACCGATCAGCGCGTAGATGACACAGGTGAGTAATCGCGCAAGCTGCGAGGAATCTCCAAGTACGGAAATTGTGACTGCGATGTCGCAGAAGACTACGAAACCGAACGAGCGGCGCTTTGTCGGGCCGAAGACCCACCATGAGACTCCGACCATGAAGCACGAGATCACGACAACAGTGTTGAAGAACAGCGCAATCGTGCTTGTCGGACCGGCCGGACTGAATCTGTTGAGTAGTGCGCACACGCCCAGTCCGATGACAATGATGCCAAGTAATAGCCGGGTGGCGGTCGTGAGGCCGTTGTCGCGGAGATAGCGAGTGAATCGGTCGTATTGATCGGGGAGGGCCAGCCACTCGCGGGTCAGGGTCCTCATGGACTTCATCTGCGACGTCATGAGTGCGTCAGTCTGCGATGGCGGGAGCGTGCGCCGTTCATCGTGAACTGACTCCTCTTCTGTCTGGCACCTTGCAATGCTAGCTGGATCGATGCCGTGTTGGACCGAGATGTTCGGATCGGCGACCCGAATGTCTGGGTTCCGCCAGCATGGAGTATAAATACATCTTGTGTCTATGTTGTATTCCGCTTCGGAAAACGTCTTCCGCGAAGTCAAAGAGCTGATCCTTTCCGGCGAACTCGCCGGCGGGGAGCTGATCAGCGAGGGTGACATCGCCGCTCGGACCAATGTGAGCCGAACGCCGGTGCGTGAGGCGTTTCTGCGTCTCGAGTCGGAAGGTTGGATGCGCCTCTACCCGAAGAAGGGGGCGCTGATCGTCCCGGTCGCGGATGGGGAAGCGGAACACGTAGTCAGTGCCAGACAGCTCGTCGAGACTCAGAGCGTTCGAGTGGTGTCGGTCCGACCGCACGCACGTGAAACGCTTGTCGCAGCGTTGCGCGCGAATCTGATCGAGCAACGTGAGATTGCTGATCGCGGGGACGTTGCCGCGTTCAGCGCGATCGATGCCGACTTTCACAAGATGATCGTTGCCGCCGGTGGGAACCCTTTGCTCGACTCGTTCTACGCGAGTCTGCGCGACAGGCAACGACGGATGACAGCGCGGTCGATCTCACGCGACCCCGGCCAACTGTCTCGCATCCTTGCCGACCACACCGCGCTTACCGACCTCGTAGAAACAGGCGATGCAGACGGATACAACACTGCCGTCCTCACACACATGCGCCAGGTGCACGGCCTCGGCTTCGAAGGAACTCTGTGATGAGCACCCAAACGATAGACGCTGGGACCGCAGCCGAACGTCGTCCAGGCAGTGAACGTGGCACCGGCGGAAAATGGCTGTGGCTGACCGTTGCCGCCAGCATGTTCGCCGCGGCCTGGGGCGGAAACGAATTCACGCCACTGCTGGTGATGTACCGACTCGATCACGGCTATTCGCCGGTGATGGTCGACTTCTTCCTCTTCGCCTACGTCGTCGGAATTGTGCCGGCCCTGCTGCTCGGCGGCCCGCTGTCCGATCGATTGGGTCGACGCCCGATCATGCTCCCCGCGCCGATCATCGCGATCGCCGGTTCGACACTGCTCGCTTTCGGGGCGGACTCCGCTGCCGCTCTCATTCTGGGAAGGATCCTCTGCGGCATCGCCTTGGGGATCGGTATGGCCGTCGGCGGCTCCTGGGTCAAGGAGTTGTCCACGCAACCTTGGGATTCGACGGCGTCGGAAGGCGCAGGTGCCAGGCGAGCAGCGATGAGTCTGACTGCCGGCTTCGCCTTGGGGGCGGGTGCCGCGGGAATCTTGGCGCAGTGGGCGCCCCTGCCGAGTGTGTTGGCGTACGTCCTGCACATCGCGATCACCGTCCTCGCCGCCATGGCGCTGTGGCGTGCTCCCGAAACACGACCGGCACAGGCGAAATCCGACCGTCGCAGGTTGATCGACGACCTCAAGATCCCTTCGGCAGGTCATCGTCGATTCCTCTACGTTGTTGTTCCGTTGGCGCCGTGGGTGTTCGGTGCTGCCAGTGTCGCGTATGCAGTTATTCCGGCGCTCATGACCGGGCACAGTGGCGATGCGCCCGTGGCCTTTTCGGCTCTACTGTGCATGGTCGCGCTGACATGCGGATTTGCGATTCAGTCGTTGGGGCGAAAGATCGATACCGACCGCAGCGCGCGCGGCGCCGTTGTGGCTCTGGTGTTTCTGGTGGTTGGTATGGCCGGCGCTGCTCTGGTTGCGTCGACGCTGACCGTGGCGATCGCGATCGTGGCTGCAGCGATCCTCGGTTGCGGGTACGGCATGGCATTGGTTTCCGGGCTGCTGGAGATCCAGCGAATCGCGGGGCCGGACGATCTGGCAGGACTGACCGCGGTGTTCTACTCGATCACCTACATCGGTTTTGCTGTGCCTGCGTTGCTGGCGATGCTGTCGGAAAGCATTCCGGCGCTGAGCTACACGGTGACTCTTCTGTTCGGATCAGCCGCCGCCGCTGCCTGCTTGATTCTGATTCTCTTCAAGTCGCGTTCACATCTTCCGAGCGCGTGATGCCGTCCGATCCGCCGACCCCTGCGAGAGTCGGCGGACCGGGGCGAAATCACGCGTCTACGGTTGCGGAACCGTTTTCCGAACTGTGGACCGAATTGTGTACCGAACCAGCCGGAACCGATGCGGTCTTGTTCAGGCCGTTGAGCAAACCGGTGATATCGACGCCTGAGCTTTCGAGAGTTTCGATGACACCGGCAATCACCTGGGGACTGATGCCCAGGATCGAGCCGATCGAACCCTGCGCCCCGTCGCTGCCGCCGACGATGGAGATCCGATCGATGTCGCCGACCGGCTTCGCTGCTGCTGCGGTGGCGTCGACCAGTGCTGCCAGAACGTCAGGCAGAGTGAGCAACTGCGCGGCCTGCGGGGTGTAGGAATTGAGCGCCTCGGCGATCTGACGCTTACCGGCAGCTTCGGCTTCGAGCTTGGCGCGCAAACCATCCGCTTCGGCTTGCTGTTCGGCGCGAACGGCGTCGGCCGCTACCTTGCGGCCGTCAGCTTCGGCTTCCAGACGTGCTCGAAGGCCGTCGGCATCAGCCTGCTGCTCGGAGCGAACAGCGTCGGCGACGAGCTTTCGTGCATCGGCCTGAGCGCCGCCGGCCTGCCTTGCTGACTCGGCCTGTGCCTGGGCGCGGAGGATCGCGGCCTGTCGCTCACCCTCTGCGCGTGCGATGGAGGCTTGGCGTTCGGCCTCGGCCGGTGCAATGACATCTGCCTGCAATGCCGCTTCCGATTGCTGGGCGCGACGACGCTCGACCTCGGTGCGAGCTTCGACGCGGGCCGCCTCGGCCTGCTCACGTGCGATTCCGACGGCCTTCTCGGCCGTTGCCTGCGCGAGTGGTCCGGCCTGGTCGGCTTCGGCATTCTCGGCTTCGGTCTGTGCTCGAAGGCGAGCGAGTTCGACGTCGCGCTTCTGATTTGCGCTCGCGATCGCAGTGTCGGCCTCGGCCTGTGCGACGGAGCCTGCCTGTCGCGCCTTTGCCGACTGGATCTGCGAATCACGCTCTGCTTCAGCAGTTCCGATCGCGGCATCACGTTTGACCTCGGCGATGCGGCGCTGACCGAGCGATTCGAGATAGCCGTTGAAGTCGGAGATTCCCGCGATCTTGATGACATCGACTTCCATGCCGATGCGGGCGAGGTCGCCGCCTGCCTCCTCGACCACGCTGCGCGCGAGCGAATCGCGGTTGGAGTTCAGATCCTCGACCGTCATGGTCGCGGTGATTCCGCGCAGACTGCCGGCGAGGATTTCGTTGATCTGCTGCTGGAGTTCGTCCAGGTCGGAGGTCAGGAATCGTTGCACCGCTGTCTGAACCGCTTCGTCGGCGGAACCGATTCGTACCAGGCCGACTGCCTCGACGTTGACCGGAACACCGTCGTTGGAGAGCGCATTCTTGAGATTGATGCTGACGTTGAACGGCTCGAGCGACATGATGTCGACGCGTTCGATTCCCGGAATCTTGAACCGGGCTCCGCCGCGGACGACTTTCGGCTTGCCTCGTCCGGTGAAAACCGCCACTTCGTTCGGCGGGACCTTGACGTAGTTCTTCACGTAGATCGCGGGGAGAACGATGAAGATGATTACTGCGACTACAACCGCAATGATGATGATTGGCAGCATGTATCGAGTCCTTAGATCGCGTCGTCAACCGTGACGACGTGAAGGTATTGATCGTCTACATCGGCGATGTAGACGGTGGTGCCGGTGGTGAGCGCCATCGGCTGTGCACTGACGGCCTTGGCCTGCACGCGATTGCCTTCGGCGTCGACGAACGAGACTTCTCCCCAACCTTCGGCTGCAATGGTGAGAGTGACCGTGCCCAACAGCCCGGAGTACGAAGCTCGTCCGATGTGCGAATTATCTTGTTGTTCAAGGAGATAGGGGAGAAGTAGGCCGCGCGTGACGACAACGAGAACGACGGCGAGTGCGAGTGCTGCAATCGCCGCTACCAATGTCGGAGCGTCCGCGAGAGTGGCAGCTACGCCGCCGGCGCCGAAGCCGAAAAGTGCTGTGGCCAAGGTTGTCAGGCTCAGAAATGGCAGCCCGTCTGCGTGGCCGCCGCCCAGATCTGCAACCTCGCCGACGGCAAAGGCTCCGACCAGGGCCACGACCCCGATCACGAAACATATTGTGAATACAACGAACATCGATCCCCCGATCTACCTGTCGAGGAAGCGTGCCCTGAGAATTGTGTTGTCGGGGTCGTCCCTCGGCCCACCTCTATAGTAAAGGTAAGACAAAGATAATCGGCGCATTCGGAATGTTTCGGCGTGGTGATATCGCGGTGAGAGAGCGTCAGAGACGAGGCAGGGAGCGCTGATTCAGCCATGCATCCCAGAGTGGGCGCAATGGAGTGTCGGTGAAACGTGAAGCGAGATCGGTGAATTGCTCGGTGCTGACCGTGCTGTGCCGATGCTTCGTGGTCCACTGACGGATCAGTTCGAAGAACTTCTCGTCTCCGAGAACGCCGCGCAGGGCGTGCAGAGTCAACGCGCCCCGCTTGTAGATTCGATCGTCGAACATCAGGGCAGGCCCGGGATTGGCGACGATCAAGTCCTGAGATTTACGCCCGAGCCCTTGATAGGCGTTTGTCGCGAGTTGGTTCGAGGACGGGCCACCGGAATTCTCGGACCAGATCCACTCCGCGTAACAGGCAAAGCCTTCGTGCAGCCAGATGTCGCACCACTGCCCGAGAGTGAGGCTGTTGCCGAACCATTGATGGGCAAGCTCGTGTGCGACAAGACGTTCGGAACCGCGTCTGCCTGTGCAGTGGTTGGCTCCGAAGATCGAGAGTCCCTGCGCTTCGATGGGGATTTCGAGTTCGTCGTCGGTGACCACAGCGGTGTAGTCGGCAAAGGGATACGGCCCGAACAGCTTTCCGAAGACCTCCAACATCTGGGGTTGGCGCCCGAAGTCGACGTCGAACGCTGCTCGCAGCCGAGGTGGGTGAACGGCGAAGACCGGTACCGGCCCGGCGCTCACCTGCCGGTGCTCGTACTGACCGATCTGAATGGTTGCCAGGTAGGTTGCCATCGGTTCGGTCTGCTCGTAGACCCACGTCGTCTGACTCGCACGGGTCTGCTTGCGGATCAGCTTGCCGTTGGCGAGGGCATAGAACGGGGAATCGGTGGTGATCGAGATTCGGTACGACGCTTTGGAAATCGGATGGTCGTCGCACGGGAACCAGGACGCCGCGCCGTTGGGCTGACTTGCGACCAAAGTTCCTTCGTCGAGTTCCTCCCAGCCGACTTCGCCCCACAGGCTCTTGATCGGCTCGGGGTTGCCGCTGTACGCGATGGTGACCGACAGGGCACCGCCCGCGGGGATCTTGGTAGACGGCGTGAGGATCAGCTTGTTGTTCAAGTGCGCGTACTTGGTGCCGCGGGCACCGTTGACGGACACCTTGGACACCTGCAGGTTCTGTGCGAGGTCGAAGCTGAACTTGGATCGGCTCTCGGTGGTGACAGCGGTGATGACAGCTTTGCCGGCGAGACGGTTGCTGAAGACCTTGTACGTCAGTTCCAGTTCGTACCGGGACACGCGGTACCCGCGGTTGCCGTTGAGCGGCAGGTACGGATCGATCGGCTCCTCGAGCATTCGGTTCGGCTTCACGACGCCACCCACGGTGCAATCGGGTTGCCCTGCCAGCGGGTGGAGGGCGGAACGGTGTCACCTCGCATCACCAGAGATGCAGGCCCTACCGTCGCTCCCGCGCCGATGCCGGCTGCGGGTAGCGCGACACAGTGCGGTCCCAGCGTTGCTCCTGCTCCCAAAGTGACGGTGTCCATGGACATGATCCGATCATGGAAGAGATGAGTTTGCACGACGCACCCCCGTTCCACTGTCGCTCCGTCGCCCAAAGTCACAAGATCTGCCTCGGGTAGCCAGTACGACTCACACCAAACGCCCTTACCGATCTTGGCCCCGAGTCCACGCAAGAAGATGTTCAGTACGGCCGTACCAGTCGCCGCGCGAGCGAACCACGGCGCCGCGACGGTCTCGACGAAGGCGTCGGCTACCTCGTTTCGCCAGACGAACGAACTCCACAGCGGATGCTCGACCTTGGCGATGCGTCCGACGACGATCCACTTGGCGGCGATGGTAATCGCGCCCGCCACTGCGCCGGCGACGAGCAGAATTACGCCGCTCAGCAGAGCCGCGAACCAGAATCCGACTGCGCCGACCAGTGCTTCGAGTGCAAACAGAACACCGAGACCGATGCCGAACGTGACCATGACGGGGATCAGTCGGCAGGTTTCGACCACTCCGCGGGCGATCTTGAGGCGCATGGGCGGATTGAACGTGCGGGCGGCGTCGGTGTCTCCGGCAGCCCTTCTCAGACGTACCGGTGGACTACCCAGCCACGATGATCCGGACTTGGCCTTGGACGGGGTAGCCGACAGAACCGCCACCAGACCGTTCTTGGGGACGCGTCGACCGGGGGCGGTCATACCGGAGTTGCCGAGGAACGCGCGCTTGCCGATCTTCGCCTGTTCGATGTGCATCCAGCCGCCGCCGAGGCCGTAGCTCGCAACCATGGTGTCGTCAGCGAGGAATGCGCCGTCGGCGACCGTCGTGAACTTGGGAAGGAGGAGCACGGTGGAGGCTTCGACGTTCTTGCCGATCTTGGCGCCGAGAAGGCGGAGCCATCCCGGTGTCAGCAGGCTCGCGTACAGCGGGAAGAGGAAGGTTCTGGCCGAGTCGAGCAGGCGTTCGGTCGCCCACACCTGCCAGCCGATGCGGCTGCGGACAGGGTGGTAACCGGGGGTCAGCCCGATCGAGAGAAGACGAACGGCCACAAGGGTGACGACTGCGAAGACGAGCAAACTCAGAATGGTCGCGACGGGAAGCATGATCAGCGATTGGAGCACTGCGCTCGCGAGCGTGTCGGTGTCGCGGATCCACCAACCGATCAAGGCGATTCCGGCCATCAGAGCGAAGATCGGCATACCGGCCAGGAAGACCGAGGTGACGCCGTATACCGGCACCCAGCCGGGTGCGCGCTTCGGATGTTCGGCCGGCCAAGGATGATTCGCTTTCCCGACCTTGGTGGCGGGGGATCCGGCCCACTGCTGGTTTGCCTTCACTCGGCCGAACACCGCAGATCCGGGTTCGACGACGGCGTCCCGACCGATACGCGCGCCGGGCAGAAGCGTCGAGCGTGAACCGACGGAGGCGCCGTCACCGATCTTGATCTCACCGATGTGAATGACGTCGCCGTCGATCCAGTGGCCGGAGAGGTCGACTTCGGGTTCGACGGAGCAACCGTCACCGAGTTCGAGCATGCCGGTGATGGGAGGAAGTGTGTGGAGATCGACGCCGCTGCCGATGTCGGCGCCGAGGGCGCGGGCGTAATAGAGCATCCACGGTGCGCCCGAAAGATTGGCTGCGCCACTGGCTTCGGTGAGTCGCAGCGCGATCCACAGACGCAGGTGTTCACTACCACCTCGCGGGTACGTTCCTGGTTCCAACTTGCGTAGGAGCAGGCGCGCCCCGACGACGGCGATGGTCATACGGCCGATCGGCGTGATGAACACGATGAACGCCAACAGGATCCACCACCACGAGACCGTGGGCGCCCAGCTGACGTCGACGAACCAGCCGAGGACGTTGTTCGCGATCGCCAGCCACGTCACCCACTGCAGTCCGGTGAGCGTCGTGAGTGGAACGGTGACGGCGATCTGCGCCAGCTGAGTTTTCAAGGGTGTTGGAGCGACGATGCGCGGCTCCACAGTTTCGGTGGGTGCCAATTCGTCGAGATATTCGGCGAGCGATCCCAACCGTGGATGGTCGTAGAGCTGTGCGACGGTCACTTCTGGGAACCGCTCGCGCAGGGCGGTCACCAACTGAGCAGCAGAGAGGGATCCGCCGCCCACTTCGAAGAAGTCGTCGTCGAGTCCGGTGATCTGGGCTCCCAGGATCGATCCCCACAGACCGGCAACCCAGGCGGCGGTGCCGTCGAGGCCCAACGCGGCCCCGGCATCTTCACCGGCGCCGGGCAACGGCCACGGCAGCGCATTGCGGTCGACCTTGCCTGACGTACGCGTCGGAAGTTCGTCCATCAACGCCAGACGCGGCACGAGGGCTGCTGGTAGCTGCTCGCTGAGCAGTGCATGAGCGGCCTTGAGATCGAAGTCGGGATCCGTGCTGGCGATGTACCCGACGAGGAGTTGATTGCCGGCTGCAGTCTTCTTCACGGCTGCGGCAGCGCCGCTCACGCCCGGCAGGTTCTGCAAGGCGTTGTCGACCTCACCGAGTTCGATGCGCCTGCCGCCGAGCTTGACCTGATCGTCCGCGCGGCCCTGGAACATCAGGCCGGTGGTCTCGAGCCGGACCAGGTCGCCACTTCGGTAGGCGCGTTCCCACCCGAGCGAGGGCATCGACGCGTACTTCTCGGCGTCCTTCGCGGGGTCGAGGTAACGGGCGAGGCCGACGCCGCCGATCACCAGTTCGCCCACCTCACCGACCGCGACGGGATTGCTCTGGGCGTCGACGACGGCAAGGTCCCAGCCGTCGAGGGGGAGGCCGATGCTGACGGGGCTCTTGCCGTCCATCAGTGCGCCGCAGGCGACGACGGTTGCCTCGGTGGGGCCGTAAGTGTTCCAGACCTCGCGGCCCTCGACGGCCAGGCGTTCGGCCAGTTCGGGTGGGCAGGCTTCGCCGCCGAAGATCAGCAGTCGAACGGCTTCGAGGGCCTCGGCCGGCCACAGAGACGCAAGCGTCGGCACAGTGGAGACGATGCTGACGTCACGCGAGACCAGCCACGGGCCGAGGTCCATGCCGCTGCGAACCAGCGAACGAGGAGCCGGGACGAGGCAGGCGCCGTGGCGCCACGCGAGCCACATCTCCTCGCAGGACGCGTCGAATGCCACGGAGAGTCCCGCGAGGACGCGGTCACCAGGCCCGATGGGCTCGTCCTGGAGGAACATGCGCGCCTCGGCGTCGACGAAGGCTGCGGCATTGAGGTGAGTGACCGCGACGCCCTTGGGGGTGCCGGTGGATCCTGAGGTGAAGATGATCCAGGCGTCGTCCTCGGGTTCGGGTTCGCGAACCGGTGGATGTTCGAGCCGCTTCGGCGCCGTCCCCGGCTGGATTCCGTCGCCGGTGATGATTGCCGCTACCTGCGCCTCGCCGAACACCAACTCGGCGCGCTCTTCCGGATCGTCGGCGTCGACGGGAACGTAGGCGGCGCCCGCCGCGAGGATCGACAGGATCGCGACGTACAGCGAACGCGAACCTGACGGCATCCTGATTCCGACGCGGTCACCTGCGCCGACGCCGGCATCACCGAGCCAGCGTGCACCGAGCTCGATCTCGTCGAGCAACTCCGAGTACGACAGTGTGGTGTCGCCGTCGTCGATGGCAGGTGCTTCCGGGTTGGCCTCGGCTGAGGCCCGCACGATGTCGATGAGCGTGCGCGGCGCAGGTGCATGCGCCGACCGTAGGAATACGGACGGAATCCCGAAAGATTGTTCCGTCTCCGACTGCGACTGGAGTGGCAAACCCGTTGGTCCTGTTCTACTCACGAAACTTAGAGTCCTGCGAACTGTCGAGTTGAAAGTCTCATGACAAGTTTGCGAGTTGGTGAACAGATATGCCTAATGCAACATGCCGAACGTGCCGGTCAGTCCGTACTGGCAGCTTGCGCGTGGCCTTCTGCCGAGTCGGCGAACTCGGGTGTGTCGAACACCTCTCCGCCCAGTGGATCGACGACCTTCGATTCCTCGGAGAAGTCGACGGCGCCGGTATCCGGGTCGATGTTGACCGCATGGGCGGGGACTTCGTGGACCGCGACGAGCATGTGGGCGTCGGAGGGATCCGTCATGATCCCGCTTTGTGACGGAGTGAGCCCGGCGAAGGTCGACGAGATCTTCAGATCGCGGAGCCGCTTTTCGGTGGGTTGCGGAACGTCGGTCGATGCCGAGGTATTTGTAGAAACCCGCAGGTAGCGCGGTGCCGAAGCGACCTCGTATCGGAACGCCTTCAGCATCGACAGACATGCCAGCACCATGATGACCGAGAACGGTACCGCCGTGGCGATGGCAACGGTTTGCAGCGCCGTGAGCGATCCACTGCCACCCACGATGAGGAGAACTGCGGCCGCGGCACCGGAGAGGAACGTCCAGTAGACACGCGTGATCTTGGAGGTCTCCAAGCTGCCACCGGTCGCAAGGATGTCGATGACGATCGAGCCGGAATCCGCGGACGTGACGAAGAAGAAGACGATCACGACGATCGCGAGAACACTCGAAATCGTTCCGAGCGGAAGTCCGTCGAGAAGCGTGAACAGCGACGTGTTGGTGTCCACTGCGCCGGATGCGTCGAGCATCGTGCCTTCGTTGCGCTGACGCAGAATGCCGGAGTTACCGAAGATCGTGAACCACAACGAACCAACCAGCGTCGGGGCCAGCAGCACACCGAAGACGAATTCGCGGATGGTGCGGCCGCGTGAGATGCGCGCGATGAACATGCCGACGAACGGCGCCCAGCTCATCCACCAACCCCAGTAGAAGATGGTCCATGCGCCCTGCCAGCCGTCTTCGGCGAACGGGGAGGTGCGCAGCATCAGTTCGGGCAAGGCCTGGACGTATCCGCCGAGGTTCTGCACCCACGACTGCATGAGGAACAGCGTCGGTCCCAGAATCAGGACGAACAGTGCCAGCGCGGCAGCGAGCATCATGTTGATGTTGGAGAGCCACTTGAGGCCCTTCGTGACACCGGAGACGACCGAGAAGGTCGCCATGCCCGTCACGATGACGATGATGGTGATGACCAACCAGTTGTCGGTCTCCACCCAGCCGAGGTAGTCGAGGCCGGCCGAGATCTGCTGGACACCGAAGCCCAGCGACGTCGCGACACCGAACAGTGTGCCGACGATGGCGACGACGTCGATGGCGTGGCCGATCTTTCCTTCGATGCGAGCCCGTCCGAGGAGCGGCTCGAGCAGCCAACGGATCGAGAGCGGGCGACCCTTTCGGTAGGTCATGTACGCCAGACCGAGGCCGACGACGACGTAGATCGCCCATGCATGCAAGCCCCAGTGGAACAGCGTCAGTTCCATGGCTTGATTGGCTGCGGCGTCCGTGGATCCGGCGATCTGCCCGGCGACGGGTGGGGTCACGTAGTGCGAAAGTGGTTCGGCTACTCCGTAGAACACGAGCCCGATGCCCATGCCGGCGCTGAAGAGCATCGCGAACCACGAGAGCATCCCGAACTCGGGCTGCTCGTCGTCACGTCCCAATCGGATGTTGCCGATGCGGCTGATTCCGCAGTACAGCGCGAAGATCACGAAACCGGTGGCCGAGAGGATGTACCACCAGCCGACGCCGTCGCTGATCACGTTGTTGAGTGTTTCGAAAGCATCCGCGGCGGTTCCCGCGTAGATCACGGCAAAGGCGATCAGGGCAAAGATCACTATCGACGCGGGGATGAACACGGGTTTCCGTAGTTCACGCCACGCAGTTTTGACCGCAGTCATTCCACTCCTCGAACGTTCAGGCATTCACAGCGCCCATCAGGGCGGCCACGTGTCACGCGTAGGTGGGCGTTTCGCTCGCACCATCGCAGGTCAAGACCGGGCTATTGCTTTGAAATTCAACGTAACGTCAAGTTTCGGTCAACTCAACTGGACGAAAGATGCTGCACTGTCGCGAAAGTTTTCACTGGATGCCGTAGTTCCGGTTGTAAATCGTTGGGTAATAGTGGCATTGGGCCATGAGTGGAATGCTGAACGGCGAATTCGATTGGTACGGTGAGTTGAATCGGTCGAGTCGACGCTCACCGATTGACCACATTTGTCAAACTCGGCGAAACAGCCTGTCTGTCAGGTGGTTAACTCCTGGCGTGCTTGCCCGATCGTGGCGGTCAGGTGTCGATACCTAACTGTGATTGTGATGGTCGCAACTATCGGTGATGCGGGCCCTGTTCGCCCCGCTGAGCGTCGATCAGATCCATTGCATCCTTCAGACCCAAGCCCGGATGCAGTTCGCGTAGTGCCTTGATTGCCGGAATACGGTCGTCAGTCGACGCGAGTGCACTACGGACGTCGTCGGCGGGTATTTCGGTGGGGGCAGTTGTCCCTTCCCACCACACCGACTGAGGTTTGTTCCTGTTTCGCCAGGCTTGGACTGCGTAGTAAGCAGACCCGACCGTCGCGAAAAGCCAGATTGCGAGGAATGTCCAATTCCAAGCTGTGGGTTCTGTGATGACCTTGTCGATGGTGCTTGGGCCGAAGAAAACGAGTAGCCAAACCAGCACGATCGTCTGCCACCATCGCTCGACGCGCCTGCTCGGATTCCACCACTCGGCCATCGACCGATACTCGCACAGGGCTGCTGTTTCGGTGCGACGATGGTGATCATGGAGATTCGTGATGCGGTGGAGCGACTTCGGGCGGATTCCGGGACCTCGATGATCTTCGGAGAACCGCACCAGACCAGCGACGGATCGACGATCATCACGGTTTCGCGACTACACCGGCAGTGGCGGGGCGACCCGATACCGGTGCCAGTGGGAGTGTTCTCGATCCACGAGGGTGAGCCGTCGTGGTCACCGGCCGTCGATCACACCAGGGCGGCCTTGATGGGGGAGTTCATCGGGTTGGCGGCCGCGGTGATCGCAACCCTGGCAGTTCTACGTCGACCGCCCTGGCCTGATGTGACGATTCGGAAGGGGTGACTCAGAAGGGGTGACCCAGAATTACGCCGATCAGTTGGAACGGCATCGCGAGGAACATCGATCCGACGTAGAGCGGATAGCGAATCGGGTCGCCGGCGAGGTAACCCTCGGCGAGCCAGGCCATGACATCTGCTGATCCCATATTCGTTACTTCCCTTCGCGGTTGTGGTTCACCGACATTTTCGGTCGTGGGAGTTGTTTTGTTACAAGCGAACTCGAAGGAGGAGTGCATGTGACGGCAGTTTCGACGCAGCAAACTCAGTCAAGTGAGATCCCCGGGGGCGGCAGTCTCTACCGGCTTAGTCTGGATACTTAGCACCGTGGCGTAGTGAAATCTGTGCATTCTGCACATGTCGGGACAATTCGGTGAGCCTTACAGTCGCTAAATGACAACGACACCTTCTCCTCTCTCAGACAAGACCGTCGTACTGATCGGTGGCGGAACAGGCATCGGGCTGCGGGTGGCGCAGCTTGCCGTCGACGCCGGCGCGCAGGTAGTTCTCGGTGGCCGAACCACATCCAAGCTGGAAGCAGCGGCCACGCAGCTGGGTGAGGCGGCGCACTGGTTCACAGTCGACACCTCCGACGACGACTCGGTGAAAGCGTTCTTCACCAACATCCCCAGCGTCGACGCTCTCTTCACCACGGCTGCCGATTACCAGGTCGGCTCGTTCCGCGAACAGAGCGTCGAGGAAGCGGCGTCGCCGTTCACCTCCAAGTTCTGGGGGCAGTACCGCGTCGTGCACGCTGCGCTCGACAAGCTGACACCCACCGCATCGGTGGTCCTCATGTCCGGTGCTGCCAGTGTGCGGCCACCCGCGGCTGCCGCGGCCTACGTTGCGGCCAATGCGGCAATCGAGGGGCTCGGGCGGGGGCTGGCGGTCGAGCTGTCGCCGATTCGCGTCAACACCGTTGCTCCCGGAACCATCGACGGGCATCTGTGGGCTCAGCGTCCGGCGGAGGTTCGGGAGGCGGCGTTCACCTGGAGTGCGGAGAACAACGTGCTCGGCCGCGTCGGGAACGAAGACGAGATCGCACAAGCGGTGTTCTATCTCTTCACCAACACGTACACAACGGGTTCCACGCTGTACCCCGACGGCGGGTACGCGTTGCGCTAGACCGTGCCATTTGACGACTGTGTGAAATGACGACTGTGCGAAATGCATTGTCGTAACACGAAGAAACGCCAATTCGCCCATAGGCGTGACCCCGACCACATTCGTACCGTCTTCTCCGAGAACACTTCCCAACTATTCGAGGAGTCCGTCATGAAAAACACATCAACGACCGCCGCCGGCGGTGAAGTGTCCGACGGTGACGACTACGCGCTCACCCGCGTTCCCGACGAAGCACGGTATTCGTGGTTCTCGGTGGCAGTACAGCGATTCGGTCAGGTATCGGCACTCGCACAGTTCCTGCTCGGTGCGACGCTCGGCTACGGCATGACGTTCTGGAATGCCTTCTGGGCATTGACAGTCGGGGCGGTGATTCTCGAGGTCGTCTGTATTTTCATCGGCATCATCGGGGTTCGTGAAGGGCTCAACACGTCGGTGGTCGCACGCTGGTGTGGATTCGGGCACGCGGGTTCCGCGGTGATCGGCCTGGTGATCGGAGTCAGCCTGATCGGTTGGTTCGGCATCCAATCTGCTGTCTCTGCATCAGGTTTGCACGGAATCATGCCGTTTCTGCCGCAGTGGGCGTGGGCACTGGTCTTCGGCCTTCTGATCACCGCGATAGTCCTTCGCGGGTTCGGCTCCATGCAGCTGATCGCAAACATCACCGTTCCCCTGTTCCTGCTTCTGGTGGGTTGGGCCGTCATCGCCGAACTGCGTAATCACTCGCTGTCCGATCTGATGTCATCTGCGCCGGCCGGGCCGGAGCTCAGCTTCCTCGCCGGAACCACCATCGTCGCAGGCGGTTTCATTGCCGGAGCAGTGATCACACCCGACATGACGCGATTCAACCGCACGGCGGGTGACGTCGTGAAGCAGACACTCGTCGGAATCACATTGGGCGAATACGTGATCGGATTGACCGGCGTACTTCTTGCGCATGCCGTTCGCAGTTCCGATATCGCCACGATCATACTGTCGTCGGTCGGCTGGGTCGGCGTTCTCATCATTGTTCTCGGGACTTTCAAGATCAACGACTGGAACCTGTACAGCTCGGGGCTCGGCATCGTGAACTTCATCGACGTAGTGTTCGGGCGACGCATCAATCGCGCCGTCGTCACCGCTGTGGTCGGCGTGACCGGTTCGATCCTCGCGGCTGCCGGAATCCTGAACTCGTTCACCGACTTCCTGATCCTGTTAGGCGTCGGATTCCCGCCGATCGCCGGAATCATGGTGGCGGAGTACTTCATCGTCAAGACCTGGCGCAAGGACCTGGAAGAGAGTCGAGCCGCGGGTACCCTCCCGAACTCGGCGCCCACTTGGGTGCCGGCCACGTTGGTGATCTGGATCGTCTCGGCGCTGATCGGGCATTACAGCACCTTCGGTTTGCCGTCCATCAACGCGGTGGCCTCGGCATTCGTTCTCTACGTCGTCGCGGGTCGACTCGGCCTGATTCGCGGGGTCGGACGCACCACAACCGAAGCGCCGCAAGAGCCTTCGGGAACATCTGCGCTCACGCACTAGCACTGCAAACACTGTAGAAGGGAGTTCGCGATGCGAATCGGAATCGACGTCGGTGGTACAAACACCGATGCGGTCCTGATGGACGGGACCACCGTCATCGGGCATGTCAAACACTCGACCAGCAAGGACATCACCGGCGGAATCGGCGGAGCTCTGGCGGCGCTGCAGCAGCAGTACTCGTTCTCTCCCAGCGCTGTTCAAGCAGTGATGATCGGCACGACGCACTTTCTCAACGCTCTCATCGAGCAGCGAGGACTTGCACCAACAGCGGCTCTGCGATTGGGGCTTCCGGCGACCGCAGCGCTTCCGCCGATGGTGGGGTGGCCGCGAGACCTGGTCTCCGCTGTGCAAGGAAGGCGCTACCTCGCTCACGGTGGGCACGAGTTCGACGGTCGTCGTATCTCACCGCTGGATCCCGACGAGATTCGTCGCCATGCCGCCGACATGGCTCGCAGCGGTACTCGTTCGGTCGCAATATCGTCGGTGTTCTCTCCGGTCAATCTCGAATGCGAAGCGGCGGCAGCGGAGATCGTGCGTCAGGAACTCGGTCCGGACGTCGCAATTTCGCTCTCTCACGAGATCGGTCGAGTGGGTCTACTCCAGCGGGAGAACGCGACCATCATCAACGCTGCGCTGCGCGAGCTTGCCGATCACATCGTCGACGGTCTTGCCAGTTCTTTGGTCGAGCACGGCATCGCCGCACCGCTGTATCTGAGCCAGAACGACGGAACCTTGATGGACATCGAGTACGCAAGGCGTTATCCGGTGGCGACTTTCGCGTCGGGACCGACCAACTCCATGCGAGGCGCCGCTGTTCTGTCCGGTCTGGCCAGCTGTGCGGTGATCGACATCGGGGGCACCACTACCGACGTGGGCGTACTGACCAACGGTTTCCCCAGAGAAGCCACCACGGAGGTGACGGTCGCGGGGGTACGGACCAATTTCCGTATGCCGGACGTCTTCTCGATCGGTATCGGTGGTGGTTCGCTGGTGGATCCGGACGGGCTCACAGTCGGACCCGAATCTGTGGGATACGAATTGGGTTCACGGGCACTCGTATTCGGTGGTGACACGTTGACGGCCACCGACATCGCCGTCGCGGCAGGCTTGGCCGACGTCGGAGATCGCAGTGCGGTAGCGCACCTGGACCGCGGTCTGGTGTCGACGGCACTCGACCGGATCTCGCGCCGGGTCGCCGACGCCGTGGAACAGATGCGGACCACGTCGGATCCACTTCCCGTTGTGGCGGTTGGCGGGGGATCGGTTTTGCTGGAGCACGAACTTCCCGGCCTGGGAACGGTGATTCGTCCTGAGCGCTTCGACGTTGCCAATGCGATCGGCGCTGCGATCGCGCAGGTCAGTGGTGAGGTAGATCGAGTCGAAGCGGTACGGGACGGGCGCAGGCAGATTCTTGCCGACGACGCTCGCCAGGAGGCGATCGATCGGGCAGTCGCAGCAGGCGCACGGCCCGAGTCGGTGCAGATCGTGGAGTTCGACGAGGTCCCGATTCCGTATCTGCCGGGCAACGCAACACGTATTCGAGTGAAGGCAGTCGGTGACTTGGCACTGCACAGTGGTCTGGTCTCCACCGGTCAGGAAGGCTCACGATGAGTTGGACACTACGAACGGCAGACCTCGACGACCTCGCCAGGGGCGCAGCTTTGTTGGGGACCGGCGGCGGGGGAGATCCGTTCGTCGGCAAGATGTTGGTCACGCAGGCGCTCGGGGAAGCCGGTGAAATCACGATTCTGGATCCGGAGGAGCTCGACGACGACGCGTGGGTGATCCCCGTCGCGCAGATGGGTGCACCGACCGTCGTGGTCGAGAAGATGCCGCGCGGAACCGAACCCGAGCTGGCGCTGATCACGTTGGAGAAGCACACGGGGCGAACTGCAGATGCCACGATGCCGATGGAGTGCGGCGGGATCAATTCGATGATTCCGTTGCTGGTGGCAGCGCGGCGCGGACTGCCGGTTGTCGACGCCGACGGGATGGGACGAGCCTTTCCTCAGCTCGAGATGGAAACCTTCTCGGTGTACGGGATTTCGGCGAGTCCGCTCGCCATGGCGAACGAGCACGACGAGGTGGCGATCTTCGACACCGGCAGCGACAACAGCAGATTGGAGGGCCTCGCTCGCGGGGTGACGTCGAGGTTCGGTGGGATGGCGCATATCGCGCAGTACTCGATGACGGGTGCAGATGTGAAGCGGACGGCGATCCCACGGACTCTGTCGTTGGCCTTGGCCATCGGTCGGTCCATCAGGCTTTCACGTGAGCAGCGGGTGGACCCGGTTCAGGCGCTGGTGGACGGTCTCTCCGACACGCTTTACGGATACGGGCGAGTTCTCTTTCACGGCAAGGTGATCGATGTCGACCGGCGAACCGATGAGGGGTTCGCTCGAGGTTCGGTGCGGATCGCCGGCGTCGGAGACGAAGAGCTGGAAGTTCAATTCCAGAACGAAAATCTGATCGCCGTGCAATCCGGAGTAATGGTGGCGATCGTGCCAGACCTTATCTGCATCGTCGAGGCCGACACTGCCGAGCCCATCACCACCGAGGGATTGCGGTACGGGCAGCGAGTTGCGGTCATCGGGATCGCGACTCCGCCGATCATGAGAACACCGGAGGCACTGGCGGTCTTCGGCCCGGCAAGCTTCGGACTCGATCGCCCGTTCCTGCCGGTGGAGACACTCGAGCAACCTGTACTGGCAGAATAGCGAGCCGTGAGCAGGCTGCACGCGGTCCGGGAGGCCGACCTCGACGCGATCGCAGCGGGGGCGGTGGTCTTGGGCTGCGGTGGGGGCGGCGATCCACGCCTGTTCGTGGAAATGCTGCGTCCACTGATGACGTCAACGCCCGTGGAAGTCATCGCGCCGGACCAGTTGCCGTCCGGGGCGCTGATCATGCCGGTGGGAATCGTCGGATCGGCCCTGGCTTTGGAAGAGCAACTGCCCTCCGGGCATGAGTTTGCCGACACTGCAGCAGCTTTGACGCGGTGGACTGGTAAGCGTCCGACCGCGGTGATGACTTTCGAAGGCGGTGGACTCAACGCTCTCTCCGGCATTGCGGCGGCGTTGGCGTTGGGAATTCCCGTGGTCGACGCGGACCTGCTCGGTCGAGCGATGCCTCGGCTCGATCACTTCTCTCTCGCCGCAGCCGGGTTGGAATTGTGCCCGGTCACCCTCGCCCAGCCCGGCGGCCTCATTACCGTCGTCGACGGAGTGGATGTGCTGGGCGCCGAGGTAGCAGTGCGGTCGTTGATCGGGAGAACCAGCGGTTGGGGCGCTCTGGCGATCGCGTCGATCGATGCGCGGACTGTGCAGGAGGCGTGCATTCCGGGAACTCTGTCCCGAGCATATGAACTGGGTCAGCACGTCGGGACCCTCGGCAGTTGGCGGGAGATCGCCGAAAGCTCCGGGGGGCGAGTAATGGGGACAGGCCGGGTGCGTGCGGTGCGTCGTAGTCGCCCGAACGCCGGCGATCGTCGGGGCAACGTGATTCTCGAACACGATTCTGCGGTGATACGAGTCGAATTCGAAAGTGAGTTCCTGACCGTCGCGTCGGACGGCGAGATGATTGCGACATGTCCGGACATCGTGACGTTGCTCGACGTCCGGACCGGTGCCTTCGTCTCGTGCGAATCAGTGCACCAGGGGCAAGATGTGGCCGTGTTGGTTCTGCCCGGCCCTCAGTGGTGGGCGGAAGATGTGAGCAGGTTGAAAGTTGTCGGCCCGCGGGCCTTCGGGATCGACCACGACGCAGTGCTGATGGAGGCGCAATGAGCGCGAGTGTGTCGGCGTTGCTGAACAACCCGATCTTTGTCGGGTTGTATCGACTTGCCGGCGAAGGTGATCCCGTCGTGACGACAGTGGGAGCACTCACCGGGGAATCGGCACAGTCAGCCGAGGCCGTGTCGGGTGCGGCGGGTGCAGGATCAGTTCTGGTGATTCTCGATCGAATCGACGTCGGGGAGTGGAGATTCGACGCTCTCCTTCGACGCACGGCGGCGACCGGCTGCCAGGTGCTCGCGGTACACAGCACTGCGGCGGAGGATGCGAATCTCTCGTTGCTTGCCGACCGTCTCGGACTGGTGGTGCTCGGAGTATCCGACCCGTGGCAGTTCAGCGTGGATCTTCGTGATCTTCTCTCGAATTCGCGGGCGGTGATGGCCGACGCGGTACTGCGGGCGACACACGCGGGCCAGCGGGCCGGCGGAAGCGTCGAGAATCTTCTGTCGGTGCTGCTGAACACATTTCAGCGTTCGTTCATCCTCCTGGACGCGTCCGGACGCCCGCTGACCGGCGCCGATTTGTTGTCCGACGCTGATCGAGCAGCCGCCGGTATGTTGTCGGGCCGCGGGGCGCCCACCACCGTTGAATTGGACTCCGGCGGGGTCCTGATTGCGTGCCCGGTGATGTCCGGCGCAGCCCGAGAGCCCTGGCTGGCGGTGCTGCTCCCGGTGCGTCAAAGCGTCGAAGAGGCTTCTCTCTCAGTGGTTCTCGACGTGGCCTCGTTGGCTGCCGGGCACCGACTGGCCGTTGCACGCATGGTCGACGAGCGTGAAGCGCGCCGGCGTAGCGCGCTACTCGGTGAACTGATCGACACGTCAGCAGACGCCACACCCGGACTGCTCCGGCGCGCACTCGACGCGGGTTGGGCACTGGACGGATGGCATATCGGCATCAAAGTCCTGGCGGTCGGTGAGGTCGACCTGGTGGCCAGGCGCAGTGAGGTCGCAGACGCCCTCGCCGCCGAGGGAATCGACGCCAATGTCGTGGAACAGGCTGACGGCTGGGCAGCGTGGACCACTCTGCCGGGCGAGCCGCGACCGGAGTCGATCACCAGGATCGCCGAGAGTATCCGTGCAGCTCAGGCGAGGTTGGAACCCACGATGGAGACCTGGGTCGGTGTGGGACGCGCACACGACGGTCCGGCTGGAATCGGTGCGTCCCTGTCTGAGGCCGGGGATGCCGCTCGGCTCGCGGGTTCGAGGTCGCACACAGGCCGCTTCCTGCACGTGGACCGCCTGGGGCTGGCGCAGTTGCTGCTGGCGTGGACGCGAACCGACACGTTTCAGCCCGCAGCCGCGGCGCTGCTCGCGCCGCTACGCGATTCGAATGGAGAGTTGCTCGAGACTCTGTCGACGTACCTCGACGAAGAATCGTCTCTGGCTCACACCGCAACCCGAATGGGCTTGCACCGCAACACCGTATCGAGTCGGATCGATAGAATTCAGCGCCTTCTCTCGGTGGATCTCGCAGATCCGGAAACGAGACTCGCGCTCCACCTTGCTTGCCGGACCATCGCGCCCTGACGGAGATCTTCGCGGCTTCGTCTTGACAAGCACGGGAGGTTCCTGCCATCCTCGTTGCCAGGTCACGAGTACCAGTGTTCAGCCCCGGCTTGCTGGTCGGCAACCCTCCTCCGCGGTGGGGTGCTCCGGGTGACGACCCGGCTGCGTTCGAAAACGAATGCGGCAAGCGCGGACTCTTCCGGGGCCATCACCCGACGAACGAGTCCTTGAACGTGAGGATTGTCTTCGATGACTGCTGTATTGAGTGCCGACACCTGCCGCACCACCGCGATTGCCAAGGTTTCGGGTGCTGACCTGCAGGTTCCTTTGGTTCAGGGTGGCGAATGCTCCTACGCCAACTTCGACTACGCCGCGAGTGCGCCGGCATTGGCCCAGGTCACTGACCGAATCGCCGAGTTGCTGCCGACATACGCCAGCGTCCACCGCGGTGCCGGCTACGCGTCTCGGATCTCCACGCTCACCTACGAGAACGCTCGTGAATCCGTTGCTCGTTTCGTGAACTGTGCCGACGATCAGGTTGTCGTCTTCACCCGGAACACCACCGATTCGTTGAACCTGCTTGCGCAGTGCGTCCCCGGCAGCACCGTCGTCCTCGACGTCGAGCATCACGCAAACCTGTTGCCGTGGAACGACGCTCGTATCGTCACCGCTGCAGACACCATCGAAGAGACGATCGAGCGTCTGATCGGTGAACTGTGCACCAAGCCTGCAGCGCTGCTCGCAATCACCGGTGCCTCCAACGTGACCGGCGAGATCCTGCCGATTGCACGCTTGGCTGACATCGCTCATCGTTGCGGCGCACGTATCCTCGTCGACGCAGCTCAGCTGGCTCCCCACCGTCGCATCGACCTGCAGGAATGCGGCGTCGACTACATCGCTTTCTCCGGTCACAAGCTCTATGCGCCCTTCGGCGCGGGTGTTCTGGTCGGACGCCGTGACTGGCTCGACGAGGCTCAGCCGTACCTCGCCGGCGGCGGCGCCGTGCGTGAGGTGACCATCGAGTCCACGGAGTGGGCCTGCGCGCCTGCCCGCCACGAGGCAGGTTCCCCCAACGTTCTCGGTGCGGCAGCCATCGCGACCGCATGCGAAACCCTGCACGCGCTGGACTTCGACGTCATCGCCGAGCACGAGAAGGCACTCACGGCCCAGCTCACCGACGGATTGTCCGCCATCGAGGGCGTCTCGCTCGTGCGACTGTGGAATGACGCACCGGACGCCGTCGGAATCGTCACCTTCACCGTCGACGGATTCGAAGCCGGCGAAATCGCCGCATTCCTCTCCGCCGAGCACGGCATCGGAGTTCGCGACGGTCGCTTCTGCGCACACCCGGTTCTCGCACGCCTCGGCCTCTCCGGCGGTGCAGTTCGCGCCAGCCTCGGCCTCGGTAGCAGCTCGGACGACGTGACGCGGTTGGTAGACGCCGTGAACATCCTGGTTTCGAATCAGCGTGATTGGAACTACGCCAAGACTGCCGGTGCGTGGAACCCCGTGCCCGAGACCCGCCCCTTCCTCGGAGCCGCAGACGACAACGCTGGCGCAGCCGAGTGCGTCTGAGCTGAGCTCGGTCCCCGAAAACTCGAACGGACAACTAGCATGGCAGCCATGGCACCAGCGGATTTCCCCGCCACCCCTTCGAGAGTGAGCATCACTCTCGGTCAGTGGTGCCGTCGCCATGTCGATCTGTGCCGCACCTCGTCAGGAATGTGTTCGAGCTGACGATTCGTCTCGCTCATCCCATACTTTTCTGATTTTCGGAGGTCTCACATGTCTTCACGCGCTTCGCATTCTCTGCACGTAGCGGTCGAGTTGACCGGATCCGGTCACCATCCGGCAGCTGAGGGCGCACCCGGCAACCTGCCCATCATCGGCGGCGACTACTGGGTGGACCTCACCGAGGGCGAAAAGCCTCTCGATTTAGCTTCATTCCCTACCAATGTGGTTCGGATTCGCGCTGCGGACCTGCGTGAGGCACAGCTCGAACGTGCACGGATACGCGCTGCTGTCGCCGAAGAAGGACGCGATCCCGACAGCGTCGCAGTACTGGTCGATCTCGAGATTCTGATCGCGCCGGAAGCTCGCTCCGCCCGTAAAGAGCTTGCACAGTTGGACAGCGCGTTGACGGCGCCGCGGGTTCCCGTTTCGCTTCACTACGTCGGAACGCCTTCCGGTCTCGGCAGTTTGATCGCCGATATCCGAGCTGCCGAGGTCGCCGACGGCGTTACGTTGCTGCCTCTCGCATTGCCTCGCACGCTCGAGCATCTGGTGGACAGCACCATTCCGTGGCTTCAGGATCGCGGACTTGTCACACCGTCCACCGCAGTCGACGAGGTTCTCGGGCGTTTCGGACTGCCACCCCGTCAGCGCACGCTCGCGTCTTGATCGTCACCGATTGCATCTGAGTACAGGTGGAACAGCGACGGTAAGTCGTCGGCACCGTCCACCTGTGCCAGAAGTGTCCAGCATTGCGCAGTGATCGACCGAGCCCTCGTGCCGATCCAGTTGGTGGGCAGTAGTTCCGGTGGCAACAGCGGATCCGGTTCCATGGCTCGCGTGAATTCCGCTGCGAGTTCGATGGTCATCGTGACAGCATCGGTACCCGGACTGTTCTGCAGTTTGTGCAGGCGTGCGGTCGCTACGTCGAGTAGCCGTTCGTATCCGTCAGCGATCTGGTCCAGTGGCCACAACTGCGCGGCAATCTTCACAGGGTCTTCGAGCATGCCCACTTTCAGATCTCGAGTGGTAAGAGAAGACAGGTGCTGTTCGACGTCGAGTTCGGCGGCCGCATCGCGAATATACGGTTCCCAGGCGTGCGGCGAGACGTACAGACCGCCCTGGACGAGCGCGCCGCCGAGGTAAACGACCCTGGTACGCAGCGCATCTCGCGCTTTCCGTGACGACTCCGGAATTGCGAATCCGGCCAGGTGCCAATACCCGTCCCACGGCGTCACAGTGTCGCGGTCTTGTTGATAGGCCAGCCGAACGAATTCGACGTCGGGTTCCATCTCGCGCAGGGCTTTCGGCGTTGCTCGTAGCGTGGCCTGCCGCCCGCGACCTTCCTGAGTGAACTTCCCCTCGGTGACCAACCGCTTGATGCACAGCCGAACCTGTTGATCAGTTTTGCCGAGGGCGTCGGCGGTGGCATAAAGGGTGCGTCCGTCGACAGTTCCGTCCGTGCGCAGTAGTCCCTCGATCAAGATCCTCGTGGGTACATCGACGTCCCTGTCGGTCATCGCCATGTCCTTTCCTCGCTTCTCGACATCTTCGCCCACAACTGTACTATCGAATGCAATACGATCGTTTCAAATTCGTACGTTAGGGCGGGAAGATGGCAGCGGAATCGATGAGCGAGGGCAAGAGTAAGCCTCGTTTACGCAGGTGGATGGTTACTTCCCTGGCGGTGGTCGTTGTTCTGATCGCGACTCTGGTGGGCTGGACGCTGTACCAGAACACCTATGACATCCGTGAGGAAAAAGTGACGATCAACGGGGGATCGGTGCCGCTCCAGGGAGTCCTTGCACTGCCCGAACACGGTGACGGTCCCTTCGGGCTCGTGGTTTTCGTCCACGGAGACGGCCCGGTCGATGCAACACATGAGACGTTCTATCGACCGGTGTGGGAGGCGTTCGCAAAGGCGGGGTACGCGTCACTCTCCTGGGACAAGCCGGGGGTGAATGGGGCACCGGGCAATTGGCTCGATCAGAGCATGGACGATCGCGCGGCAGAAACGGAAGCGGCAATCGAGTGGGCGCGGGGACGTTCGGATATCGATCCGTCTCGTATCGGTCTGTGGGGTGCAAGCCAGGCAGGGTGGGTGATGCCCAAGGTGGTGAACCTCGACCCGGACGTAGCGTTCGTCATTGCCGTGGGTCCCGCGATCAACTGGCTCCAACAAGGCGAATTCAATACCCTTGCAGAACTTTCCGAGAGAAATGCGTCGGCCGACGAGTTCGAGAAAGCGCGGGTCGATCGTGCGAAGAACTTGGATCAGTTGGCCCGTGATGCATCGTTCGACGATCTCGTGGCCTCCGGCGAGGCCGACGGTCTCACCGAAGACCGGTGGAACTTCATCCGAAAGAACTACCTCTCGGATGCGCGAGCCGATCTCGAAACCGTGAAGGTTCCGGTGCTCTTGATCATCGGCGGACAAGACGTCAACGTCGACGTGGCTGATACCGAAAGGGTGTACCGCGAATTACTCGACTCGCCAGGGCAACTGGTGGTCAAGAAGTACCCCGACGCCACTCACTCGATTGTGGAGAAGGACCTCGAAGACTCGGAATTGATGTCGGCTCTGGTGGCCGTTCTTGCTCCCCGTTCGATCTTCGCTCCCGGCTATCTAGCGGATCAGACTGCATTTTTGGAGGGAATTCATGGCTGACGGAATCACGGTTGTCGCACTGGGTGGTGCCGGTGCCATGGGCTCGGCAGCAGTTCGTCTGGCCGCAACATTGCCGGGAATCGGCAAGGTAGTAGTCGCGGATCGCGATATCGATGCTGCGAAGCGTCTTTCAGTTGAACTGGCGCAGGCGTCAGCGGAAGTCGAGGCGCGCAGCATCGACGTCACGGACGGTCGCACGCTACGTGAATTGCTTGACGGCGCAGACGTGGTCGTCAATACGGTCGGACCGTTCTTCCGTTTCGGCGTCGGCATTCTCCAGGCAGCGATCGAGACCGGGACTCACTATCTCGACATCTGCGACGACTGGGAGCCGGCCGTCGACATGCTGGAATTGGACTGTGCCGCGAGGGGAGCCGGAATCTGTGCGGTAGTCGGCATGGGCGCAAGTCCCGGGATGAGTAACCTCCTGGCCGCGATGGCAGTCTCGCGATTGGACGTGGTCGACGATCTGTATACAGCCTGGCCGGTTGATGTCGAGGGCGAGGACGAGTCGGTGGACACATTGAGTGCAGCGGCCGTTCACTGGATGCAGCAGATCAGCGGCACGGTTCCAGTGGTTCGTGCGGGGCGAATCGTCAACGAAGAACCGTTGCTTTCCATCGCACTCGAACTGCCCGGCGGACGTCGGGGGAACGCTTACGTGGTCGGGCATCCGGAGCCGGTGATGTTTCATCGGACCATCAATCCTGCAGGGCATTCGGCAAATCTGATGGTGATCACACCGGAAACCGTGGCGTTCCTCGACGTTCTCCGCTCCGATATCGACAAGGGGAGAATCGATCTCGACTCGGCTGCTGAAGAATTGGGCAAGCCCTCGCTCCGGCGGATGATCCGTGCTGCGCCTCGAATGCTCACGCGTGCCGGTCATGGATCCTTGCCGTTGTTTTTCGCCTCGGCGACCGGGGTGCGCGAAGGTCGAGAGATGCGCGTCGTGGCACGGATCGCTGACGATTCACCGGTATCGGAGTTACTGTCGGACATGGCCGGTGCAACCGGAATCCCCTTGGCGCTCGGCCTTGCTCAGGTGGTGTCCCGGCTGGCCGACGGAACGATTCGGGATCGGGTCGGTGTGCACTCAGCCGAGAGTGTCATCGACCCGGACGTTCTGTTCACTGCACTGGCGCGGTTGTTCGGTCGAACCGACTGGCGTGACATCGTTACCGTCGAATCCGAGTTTCGCTAGTCAGTTCGCGGCGTGCGATCCGATGCGACTGCGGATTTCGGTCTCGACGCGATCTGCGTCCTTGGGGCTGAATGAAGGCGCTCCGCGGCCGGCGAGGGTGAGTACCACCGCGGTCTCCTTCCACGGGCGTGAAAGATCCAGGCTGTACCACGAGCTGAAATCTGTTGTTCCCCAAATTCGTAAGCGTCCACTCAGCCATGACATGACTCCGAGGTCGACGGATTCGATCTGTGAGTACGGAACGAACTTGCTGACAAACGGGAAGTAATAGTGGCGGATCGTGACGCCCTGATCGTCGATTCGGACGGTCCTGTCCTCGTAGATCGTTGATGTCCCTGTACTCACAGTGAAAACCCGGTCCCTGCTGTTCGACGCTCTCGGCGGATGCCGAAAACCAACCATACAGTCTCTACTGGGAGCGGGTGGCCCGCCCGAGTCTCAGGCGCTGGTAGTCCTCGCGACGACGAGATCGCTCACCGCGATCTGAGCGTTGCCGATTGCCGCCTGAACCGGTTCGCAACTACTCGATGCTCTGGCGAGCGCAAGAACTGCGGTGAGTAAGGCGGCGTCGGGCTCTCCTTCGAACGGTCCGCTCTGGACGTCGAACTTTCCAGCTCGCAACTGCTTTCGGGCATTGATTCCAAGTTGTGAAATGACCTCGTCCATCGCGGTCAGGCACTGGGCGAGTGCGCCGATCGACCAGTAGAGATCGGCGGCGACGACAGGCGTCTCCGATGCCACGGTGCCGGCGCGGCGCAATCGGTGATGAGTGTCTCGGAGTATCTCGGGCAGTCTGTGGTCTGCGCAATGTTTCATCCCGCCGCCTCCGTAAGGTGTAAAGTTGGGTTATTCAATTACGGTAAGGCAGGACGGTAAGGGATGCAAGTAGTTTTAGACGATTACGTCGTCGGTGCGTCGTTCGCGACCGACCTGGTCAACACCTCGCCCCGCGTGTGGGTGGAGGCAGGCGACGCGTTGCGTGATCCTCAGGCGCTTCACGATCTACTGGATGAACATGGACTCTCGCCGGATGCGCTCCGCAACGGGCGTCGGCTTACCGGCGGTGAACTTGCCGACGTGCAGGCACTCAGAGAGGAGATTCGTTCGATTCTCGATGCTCCGACTTCTGATGAGCTCGTTGATCGCACTGATCAACTCCTGCAGACTGTCCCGCATCACGTTCGACTCGTGCCTGATGCCCAGTTCGGCTATCGATGGAATGCGTTACCGGACAGAAGAATCGATCTCACGGGCGAACTAACATTATTGATCGGCTACTCGTTGCTGGGGACTCTGCGCACATTGGGGTACGAACGATTCCGCCCATGCGCGTCGCCGACGTGCAACGGGGTGTTTGTCGATACAAGCCGGGGAGGGCGACGCCGCTACTGCATGCCGGCGTTGTGCGGCAACCGAATCAACGTCGCGAATCACCGTCAACGGCAGCGTCGTACTTAGTCGTCAACGATGGCGTCGCACTTAGCGCCTGCGATTGCCCGGTCGATAGTGACAATCGAACAGAGTACGGCCGACTGTATGGGGAACTTCAACGAGATACAGACCACGTCAGTCCCGCACGATTGTCGCCATGGCAACTCCTAGTAGATGGCGGCTCGTATGAAAGCCCGTTCTGTCTCCGCGACAGCAGTTATCAGCGTTGGCGTATTCACTCTGGCCGGGTGTGGCGGCGCATCCAGTCCCGAAGGTTCGGTCGGTGAGTATGCAAAGGACGGCAGTTTCACGACTGTCATCAACGCCGATCCCGGAAATCTGCACCCTCTGATCACCAACCTTACGTCGACTCAGATCGTGAACGCGTACTCGTACGATTCGTTGATCGACATCGATGCGCAAACCCGCACGGTGCGTCCGTATCTGGCGGAGAGTTGGCGTGAAGAAGGAAACACGCTGAAGTTCGTGCTCAAGAAGGGCGTCACTTGTGCGGACGGCTCTTCCTTCACCGCGCAGACCGCAGCCGATGACATCAACTGGGTCATGGACCCTGAAAACGCTTCACCGCTAAGAGGATCCACCGTACCGTCGTCGACGGTCGCGTCCGCGAACGGTGACGAACTGACGGTCACTACAGCCGAACCGGCACCCTTCTTGCTCTCCCGAATAGGCTCGATGCGGCTTCCGTGCGCTGCGACGCTCGAAGACCCGGCCAGTATCCGTTCGAGTAGTAACGGAACGGGTCTGTTCAAGGTCACCGAAGTTGTTCCCAACGATCACATCACGATGGAACGCCGCGACGGTTACACCTGGAGTCCGAACGGTGAGACCACTTCCGACACTCTCGGGGTGCCGAAGACAGTGACGATCAAGATTGTCACCGATCCGAGTACGGCGGCGAATCTTGTTCTCACCGGCGGAGTGAATGCCGCGGCGGTGACCGGTTCGGACGAGGAACGAGTCTTGGCAGCGGGTCTGGATTCGAAGACCTACACCACGTTGTCCGGCGAGTTCATCTTCAATCATTTCGCGGCCCTACCCACGGCAGACCGTGCTGTACGGCAGGCCCTTGTGCAGGCAGTAGACCTGGACGACTACACCGAGATCACCACCGGCGGTAAAGGAACCCGTGCACGCGCCCTCGCGGTTTCGGAACCCCTTGCCTGCGACTACAACAGTGTCGAAGGGACGATCCCCGATTTCGACGTCGATGCAGCAAAGAAAACGCTGTCCGACGCAGGTTGGAAGGCGGGTCCCGACGGCCTCCTGACGAAGGACGGTCGACCGCTTGCCCTCAACGTAATTTTCAACAACTCACGCGATACAAACTCTGCCGCCGCGGAATACGTAGCAACACAGTGGGAAGGACTGGGCGCGAAGGTGAAACTGACTGGCGGCGACTACAGTTTCGTCATTGCCAACACATTCAGCACCACCGACCTGTCGTCGTGGGACGTTTCCATCGGTTTGACGCTGGGGAGTGATACGCCGAGCATCTTTGCGAAGTACTTCACCGGCCCGCCCAAACCTGAAGGAGTGAACTTCGCTTCCCTCGACAACAAGAAGTACATCGAATTGTCCACTGAGGCTTCGCTTCTTCCCGGTGACGAGTCCTGCAAGGTCTGGGAGGAAAGTGAGCGCGCGTTGTTCAACGACATCGACCTGCTGCCGGTATCCACGACTCCCGCTCACATGTTCTTCAACGGCGCAACGTCGATCTACCCGCCGTCGAGCGGAATCCTTCCTGGCTCGGCGATCCGTGTCCTGAAGTAGGACCCTCGGCAAACGCTCACTTTCGGGTATTGATCATCCGAAGTGCAAACCGAAATACCACTGCAGCACCGGCACCTGCAGCCAGGCCGGCGACGACATCGGCAAGAAGAACACCGACGCCTATGCCCAGGACGGCAGCAGCGGCGACGGCAAGGGCGACGTCAGCACGAGGAGCGGCGATCGCGGCATCCTTTCCCCGAGTATCGAACGAGCACCCATCTCAACGGAGCATGTCACGAAACGGTCGTCTGCAGGTGTATCAACCGCAAAATGTGTGAAACGCGTCGGCCCCGGCGGAGTTGGACTCCGCCGGGGCCGTGCTGTGTGTGTTGCGCACTTGCTCAGTGCGTCGAGACGGATTCCTTCGACGTGGTCGGGGACGTATCGGTGTGCTGGCTACCAATCTCCTTGCGGGAGTTCGAGCCGTTGAACCGAGGGAGGAAACCGGCCAGGACGAGTGCGATGACGGCGGATCCGGCAGCGAGGGCCATGACGACGCGGAAAGCGTTCTCCGACGGCAGCGTTGCCCCACCGACGGACATGGTCATCTGGGCGATGACGACACCCGCGATGGCGCTGGCGAATGATGTACCGAGGGAGCGCATCAGAGTGTTGAAGCTGTTGGCCGCTCCGGTCTCGGACGGAGGAACAGCCCCCATGATGAGAGCGGGCATTGCGCCGTAAGCCATACCGGTACCGGCGCCGATGATCACTGCGATCACGATCAGTTCCCAAATCGAGTGCATGGCGAAAATGCCGATGCCGTAACCGATTGCGACCACAATGGCGCCGAGCATGAGCGTCACTTTGGGGCCGTGCGAATTGGTGATGCGTGAGGACAGCGGAGAGATCAGCATCATGATGATGCCGGAGGGAGCCATGACCAGACCTGCGGTGAGCATCGAACCGCCGAGGCCGTAACCAGTGATTTCAGGCAACTGGACTACCTGGGGAAAGACCATGCTGGCGGCGAACATCGCGAATCCGAACACGATGGATGCGAGGTTGGTGAAGAGCACCTGGCGGCGGATGGATACGCGTAGATCCACCAGCGGCTTGGGGGTGCGTAGTTCCCACCATGCCCAGAATCCGAATATCAGGATCGCGGCGCCGAACAGGGAAAGCGTGAGCGTGCTCGTCCAACCCCAGTCGCCACCCTTGGAAATTGCGAGTAGCAGAGCGATGAGGGCGGCTGAGAGTGAGATTGCTCCGCCGAAATCGAACGTGCCTCCTGTGCGAACCGCCGATTCGGGGACCAGGACGACAACAAGAACGGCCGCAAGCGCGCCGAGCACGGCTGATGCCCAGAACAGGACGTGCCAGTCGGCGTACTCGGCGATCAAAGCCGCGATCGGAAGCCCCAGAGCGCCACCGACTCCCAGCGAAGCGCTCATCATCGCAACAGCGCCGGCGAGCTTCTTGGGCGGAAGTACATCGCGCATCACACTGATACCCAGCGGGATGACGCCGGCAGCAAGGCCTTGGAGGATTCGGCCGGCAACGAGGGGGATAACGCTCGAACTGAGTGCTCCGACCACCGAACCGGTTACCAACAGCGCCATGCTGATCAGGAGTAGACGCCGTTTGCCGAACATGTCGCCCAAGCGGCCCATGGTCGGGACGGCGACGGCGGCGGCGAGCAACGTGGCGGTCACAGCCCACGCGGTATCGGACGCCGGCGCGTTCAGGTACTCGGGCAGATGCGGGATGATCGGGATGACCAGCGTCTGCATGAGCGAGACGACGATGCCGGAAAACGCCAGAACAGCCACCACTGCGGTGGTGGCTGGCGACTTCGTTGTCTGTGGCGGCGTTGTCGGTGGTGGAGAAGTGGTTGACGACATTGCGGTAACTCCATCGGAGGAAGAACGAATAATGGTTTAAGTCAGTTGATTGAACTAAAGTTAAATCAAGTGACTGACTTAACGGAAGGGTGCGCCTCCGATCGTGACGAATATCTCCGGTGCCGAGCAGCTTCGGATGGTCGAGGATGATGGTGTCCATGACTACGAGGACTGAGGACGCGTCGGCCGACGTCGGCGGCGCCGCAAATTCCGCGCGCTCTGCTGCAACCCGAGACCGCATTCTCGCCGTCGCCGAGCAGCTGTTCGCCGAGCACGGAGTCTTCGCGGTTTCGAACCGCCAGGTGAGTGAAGCGGCAGGTCAGGGCAACAATGCAGCCGTCGGATACCACTTCGGGACCAAGACCGATCTGGTCCGCGCGATCGTGAACAAGCATTCCCAGCAGGTCGAGAAGAAGCGTGGCGAACTGCTGTGTGAGATCGAAGGGTCCACAAACGTTCGTGACTGGATTTCGTGTCTGGTTCGGGCGTCGACCGATCACTACGCCGAAATGGGTGGCCCGACTTGGTACGCGCGGTTCAGTGCACAGATTCTCACCGACCCGGTCCTGCGGAAAATCGTCTACGACGAGGTATTGGCCTCGCCCACCCTGCAGGAGACGCTTCGGGGACTCTCTGACTGTCTGGCCGACATGCCGATGAGTGTTCGACGCGCCCGCGCGGACATCGGACGCAATGCGATCGTGCACATGTTCGCCGAACGTGAGCGCACGCTTGCCGAAAAGGGGCCGGACGCGGTCACGTCATGGGAGGACTTCACGACCGACCTCGTCGACGCGCTGGTCGGACTTTGGACGGCTCCGATCAGCCGCTGACCGGCCGTTTGTCCGCGCTAGCCGCCCGGTCCGGGGCAACCCTGCGCAATGGATCTCGCGTCGGCGGAAGATCCAGGAGCAAGCCGACTCCGGCAAGAATGATGACAAGACCGCCAACGAGCGCGAAGGTAACAGGCTCGTTCAACCACAGCACTCCGATGGCTGATGCCGAAATCGGAACGAGAAGAGTGACGGCCGATGCCGCGACTGGACCCGCCTGACGAATTATCCAGAAGTAGACCAGGTAGCCACCGGCGGTAGCCCCCAGCCCCAGGGCTGCCACGGCGATGAGTGGACCGACGGTTATGGGCCCTGGCGGGGGCGCGACGGCGGACACGGGCATCAAGAGGGCGACCGCGGCAAGTTGCTGGCCGAGGGCCAGTGTCATCGGCGGAGTGTCCTGGAACGACTTTCGTGCGTAAACACCTCCGACTGCGTACAGCAGCGCCGCGGTCAAAGATGCGCCAATGGCCAGCATTGCGTGACTGTCGATCGCTGACGGAATTCCACCGACGAGCACCGAGACGCCGACGATGCCGATCGCGACCCCCGAGAGTTTTCGCCAGGTGATCTTTTGTCGAAGCCAGAAAGCGGCGACGAATACGGTGAACATCGGCGTCGTGGCATTCAGGATCGACGCCGTCGACGAGTTGAGGCCGACGATCGCAGTTGCGACAAGCGTCAGGGGCCCAGCGACGTTGAGGGCTGCCAGCAGTAGGAATGCAGGAAACCGGTGACCGACCGCGCGCCAGGTCGATCTGCTGGAAGCCGTTATCAGTGCGAGAACCAACGCTGCAACAATGAAGCGGCCGTGCGTCGTGCCGACGGCGCCGAGTGTTGGTGCTGCCACAGCAACGAGGGGGAACGAGCTTCCCCAGAGCGCGCCGACCAACAGCAAAGCTCCAACTACGGCGAATCGGCTGCTGCCGATTGCTTTCCAGTTCTTCATTGCGCCTCTTCGTCGACGACCTCGCGGACATGGATGGTCGATGCCAGACCTACCCTATACCCCCAGTAGGTATGATGCTTCTTGTGTCATGATGCTGTAGTTGATCCGAGACTGAGGACGGATTATTCGTTCTCCTGCAATGGTTTATGTGTCGAGGCGCTGTACGCGCAGACCTTCAAGTTATCTCCTATATACCTATAGGGGGTATATTGGTGGTTGTGTCGGGCTCGCTTTCCGGGCCACATCCGTCCAGCAAAAGAACAGGAATCCCAATGAGTAGTTGTGGCTGTGGAAATACCCCGAAGGCCGACGCCAATGGCGCTGTAGGCACCGTCGGTACGGCGATGCCGACCGGTGGGAAAGACCTACTCAACTCTGGCAGTAGTGAACTCGTCGAATGTCGGGTCATGCCCGGCAGTGTGATCGAAAAGGCGCGTGCCGAAGCGGAAGGCCTGTTCCGTGACTACGAAGGTAATCGGTACTGGTTTTGCTGCAAGGGTTGTGGTCCTCGATTCGACGCAAATCCGCGGAAGTACGCTGACGTGAGCTGAGCGAAAAGTGGTGGTGCAGGCGATGGCTGCACCACCACTTTCGTTGAGGCCCAATCGGGGTTCGGGCAGACCGTCGACATCAGACGGTGCGAGCGCATGCGCACTGGGTGGCCGCCAAGGTGCATTCGCCTCGCGTGGTTTCGTACGTCGCTTGTACGGGCAATTCAGCAACTGTCTCCCGAGGCCAAAGTGCAAATCCTGCAACGGCTCCCACTGCGGCAAGCGCTGCAAGGATGCTCCAAGTGACCGCAAATCCCGCGCTCGAACCAACCCATCCGGCGATCGGATAGGTGACAAGCCAGGCAAGGTGCGACAGGGAGAACTGGGCTGCGAATACCTCCGGTATACCTGCGGGTTCGACGGAGCGCCGAAGTACTTTTCCGGTCGGCGTGACGATCATGGCCATCCCGGCGCCGACGAGTGCCCACACTGCGGCAGTGAGCATCCACGTGAATACACCGGCCACGGCGAGGGCTGCTGCCGCGCTGGCACTGACGACCAAGACAACGGAACCTGCTGTCATCACGGTGCGTTCAGCGGTTCTGTCGAGAACGCGTGGAAGAAGCAGCGCGGTCACCAACGTGCCGGTGCCTGACGCGGCAAGCATCCACGCCACGTCGGATTGGGTTCCACCGAGCTCGTCGCGGACGTAGTTGACGGTGTTGACCACGACGATCGAACCGGCTGCTGCCACCACGAGATTGAGTGCCATGATGCCGCGGAGTCGCGGTGTGGTCACGAAGATTCGCACCCCCGACGCGATCCGATCCCACGCCTTGCGGTGAGTACTCCGACGAGCGTTGGGGATTCGGGTGGCCAGCACGAGCAGTGCCGAGACCGCAAAGCCCACGGAGGTGGCGACGAACAACAGGTTGAATGTCATGAAGGACAGTGCGACTGCGGCAAGAACAGGGCTGAGCAGGCTTTCCATCGTGTAAGCGACCTGCGATGCCGACAGTGCGCGGGTGAAATCGGCCTCGTCGGTCACGACGTCAGGGATGACCGCTTGGAACGTGGGAGTGAACGCTGCCGACGCAGCTTGGAGAACGCCTACCAGCACGTAGATGTGCCAGATCTCGCTGACGAAGGGCAATGCGATCACGACCGCTGCACGAAGGGCGTCGAGGGCAACGAGGAAAGCCCGTCTCGGCAACCGGTCGACGTACGCCGCCGCGAGTGGAGCGATCACGACGTACAGGGACATCTTGATCGTCAGCGCGGTGGCCAGCACAGCTCCGGCGCTCGGCCCAGCGAGTTCGTAGGCGAGTAGACCCAGCGCAACCGTCGCCAATCCGGTGCCGAACAGCGCGATGATCTGGGCGCTGAAGAGCAGGCGATAGTCGCGAATCAAGAACAGACGCATGCTGTTCCGTTCCGGTGCGGTCCCAGCGGTCCGGTTCATCTGGTTTCACTCCCGCGACAAGATTGAAAGCTCCGGTCAGGACATTGAGGGCGACGATTCCGACTACGTCGGCGATCTCGCGATCACCGTAGCCGTGCGCTCGAAGGCCCGCGATGTGTTCGTCTGAAATCGAGGCAGGCTCCCGATAGACGCGAAGTCCGAGGTCGATCATTGCCGCGATGGCAGGATCGGCGGACGTGCCCGCGCGGGCACGCTCGATCTCGTCCGCCTCGACGCCGTTGGCGTGCGCGGCGGCAACGTGGGCTTCGAGGCAAACAGCGCAACCTTGCTGGACCTGCACGGCGATCGAGATTCGCTCGGTGATCTTGCGGCTCAGTTTCGCTCGCTTCATTGCCCGGCTGAGTTGCAGATAGCCACCCAGTACGGCGGGCGAATGAGCCATCGCCGCGACCATGTCACCGACCTGTCCATGACGGTTGACGAGTTCGGCGAGAAGGTCTTTAGATGCACCGACAGCGGTGGCGGGTGTGAGAGATGCAAGGCGCGACATAACGAGTCCTAAGTGGTTCCGCCGGTGGTGGGTTCGGCTGGTGACAGCCGGCCGAACCCACCACCGGAGTTGGTCAAGAATTGACGGTGGATTGAACGGTTCGAGGATCGTCGACCTTGGTCGACCGCATCACGACCGCGGTGATTGCTGCGCCCACCACTGCGATGGCGGCTGCTCCCAGGAACACGGCGGAGAAACCGTTCGTCAACTCCGTCAGGTCACCGAGTTGATCAGCGCCGAACACTGCTGCGATCGCGGTCATCACCGCGAGGCCGACAGCCGAGCCGACCTGGTAGCTGACGTTGACGATGCCGGAAGCCAATCCGCCCTCTTCCGGGCGTGCAGCCGAAATCGCCGTACCGAGTGAGGGAATGAACGCCAGCGTCATACCTGCCGCAGCCACGAGCGACGCCGGCAGTACGTCGACCCAGAAGTTGCCGGTGGGCCGGATCAACGACATCCAACCCAAACCGATTCCCAGTACCAGCAATCCGGTCACGATCATCGCTTTTGCACCGAAGCGTGCCATGGCCCGTGGTGCCACGACGACCATGCCGAGCATGACGAAGATCGTCATCGGCAGCAGCGCCGCACCGGCCGGGAAGGCGCTGTATCCGAGCACTTGCTGCAGGTACAGGTTCAGGAAGAACCACATCGGTATCCAGGCAGCGCCGAGGACGAGCTGAGCGATGTTCGCGGCACCGAGGTTGGGCGCCTTGAAGATTCCCAGACGCACCAGAGGTTCCCGACGCTTGGACTGGATCAACACGAATGCACCCAACAGAGCGGCCGAAACGGCGAGCGCCAGCCACGTCTGCCCGGATCCCCATCCGACATCAGGTGCTCTGACGATGCCGAAGACTCCCACAGCAAGACCTGCGGTGACAGCGAGTGCGCCGAGGAAGTCGATCGACCCGGTACGTGCCGGTGCGTTCGGCATCAGGAGGGGAGTAGTGATCAGCGCGATGACGGCGATGGGAATGTTGAGGTAAAACACCCAAGGCCAGCTGGTGTATTCGGTGATGACGCCGCCGAGGAACACTCCGGCCGTACCGCCTGCCGGGGCGGCAGCGCCGTAGATGGACAGCGCCTTGGTCATCTCTTTCTGCGTGCTGCCGAACAGCATCATCAGCAAGGTGAGCGCCGATGGTGCGATGAGTGCGGCACCGGCACCCTGAACGGCGCGGCCCGCAAGTTCGACGGCAACGTTACCGGCGGCACCGGCGACAACGGAACCGATCAGCAGGATCAGCCAACCAGCGGAGAACACTCTGCGGGCGCCGAACAGGTCGGACAGGCGGCCGCCGAGGAGGAGTAGCCCACCGAATGCGATGACGTACGCATTGAAGACCCAGGTCAGGCCTTCCTGGGAAAAGCCGAGATCGCTCTGCATCTGGGGGAGAGCGACACCGATGATCGAGGTGTCCATGATGACCATGAACTGAGCGGCGGCGATCAACGCCAACGCCCACCACTTACGGGTGGATTTCGGTTGTGTGGACATTCTGAGTTCCTTACCTGTACGGGGTATAGATGATGCTCGTGTGGTCAGGGGGTGTCGAAAGCGGGCCTGGGCGACATCGGCGCAGCGCTTCGTTGAGGTGCGCGGGGAAATGCTGTTCTTGGAACTCATTCGGCCGGCGCTCTGCGTAGATGCGCATCGGATCTCCTTCGAGTGAATTCAGGGTGTTCGAGTAGTTCGTTGCATACCCTAGGGGGGTATGGTACAAATTGCAACAGGTTCGAATTCAAGGAGTGTCGAACCCGACGCAGACGGCAACGGAAGTGCTGCCGACCCAAACTTTGGAGGGCAAGATGTTCAGCGGCAACGGCTACACACTGGAATTGGCAACGTCGGAGGCGGCCGTCGGCAGCCATGTCCCCTTGCAGTTCCGGATCCTGGATTCGGTTGGAACTCCGTTGACCAGGTACACCGACACCCACGACAAGCAGTTGCATCTGATCGTGGTCGGTCTGGACCTGACCGGATTCCAACACGTGCATCCCGAATTGGACGAGAACGGAAACTGGCGTGTGTCAGTCGATTTCGATCACGCGGGAGACTACCGAGTCTTCGCTGACTTCACCCCGGACGGGGGTGACGGAATGACGCTGAGTGCGGATGTACGCGTCGCCGGGTCCTATGATCCTCGGCCGTTGCCCGCCGCTGCTGCCGTCACGACGGTCGACGGCTATACCGTCTCTCTCGAAGGCGCGGCCCATGCCGGCCAGACATCGAAGCTCACGCTCTCGGTCAGTCGTGACGGAATCCCAGTCACAGACTTGCAGCCCTACCTTGCCGCGTACGGGCATCTGGTCGCGTTGCGTGCCTCCGACCTCGCCTATCTCCATGTGCATCCGGATGGTCATCCGGGTGACGGTGTCACGCCGGCTGGACCGGCAATCACCTTCTACGCCAACATGCCGAGCGCTGAGGACTACCGGTTGTTCCTGGACTTCAAACATGGCGAAGTGGTGCGTACGGCGGAATTCACTCTGACTGCCGACAATGCGACCACGCCTGGGGCCGAACACTCGAGCCACTCGCACCACGGGCACTGAGACCGAATGAGTTTCGCAGCAACGGGAAAACGGGCATGGGCGATCACCATGCACCCATCTGTTCGTGCAGTAGCGAAATGCGTGGCGATGTGCGCAGTGATTGCTCTGCAAGACAACGGAAGTCGAAGAGTAACCGCAAATCGCCCCGGTAACGAGAATTGTTGCGAAGTCACGCGTTGACGAACAGGAGGACATCGAATGTCGGAAGCGACAGAAGTGGGCAACGCTCCAAGCAGTGCCCCGGGCAATGATACGACCGGCGATGTGTGCTGCACGGGTGATTCCCACGGCTACATCACCGCCAAGGACGACTACCTAGGGCGCCTGCGTCGCATCGAGGGTCAAGCCCGCGGCCTGCAGCGCATGGTCGACGAGGACAAGTACTGCATCGACATTCTCACGCAGGTTTCGGCGATGACCAAGGCTCTCCACGCGGTGGCCATGGGGCTGCTCGAGGACCACATCAGCCACTGCGTCGTCAAAGCTGCCGTTGACGGTGGTCCCGAGGCGGAGGCAAAGGTGAAGGAAGCGACCGACGCGATTGCGAGGCTCGTTCGCTCGTAGAACTGTGCTCGACGAACATTGATACCGTGGTCGTCATGTTCAGCATCGAGATCCGTCGTACATTCGCTGTGAGGCAAGGGTTTCCGGCGGCTTCCGGCACCCGTGCGGGACGCAAAGAATTTGCCGCCGCTGATGCCTGCCGAGGGATTTCGCGTGACGATGCGAGTCGGGTTCTCGTTCGAGGACGACCAACTCGGCGAACGTGGATGGTTTGTCGACACGGACGCTCTCGACGAGTCCGTCGATCGGTGCGCCGAGCGATTGGCGAGCGGTGTCTGGCCGGAGATTTTCGATTTCCGTCCGTCATTCGAGAACGTTGCGAAGTGGTCTTTCACGGAACTTGCGTCCACGATTCCTCAGCTGACCTACGTCGAGCTGGACAACGAGACGATAGGTGTGGCAACGAGATACGTCAGATCGCACTGATCTGACATATCTCGTTGCCACAGGGGTTTCGATCGATCGGACTACTGGTAGAGACGCAGTGCAGACCCGATGAAGGACTTACCGAATGCGAGCCCGGCCTTGTTGAAGTAGAAGCTCATGTTCGTATTCGCGAACGGCACCGCGGACACCGTCTTGGTGATCTGCGACTCGGCGTCTGCCCACTCTGCGCACGCTGCGTCGCCGGTCAACGCGGAAGCCTTGGCCACCGCTGCTTCGTAGGCGGGGTTGTTGATCGAAGAGAAGTTCTTACCGGCTGCCGGAGCAGGTCCGGTGAAGAACGGGGTGAACCCGCTGGGAATCGAATTGTTGATCTGGATCCATGCGATGTCCCACTGATTGTTGTCTTTACCGCTGAGCATGACGTCGACAACTTTGGTCTGGTCGGCTCCCGTTACCTCGACGTTTGCGCCGAGATCCGACCATGCAGATTGAGCGAGTTCGGCTGCTGCGCTGCGAGCCTCTTCGCCTCCTGCGTAGAAGAGGCGGAGTGTCAACGGGTTTCCGTCTTTGCTTCGTTTTCCGTCCGACCCGGCGGTCCAGCCTGCCGCGTCCAAGGTTGCCTTCGCTGCGCTGACGTCGTAGTCCGGAATGTTGCCGGTGACGGAGTCGTACACGCAGGCGCGGGGCTCTACACCGACGAGACTTGTTGCGCGGGTGCCCTGGCCGGCAGTGATTACTTCTGCCAGATCGTCGAGATTGACTCCCTGAATGAGTGCTTCGCGAACGGCGGGATCGCTGGTGGGATTGGTCGCGATCTGGTTGAAGTACATCTGACCGGACGGCATCGGGCGATTGATCGAGGCGAAATTGGCGGCTTCGATCCGGTCCTTGTCCGGACCGGCGATCGGAGATGCGTTGAGTTCGCCGGAGAGAAGCTGGTTTGCGGCGGTGCTGACATTGGGTGCCATGACAGCGATGACGGTCTTGGGGACACCTGGTGTGTCGGAGGTGGTGTCGTCGGGGCCCCAGTTGTAGCCGTCACGACGCTCGAACGTGTAGTGGTCGTTGGCGGCGACTTCGGTGACTTCGAACATCCCGGAACCGAGAGACTTCTTGTTCGAGGCGGTCGGGTCCGCGAGTCCGGCGTCGCACATGATCGGGAGGCGACTGACCGTGAGGAGGAGGAAGGGGCTCGGCGCCGGAGTGGTGACCGTGATGGTGCGGGTCGCGGGATCGGCAGTGGCCGAAGCGCCTACGGGGACCGTGGTGCCGCGTTGTTGTGAACCGTTGGCCGGATCGGCCACGAAGTTGATGTTGTTCGCGACGGTCTGCGCGTTCAGCGTCGACCCGTCGGTACAGGTCACTCCCTCGCGGATGGTGAAGGATGCGGAGGTCGGCGTCTCTTCCCATTTCTCTGCCAACCACGGTTTGAATTCACTGGTGTCCGGGTCCTGGTAGACCAGGGAGTCGTAGGCCAGCCTCGAAATGTCAGCGGTTGCCGCGGAGCCGGACATGATCGGGTTGAGTGCACCCGGATCGGCTTGCAACGCATAACGGAAGGTTCCGTCTGTCAGAGGTTCACCGCCGTCGGAGCCCGAGGACGTGCCTCCCGAGCTGCAAGCCGACAACACGAGTGCGAGCCCCGCTGCCGTTGCAAGTGCCGGATAAGAGCGGTGTTTCATTGTGCCTCCGTGAAGGAGCCAGGGCCCGAGCGAAGTTCGAGAGGGCGCGGTCGAGTGTGACCGCTAAATCTTGGCGTAGGACGTGACGGGCATCTCGGTCGATCTTCACGAAAAAGGGGTGGATTTTTGTCCGATTTCACGAGAACCGGGGTGATGAACCAGTCTGGCTCAAAGCGAGTCGAGGTCATTTCGCTGTGGCCACCCGGTTGTAGTGAGTACAACGGCGGGGACCGACGTCAACGGAGAGATCGGGCCGAGGGCGAGGAGATCTTCGTCTTCGTCGATCTCGGACCAGAATTTTTCAGAAGAAACATCGAGGCCGAGAACGATCCACGGCGGTCCGGCTTCTTGAAAGGCAAAGGAGACGCTGCCGGTTCGCGGAACCGTCGCATCGAACAGGTGGTCTCCGACTGGATATCCCTGTTGCTCGCCCACCAACGTCAGGGTTGTCGGTTCGAAGGACGCTTCGCGCAGCATCTTCTCGACTGTGCGGTCGAAACTCTGCTGGGTGGTGAACTCTTCGTCCGCGTTCGAACCGCTGAACTCGGGGAAATGCGCACAACACAAAACGTGTGAGCCCTCTGAGTTGCAGTAGAGACGAAACACAGGAAATCCACCTGCCACGAAGCGTGACGTTAGCAGAGCGTCGAAATGGAGAAGTTGCTGTTTCGGCAAAGATGGTTGCGTGAGTTGTGGAAGGTCGTTCATCCTGGGTGCATGAGCCACGAACACCACAATCACCACGAAAACTCTGAAACCACCGAGAATCCGTACGCCAAGGCGGACGCACAGTTCTGGAACTCGCTGTACGAGGAACGTCCCGCGCGCTGGAGCGGAAATCCCAACCCACAGTTGATTGCCGAAGCCTCCGACCTCGAACCGGGCACTGCACTCGACGTCGGTTGCGGCGAAGGCGCCGACGCTTTGTGGTTGGCACGTCGCGGGTGGAAGGTCACAGGCACCGACATATCGTCGGTTGCGCTCGGTCGCGCCCAGGCTCACGTCGAGGGCGAGGGCGTCGACATCGAATGGCTGGAAGCCGACCTGACGAAGTGGGATCCGCAGGGTCGATCGTTCGATCTGGTGTCCGCGCAGTTCTTCCACATGCTCGAACCCGCGCGCGGGGAATTGTTCCGTGCTCTCGGAGATCTGGTCGCGCCGGGCGGGCATTTGCTGATCGTGGGCCACTCGCCACACGAGTCGCCGACCGAGCATCATCGGGCCATGCTCCATACACCCGAATACGTGGAGTCGCTGTTCACCGATGGTTGGAAGGTGTTGGTCTCGGAGTCGCGGGAACGTGATCTTCCCGCGAACCCCGAGATGCATCACACGACGGATACCGTTGTGCTGCTTCAGCGATTGAGTGCGAGCACCGACAGCAACTCGTAAGCGACGTGAGCCGCTGCGATACCGGTGATCTCGGCGTGGTCGTACGCCGGCGCTACCTCGACGATGTCGGCGCCGACCACGTTGAGTCCCACCAACCCGCGCAGTGTGTTCAACAATTCGCGAGAGGTCATGCCGCCCGCTTCGGGTGTTCCAGTACCCGGAGCGTGGGCGGGATCGAGCACGTCGATGTCGACGGAGACGTACACCGGGCCACCGTCGAGGCGCTTACGCATGCGCTCGACGATGCTGGCGACGCCGTCGACCTCGTAGTCGTCACTGCGGATCACCTGGAAGCCGAGGACGCGGTCGTCTTCGAGGTCTTTCTCGCTGTAGAGCGGTCCACGGATGCCGATGTGCTGCGAACGCTCCATGTCGATCAGGCCTTCTTCGCTGGCGCGGCGGAAGGGGGTGCCGTGGGTGAAAGGCTGACCGAAGTAGGTGTCCCAGGTGTCGAGGTGAGCGTCGAAGTGCAGGACGGCGATCGGGCCGTGATCGCGGGCCAGTGAACGCAGGATCGGAAGTGCGATGGTGTGGTCGCCGCCGAGCGTGAGCACAGAGGAACCGTCGGCGCGCAGGTCGGTGACGGCGGACTGAACCGTCGTGAGAGCTTCCTGAATGTCGAAGGGGTTGACTCCGATGTCGCCGAAATCGGCTACCTGCTGGTTGGCGAAGGGGGAGACCTTGAGCGCGGGGTTGTACGGACGCAGCAGCTTCGACGCAGCGCGGATGTGCCCCGGACCGAACCGAGCGCCGGGTCGGTAGCTGACACCCGAATCGAAGGGGATGCCGAGGATTGTCACGTCGGCGCGCGAGACCTCGTCGAGGCGCGGCAGACGCGCAAAAGTGGTCGGCTCGGCGTAGCGGGGGACGCGCGTGGCGTCGACGGGTCCGATGAACGATCCGGGGTTGTTGGTAGCCATGTGCAGAGGTCCCTGCTCTCGATTCGGCGCACACCGGGCGCCCTTCAGTGATGTAGCTCTCTGAGCAAGTATGGTTTCTTCAAGAGGCTCGGTTGTCAACCCCTGTTTCCTGAAAGGGACACGGTGGTCGTGAAGGAGTGGGTTCAGTGGCCAAGGCGAAGGAAGCGGTCGAGCCGGTCGGACCGCGCATCGGGGCGAGGCTCAAGGCGGCACGTCAATCGAAGCGGTTGACCCTCGACGACCTGGCCGAGGCCTGTGGTGTGACCAAGGGGTATCTCTCGAAACTCGAGCGCGATCACGTCAACGCGTCGGTGGCGACCCTGATCAAGGTGTGCGCGGTGCTCGAGATCCCCGTCGGATCCCTGTTCGAGAATGCGTCCGCCGGTGAAGTAGTCCGCGCCGACGCCATGCCGCAAATCAGCTTCGGCGGCGAAAAGATGACGGAGTACCTGCTCACGCCTACCAACGAGCGTCGAATTCAGGTGCTGCTCGGCGAGCTGGAACCAGGCGGCGGAAGTGGTCAGGAGTTCTACAGTCTGCCGATCGACGTGAACTTCGTGCACGTGCTGGAGGGCGGCTTGCGGGTCTCGTTCGAGGGCGGTCGGACGGATCCGAACGGTGAGGCCGTCGATGCCGAGGACGTCGTGCTTGCGGCGGGCGATTCCTTCACATTCACGCCGACGCACAACCATAGTTTTCAGGCCGAAGGCTCGGTTCTGGCGAAGGTTCTGTGGGTCTTGAATCCGGCATTGCCGGAAGGGCCACGCGCGTCGCCTTCGTGAGACCCGAATCTGTGAATGTTGATTCTTAGGAAACAAGAGTTGACATGATTGGCGGCACCCGTCACGCTGGTAGTTGTCCCCGTCACACACACCGTCGAAAATTGGCGTCACGGAACTCCTGAAGGAGCGCACCATGCATGTCGATTCAGTTCGAGTTGGCCTGTTCCAAGGTCCGCTCACCACCCCGGACACCTTTGCGTCGGTGGAGTTCAACCTCGCTGCAATCGACACCGCTGCCCGCGAGGCTGCGGCATCCGGTGCGAAGATCCTGCTGACGCCGGAGATGTCCGCAACCGGCTACGACATCGGCGAACTGGTGTCGCTGCGCGCGGAACCGGCCGACGGCCCTATCTTCGATTCCGTCGCCGAGATTGCTCGAAGTGCAGGCATCGCCGTCGTCTACGGCTACCCCGAACTCGACGGGGGAGACGTCTACAACAGCGTGCAGGTGGTGGACCGCGATGGCACTTCGCTTGCGCACTACCGCAAGACACACCTGTTCGGCACGCTCGACCGCGAACATTTCCGGCCAGGTGAGACCCTGGTGATCGGGTTCGACTTCGAGGGCATCCGCTGCGGATTGTTGATCTGCTACGACGTGGAATTTCCGGAAGCGGTTCGGGCCCATGCCGACGCCGGTACCGAATGGCTCATCGTGCCGACGGGGTTGATGACTCCGTACGAACACATTGCGCAGCAAGTGGTTCCGGCCCGCGCATACGAGAGTCAGATGTTTGTCACCTACGTCAATCGCTGTGGCGCCGAAACCGAGCTGACCTACTGCGGTCTCTCGTGCGCCATCGCACCCGACGGTGCCGAGTTGGCGCGGGCAGAGGGCGGCCAGGAATTGCTCTTCGCGGATATCGCCGCCGCCAGCGTCTCGCAATCGCGCACCCTCAACACGCATCTCGACGATCGACGCCTCGATCTGTATCCAGACCTTTCTGTCACGACTGTCTCCAAGGAGAACCGTAGATGACCATCCCAGTAGCTCCGGACAGTTCCTCGGAACCCGGCAAGCAGCCGCCCCTCACGATGTTCGGGCCGGATTTTCCGTTCCCGTACGACGACTACGTTTCCAGTCCGGCGGGACTCGGCTCGGTGCCCGATCTGGCACTGGGTACAGAAGTTGCCGTGATCGGTGGTGGACTCTCCGGCATGATCGCGGCCTACGAGTTGCTCAAGGTCGGTCTCAAACCGATTGTCTACGAAGCTGATCAGATCGGTGGCCGGATGCGGTCGGTCGAGTTCGACGGGCACCCCGGGGTTGTCGCCGAGATGGGCGCAATGCGTTTCCCACCGTCGTCGACGACGTTGTTCCACTACCTGAACGAACTGGGTCTGCAGACCGAGGAGTTCCCCAATCCCCTTGCCGAGGTCACGCCGAGCACGGTCATCGATCTCAAGGGTGAGAGCCACTACGCGCACACTCTCGAGGATCTGCCGCCGATCTACACCGAGGTGGCGCAGGCCTGGCAGCGCACTCTCGAAGAGCACGCCGATCTGATTCCGTTGCAGCAGGCCATTCGTGACCGCGACACCGCAGAGATCAAGCGGATCTGGAACGACCTCGTGGTGCGCTACGACGACCAGACGTTCTACGGATTCCTCGCCGCGTCGAAGCACTTCAAGTCCTTCCATATGCGGGAAGTGTTCGGGCAGGTCGGATTCGGTACGGGTGGTTGGGATACCGACTACCCCAACTCGATCCTCGAAATCCTTCGTGTGGTCATCACGGCCGCCGACGACGACCACCGCGGCATCGTGGGTGGATCGCAGCAACTGCCGATGCGGTTGTGGAACCGCGCCCCGGAGCACATGGCGCATTGGCCTGCCGGTACTACGGTCGCTTCGCTCAACGACGGCGAGACGCGTCCCCGCGTCACCGAACTCCGGCGTACCGAGCCCGGCAACGTCACGGTGACGGACTCCGAAGGTTTCATTCGCACGTATGCGAGTGCCGTTGTGACAGTGCAGAGTTGGATGCTGCTGAACAACATCAGGTGTGACGACGATCTGTTCCCGATCGACCACTGGACTGCGATCGAGCGAACTCACTACATGGGTTCGACCAAGGTGTTCGTTCTCGTCGACCGCCCGTTCTGGAAGGACAAGGACCCCGTGACCGGCCGTGATTCGGTGTCGATGACACTGACCGACCGTATGAGTCGCGGCACCTACCTGCTCGATCAGGGCGAGGGCAAGCCAGGCCTGATCTGCTTGTCGTACACCTGGTCGGACGATTCGCTGAAGCTGCTGGCGCTCGACGCCACCGAGCGCATGAACATCATGCTGCGCTCTCTCGAAGAGATCTACCCAGGCGTGGACTTCCGCAGCCACATCATCTCGAGCCCGGTGACGCTGTCGTGGGAAACCGAGCGCGACTTCATGGGTGCGTTCAAGGCGAACCTTCCGGGGCACTACCGGTACCAGGAGCGCCTGTTCTCTCACTTCGTGCAGAATGATCTCGAACCGCGTCATCGGGGAATCTTCCTCGCCGGAGACGACGTGTCGTGGACTGCCGGCTGGGCCGAGGGCGCGATCCAGACCGCGATCAACGCGGTATGGGGCGTCGTCAACCATCTCGGCGGCGCTGCACCTACCGAGAATCCCGGACCCGGCGACGTGTTCGAGGAGCTCGCTCCGATCAGGTTGGGCGACTGAGCTCACCGCAACTGCCGAAATGTCGTGCCCGATGGGGGTTGGTACTCCTATCGGGCACGACCTCTTTCCGGTGATCCACGCAACACTGGAAAGTGTTCGGATCCAATAATTTCCAGGAGGGTGTTCAATGGCGAGCACATCATCGGCGACCAAGACCGCAGCTGCAGAATCGAGACCCGCGGGCGGTGATCGATCCGGTGACCCGGCGCTCGAACTGGTCGCCGAATTGGCAGCAGCGGGCCAGCGACTCGTCTTCCGTCAGGGCGACGACTTGACCAGCGATGCCCTGAACAGTGACGATCTGACCTGTGTGGTGCTGTGGCCGTCCGGAGAGCCCTCCCTCTCCGATCTGTGCGAGAACTTCGAGTCCCTCGGACTCCGAGTTTCGACGCACCGCCCGCTTCCGACCGTTCTGGGTTCGGCACACTACTTCACCTTCGAGCCGAGCACCTTCGACGGCAGTGCGCTGGAGAAGATGGCGGACGCCTTCGAAGCCGTCATCGCCGGACAGACCCGGATGGACGCATTCTCCAGTCTGATCGGACGAGCAGACATCACGTGGCGCGACGCAGAGTTGCTGCGCGCTGCGTGCCGTTTCCTCGCTCAGGCTCGTATCGGGTTGTCCGAGAGCTACATCGTCGGAGTGTTGGCAGCGAAGCCGCTCTTCGTACGGCAGGCAATCGAACTCTTCACCGCGCGTTTCGATCCCGCAGTAGCAGGTTCGCGTGAGACGGCGGTGGCCACCGCGGCGGCGGCCATCGACGAATCAGTCGACGGTGCAGACACTCTCGACGAGGATCGCGTCTTGCGCGGTGTGCGTTCATTCTTGCAGGCGACTCTGCGCACCAACTGGTACCTGCGCGGTGAGGCCGGCGAGCCGCTGCCGTACGCGTCGTTCAAGATCGACTCGCAGTTGCTCTCCACCCCGCAGAAGACAGTTCCTTTCCGCGAGATCTACGTCAGCGCACCCAATGTCGAAGGCGTGCATTTGCGTAGCTCCTCCGTCGCCCGTGGTGGCCTGCGTTGGTCGGATCGATACGAGGACTTCCGCACCGAGGCTCTGAGTCTGATGAAGACCCAGAGCGTGAAGAATTCGCCGATCGTTCCCTCGGGAGCCAAGGGTGCGTTCGTGGTTCGGGGCACGTCGTCACCGACCCCGGCGCAGGTGCAGGAGTCGTACAGCACCTTCATCCGCGGCTTGCTGGACGTGGTGGACAACATCGTCGACGGCGCAGCGGTGCACCCGGCAGAAGTAATCGAGTACGACGGTGAAGACTCCTACCTCGTCGTGGCGGCGGACAAGGGGACCGCACGGTTCTCCGACGTCGCGAACGGCATCGCCGTCGAACGTGGTTTCTGGCTCGGCGACGCTTTTGCTTCCGGCGGTTCGGCCGGCTACGACCACAAGGCGATGGGCATCACCGCTCGCGGCGCCTGGGTAGCGGTTCGACGCCACTTCGCCGAGCGTGACCTCGACGTCGACACCGATCCGTTCACCGTCGCGGGCATCGGTGACATGTCCGGCGATGTGTTCGGTAACGGAATGTTGCTCTCGCACAAGATCCGTTTGGTCGCGGCATTCGATCACCGCCACATCTTCATCGACCCGAACCCCGACACCGAGACGACGTTTGCCGAACGCGCTCGCCTCTTCACCGTGCCGCGCTCGTCCTGGGACGACTTCGACCGCACCGTGATGTCGCCTGGTGGTGGCGTCTGGCCGCGTAGCGCTAAGTCGATCCGCCTTCCGCTCGAGGCGCGTCAGGTCCTCGGTATCGCCGAGGAGAAGCTGACTCCGCAGGAACTGATCCGAGCGATCCTGTGCGCTCCGGTGGACCTGTTGTGGAATGGCGGCGTCGGTACCTATGTGAAGGCGTCGACCGAAAGCAACGTCGACGCGGCCGATCCGTCCAACGACGCAGTTCGCGTCAGCGCTGACGAGTTGCGTGCAACCGTGGTGGGTGAGGGCGGCAACCTGGGTTTCACCCAGCGTGCCCGCATCGAATATGCCGCTGGCGGAGGACGAATCAACGCCGACTTCATCGACAACGCGGCCGGCGTGGCTACCTCGGACCGTGAGGTCAACATCAAGATCGCACTCGCAGAGTTGGACGCGACCTCGCGCAATGAACTACTTGCGGCGGCCCAGGACGAGGTAGCCGCATCGGTACTCGAGGCCAGTGAAGATCAGACCCTCGCGATCAGCCTGGCCGAGCACCGCGCTCCCGCCCTACTCGATCAGCACGAACGGTTGATCGAGAACCTGGTCTCGGCGGGCGCGATGAAGCGCCTCGAAGAATCATTGCCGGACGCCAAGGCGCTGGCGGTCAGGGCGCGAGCCGGGCAGGGCCTACTCCGTCCGGAACTTGCTGTGCTGGTGGCGCAGTCGAAGAACGTGCTGACGGCGGAATTGGGGGCGTCGACCGTCCCGGACAATCAGATCTTCGCCGATCGTCTCCCGCAGTACTTCCCGCTCTCCGTCGTCGAGGCAGCACCGGACGCGGTCCGCGCACATCGGTTGGGCCGCGACATCATCATCACCTCGGTGGTCGACGAACTGGTCAACCGCGTCGGACCCGGCGTGCTGTTCCGGCTGGAGGAACACCTCGGAGTCCACAGTCCGGAAGCGGCTCTGGCCTACGCAGTGGTCAGCGAAGTGCTCGGCACCGAGGAACTTCGGCGCGAGATCTTGAACTCTGAGCTGCGCGCCACCGAGCAGTTGCAGGCTCTCGATCGCTTGCAGCAGTTGTTGGAATCCGAGATGAGCTGGGTGTTGCGTCGTCCGGGAGCAGCCGGCCGGTTCACCGTGAACCCGCGAGCCGACATCGATCGATGGGCCGCGCCGGTGCGGGCTCTCACCGAAGGGCTGTCGGCCAGCGACCGCATCGAGGCGTCTTTCGGGGCGCTCGCCCTGGCTGACATTGCTTTGCAGGAGAATACGACGGTTCAGGCCGCGGCTGCGATCTACCGGGAACTCTCCGACACCCTCGATCTGGGCGACGTTCTCGGGGGCGTCGACGTTGCCGTCGGTGCCTCGCATTGGGAGGTCATGGGCAGCGCTGCCGTCCACGCCAGGTTGACGGCGCGTTTCGCGGACCTCGTGTCCGGAGCGCTCGGTGAAGGTATTCCGGAGGTCGTCGAGTTGTGGACCGCCGCCAATCCGCAAGCGGTGCGCCGGTTCACGGCTTTGATGTCGAGCGTGAGCCGCAGTGGAGCGCTGGACACCGCCCGTCTCTGCACGGTCGACGCCGAACTCGAACTACTCGTTCGCGGTGCGTCCAGTTTCGCTTCGGTGCACGCCGCGGAGCGTTCAGCGACCCTCCCAGGCGAGTAGCGATAGCAGCAGTTCGGCTCTGACTCTGGCCTGTCCGAGGTCGCATTGCAGCAGTTCCTCGATGCGTGCGATGCGACCTCGGAGGGTGTGCCGATGAACACCGAGTTCGGATGCGGCCGATTCCCATTGGCCGTTTGCCTCGAGATAGGCGCGCAAAGACGCGACCAGTGCGGTCCCGTGTGCCTGGTCGTGTTCGGTCAGCACCGGGATGGTGTCCGCTGCCATTGCGATCAGTGCCTCACGGGCAGGCTCGGATGCCAGAATCGTCGAACCACTCAGAGCGTCGAACTCGAGAATGCGGGCAGTGGCAGTCGTGAGATTGGCCGCGGCGCGGGCCTGGACGAGAGCGCGCGGTGCGTCCAGAAGACGGTGAGGGGTGCTGATTCCGGCACGCACCGTCTTCGCCTCGGTGGGGGAGAGCTGCGCCAGTAGTGTTTTGGCAGTGTCGATTGTGTCGGTTCCGCGAAGGAGGACGGTCAGCGAACCGTCCTCGGATTGCGCGAACAACGGCCGGCCTGCTCGCGCGAGAGCGTTGTCGAGTTCGCGAAGAACAGGGCCGAGTCCGGATCCGCGAACGTGGACGACACGGACATTGCCGTGCGTGTCGCTCGCTTCGTCCAAGTACGACGGCACACCGTCCTCGGGGATTCGGCCGTCGAGTAAGAGCCCGAAAGCCATGGCGTTGAGTCGAGTTCGCTCGGCCCGTAGTCGAACCGGTTTCTCGAGTTCGAGAGTGAGCAGCGAGACCGCATGCCCGAGCAACACTCTGTCGATATTGCTCAGGGGCCCGGCGCCCGCCATGGCGAGGTAGCCGTGCCAGCTGTCGGTGACGCCGACGGGGGACAGTGTCAGCGTCCGTTCGGGTGTGCTCTGCGAGATCGACGCCGGAGCGTTGGGATCGCGGGTGGTGGCCGCGACCGCGCGAACCTCGGTGATCAACGACTTCTGGTTTGCCGGATGCACCGCGGTGATCCGATCTCCGACAAACGCCACCGAAGTTTTTGTGGCCGTGGCCAGTTCACGCACGATCGCCGACACGCCACCGCGCAGCGCAACGCGGGTGATGCGTGTCTGTACTTCTGCCGCGCGGAGTACCGATTCGTATTCCTGCTGGCTCAGACGGGTCATCACCGCGCGCGTGACCGCCGCGAACGGGGTCGTGAACGGCACTTCCAGCAGGGGGAGCCCGCGACTGCGGGCGGCGGCAATCAGGTCTGCGGGCACACTCTCGTGGGAAAGGCCGGTCCCGAAACCCAGAGCCGATACTTCTGCGGCGGCCAGACGGTCGATGTACTCGCTGTAGTCGGTGGCGTCCGCGCCCACCAGTGCCAGCCCGGTGGTGAGCACCAATTCGCCGCCGGAAAGCCACGGGGTGGGGTCCGTCAGCTCTGTGGCCTGCGCAAACGTGACGGGGTGGGTGGCAGCTGCTCGGTCGGTGAGCAGGGCCAGCGAGAGGTGTTTCTGGCGCAAGAGCCACGAGATCGGAACCGTCACCTGATCAAGGCTAGCTGTCGTTGCCGATATGGAGTAGCCCTGGAGCTTCGGGTATCCATTTCGGCAGTGCTTGCGATGCTTCGCGCGTCGCATACTCGAATGCAATACACAACCGAGAGGGTGGTCACATGAGTGCAATCGAATACCGGCTTCCGCAGGAGCGTCGCATCGTCACGGAGTTCCCGGGCCCGCGCTCGGCTGCGCTCGCCGAACGCCGTAAGAAGGTCGTCGGCGCCGGCGTCGCATCCACCCTCCCGGTCTACGTCGCCGACGCAGACGGCGGAGTCATCGTCGACGTCGACGGCAACTCGCTGATCGACCTCGGTGCCGGTATCGCGGTGACCAGCGTCGGCGCTTCCAACCCGGCCGTCGTGTCCGCAGTTCAGGATCAGGTCGCGCACTTCACCCACACCTGTTTCATGGTCGCTCCGTACGAGGGCTACGTCGAGGTCGCCGAGCGTCTCGCCGAGCTCACCCCCGGTGACCACGAGAAGCGTTCCGTGCTGTTCAACTCCGGCGCAGAAGCCGTCGAGAACGCCGTCAAGATCGCCCGTCACGCAACCGGTCGCGACGCAGTCGTCGTCTTCGACCACGCGTACCACGGCCGCACCAACCTCACGATGGCATTGACCTCGAAGTCCATGCCGTACAAGAGCGGCTTCGGTCCGTTCGCCCCCGAGGTCTACCGCGTACCGATGTCCTACCCGTACCGCGAGGGCCTCAACGTCGACGGCTCCAAGATTACGGGTGAGCAGGCCGCACAGCGCGCCATCACGATGATCGAGAAGCAGGTCGGTGCTGCCAACACGGCCGCCATCCTCATCGAGCCCATTCAGGGCGAGGGCGGATTCATCGTTCCCGCAGAAGGATTCCTCCCGACGCTCGTCGCGTGGGCCAAGGAGAACGGCGTCGTCTTCATCGCCGACGAGGTTCAGGCAGGCTTCGCTCGTACCGGCGCCTGGTTCGCCAGCGATCACGAGGGCATCGTTCCCGACCTGGTCACTCTCGCCAAGGGCATCGCAGGCGGCATGCCGCTCGCCGCTGTCACGGGCCGCGCCGAGCTCATCGACGCCGTCCACCCCGGCGGCCTCGGTGGCACCTACGGCGGTAACCCCGTCGCCTGCGCCGCTGCATTGGCGTCCATCGACCAGATGCGCGAGCTCGACCTCTGTGGCCGCGCACGCACCATCGAGTCGACCGTCGTCGGCCGAATGAACGCACTGGCAAAGGAACTCGACGTCATCGGTGACGTTCGCGGTCGCGGCGCCATGCTCGCCATCGAGCTGGTCAAGCCCGGTGGGCAGGAGCCGGACGCCGATATCACCAAGAAGATCGCCGCCGAATGCCTCGCTGCCGGCGTCGTGATCCTCACCTGCGGTACCTACGGCAACGTCATCCGTCTGCTCCCGCCGCTGGTCATCTCCGAAGAGCTGCTCGACGACGCGTTGACCGTCCTCGAGACCGCTATTCGCACTGCAGCACAGGGGAACTGACATGTCCAACGTCTCGGATCTTCTCGACTCGGTACCCAAGGGTCTCTGGCTCGGCGGCAAGCTCGTCCCGGCCGAGAAGACCTTTGCGGTCTACAACCCGGCAACGGGTGAGGAACTCGCCCAGGTAGCCGACGCCACCGCTGCCGACGGTATCCGTGCGCTCGACCTCGCCGCTGCGGCGCAGGAAGACTGGGCGGCCACGCCGGCACGTGTACGCGGCGAGATCCTGCGCACCGCCTTCGAATTGCTGCACGCCCGCGCCGAGGACTTCGCGCTGATGATGACCCTGGAAATGGGTAAGTCGTTGGCAGAGAGCCGCGGTGAGGTCAATTACGGCGGCGAATTCCTGCGCTGGTTCAGCGAGGAAGCAGTACGCATCGGCGGACGTTTCACGCAGGCTCCGGCCGGCAACGGTCGCATCCTGGTCACCAAGGAAGCCGTCGGACCGGTCCTTGCGATCACCCCGTGGAACTTCCCGCTCGCCATGGGCACACGCAAGATCGGACCGGCGCTGGCTGCCGGTTGCACCATCATCGTCAAGCCCGCCGAGGACACGCCGCTGACCATGCAGCTCCTCGGTCAGGTGTTCGCCGATGCCGGTCTGCCCGACGGTGTGCTCTCGATCCTCCCGACGTCCGACGCGGCCTCCATCAGTGGACCGCTGATGGAAGATGCGCGTCTGCGCAAGGTCACCTTCACCGGCTCCACGGGCGTCGGAAAGCTGTTGGTGCGGGGTGCCGCTGACAAGCTGCTCCGCACGTCGATGGAACTCGGTGGCAATGCGCCGTTCATCGTCTTCGACGACGCCGACATCGACGCAGCTGTCGACGGCGCAATGCTCGCGAAGATGCGCAACGGCGGCGAGGCCTGCACCGCGGCCAACCGCATCTACGTCGCCAACTCGGTGCGCGAGGAGTTCACCGACAAGTTCACCGCCAAGGTCGCGGCCTTGAAGGTGGGCGCCGGTGACGCCGAGGGCACCAACATCGGACCGCTGATCAACACCAAGCAGCTCGCAACCGTCACCGGACTCGTCGACGACGCGGTGTCCAAGGGCGCTCGCGTTCGCACCGGTGGATCGGCGCCCGAAGGAGCCGGCTTCTTCTTCGCCCCGACCGTTCTGGATCAGGTGCCCGCCGATGCGCGCCTGCTGAAGGAAGAGATCTTCGGACCCGTTGCGGCAGTGGTCGGTTTCGACACCGAAGACGAAGCGATCGCGGCTGCGAACAACACCGAGTACGGCCTCGTGGCGTACTTCTACACCCGCGACATCGACCGGGCGATGCGCGTCTCGGCCAAGCTGGACACCGGCATGGTCGGCGTCAATCGCGGCGCGATCTCCGATGCTGCGGCGCCGTTCGGTGGCGTGAAGGAATCGGGCTTCGGCCGTGAAGGCGGAACCGAGGGTATCGACGAGTATCTCGATACCAAGTACGTAGCGCTGTAACTTGCTGTGCGCCTTTATTAACCGCGGGCGGTTAATAAAGGCGCACAGTTGTCTATTGACCTAACGGAGTGGGGCGGTAGTACTTGCCCTCGTGGTAGAGCAGCGGTGCGGCAGCGGATTCGTCGTCCTCTTCGGCGTGAACCCGCGTGACGAGTCCGATGACCAGCGTGTGGTCGCCGACAGGGATCAACTGGTCGACCTTGACGCGCATCCAGCTGGGGGTGCCGTGCAGAACCGGCTCCCCGGTGTCGAGCACTGCCCACAGAGACTCGTCTGCAAAACGCTGATCGGCGCTACGCGCAAAGCGCTGGGCCAGATGTTGCTGATGTTCGCCGAGAAGGTGGATCACCAAAGACTCGGCTGCCTTGAGCGCATTGATGCTCGACGACGTCTCCGCGATGTTGAACGAGACGAGCGGCGGCTCGAGGGAGACGGACGAGAACGAGGTGGCGGTGAAACCCACCGGGCCGGTACCCGAATCGAGGGTCACGACGGTGACACCTGCGGGGTGGCGGCGAAGCGCTGCACGGTAGTCACCGGCGCAGATGCCGGTGGACAACTCGGGCGTCGCTGCTACTTCGGGGACGTCGGGGGTGGTGTGGCTGGAAACGGCATTCGGCTTGTCAGACAACGGGAACTCTCCGGCTGGAACTCGAGGTGTGCGGTGTGGTCGAGGTGACTGCGCTCGGCATACACAGACATGCGTCGGTGCGGCACAGATCTACGTGTCGTCGACGCCAGTGGTTACCGGCCGGGGTCCTGGTTGCAGTGCACATGGTGCGTCCAACTATAGGTGGACGCACGTCTGAGTGGGTTCGGGCCGGGTTGGCTGAAGTGCGTCAGTCCATGTCGACGGCGAGGCCGGCCGTGATTCGGAGGAGTTCGGAGTACGTCGTGCGAAAGACCGTGTTCGGGTGCCCGGCAGCAGCCCACAATTCGGGGTACTGCTCGAGGGCTGTATCGATGTAGGTGGGCAGGTTGGTGGGATGCCCGAGCGGAGCGACCCCACCGATCGGCTGGCCCGTTGCCGACTTCGCCATTTCCAGCGGCGCCCGCGTGAGCTTGCCTTCGAGGCGTTCGCCGGTGGCTTTCAGATTGACCTGATGTGCGCCGGAGACCAGCAGTAGGACCGGATCGTCGTCGAGAAGGAACACGAGCGACTTGGTGATCGCGCCTACCTCCACCCCGACGGCCGCCGCTGCCTCGGCCGCGGTGTGCGTGGCTTCGGGCTGCGTGACGATGACGCCGTGGTGACCCCGTGAGATCAGTGTTTCGGCGACGTGCGAGGCGTTGGGGTGGAGGAGGCTCGTCATGAGTTCAGACTAGGACTAGTCGGCGTTCGCCACAGCTGGAGTCGGCGTCGTGTCGGTGGACTTTCGGTTGCGACGGATCGTGAAGCCGAACAGCATGACCGCACCGATCAGTGCGTACAGGAAAAGCGTCAGAGCAGGCTGGCCGACGCCGACGTTGTTGAAGTAGACGATGCTCCGCACGCCTTCGGTGCCGGCGCCGGGTGTGATCCATCGGCCGATGGCGGCATAGAACGAGGGAATCACGTTGGAGCCGAATGCGCCTCCCGCACTGGGATTGCCGAGAATCACGAAGACGGCGATAGCCAGCGGGACTGCCAGAACGCCGATGGCAGCGCGCAATCCGAGTGTGAACATGGCGGTGCCGAACACCACGGCTGTTCCCAGGATCCACAGCGGGAACCAGTGGCCCGCGAAAGTTCCGAGCACGTGTGAGGTGATGAGGGCGCCGAGGGCTCCCGAGATGATCGAGTAGATGGCGATCACGCCCGTGTGTGCGCTTGCCTGGCGGAGGGTCTTCGGCGCACCGATGAACAGTCCGATGGCTGCCGCAAGGAGATAGCCGCCGACGACCCAGCCGACCGAGAGGTAGAAGCCGGAGAGGCCGCGGTTGTCGTGCGCTCCGACGGGGATCTCGTCGCGGACGACGAACTGTCGGTCCTGCGTCGCCTCGACCTTCGTGAACACCGCTTCGAGTGATGTCGCGATGGAGCTGCCGCCCGCGCTCGCGGTGATCAGGGTGTCCGGTCCGGCCGGATTGATGACAAACGCGCCCTGGATCTCGCGGTCGTTGATCATGCGGCGAGCGGTCGCCGTGCTGTCGACCACCTGAGCGTCGAGCGGGCTGCCGTCGATGGCATTGAGTTTGTCGGCGATCTGCTGATCCATGCCGTCCGGTGTGCCCTGATCGGCGATGACCGCGATTTCGATGTCTCGCGGAGTCGGCTGATGGAAGGCGGCGACGTAGCTGAGGATGAAGCCCATCTGCAGCAGGAGCACGCCGACGAACAGCGCGGCCATCACCTTGGGTGCGCCGTATTTCACCAGCAGATTGTCGTGGTGGTGTTCGTCGTGGGTGGAGCTGTTGTCTGGTGCGGCGTGTGCCGGATGCGTAGTGGTCACGAAAGAGTCCTGATCTTGTCGAAAGTAAAGAGCTTGTCAATACCCGAGGTATTGAATACTCTAGGTATCGTGACTGAATCTCGTCAACCGGACTGGACGCCGGTAACCCGCCCCGGACGTGACGTGGTGCGGCAAAGACTGCTCGACGCTGCGGCGGAAGAGTTTGCGGAGCGCGGATTCAGTGCTGCACGTCTCACTGAAGTTGCTCGCCGAGCGGGCTTCACCAAGGGGGCTGTCTACTCCAACTTCGAGTCGAAACAGGATCTGTTCGCCGAACTGTTCGCGCAACGGTCTCTCGAACTGGCCGGCCGTGTGCTTGCCGAGATCGCCGGGATGAACCCGGCCGACGCGGCAGGCAAAGGTGGCGAGGCCATTGCAACGTGGATGGTCGACGACCCGGGGTGGTCACTGCTCGTCCTCGAATTCGGAGTGCTCGCCGGACGTGATCCGCATATCGCTCAGGCGTACTTACGTGAGCGTCGCCACTTGCGCAGTCAACTCGTGGAGTTGATCGGTGAACGTGCCCGCGAATGGGGAGTGGACGATTCCTTCGATGTGCGGACCACTGCAATCTCGTTGATGGCCTTGATATCCGGGCTCGTTCTCGAGCACTCGGTGGATCCGGAAGAAGTTGATCAGAGCGTGATGGGTGCCGCCGTGACGGCACTCTTCGCCGGCGCCGTCGCACGGGCAGGATTGCCCGCCGTCTGAGTTGCTCGGTTGACAGGCAACAGATTTGAGAACTACCCTCTGGGTGCAGTACCTCGTTAGGTGAGGCTTCTGCACGAACACAGGCCACTGATCTCACGACGTCGAGAGACGCCCAAGGTTAGGACAGATCTCCCCGGCTTAAGGGGTGATCCAAAGTGGCTTCCCGGTCTTGATCGGGACACGTCGTGCAGTGCCAAAACTCGGACGTGGAGGTGTTTTCGCAGCTTGATGCCGGTTTCTTCCGGCGAAGGCGAGAGTACGTCGATATTCGGTTCTCCTGGCGTGTGCTGTGCATGTACTTTGTGTGGCGTCAACGGACGCCCCGAACTTTCAGGAGGTGACCATCGTGGACGACCCGCCGAGTCGATATTCGACCCATCCTTCTGTTCTTACCGACGGTGCTCACCCCGGCATTTTGCTCGTCAGTCTCTGACCTTCGCACCCTCGGTTTCATCTGCGCGGCTTTGTCGCGTCCGCTGACGACTTCCGTTGTCGTTCAGCGCATTCTGCTGCCCTCATGCACTGGCATGGTCCCGTGCGCGCTGGCAGTCGAGGAGATTCGTCATGTCATTTTCCGTTCTCGCATTGCGGCCACGGCCCACGAGAAACAGTGCACAACAAACACCTTCAACGGTCCTGGCAAGAGAAAGCGCACAGGAATTGGTCGACTACTCGGCCTCGGACACGCGCACCGTTCTCGCAGATCTGACTACGACGGCCAACGGCCTTCGTGACGATCAGATCGACGATCTTCGTCGGCGATACGGGCGCAACGATGTCCGCCACGATCGCCCGGCGCCGGCGATCGTGCAGTTCGCGCAAGCTTTCAAGAATCCGTTCATCTTGATCCTGGTGTTCCTCGCCCTGATCATGGTCGGGACCGACGTGGTGTGGGCAGACCCGGAAGACGGTCCCTCCTACGAGGGCATCATCACCCTCGGGCTGATGATCTTTGTCAGTGTGTCCCTGAGGTTCTGGCAGGAATACCGTTCGACTCGGGCCGCCGAGGCACTCAAGGCCATGGTCACGACAACTGTCGCGGCCACCCGCAAGATCAACAACACCGTGGTCACGGCTGAGATTCCGATCGAGCAGCTACTGCCAGGTGATGTAGTCCAGCTTGCCGCAGGCGACATGATCCCGGCCGATGTCCGCATCATCCGGGCCAAGGATCTACAGGTCAATCAGTCAATGCTCAGCGGTGAGTCGATGCCGGCCGAGAAGTCGGCGGAACCGTCGACGGGGATCGACGTCGATCGGCTGCTCGAGGCCGAGAACATCGGGTTCATGGGTACTTCCGTCGTGTCGGGCAGCGGCACCGCCGTCGCGGTGCACACCGGCAAGCGGACTTACTTCGGCGCCATGACAGCACAATTGGCGTCCAAGCGACCCGAAACCAGCTTCGACGTCGGGGTGCGCAGTGTCAGCTACCTGCTGATCAAGTTCATGCTGATCATGGTTCCCGCGGTGTTCATCATCAACGGACTGACCAAGGACTGGAGCCAAGCACTACTCTTCGGCGTCGCCACCGCAGTGGGGTTGACCCCCGAAATGTTGCCGCTCATCGTGACTGCGAACCTGGCCAAGGGTGCGCTCCACATGTCGCGCAAGAAGGTGATCGTCAAGCAGATCAACGCGATTCAGAACTTCGGCGCCATGGACGTTCTGTGCACGGACAAGACCGGAACTCTCACCGAGGACCGCATCGTTCTCGGTGAGCATCTCGATACTGCCGGACGTAAGTCCGAGGACGTATTGCGGCTAGCGGCAGTCAATTCCGTGAATCAGACCGGATTGCGCAGTCTTCTCGACGACGCGGTGATCGAGGCCGCCGGTCCCGAAGTGGTCGAGGAGATCTCGCGTCGGCACGGGTTGGTGGACGAGATTCCCTTCGACTTCAAGCGCCGTCGACTCTCCGTGGTGGTCGACCACGGCGACGCCGATCTGATCGTCACCAAAGGTGCAGTGGAAGAGCTCCTTTCGGTCTGTGAATCGGTGGAACTGGACGGGGTGACCCACCAATTGACGCCGGGATGGCTGGCCCGAGTCGACCGTCTGGTCGCGGAACTGAACGGTCAGGGCAAGCGAGTGCTTGCGGTGGCAACCAAGACAGTCGTCGAAGAGCAGCGCCGCGAGTACTCGACGGCCGACGAAGAGGGTATGACCCTGGTTGGACTGCTGGCCTTCCTCGACCCGCCGAAGGAATCTGCGGCCGGGGCGATCGAAGCCCTCGCGAGCCACGGAGTCGCGGTCAAGGTAGTGACGGGTGACAACGAATTGGTCGCCGAAACCGTCTGCGGCAAAGTCGGTATCGATGTCGGGACCGTGGTCTCCGGCGCCGAGATCGAAGCGTTGAACGACGACGCCCTCGACGAGTTGGTGCAGCGGACAACCGTCTTCGCGAAGACGGATCCGATGCAGAAGGCACGCATTGTCGAATCGCTGCGCCGGGTCGGCCACACGGTTGGTTTCCTTGGTGACGGTGTCAACGACGCACCCGCACTTCGGGCGGCGGACGTCGGCATCTCCGTCGACACAGCGGCGGACATCGCCCGCGAATCCGCGGACATCATCTTGCTGGAGAAGGACCTCGGCGTACTCGAACAAGGAGTCATCGAAGGGCGTCGTACCTTCGGAAACATCCAGAAGTACATCAAGATGACTGCGTCGTCGAACTTCGGGAACGTCTTCTCGGTGCTCGTCGCCAGTGCCTTGCTGCCGTTCATCCCCATGATTCCCGTAGTTCTGTTGTTGCAGAACCTGATCTACGATCTCTCGATGCTCACGATCCCGTGGGACCGCGTCGACGACGACTTCCTCGCGAAGCCCCGCAAGTGGGAGACCAAGAGCCTTCGCCGGTTCATGGTGTTCATCGGCCCGATCAGTTCGATCTTCGACATCTCGACCTTCGCGCTGATGTGGTTCGTGTTCGCTGCCAACTCTCCCGAGCATGCAGCGCTGTTCCAATCGGGTTGGTTCATCGAGTCATTGATCTCGCAGACGCTGATCGTTCACATGATCCGCACCCGCAAGATCCCATTCATCCAGTCGCGTGCTTCGCTTCCGGTACTGCTCAGCACGGGCGCCGCCTGCGTCTTCGCGCTGGTGTTCCCGTTCACGTCCTGGGGCCATTCCCTCGGGTTGGTTTCACTGCCGTGGAACTACTTCCCGTGGCTGGTCCTCACTCTCGCGGCTTACTGCGTCGTCACGCAGGTGGCCAAGGGAATGTTCATCCGTCGATTCGCGACCTGGCTCTAGGAGTTCACCGTGGAAATCCACGTCATCCTTGTGCGGATAGCGCTCGGACTCGTCCTCGGCGCTGCCGTTGGGATCGAAAGGCAATGGCGCGCAAGGATGGCGGGTCTGCGAACCAACGCGTTGGTGAGCTTGGGTGCGACGCTCTTCGTCATCATGGGCGCGTACGGGTTTCAGGGGCCGGACGCTGATCCGACGCGCGTCGCAGCGCAGATCGTCTCGGGGATCGGCTTCCTCGGTGCCGGGGTGATCATGAAGCAGGGAGCCTCGGTCACCGGCCTGAACACCGCCGCAACCTTGTGGGCCACGGCCGCCGTCGGTGCGCTGGCAGGCGGCGGAATGTACTGGGTTGCGGTGTTCGGTGCCGGTGCAATCATGTTGGCGAATACGTTGTTGAGGCCGTTGGGCCGGATGATGGATCACCAGCCTGCCCGCACCGGGCGCGAGGAACCGCCGGCTGACTACACCTTCGAGGTGACCTGCCACGGTGACGCCGAAGCTCACATCAGAGGGCTTACCGTGCAGTCCATTTCGAGGCCGGAGTTCCAGCTCCGGTCAGTGCAGTCCTTCGACATCCCGGACAGCGACCGCGTACGAGTGGTCGCGGAATTGGCCGCAGCGGAGCGTGACGACGGACTCCTGGAATCCGCCGTCAGCCGGCTGAGCTTGGAACCGTTGGTGACTCACGTTCGCTGGGAGGTGGAGCCGTCGAAGTAGAATCGGACGTCTCTGTCAGCTAGCGGGCATGTTCCTGTGGTGCAAGGGAGTTCCCGGGTGCGATATTCGCGCAGTTCGACGGAGCAGGCTTACCGGTGAATCGGTCGTCGATCCAGGTGAGCGCACCGGGGAGCCAGAGCATGGCGCCGAGGAAGTGGCTGATGGTGTCGTACTGGTCGTACTGAATCGGCAGGCCGGCGTCGCAATACTTGCGTGCGAGGGTACGGACGTCGCCCGTGATCATGACGCCGTCGCCCGCTCCGACGCCGGGGCCACCGGGTTGGGTGCCCTCGATGGTGCCGTTGGCCGCCTGAGCGATGAACATCGGAATCGTCGGTGTCGCAGCGGTGCCCATGTTGATCTTGTTCACGACATCGACGTACTCGGGAACCGTATTGGGATCGGCGTACTCGGGCTTGACCAGTTCCTGCCAGGTTAGACCGGGGTACTGTGCCAGCACGTTGCCGATGGACGCGTCTTCGAGTCGAGCCATGACGTCGCGTCCACGGTCACTGAGATACTTTCCGAAATCGATGTCGTACGAACGCGCAACGCCGACGATTGCCATGCCGACGACGCCGCCCCACCCGATGCTTCCGCTCGCGTAGCGAAGGTTGTTGGCTGGGTTGACCAGCACGCCGCCTTGCGCGGCACCGATCAAGTTGTCGTTGATCTCCGGTGCGTACGCGGGAGCGAGGATCGAAGCCCAGTTGGTGGCGATCGCTCCGCCGGAGTACCCCATCAGCGCGATCTCTGCGTCGTCGGTGATTCCGGTTTCCGGGACATCTTTGGCCGCACGCAGAGCGTCGAGCGTCATCATCCCGTATTCGGGTCCGGCAGCGAAGTTTGCATCCGGGCCTTCGGTGTCCGGGACGACGATCGTGTAGCCGAGGGCGAAGAGCGGCCCGAACAAGGCTGCCTCGATGGACGTGAAGGTTCCGCCGACGTTGAAATTGCGCCCACTCGGCGTCCAATCTCCGATCGGGGTGTTGCCCGCGATGGCCCGCGACGGACTGTCGTCGGGGTTCAGTGAATCGTAAAAGGATTGGTACGAAACAACTTTATCCGGTTGAGCGTTGGCCGGGCGCAGGATCGAGGTGACGTTGGCCGACGGCTGACCGAGGGCGTCGGTTGATCGGTAGAGAACCTGCACTGCCTGTATCGGGGTCGGGATGTTGAGAATGCTGTACGGCACGGTGCGAGTCTCGAGGACCGCGCCTGGAGCATACGACGAGAGAGGCGCCGCGCCCTCGTAGCTGTAGAAACTGTCATCAGGGGACTGGGCAAGAGCCGGCTGCGCGAGTGCTGCCGGTGCACCGACGCCTGTCAGTGCAACCGCGAGTACTCCGACAACTGTGCGAGATAAGACCCTTGACGACATACTCGTCCTCCACATTGGTGTGCCACGCCCCACCCTGAGATCGCGGTGTGACGACCACCATATATTACTCGCGGGTAATGTGGGGATCGGTCAGATCGGGCGCAGGCTCGAGGTCTCGGCGTAGGAAGATTTCGGAGGGCTCGCCTGGGAGTAACAGAACTCCCGCGTCGGTGTATCCCATTGCGCGATAGAAGTTCTGGGCTGATTCGTCGGCGAGTGTGGAGGTGAGGACCTGCGAGTGTCCCGCGCGGCTCATGCGTTTTTCCCAATCTGTGACCAAAGCGCGCCCGATGCCTTGGCCGCGGTTCGAAGACAGGACGGTCAGCATGTTCATGAACGGAATCTCGTCCCAGAACAAGCCCCAGCGCAGCCATCCGATTGGTTTCCCGCTGTCCTCGGCGACGAGTATCCGGCCGCGTTGGACCACTGACGCGAGTTCCTCGGCTGAGATGTGTGAGTCGTGCTCACGTAAGAACGGCAAGTCTGTCTGCGCTGCGACGCGAATGTTCACCACAGAAGTCAGTATCGCCGTTCAGTCGGAGTTGATGGCGTTCGGCTTGGACAGGTAGACGACTCCGGGGATGTGGCTGGGGTCCGGCGGCAATTGGGAGTAGCCCGCTCGGGTGTACAGGCGAATGTTCCGCACGCTCTTGCTTCCGGTGAACAGCTCGAAACTTGTGGTGTGCTCCGGAGCGTTCTGTTCCACGTGCTGCAAGAGGCGTCGGCCGAGGCCGTTGCCCGCCAAGTCCGGTGCCACCATGAGGCGCCCTATCTGCCATGCGGTTCCGTCGGCTGTGCCGCGGACGGCCCCGACGAGTCGGCCGCCGCGTCGTGCGGTCCAGACAGTCGACTCCTGAACCCAGGCTCGGACCGTGGGTAGGTCCTCGTGGAGCGGGGGTATGTCCATGCTGTTGTTCGAGATTGCTTCCGAGACCCAGCAACAGCGTTGTAGAACAAGGATTTCCGCGGCGTCCTCGTCCGCTGCGCGCTCTATGACTATCTCGTTCATGGTTTCCCTTACAAATAGGTTCTTCGCACCCGCAGGGCAATTGTTCACCCGCAGGCTGAATTTGGCGCGCGGCTGAACAATTGGCGCGCGGCTGTGAATGCAGAGAGTTTCAATTCAGGCATTACAAACAAAACGCCCGCAACCAATTGGTCGCGGGCGTTTCGAGAAAGAACGTCAGACAGTTGCCGGAGTGTTCTCGTCCAACTTCGGATCTGCGTTCGCGATTCGCTTGTTGCGAATGAGGCTGCTGATGAAAGCAGCGCCGATCAAGAAGACACCGACCAGGCCGGTGATGATCTCGTTGATGTGAACGCCGATGGACACCATCAAGATGACGGCCAGAGCGCCGATTGCCCAGTGCGCACCGTGCTCGAGGTAGACGTAATCGGAGAGCGTGCCCTTGCGGACCAGGAAGACCGTGATGGAACGGACGAACATCGCGCCGACGAAGCCGAGGCCGAGGGCGATGATGATCGGGTCTGCGGTGATGGCGAATGCGCCGATGACGCCGTCGAAGGAGAAGGACGCGTCGAGGACTTCGAGGTAGAGGAACAGGAAGAAGCCGGCCTTGCCGGTTGCCTTCGCGAATTCGGTGGGACCACCGGACTTGGTGGTCTCCTCTTCTTCGCCTTCTTCCGGCAAGTTGAACAGTTCACCCAATCCGTTGACCGCGATGTAGGTGATCATGCCCAGAACGCCCGAGATCATGACGGTGGAGACCTTGTCGTCAGCGGCGAGGAAAGAACCACTGAGAACCAGGACGATGCCGGCTACGACGACGGAGAGCTGATCGAGCTTGCCGATGCGAGCGAGGGGCTTCTCCAGCCAGGACAGCCAGGTAATCTCACGCTCTTCGAAGATGAAGCCGAGGAAGAGCATCAGCAGGAACATGCCACCGAAGGCAGCGATCTGCGGGTGAGCGTCGGTGAGGATGGTTTCGTAGCTCGGCTCGCCGTTGGCGAAGTAAGCGGCGTCGTCGGCAGGCGGGTTGAGCGCGAGGTCGAGCGCAGCGACGGGTCCGAGCCCGGAAGCAGCCCAGACGATCACGAGCGGGAACACCAGACGCATACCGAAGACGGCGATGACAATGCCGATGGTAAGGAAGATCTTCTGCCAGAAGTCACTCATTCTTCGCAGAACGGTGGCATTGATGACGGCGTTGTCGAAGGAAAGCGAGATTTCCAGAATCGACAGGATGATGACGAGGAACAGTGCCTCGGGTCCGCCGTAGATGAACGCGACGATCATCGCGATGATGGAGATCGCGATGGATAAACCGAATATTCGCAGTACCACGGAGCGTGGCCCTTTCTAGTTGGTCAATGCAGAGTGGTTACTGCAAGCGGTCTCTCACCGCATCCGAACGTGAAAACGGGGAGGGTTCCACAGACTACTGCGGAACCTTCCCCGAGTCAGCTCGTCGAGAGCGAAGATCAGACGTTGACGCCGTAATCGCGCGCGATGCCGGACAGGCCGGATGCGTAACCCTGGCCGATTGCGCGGAACTTCCACTCTGCACCGTTGCGGTACAGCTCACCGAAGACCATGGCGGTTTCGGTGGAAGCGTCCTCGGAGAGGTCGTAGCGAGCGAGCTCGTTGCCGTTCGCCTTGTCGACGACGCGGATGTACGCGTTGCGGACCTGACCGAAGGACTGCGAGCGAGCCTCTGCGTCGTAGATCGAGACGGGGAAGACAACGCTTTCGATCTCGGCGGGAACCGCAGCGAGGTTCACGTCGATCTGCTCGTCGTCGCCTTCGCCTTCGCCGTCCGTGTTGTCACCCTTGTGCTCGATCGAGCCGTCGGGCGAGCGGAGGTTGTTGAAGAAGATGAAGTGCTGGTCGGAGAGGACCTTCTTGTTCGAGCCTGCGCCGATTGCGCTGGCGTCGAGGTCGAAAGCAGCTCCGGTGGTGGAACGCGCGTCCCAGCCCAGGCCGACGACCACTGCAGTCAGGTTCGGGGCCTCCTTCGTGAGAGAGACATTGCCGCCTTTGGTCAAGCTGACGCCCATTCAGGGGTCCTTTCAAGAGGAGAGACAAGGCCCACTACGACGCGAAGTCGTCTTGGGAGTGTGTTTACCTCCACCACCCTAACCGCAGTTCCGGTGTGTTCGCCGTAACAGCAGAATTACGAACCGAGAAGCGAAGTGCTGGACCCGTAGGATTCAATCGTGGTGGGAAGATGGTCGGAGCGCTTCAATCGGGGGGCAAGAGTGGGGGAGTCGGTCAGTCGTGCGCGGGAGGCGCAGACGGCCATGGTTTCGGCGTTCCTCGACATGGACAAGCGGCAGACCATCGCGTCGGCAGCAGTCGACGCTTCCGCCGAGCTGTATCCCGAGCGAGGGTTGCGCGCTGCGTGGGAACCCGTTCGGGATCGGTGCTTCCAGGCTGCGTCGGACTACCTCGACACCTCCGAGCGCTATGGCAACGATCAGGTACTCCACCAGAACCCGAACGGTGCTCGGGCGGCGTTCGAAAAGTCGGTAGCCGAACTCGTCGAGGCGGCGAAGGGCGTCGACGCCTTCTACAACGGGCATCGTGCGCACCTCGAGCAGGCGACGGTCACGATGTCCGCCATTCCCGTCCTCGGCCAACAGGCCCGAACCCTGGCAAACGCCGTCCGGGAAAAACTTGCTGCCACCGATCAGCGCTATCGCGAGTACCCGTCGGTGGTGACGGCCTCCGAACACCTCGACGACGCAGTTGCAGCGCTCGACAACGCGCGCTCATCCGGTCGCGCCGACGCAGTCCGCACGCGGGCCGAGAGTGTCCGCGAAGCGGTATCGGCGCTCGAGGAAGCATTGGCAGAAGCCCCGTCGACCCAGCACCGTGCCGAGATGACGATCTCCTCGGTCTCGACCAGGTTGTCGGCAGTGCGCACTCGAGTGGACCGCCTCGACCCGGCGTACTCCGCACTGCTGCGCGAGTTCAACGCCGCGAGTTCCGCTGACCTCGTCGACAACAGCAGTCGCAGTCGAGCGCATATCGATCAGGCCGACATCGATCTCAAGGAAGCGAAGCAGTCGCTGGCTGCGGGAAACCCCGAACATGCACTGGCTTTGATGGCCGAAGCCCGCGTGCACCTCGCCGACGCCGAAGCGTGTGCCGACGCCGTGACGGACCGTCTCGCTACTCTGCGTGCAGTTCGGGCAGATCCGAGCCAAAAGGAACGTGAGGTTCGTTTCCGGCTGAAAGACGCCCAGATGTTCGCTGTTAACCAAGGGTTGGTGGCGGAGTGGGGCTCCGTACTCGATGCTCAACTAGCAAGGATCGAGCGAGCGAGTGCGTCACTGTCGGGAACTCATCCGGACTACTGGTCGTATGTATTACAGCTGGACTCGGTATCGACGTTCATCACCGAAGTTGTCGAGAAGATGCGGGCGCGAGCCGGCAAAAACTGAATGGTCGGGCCGATCGGGGGATCGGAGTTGCTCGACGCGTTGGCACAGGGGGTCGTTTCATGGACTTGATTGCGGTTACAGAGAGAAGAGAAATGCAGCACTTTCAACATCTCGAGGACGACGTGCGGGAGCAACTGTTCCTGCATGCGCCTCGATCGTTCGCGGATTCCGACGAGAGGGATCTGCTCGCGATTGCTCTGGGTGCAACTCTCTACGTTCCTGCCACCCGAGCCGGGTTGGCCGACATCGTGGTCAAGCGTGCGTCCGAGGGCGTCAGCTCGATGGTGCTCGATCTCGAGGACGCCGTCGCGGATCACGAGGTGGAGTCAGCGCGAGCGAACGCGGTTGACGCTCTCGACAAGATCGCGTCGACCGACGCCGTCGGCATGCTGCTGTTCGTTCGGGTTCGTGAAGTCGCGGACATCCACAAGGTGGCCGCGTCGTTGACCGAGGGGCGCGCCGCGCTCACCGGGTTCGTCATCCCGAAGTTCGGCAGCGAGTCCGGCCCTGTGTTCCTCGACGCCGTCGCGGACGCATCCGAGTTGCTGGGCAAGCATCTCTACGCGATGCCGGTACTCGAATCACCCGCGCTTGTGCACCGCGATACTCGCGATCTCGAATTGCGCACCATCAGTGGGATTCTCGCGCAACACCGCGATCGAATCCTTGCCGTCCGCATCGGCGCCACCGACATGTGCAGCACCTTCGGCATCCGTCGCGACCGCGATCTGACCATCTACGACGTGCGCGTGGTGGTCGATGTCATCGCCGACATCGTCAACTACCTCGGGCGTGCCGACGGTTCAGGTTTTGTCATCACCGGGCCGGTGTGGGAGTACTTCGCCGATCACGAACGCATGTTCCGGCCGATGCTGCGCGCCACCCCGTTCGAGGAACATGACGCCGTCCGGTTCCGTCAGCATCTCGTCAGCCGCGACCTCGACGGCCTGCTCCGTGAGATCGCGCTGGACCGAGCCAACGGAATCCAGGGCAAGACGGTCATCCACCCGTCGCACGTCGCAGCGGTCAATGCTCTCTCCGCGGTCACGCACGAGGAATATCACGATGCCCTCGACATTCTCGGTGCCGACGCCGGGGGAGTTCAGGCCTCCGGCTACCGGAACAAGATGAACGAGATGAAGCCGCACCGCAATTGGGCCCATCAGACTGCGCTCCGCGCTCACGTGTTCGGTGTGACCAACAAGGGGATCACGTTTGTCGAGTTGCTGACGGCGTTGGTCGATCGATGACAGAGGTTGTCCAGTCCCGGGACGTTCCCTGGGCTACAGCAGAATTCGGCTTGGACCTCGTTCACGGTGATTCGTCGCTCGGGCATTCGGTGCCCGATCTGGTGATCCCGGGTCTTCGGCGGAATCCGCGTCGCGCTCACCTGCTGGTGTCCACTGTGCTGGGAAAGCACGTGCCCACCGAGCCGTCCGTGGTCATCGGTGCTGCCGACGACCTCGGCGATCTGGTGCGGACAACCCTCGGTGAGGGTGTCGACGTCGTCGTGCTCGGGTTTGCCGAAACCGCAACAGGTTTGGGTCATTGCGTTGCGGCCCGTCTGCGCGCTCACTGCTACCTGCACTCGACTCGTCGCGACGTGCCAGGTGCTACGACGCTCGCCGGGTTCGAGGAGGGGCACTCGCACGCCACGAGCCATCTGATGCAGCCGACGTCCGCCGAACTGTTCGAGAACGACCTGCCACTGGTCCTCGTCGACGACGAGATCTCCACCGGCGCCACCGCGATCGATGCCATCCGGGCACTGCACGGGCAATGCCCGCGCAGCCGCTATGTCGTGGCCTCGCTGGTGGACATGAGAACCGAGGAACACCGAGCCGCCAGCGAAGCCGCGGCCACGGAACTGGGTGTGCGGATCGATTACGTCTCTCTTGCTTCGGGTTCGACGGTTCTGCCCGACGGCCTGACCGAGCGCGTCACGGCTCTGGATGCTCCGGACCTCAATCCGATCGGTGACCGACGCGGCACGCTGTCCCGGATGGATCTGCCGTGGCCGGCACATGTCCCCGACGGAGGCCGGCACGGCTTTCTCGATGGCGACACCGAGGCATTCGAGTCAGCCGTCGAGGCAGCGGTGTCCATTCTCGGATCGTCGATCGACGCGTCGCGTGCTGTGATCGTGATCGGTCACGAGGAGTTGATGTACCTGCCACTGCGCATCGCCGCGGGCTTGGAAAGCTCTGGGCGAGCGGTTCGGTACCAGACCACGACGCGTTCACCCGCCTACGTCGTCGACGTGCCGGGATACCCGCTGCGTCGCGGGTTCACCTTTCCGGCACCGGAACTGGGCGAGAACGAACCCCGATACGTCTACAACGCGCAGTGGCCTGACGCGGCGGTCGACGCCCTTGCCTTGCTCGTCGTGGACGAGCCCGCCGATACCGATCGGTTGACGGCGATGGACGGGGTGATCGAGGTGTTACGGAACTCCGGCACCGACGTCCTGGTCGCCACCGTTCGCGGGGCCGATCCGTCGGCGCTGCGCGAATCCAGAGCAGGAGGCTCGTCATGAACGAACCATTGGTCGGGCCCGAATTCGGTTCGTACGCGCCGGGCGAAGTGAAGTGGCTGCTCAAGGATCTTTCGCACGTGGATCTCGAAGCGGATGTATCCGTGCGCGAGAAGCGTATTCAGTCGGGTGAGGCGCACTATGCCGAGTCGCTTCCCATCGAGTACCAACCCGATCAGGCATACCGGGATCTGTTCGAGACGGTGCTCGCCGAGAGCGCTCCACGGTTGGCGCGCGCTGTCGGGACCGTGATGGACTTGGTCTTGGCCGAGCGGGGGAGTGACATCACGCTGGTCTCACTCGCCCGGGCCGGAACACCGATCGGGATTCTGATGCGGCGCTGGGCCCAGCAGACCCGCGGGCTCACGTTGCCGCACTATGCAGTGTCTATCGTCCGAGGCAAGGGTATCGATTCCGTCGCACTCGATTATCTTGCGCACCATCACGACTCGGAGAACGTCGTCTTCGTCGACGGCTGGACAGGTAAGGGCGCCATCGCCCGCGAACTCGACACAGCGTTGACGGAGTACCACGAGGCAGGCGGAGCGAAGTTCGACTCCGATCTGGCTGTTCTCGCCGACCCCGGACACTGCGTGCGAACGTACGGAACCCGCGACGACTTCCTGATCGCGTCGGCGTGCCTCAATTCGACGGTGTCCGGCTTGGTCTCACGAACAGTCCTCAACGACACCCTCATCGGGCCCGGCGATTTCCACGGCGCCAAGTTCTACGCCGACCTTGCCGACGTCGACGTCTCCAACAGGTTGCTCGACGTGGTCTCGGCCGAGTTCGATTCGGTTCGCGGCGACGCAGCGGATTCTCTTGCTGCAGTGCTTGATTCCGACCGGACGCCAACCTGGGCCGGCTGGGAGTCGGTGGAGAAGGTGCAAGCCGAGTACGGGATCTCGACGGTCAACTTCGTCAAACCCGGTGTCGGAGAAACAACCAGGGTGTTGCTGCGCCGGCTCCCCTGGAAGGTTCTGGTGCGTGAACTCGACGCCCCGGAGCATGCACACATTCGGTTGTTGGCGCAGGCCCGCGGGGTTCCGGTCGAGGTGGTACCCGACCTCGCCTACTCGTGTGTCGGGCTGATCAAGGACATCACGTGAGCCGTGCGGACACCGCTGCGTCCCAGGTCCTGATCGCTACGGATCTGGACCGCACGATGATCTATTCGCAGGCCGCGATCGGCGGCGATCCCAGTGGCTCCGACCTGGATTCGGCGCCGAGCCCGTTGTGCGTCGAGTACTACAACGGCGGTCCGCTCTCACACATGAGCGTCGAATCGATCGAACTGCTGACCGCGCTGAGCTCGCGGGCTCCGGTGATTCCGACAACCACCAGGACCATCGCACAGTTCCAGCGGATCGATCTTCCCGGCGGACCGTGGAAGTACGCCATTACGAGCAACGGCGGAAACATCCTGGTGGACGGCGAAGCCGATCGCGAGTGGCGAAACGAGATCGACCGTTCGACCAGCAAGTCCGGCGCCGAGTTGCCGCAGGTTCAGGCGGAACTGGAATCGCGGATCGACTCGAGCTGGGTCAGTTCCATTCGTGTTGCCGACGACCTGTTTCCGTACCTGGTCGTCGATCTGGCCGTGATGCCGAGTGAATTCGAAACCGAATGGAATCACTGGTGCGTGACGCGGGGCTGGAACGTTTCGCGTCAAGGCCGGAAGATCTACACGATGCCCGACGCCGTGTCGAAGTCACGCGCACTGGCAGAGGTGCGCCGCAGACTGGTCGAGTCGGGTGATCTGGATCAATCCGCAGTCGTGATCTCGGCAGGTGACGGCGCATTGGATGCGGACATGCTCGAATACTCCGATTTCGCGATCCGGCCGAGGCACGGTGAGCTGGAAGAACTGAATTGGCAACGGCCGACCGTTACTGTGACAGAAAGGTCCGGTATCGCAGCGAGCGCGGAGATATTGCGGTGGTTCTCTTCCGCGCTCGGGTAATACACGCTCTCTATGAAGGGGATTTAGTTGTCTGTATCGCTTGCCAAAGGGCAGAACGGCCCGCTGGACGTCTCGGATGTAGTTGTGTCGGTTCAGCTGGCTGCAGCCGCTGACCTGTCTGCGCTCCTCGTGACGAGCAACGGAAAAGTTCGTTCCGACGCCGACTTCGTCTTCTTCAACCAGCCGACCGGACCCGGCGTGCAATTGGTGCCCAACCCGGGTGGCATTGCCTCACTCCGAGTCTCGCTCGCCGGCGTCCCTGCCGATATCGAGCAGGTTCGCGCCGTCATCACGCTCGACGACGCTTCGTCGAACTTCGGGCGCAGCGCTGCACCCACCGCTCGGGTCTCCGACGCGGCCGGGAACGTGTTGTACGAGTACGTGATCGACGGTCTCACCACCGAGTCCATCGTCATCGCGCTCGAGGTCTACCGACGCCAGGGTGCGTGGAAGGTGCGCGCCGTCGGCCAGGGGTACGCGGGTGGATTTGCCGCGCTGGTCACCGATCACGGTGTGTCCGTCGACGATGCGCCCGCGCCGCCGCCGCCCACTCCGGTCGCGGCTCCGGCTCCGATCACCCCGCCCTCGTCCGTCGCTCCTACTCCGCCGGCGTACAACCAGCCGCCGCAGCAGCAGCCTTCGTACAACGCGCCGCCGGTTCCGCCGGCCCCGCCCGCGTACAACCAGCCGCCTGCCTACAACCAGGGACCGACGCCGCCGGCCTACCCGCCGGCGCAGCAGCCTGCGTACAACCAGCAGCCGACTTACAACCAGGCACCCCCGGCGCCTCCCGTGCAGAACCAGCCGCCGGCGCAGCAGCCCGAGGTGAGCCTGGTCAAGGGACGCCCCGTCAGCCTGACCAAGGGCCAGAAGGTCACGCTCCGAAAGGAGGGCGGCGTCGCGCTCACCATGATCCAGATGGGTCTGGGTTGGGATCCGATCAAGAAGAGCGGCCTGTTCGGAAGCCGTACCGCCGACGTCGACCTCGACGCTTCGGCGCTCCTGTACGCGGACGGCAACCTCGTCGACGTCTGCTACTACGGTCAGCTGACGTCCAAGGACGGCTCGGTCCGTCACATGGGTGACAACCTCACCGGCGACGGAGACGGCGACGACGAGGTCATGCTCGTCGATCTGCAGCGGGTCCCGGCTCACGTGACCACCGTGATCTTCACCGTGACCTCGTACCGCGGACACACGTTCGAGCAGGTCTCCAACGCTTTCTGCCGTCTCGTGGACAGCACCACCAACTCCGAGCTCGCTCGATACACGCTCCAGGGCGGCATGGCTTTCACCGGAATGGTGATGGCAAAGGTGTACCGCGCGAACGGCGAATGGAAGCTGCAGGCCATCGGTGAAGGTATCCAGGCCAAGCACGCAGGAGAAGCTGCGCCGCAGCTGGGCCGTTTCCTCACTGCTTGAGTCGAGACTGCATAGTCGAGATGAATCCGGTTCGGCGGTAGGTGGTTTCGATCGCCGTCCGCCGAACCGGACATCGTTGTCCCCTCCGTGCGTTAACCTCATGCGGCATGTCGAGCCGTCAGTCGAGCGGCCGTGCGCGAGAGGACTTGGCACAGTAGATGATCACTCGAGGGAAACTTCTCGGTCGGGCGGCGGCCGTCGCAGGCGTTGTGCTGGCGCTCGTGAGCACCGGAATCGCGCAGGCTTCGGTGCCCCAGTCGGCACCGCCGGCAGGTTTTTCCGAGACCGGGATCAAGTACGTCGCCCTCGGTGACTCCCGCGCCTCCGGTCCAAGGCTGGAACCGATGTACCCCGACGCCTGCTCGCGTTCGTACGAGAACTTCGCGGGCAAAATCTCGCGGGCGCTCGACGTGGCCGAGTTCGCTGATGTCTCTTGCAGCGCGGCACGCGCCGAGAACATCATCGACACCCCACAGCTGATTCCGAACTACTGGCCCGTCCAGCTCGATGCTGTTCACCCGGACATCGACCTGATTACCATCTCGATCGGCGGCAACGACTCCAACAGCATCTTCCTCGGCCCCCTGTGCGTCGCTCCGGGACCGGGAACCGATCGTGGATGTCGGTACGACCCGCTCGCGAATTCCGTCGCCCAGTCCGGAATCGACCGGGCTGCCGGAGAATTGGATCGCATCCTGACCGCGGTCACGCAGCGCGCGCCTAACGCTCGCATCTACCTGATCGGAGAGGGCGGCATGATCTCCTCTCGCGGATGCTGGCCGAACATCCCGTTCTCAGACGCCGACGCATCCTGGTTCATGGACTACTTCGCTCGCTACAACACGAAGTTCGACGAGGTCGCCCACGCCCACGGTGTGCGCACTGTCGACATTGCGGCGGCGAGCATCGCCGGCGGGCACGACGCGTGCGCGAGTGCAGATCAGCGTTGGTTCGAAGGCCTGTTCTCGGAGTCGACGGCGCAGCGCTTGCACTTCACGGACGCCGGGATGACCGCAGTGGCCGATCTAGTGGTGGCGGACCTGCAAGGCTGACCGAGAGAGCCCGGTCATGGCATAGTTCGCTGCTGTGGGTATGACTTTTGTTCCCGGACAGAACGCGCCGCTGCAGGCGCCCGTGGTGACGTTTCGAGCCGAGAGCCAGACGCCGTTCGACGTGTCGGCGCTGGTAGCGGACGCGAACCTGCGGGCATTGACGTCCGCGGACTTCGTGTTCTACAACCAACTATCCACCGCTGGAGTGCAACTCGACCAGAGCGGCATCCGGGTGGAACTCGATCGACTTCACCCCGATGCCGCAGCAGTGTTGTGCATCGTCAGCGTGGATCCGGCAGCGACGGCCGCGGGAGCCTTTCGCACGGCCGGGCTCTCCGCCACCCTGAGCGATCAATCCGGTTCGGTCCTGGCCGAATTCGCGATCCCCACCGCAGGCACCGAGACAGCGGTCATCTGCTGGGAGCTGTACCGAAAGTCCGGTGCCTGGAAGATTCGGGCCGTAGGGCAGGGCTATGCGGGTGGTCTGGCGGAACTGATCTCGGTGCACGGCGTCGAGGTCGACGACGAGCCGGCACAACCAGCCCCGACAGCCGCGCCCGCGTGGGACTCCGCGGTGGAGCCGTTGGAGGTGGGCCGCGGCCTCGAGCGTGCGTGGATGATCTTCGAGGACGCCTCCCGATCTGCCGCTTCCTTCGTCTCCAGCAGTGAGTACGCGCTTGCCCGTTTGGACGAGGATCTGACCGCAGCCGTCGCAGATCCGTCGTTGCGGAACTCGGCAGCGGGAGTGGCGGCGCGCGATGCCGCACAGAAGCGTCACGACGACCTCGTCTCACTCGCGCGGGACAATCACGCCCGCGACAGCGCTCAGCTTGCGCACGAACTCGGTGTGATCGACGGCGTGCTCCCACGGTCGATGGCGTCGTGGAAGTCGGTGTCGTGGGCGGGAACAACTGATCCGGCCCAGATCACGGCCGTCAGCGACGGTATGCGTCTTGGCGAGCTGTCGGCTCCGGACCGCGGCACGCTCACCGTTCCCTACTGCGTCCCGTTGCCATTGCGCCGGCCGATCTGGGTGGACAGCACGTCGAGCAAAGCAGCGCTCGGACTGATCAGCGCCGTCACCGTGCGCGTCATGGCCGCCGGCCCGATGCCGCTACTCGACGTCGTCGACCTGACCGGCTCGCTGACGCCACTGACCGACAGACTGGCACCGATGCTCGCGGGCCCGGTCATCACCGCTCACACCGAGATCTCGGCGCGCTTGCGGGCACTGGCCGAGGCCGTCGACATGGGCGAGCTCGCGCGAATGAGCGGTGTCGCAGATGGCCCGAGTTCCCTGCGCCTGTTGATCCTCAGCGATTTCCCGCACGGATACTCCGCCGAAGACGCACAGACCATCATGTTCCTCGCCGAACGCGGGCCGGCAATCGGTTTGTCCATACTGATTGTCGGAGAGGACGAGTCGAACTTCGCGGAAGAATCCGTCGCCGCACTGTCCGAGGGGTGCCAACATCTTTCGGCAGCAGGGCAGACGGAGGTTCACGATCCGTGGACCCGCACGCAATGGCACTTCACCCCGGACGTGCTCGACCCGATCTCCGAGTCGCGAATTCTGGCAGTGTTCGACCGCACCTAGTGGCCGATGGCGGATTGCCGAGCGCACAGGCAGAGTGGTGGTACGACCACGCGCGGTGTGTGGCGGCAATACTCGAGGAGACTCATGGCATTCTGGGATCAGTTGAAGGCTAAGGCTCAGGAGATGAACGGCCAGCTCAAGACAAAGACCAGCCAGTTCCAGAACAAGGAATTCAAGAACGCGAGCATGGCAATGTGCGCGTTGATCGCCGCCGCAGACGGTTCGATCGATCCGTCGGAGCGTCAGAAGACCGCCGCGCTGATCATGAGCAACGAGTCGCTCGCGGTCTTCCCGCCGGACGAGCTTCGTGAGCAGTTCGACTGGTACTGCAGCAAGCTGTCCTCGGACTACGAGTTCGGCAAGGTCGAGGCAACCGCGACCATCGCCAAGCTCAAGTCGAAGCAGGATCAGGCCCGCGCGGTCATCCAGATCGGCATCATCATCGGCGGCGCGGACGGCAACTTCGACGAGCACGAGCGCGGCGTCGTACGCGACATGTGTTTTGCAGTCGGAATCTCTCCGGCCGAGTTCGATCTCTGATCGATTCAGAGCATGAAAGCGGGTGCGGCGCGAAAGCGCCGCACCCGCTTTTCTTTTCAGTACTCGGGATAACCGTCCTCGGGTCCCAGCATGCGCTCGATCCTCGTCCGCGTGATCTTGGCGAGCTCGTCGACGCAGACCTTGCGCTCGACGGACCGCTCGTTGGACATGCGCTGGCCGATGTTCTCGAGCAGGTCGTCGGCGTCGTGGCCGTGCGAACACCACAGATACCGGAAGCCGAAGTTCCGCTCGTACTCCTCGCCGGCGCGATAGATGGTTGCCATGACGGCGTCGTCCGGAACCCAGATCGAGCATTGCTCGAGGTGGGACGGCACGCTGTTCCTACGGACGCCGACCGGTGGATGGCATTGCAGGGCGCGTTCGACGTCGACGTCCGAGAGGTTGAGAATCGCGTCCTCGGCGCGCGAGAGGATCTCCGCGTGATCGGCGAACGGACGTCCGTCGCTGACCCACCCGGCCCAGGTCAGAGAGCAGCAGCACTCGAACAATGCGTGAACTGCCTTCTGCCGCGGTAGTTCGTTGAAGCGCTCCAACCCGATCGATTGATGTAGCAGCATGTGACCTCCCGGCCCGTTGTGCCTTCAGGCGCGCTCGACATGCCGCGCGGTAACCAGATGCGCGACCATTTCGATAATCCGCCGCTTCACCTGGGAAAGGAAGGTTTGCTCACCGAGTTTTCAGGTTCTTAACGCGGCGTAACGAGCTGACTCACACAACGCAGGAGCCCCACCGGCGACAACCGGCGAGGCTCCAGATCGGGAATCTCTAGAAGGAAAAACCCGATCATGACTGACGCTATTCGCCGGCCGGCCTATATCCAGCCAAGGCGCTCGCTCTCGCGATCGTCATTGCCCTCGGCATCACCGCCTGGCGCATTCGTACCTTCCTTCGGCCACCACCGGGACCGGTTCTACGAGCCGCACTCGAGGATGCGTGGAAGACGAGATTGCGGCCACCCACTGCTCCAGGGAACAAACGACGATGTTCCACATTTCGCCACCATCGTTGCGGACGAGCGGCAATCGCGCAGATTGTTGCGGACTGCCGCATCGACGCCGTGCTCGACGACCCACGATTCGAGCAGCCCCCTACTAGGCGTAATGGTGCCTGTAGCGTCCATGCCATGGGCTCCCGAAATTCCCGGCGATGGGGATATGCGCTGACGGCATTCGCGGTCATCGCGGCCGGTATCTCGGTCTTCGGCCCACAGAGCTTTCCGGGGCGAGAGCCGACATTCACCGGGGCCAAAGTCTGGAACATCGATCCCGACGGCACCATCACTGAGATTACGGATTCGGACCTCGTTGCCGAAACCACGTTCGAGGACCCGCCGCCGCTCCGGGCAAGCGCGGTCGTCCGTGAGTTCCACGCCGAGGACGGCTGGGGTGTACTCGACGCAGCCGAAATTCCCGGCGGTTGTTGGGTGTTCTACTCCGAGATTGTGGCGACTGGGTACCGCGTCCTGACTCCAGGCCAGCTAGTGGACCTTGAATACGAGGATCTTGTTGCGCAGTACGGTTCCGACGCGCACCAGGATGGCTACCGTTATCGTGCTACGTCCGTCCATCCGTGAGCCGCGCTGGTCTGGTAACGCGGATTTGGACCGCTTTAGGTGTGCGAAGTGGAATACCGGGAGTGCACCGACGGCGGACTCAGACACCCAGCATTCAAAGGTTTGCGCTCGACAAGTCCGCTGACGAAGTCAACCCGCCTGGTCGCCACTGATTCAGTGCAACAGCACAATTGAGGAAGGTTCGTTGTGGACAATTGGTGGTTGTACTGGAGCCCGTTTCCGCAGCCTGTCCGTGAGTGGCTGTGGATGATCGTGCAGCAGATTTGGCCTAGCTGAGAATGGGTTACGGCCATCATTCACGCCCTGCCCTCGTACAGATCAGCTGCGATATCGATGGTCAACCCGGAACCGTGCGGGCCACCGCCGAGGTAGTAGATCCCGGAAATCCGCGTGGGATAGAAGTTGGCATCGACGATCGCCTCGGACCAGGCGTCTAGATAGGAGAGCAGTTCTTGAGGTCGTCGCCGAGCGCATCGAGTCGACAACCTGCGGTATCGCTTCCATACGTGGTGAATTTGGGTTGGTGAAGCACATGCCGCTTCAGCACAAGGCCGCGAGGTCGGTAGTCAGAAGGGTAAAAATTACCGGGTGCGCGACAACTGAACTCCGCTGCGCCAGACAACGAACCCAGTGAGCGCTCCGACCGCAGCGCTGGCCAGTGGCCCGACGATGAGAAACAGCGTCGGGCTCTCATCACTGCCAGGGCAGAGGGAGATCGTAGGTAAGTTGGTCGGATCCGTGATCTGCGATGTCAGAGGTGCGTACGAAGAGCAATGGGTCGGTTGTCCGAGCCACCAAAGCACGAAGCCAACGCAGATAAGACCACCAATCAAGAAGGTTGCAGCCCCCGCTGCGATCAACGTACGCATCTCAGCATCCTTCCATGGTCCTCCAAGGTAAAGGATGAAGGATGATTGTGGAACAGATTTGGTCTGGCTGAGTCTGCAGCCGGTCGGCGGCGGAATACGATCTTGTAACACCCGGCGGCGAGAGGATCACAACATGTCGGAACGCATCAATTCCGCCTACGTACGGTCCACTCCGCAGTGGGATGCGCACGTACTGCGCAGTGGTCAGGTCTTGCGGCTGGCTGGCGAACAAATTCCGGACCCGGTACTGAGGGAGAAGCTCGATGCCCTGAACCGTCCTGAACGATCTCGTACCGAACAACTGATTCGTAGCCGAGATCTCCCCGACTGGCGGCGACTCCCGCAAGCCGATTCCAACCTTCGCGCTTCATACGACATATCCCTACCGTTCCCCGCCGACCCCAGCCTCGATCTCCGGTTGACCAACCTGCAGCTATTTCGTACTGGGCTCGCATTCCATGTCGTAGCGCACGAACCCACGCCCGAGGAGATGCCCTCCCTCGCCCAGCCGAGCAACGAACAGATGAATTTCGGATCCCGGATCAAACCCGGTGAACCGCACAGAATTCGACTCATTGTCGACACCATCACCGGGCCGATTCTCGCGAACTCGACCCACCCCGGCGACTACCCCGACGACCCGAATGAGCCGTGGTTGTACAGTGGCCGTTCATGGCGTGGTGTCGCCGAGAACCTGTTCGGCATCACCACCGGCGGCGAATACTTTCTCAGCCCGCCCCCTCAGGGGCCCTTGTGGATCACCGTGTCATATCCCGAGTTCGGCCTGGCTCCGACAACGATCGAATTCGAGTTACCGCAATTGCTGTGAGGGAACACTGCACGTTTCGAATACTGCACATCCGCCAGTCAACCCGCCGGGTCGTCACTGATTCAGTGCAACAGCACAATTGAGGAAGGTTCGTTGTGGACAATTGGTGGTTGTACTGGAGCCCGTTTCCTCAGCCTGTCCGTGAGTGGCTGTGGATGATCGTGCAACAGATTTGGTCTGGCTGAGACCGTAGACCGGCGAGACTGGTCAGGAAGTCGGCGGTATCTGGCTGACCAGTGATTCGTACAATCGCTCTATTGCTCTTAGGACTTCGGCCGGTTCGATGTATTGGTTCTTCTCACGCAGCGCGTATTCCAGTTCTTCGCCATCGCGAACGCTTTCAGGCACCAGCACGTGCCATTTGTACCCCCGGGGTTGCAACCGGACTCCGGCCTCCGCGAGGTAGGAGTTGACGTCGTCGTTGACCATCCGCAGGTCTTCTTCGGTGTATGGCTCGAACCAGACTTCCTCGGGTTCCCTGCTCGGGTCACCGCGAGTAACCCGTACGGGCGGGTGCGCGGATGCCGGATGCGGTGTCCTGTAGCACCGGCTTGGCCCCGCAACCCACGCGGTCAGCGCTCCGTGTCCATTCGAAATGACGCTGACGTAGCGACCCACAGGCAGGGCACTGGGCACCTGACCGTCGACCTCGGACAATGGATACTCGCTCCAGTACTGCGCCATGTCGTCCATTATCGTGCGCGAGCTGTGATTTCGGCATTAAGGGAGCAGACGCAGCAAGGTGCAACGGATGCAATCGTTCTCTGCCAGAGTTGAATTCCCTAAGGAAATGCCGTTCACGTTGCATGGTAGTTTTCGTCGATGGATTCCGTCTCCTTGGTCCGCGTGACCGAAGCACTGAACGCTGCATGGGGACCCGATACGTGCGCTCCAGAAGACATCGGGGATTGGTCGGAGGAGAATCCCGCGCGCGGGCAATGTGCGACTACTGCGGTGGTGGTGCACGACTATTTCGGTGGTGACCTGGTTCGCGGCGAGGTGCACGTTCGAGGTGAACGAGTGGACTTTCACTGGTGGAACCGGTTACCAGACGGGTCGGAGATTGATCTCACGCGTGAACAATTTTCGGTGCAGGAGAGCGTGATCGGTGGTGTCTATGTTCCGCGTCCGACGGGTTGGACGCGGCTCGATTATGAATACTCACTCCTCTCAGGCCGAGTCGCCGAACACTTGAAGCGCTCACCCACAACATTTTTGGCGTCACAGGGTTGAACCTCACTGCACCAGATCGTCCGCGCGATGTACTTGTGGATCGGCGATGGCGGTGCGCTTGGTCATGCCTCTTCGTGCGCATTCGAGCCCGAAGACACCCATCAATCGTGCGCCGTGCCACATCAATGCCCTCACTACGCATTTCCAGCCACACCTTGTGTGCGCCGTAGACCGAATAATTCTCGGTACGCACACGGCTGACCTCGACTTTAAGTTCTTCGTCGCGCACGGTCCGCTGGCCCCTCGACTGCAGGAGCGGCACCCGAAGATGGTCGAACCGGTATACCGGCACCTCCGGTTCGCGCAGAATGGAAGTCGGCGCAGACACCGACGAACCACGGGAGCGATGCGATGATCCGACGACGGCTCGGCCAAGCATTGATGGTGATCGCGCTCGCCTCCGCGGCCGTTTCGACCGCGCCCGTCCACGCGCAGGAACCGTCGTCAATCACGACGCCGGGTACAGTGACCGCGGCAACTTCCCTGCCGCACTCCTTCTGGATTCCCGGCGCCGCCAACGCATCAAAGCTCACGTACTGGTCCACGGGACCGCTGAACCAGCCCGCGTTGAGTACGGGCGCGCTCTTCCTGCCCCCCGGCGATCCACCCGAAGGCGGCTGGCCGGTCATCTCGTGGGCTCACGGCACTGTAGGTATTTCCGACCAGTGCGCTCCCACCGTGACCGGGACCGTCGGCAGTCCGTACCTCACGAACTGGCTCTCGCAGGGCTACGCGATCGTCGCGACCGACTACGTGGGGCTCGGCACGCCGGGAATCCACGCGTACCTGGACGGACCGTCGGCGGCGCACAGCGTGATCGACATGGTGCGCGCCGCGCGTGCGGTCGAACCGTCGCTCTCACCGCGGTGGTTGGCACTCGGACAGTCTCAGGGCGGGCAGGCCGCTATGGTCACGGCAGCGATGGCCACACGGTACGCACCCGAATTGGACTACCGGGGCGCGGTCGCGACCGGGGCGCCGTCCAATCTGGAGAACCTTGCACCACTCGTGGGGCCGGACTTTCCCCGCTTGCCACTGACCGGCAGCATCGTGTTCGTCTCGTACCTCTTGGCCGGACTCCGGGCGGCGCGACCCGATCTCGACATCGATCGCTACCTGACACCACGCGGCACGGATGCCCTGGCCCGAGCCGAAACCGACTGCTACCAGGACATGGCATCGGGCCTCGGCGACGTCACGATCGGCGATCTGGTGAACCGGCCCCTCGACGATCCCGCGGTGCTGGCTGCTGCTCGCGGCATGCTGGAGATCCCGACGACCGGGTACGACCGGCCAGTGTTCCTCGGGCAGGGGCTGACGGACGAGATGGTGCCGGCACCGCTGGCTTTGAAACTCGCGGCCGAACTCGCCGCCAACCGCCAGCCAGTCACATTCCGCACATATCCGACCGGTCATATCGAGACGATGCGGGCAGCGCTCCTCGAAAGCCTCTCCTTCGTCCGGAATCTCTTCCAGCCATAGGTGAATCATGCGTTTCGTGAGAGCTTGTCCGACCCACTTTTCATCTTCTCAGCACCGTCAGGAGTGCGCGGTTGACCGAGGATCTGCCGAAGCCGAGCGTTGCAGCTATGGCGTCGAGGCCCTTGCCCCCGCCGCAGGTTGGACCGTCACCTAACATCGGGAGCGAGGCGCGTCAATAACCATAGACCTCAACATCGCATGTCCTGGGGGCCGCGGATCTAGACACGTACAGCGTCCAGGCGATCGACTTCGACGTTTACGGATCGCTTGGGTACACAGGAAGCTGAATCCAGCGGGCTGCCAGGGGTGTGGTTCAACGGACTGACTGATCGATTGTCGACTGAGCTTGGGCTACCTCCTCGTCGTGGGGAGGACAGCATGCGGTGGGACCTGTCTACCGTGGTGGTCACTGCCTATCGGGGGAAGCGGGACAACTTCGTGAACATTGCAAGCCCTCAATACCGAGCAGATGAAGACCAAATCGACGAGTACATCGTCAATTAGAGCCCGACGACGAGGTGTAGCACGCAGATATCACTACAGCCACCCTATCCGCGCATACGTGTGCACCGCCCCACCTCGCCGGTCTTCAGGAAGAATTCGACTGGTCGGAGGCCGTCGACGGCATCGATCCATTCCAGCCACAGTGCGATGCGACCAGACGTACCGACTTTGACCGATCTGCTGAAATATTCTTCCTGGCAACAGAATTCGACTGAACCTGGTCAGGAGATGGACTCGATCGCTAGTCCTCGTCCTCGTACTCCGGTTCGGGCTCATCCATCCATGACTGATATCCCGGACTCGTCAGACGCAAGTCGATCGCACTGACACTTAGGTGCAGTGAAATGACCGCTTTCGGCAGGTCCCACCGGAGAGCTGCCTTTGGTTCGGGTTCGGCGCTCGTGGCTGTCCCCAGGAGTGCGGTAAATGCCACATCGAGGTTCGTGAACCCTTCGTCCAGCAACGGGCGCACCACTGTCATGGGCGTAGCGTCATCTGCCACGTCCGTGACGAAGATCGAGATCCAATTCATTCTGTGTTGCCGCCCGAACATTATCGATTCGGGCCGACCGACACGGAGGCCGGTCCGAATCGAGGCGCCGGTTTGATCCGATTCAACGAGCTCCCATCCAGCTTGTGCGCAGAAGGGTTCGAGGTCGTCGACGGCCCAGGTCCAGTTGAATTCTGCGGCGAGGCGGGCAATGCGGGCGGCGCCCTCGATGTCGACGTGCATGCGTGGATGCTATCTGCGAGTGTCAACATGACCCGTACCTGGAACGGACGCTCCTAGGAATTACACGCTGTCAGAGAACTCGGCCGCCGCGGAGGTAGACCTGCGCTGAACGTCGAGGTCAGAGATCCCGCGCCGAGTGTCGCAGCGGCGAGAACGCCAGTGTGCCTGCCGCGATGGCGAACACGATGGTGACGCCGATCAGGGTGGGGCGTTCGCCGATCGCGCCGACCAACAGGCCTGCTGTCACGGCGCCGAGGGCGGCCATGGTGCGGTTGACGGAACGCCGGGCGGCATTCACGCGCCCGAGAAGCTCATCCGGAGTGAGCGCTTGCCAATAGCCCATCTCGTTCGCGTTCTCCGCGCCTGCCGCCAAGCCTTGCAGGCCAAGAGCTGCGAAGAGCAGGAGATGGCCAACAATTGTGTCGGTCGCGAAGGTAACGAGAAGCCAGGTGAGGGGATACAGCGAGCGGGTGAGGATGACCGTTCGTCCTGGTCCGATTCGCGTGCCGATCGCATGTGCACTGGACGCTCCGAGGAGGCTTGCGACACCGAACGTCGTCAGAAGCAAGCCGTATGTGTAGGCGCTGAACCCGAGTGAGCGGAGGGCGAAGAGAGACAGCACAGTCAGCGCGGCTCCGTTGGCGAGGAACCACACGTGTGTCGATATTGCGAGTGGGTTGAGAGTGCGGTGGCGGTAGGTGAATCTCAGACCCTCACGCACTTCGTTCATCAGGTTGCGGGAGCGAGAAGCGGGTCGCGGCTCGTCTACGTCGAGACCGGAATTGAGTGCGGCATCAGCGAGATAGCTGATTGCGTCGACGGCAATCACCACGGGAGCGCCGAGCAGGCCTACGAGTGCGCCTCCGACCGTTGGCCCCAATGTCGTTGCTGCTGCGTCGGCTTGGTCGAGTCGAGCGTTTGCTTTCACCAGTTGGCTGCGTGGAACCAGTCGGGGTAACAAGGACTGCATCGCAGCGAAGCCGAACACCGAGAAGGAGCCGAACAACAGCAACACGATGACCAGGACCCAGATGTGCAGAAGGCCGGCGAGCCACAGAAGCGGAACAGTGCCGAGTGCTACCGCTCGACCGACGCTGGCCCACACTAGGATTGGCTTTCGCCGCCACCGATCGACGTAAACCCCCGCGAACAACCCGAGCACCGCATAAGGAATCAACTGAGCCGCGTTCACCATACCGACTTCGAAGGGCGTCGCGTCTAGAAGCTGCACTACCAAAATGGGCATCGCCACCGCTGTCACCGACGAGCCGGCCGAACTGATCACCGCGGCCGTGAGGAAGCGGCGAAATGATGAACGATTGACGGCCGGAGAAACCTCACTCATCGCTTCTACTCACGATGCCGCCACATGTCCGACTCCGCAGGTCCGTCCCATGAAGGGGACTGTAGTCGAGCACGCCCGATATGGTGCTGAGCCCGGGACGGTTGTTTGGCATTGCGAAGTTGACAGAAGTACTCGACATGGCGACAGGGGGGCGACTCTACCGATTCGAGGGAAGGCATCACCATGGTCGAAACAGGCTCTCCCACACGCATTTTCCTGATACCCCGCACTGAAGAACGCGACGGGTACGAGAATGAGTGCTTCACCCATTACGTCCAAGGCATGTTCCACCGCTGGATGTCAGGGCGCCACAGGATCTTCGGCCCTTTTCCTCGCACGCCAAGCCGTCGCCAGCGGCACCGTCGAATGCGCATTGGCTGTCGGCTTCGAGCAGATGAAACCCGGCGCACTCAAGCGGGTCTGGGACGACCGCCCAGCGCCGATGTTCCGTTTCGACGATCTGATGACCGAGATCCAAGGCGTCCACGACGCGCCGCGCACAGCCCAGATGTTCTATCGGAACCATGTCGACAATGCGGTGGCAAGACCGTTCTCGGTGCCTGGTGGGCAGATCTGGTCGGCTGCGGCAAGCACGGAAGCGGGTGCGTGACCCATGGCCACGCCGTGAGCTGCCCAGTCCAGCATTTCCAGATCGTTGATGCCGTCACCGACGGCTAGGGTCCGTGTTGCGGCGACGCCCAGCTCGATGCGCAGCCTTTCCAGCATCGCAGCCTTGCTTACGCCGGCTGCGGTCAAGTCGGCCAGTGGTTCGTCTTCGTAGCACAGGCTTCGAATGCCGGGGAGGTCGAGAGTAGACAAGATTTCGGTCAGCTCCTGCCCACTGCGTCCAGGCCAGTGGATCGCTAGTCGAGTGGTCGGCGTGGTCGCAAGTTCGTCGATATCGACCAGCTCGACCTCGCCGTGGTGCATATCCGCGTCGTCGACACGGCCGGTTGCTCTGACCCCGATGCCCGGGTTCTCGGCTACGAAGATCGCGCCGGGTAGTTGTTCGCGTAGTGCCGCGATGGGAGTGCGTAAATCGAAGACCACTTGCTCCGCGATTTTCCCGGTTGCGGCATCGATCAGCACGGCCCCGTTGGAGCAGATCGCGAACCCCGTCATGATGTCGAGCTCGAGTAGGAACGGTCGTGTGGCGGGGGCGAGTCTGCCGGTGCACAGCACGACGTGGGCTCCGGATCGAACAGCGGCCCGCACAGCCGATCTGACTGCGATGCTGATCGTTTCGTGCGCGAGCGGATTCGTGTCCTCCGCGACGTGCAGGGTGCCGTCAATGTCGAGGGCAATCATCATCGGGTGGCCGGATTCGAAAACCAAGGGTCATCCTTCGATAGTGTCAACTCGACAAAATTCATCGGTAGACCGTGTGATAGGTCGGTTCGGGTGCAACATACTCGAATCGGTATTCGTCGCCCAAACAGAAGCAGTGTCCGCCACGTCATCGGCACCGTCCACACACTCAGCGGGCGAGGCATCGCATTCCGCTCCCTCACAGAAGGATTCGACACCACCGAGGATGGACGGTGGTTCCTGAGCTGCGGTCACCGGATCACGCGAGGTCGCCCGCGGCCATGAAATGCCCGAATCAGAAATGTCAGACCTGGTTAATGAACTCCCCACAAGGTGAGACGGGTTTCTCGGACACGCTGTCGATTCGGCAACTGTTGAAATCGATTTCGCTCCGGAACCGTTTTCTGTCGGCGGACGAGGGTTAGCTGGTGACCTGCACTCATTTCTCAGTCACATCAGGGAACATGTCTCATCCTCCGGTGCCTCAGAAACAGCCTTGGTCTCAACAGTTCACGGCCGATTCTGAGACTGACAGCGAAAGCCGAGACCGCAGTCGGCGAACCAAAGCGGGCTTTCCACTCCGGTTGAAGGGTCCCTGGCTGGTATGCCTCGTATGGCCCGCGAGATGGCCTGCAACAAGACGGTTTCCGGCGGATTGAGCCGCTACTGTGCAAAGAGTCGGAAACGGTCGTCGCGAATGGCCGCTGCCACTTGTTGGGCACTCTGTTCTTCCGCGTCGCCCGACGTGTCCAGTACATGATCGTCGAGCTCGCCGAGGTCGGAGAACTGATCCCACATCGAGAGGATTGGCCCCTCATCGATCAAGGCGCTTGGCGCGGTTCGGGCTTGGGCTCGCTTCAGCGTGATGTCGCGCTGCGGCCGGAGCACGATGTAGTGGACCGCCAAGTTCGGGTGCTGTGTCGCGTGTGTGCGGAAGTGGGGGAGCATCCACGGCCCGATGATTCCGTCGATCACCGTGGTGAAGTCGCCGCGAGCATAGGTATAGGCGGCGCCGGCGATCACATCCATGACAGTCTGGTTCTGCGCATCGGACGTGGGCTCGTACGGAGGTATCGCGCCCGAAACGATGCAGTGCCAGAAGTCGTCTGTGTGCAGATGAACGCCTTTGCTGTAACCGCGGGCAAGTTTCGCGGCGAGGGTCGACTTCCCTGCCCCTGGTGGGCCGGTCAGAATGATCACTTGTGCGCTCACGCACGACAACCTATCCCTATCTCGACGGCTGAAGCACCCGATTTTCCCGGCCTAGGTCCAGTATTCTCGCCGAACGACGCGGCGATGTCGTGCGAAGCGTCGCCGCCGTCGTGCTCGCGGTTTGGCCGCGAACATTTCGGTCCCGAAATCGCACTCCGAGTTGGCCCGCGCTGGCAATTCGCCGCCATGCACCCGGATCGTGCGTTCTCGTGCGGGTAGTGCAAGCAGGGCGGGGCGGAGGTTTCGTGGTTGTCGACGCCGTCGAAGTCTCCTATGGCATCTCAGATGGAGATACGTCCAACCCTGGGTCAGCTTCGCCGGAAAGTCGAGTATGGTCCGGTCATGGGCCGACTCACAGAACTACTCAAGTCCGTAAAATCACTCGGATCACGCAAAGACACCGCCGCCAAGCAGGAAAAACGCGCACTGGATCGGTGGGAAAACGAAGGCGGCCCTGTCGCAGAGGATCCACGACAACGCTGACCCCGGACGAGTGCCAGCGCGCCTGGACCGATCAACCCAGCCAGAATTGGCCGCAACTACCTGATCGGCGCCGGCAGTGCAGACCTCGACGCACACGGAAGTACAACAGACGTTTTCGATGGCTGAGGTCGGTCGCACTACGTCGTGGGCAGTGATGAATCCCCGTGGTGACCGGTGGCTATGACGACCACCTGAACAACAGCGTCTTCAGGCATCTCGGGGTAGTAGTTGACCCGGAGTTGTCTTGCGAAATTCGTCATGTCGGTGCCGGGTGGCTGGTGAGCTGCTAGCGGCGACAGATGAGCGAGATCGTACGTTTCTACAGCGGTGACCTGTCCTGCAAGGGGGCGGGCGGTCGGGTGATTGTCGAAGATGAAAATTGCCGGCCCTTCGTGAATGTCTTCGCGCCAGCGGACGGTGGAAACTTTCGCGCCAGAAACCACTGCCGTGTAATGCTTCTGATGAAAGTGCACGGTTTGAGCAGGAGCGCAGGTCGTCATGTTCGCATTGTCCACTAAGCACGGCCAGCACCAAGGCGGTCCTACCCTCGATGGCGGCGGCCGAAAGCGTGGCCTTCGCGCCCCCGCAGGGTCGGCCGGCTTTCCCGGCAGGCATCGCCGCGCAGGGACTGGTCGGTAGAGCGGAGGGAATCCTCCTCCTCCGTCTCCAAAGTCACGTCATAGGAGGCCTTCTGAACCTCGGAGTACTTCTGGTGCGAGGGCTCGAGCGTCGAGCACGAGAGCGGAAGCCGCACGACAGCGTGTGGATTTGGTTGTCATCTGGCTCCACCCGCATCTAACCCTTGGGTTCTAGTGCTACGACTCCTGTCATCCGCGGTGCCACGTTCTCACCGGAAACTGCGCGGTTAGAGATCGGCAGCCGCTGCTGAAGTGACGAAGAGGTGGTCGAGTGCCCAGACTTCGATGCCCCCTCCAGTGTGGGCGGAGGGGGCATCGAAGTGACGAAGGTGCGGAGAGTAGCTAGATCAGTTCCCGATCCTGAAGAATGAGCTGGACGACAGAGGTCCGGAGCTCGCGCTGGACGTTCAGGGGAGTCGCACCGCTTCCGGTCGTTGGAGTGGAAGTAGTTCTACCGCAAGGAAATTGAGTGAGTAACTCGTTTACTGGTAGAGGCGGAGAGCAGAACCGTTGAGCGTTTTACCGAATGAGAGCCCGGCCTTGTTGAAGTACAGGTTCGTGATCGCGTCGGCAAAGGTTACAGCAGAAGCCGATTTCACGATCTCCGACTCTGCGTCGGCCCAGGCATCACAGGCTGCTTCGCCAGTCAATCCGGAGGCCTTTGTTACTGCTGCGTCGTATGCGGGGTTGCTGATAGACGAGAAGTTCTTACCGGCTGCGGGAACGGGTCCGCTGAAGTATCCGGTGAACGTGCTCGGGAGCGAAGAATTGATCTGGATCCACGCGATGTCCCACGCGGTGTTGTCCTTACCGCTGAGAATGATGTCGATGATCCGGTTTTCGTCGCCACCTGTCACCTCGACGTTTGCACCGAGTTGGGTCCACGCCGACTGCGCGAGTTCGGCTGCTGCATTTCGCGGATCGTCGACACCGTCGTAGACGAGGCGCAGGTTCAGCGGCTTTCCGTCCTTGCTTCGCTTGCCGTCTACGTTGGCGGTCCAACCAGCGGCGTCCAGGGTTGCTTGTGCCGCACTGAGATCGAACTCGGGAAGATTGGCGGTCACAGAGTCGTATACGCAGGCGCGCGGTTCGACGGCGACGAGACTGGTTGCCCGAATCCCGTTTCCTGCGGTGACGACCTGAGCGAGGTCATCGAGATTGACCGCTTGGATCAGTGCCGTGCGGACGGCGGGATCGCTGGTCGGGTTGGTTGCTGTCTGATTGAAGTACATCTGACCGGCTGACATCGGTCGTTTGATCGAGGTAAAATTGGCGGCCTCGATTCGGCTCTTGTCCGGCCCGTCGATCGGTGCTGCGTGGAGTTCGCCCGACAGAAGCTGGTTCGCGGAAGTGCTGACATTCGGTGCTACTGAGGCGATTACGGTCTTGGGGACACCTGGTGTGTCGGAGGTGGTGCCGTCGGGCCCCCAGTTGTAGCCCTCGCGGCGCTCGAATGTGTAGTGACTGCCGGCGGCGATTTCGGTGACTTGGAACATGCCGGTGCCGAGCGAGGCTTTGTTCGATGCCGTCGGGTCCTTCACTCCGGCCTCGCACAGGATCGGGAGGCGCCCGACATTAAGGAGCAGGAACGGGCTGGGAGTCGCAGTGTTCACCGTGACGGTACGCGTAGCGGGGTCAGCGGTCGCCGATGCACCAGTAGGGACAACCGAGCCACGCAACCGTGAACCGTTGTCCGGATTGGCGACGAAGTTGATGTTGTCCGCGACGGTCTGGGGGGTCAACGTGGACCCGTCGGTACAGGTCACGCCTTCACGGATGGTGAAGGATGCAGACGTCGGGGTTTCATCCCACTTTTCTGCCAACCACGGTCCGACTTTGCTGGTATCGGGATCCTGGTAAACCAGGGAGTCGTAAGCCAACCGCGAAATCTCGCCGGTAGCAGAGGATGCCGTCATGACCGGGTTGAGTGCGCCTGGATCGGCCTCCAGTGCAAATCGGAAGGTTCCGTCAATGAGGGGGTCACCGCCGCCGGGGCCCGAGGAAGTGCCTCCCGAGCCGCAGGCGGACAACACGAGAGCGAGCCCTGCGGCCGCTGCAAGTGTTGGATAGGAGCGGTGTTTCATGGTGCCTCCGTGATGGAGCCGGGGCCCGAGCAAAAAGATGAGGGCGCGGTTAAGTGTTGACCGCTAAATCTTGACGCATGACGTGACGCCCATCTCAGTCGATTCTCACAAGAATCCGGTCGGTTTTTGTCCGTTCCCACGAGAATTGAATTGACAAGTAATTACCTGTCGACAATCGGGCAGCGACCGGTGAAACAGGCGGGTTAAGTCGGTTGCCGCCGCCCGCTGGTAGAGGTGCGAGACAGAAGCGACCTATATGGAAATGAAGATTTCTGCATGGGCGTGGACCTGAAACAGAGTCGCATCGAGCCAGCGGTCGCGAATTCAGGGCGGCGGCGTTACACGAGCGCGGAATACGAGCCACCGTCACCGAGAACAAGGCAGTTCGAGTGGGATTTCATTTCGGTGTTCGACCTCAAATATGTCGGATAAGCCCTAGTCCGTAGGTAAAAGGTTTGGCCCCCAAGTCTGTTGGTAGATTCCATTGGTCGTTGCAACATATCGGCGGCGGTGCGGGAGTCATGATCACGCGACGAGCAAGCGTTCGAGTACGCGCAGTGCCGCGGACGTGGAGTCGGTGTGCGCGTTGTGGGCGAGCACCCATCGGTCGACTTCCGTGAGGACGGCGATCAGTAGGTGTAGTTGAAGCTCCAGGGGGGTGTCGAGGTCAATCTGGCCGAGGTCGCGGCCTCTTTCGAGTGCGTGTGTGAGCCAGTTCGTTATCGAGTGGCGAAGAGCGTCGAGCGTGGGTGAGGGCGGGACGTCGGCGGCGTGAAGCAGGCGTCCGGCAATCTGGGTGCGTGGGTCCGAGGTGGCGGCGATCTGGAGTTGATCACCGAGTTGACGTATCTGCGGCCAGAAGCTGTGCTGATCGAGTGAGTCGATGTTCGGTGGTGTCACCGCTGCGCGCAGCGCGTCCATTCCGGCTTCCACGGCGCGCTCGAACAGTGTCGTCTTGTCCCCGAAGTAGTGGTAGAAGGAGCTCTTCGGGAATCGCGCCTCGGCCAGGATCGAGTTGAGCGAGGCCCGCTCGAAACCGTGTGTTGCGAATGCGACGCCGGCGGCATCGAGTAGCGCGCGAGAGCGCGCCGGGTCCAACGGTCGTGCGGGACGCGCCATCACGTTTCCTCCATCTCATTGTTGCCGGCTATCCGAGGTGGCCCGACGTTCCCATTGTCCAGGTGGGCCGACAGGACCTCCTTTGGCGTGTCGAAGTCATCGCATGGCAGTACTGTATTCTTGGACTAGGCAGTACATGAATGGAAGGGGTGCACGTGGAAGCGCAGACCGTACTAGTTGCCGGGGCGACGGGGTATATGGGTAGGTACCTGGTGCGTGAGCTCCATCAACGCGGCTATCGGGTGAGAGCGCTGGTGCGTTCACGCGATCGGGCGGAGGGCTCGGGGGCGTTCGGAGCTCCATCTCTAAGCGGCCTGGTAGACGAGTGGGTGATCGGAGACATCGGCGATCGCAGTACGATTCCAGATTTGTGTCACGGTGTGCACCGGGTGGTTTCAGCGTTGGGTGTGACGAGGCAACACGCTGACCCCTGGGACATCGATTTTCAAGCAAACTTGCGTCTGCTGCAGTTGGCGGAGCTGGACTCGGTGTCGTCGTTTCTGTTTGTCAACGTCATGCATGTCCACGAGGGCACCTCGATGGTGATGCGGTCGAAGGCGGCGTTCGTGGAGGCGCTGCGGCGGAGCGAGGCGGCTTCGCAGATCGTCAATCCCTCGGGGTACTTCTCGGACGCTTCCGAGTTCCTCGACATGGCCCGTCGCGGCCTTGCGTTCGGCCTCGGTGCCGGAACTGCGCGACTGAACCCGATCCACGGCGCCGACCTCGCAGCCTTCTGTGTCGACCGACTCGGGGACGAGTCCGGTGAGTGGAATGTCGGTGGCCCGGACATCTACAGGTATCGCGACATCGTGGACTTGGCGTTCGCCGCGGTGGACAAGCGGCCCCGAATGGTCTCGGTCCCTGCCGGATTCGTCCGGCCTGTCATCTGGACCGCGGATCGCCTGGGGCCGCGCCCGTCGTCGCTGGCTCGATTCTTCATCGAAGGGCTCCAACGTGAGTCGGTGGGCGAGCGGACTGGCACTCACCGTCTCTCCGACTACTTCCGCGACCTCGTGTCAGCGGATCAGGAATCGTAAGTGACCCTTCGCGCAGCGCATGACACTGCCAAGCCCTCACTCTGAGTAGTGCTGAGCCGTGCCTCGGGTGGTGAGGCACTATCGCCTTCACACGATTGGAGCTGCGGAACAGGACATTTTCGCGGAGAAACTTTCGCGGGGATAAACGAATCGATCCTGGTCGAACCCATGAGGGGAAACATGACTATCTTCTTCGACATCATGCTCGTACTCTGCGTCGTCTCCATAATAGTGTTTTCTGGATACGTCCTTTATCGCTTGGTGACAGACGAATCGAACCTGCGATAGCCAGTCGCTTCGACGTGTGGGTGCAGCGGGGGCCGATCGTCCTATAGATCCGCACCATCGCAATGGATTTCAGGGCGAGCCTCGCACGCAAGATGTGATATTCGCGAGTTTCGCCTGAATATAGGCACGCAGCACTTCTTTCTGTGCGATCTTCCCTGTCTTTGGTCGAATTCTATGAAGCGGCTCGGTTGTTGGCATCGTGCGGGCGGCACGCGGCCGGTCTCCGGATGCGCGTTCCTGCGCAATTCACGGTCGATCGGCGATGATCATACGATCACTCTCGTTCAAGTAGGGTCGTGACTTTCAGGACCGAGCGAACATCAGTTCATCCGTAGCGGAGGATCGATTTTTCGTCCGGCCTGGTCAGGCAGTGCGTTTTCGCCACGGGATAGAGCTCGGCGGACAGGACGGTGGTGAACGCGGCCGCCGATGCGCTGTGCCCTTCGAGACGCGATTTGACGGTGTTCTTGCCTTCGGTCATCAGCGCATGAAGATCAGCGGACTCGCTACGAGGGACGTTGATTGCGCCCATCAACTTCGGGGACGCCAACGGCTCGAGCATCCGGCACATGCGCTGACCACGTCGTCGGAGGAGTCGGACTTCGAGTCCGACGCCTGGCCGTTCGGCGTGCCAGTCCGGCAGATCCCTTTGCAAGACGGTGCGCACCAGTTTGACGTTGCCGGAGGACGCCCAGATCCGCAGGTCCATCAAGTCCTTGTCCTTGACGGCCGCGGAGTAGGGGTAACCGCGCATGAGCATTGCGGTTTTCCGTTCCAGTAGCCGGCGCTGCTGGTGTCGTCCATCGGCATGGCCTGGACCATCCCTCTGCTCGTCGTTTGCCGCGTCAACCGACGTGGACGTGTGGCCGTCGGGACTGGTCGGGTTCGGCTCGGCGGAGAACCTCACGGGTCACGGGAGCGGTTTCGCCCTCGCCGATGAACAGGAAGCGGAGCAGGTACATGATCGGGTTTCCCTCGGTCCACTCGAAGTAGACGTCGGGAATCACGCCGGTGATGTCTCTCGTCCGCAGGAGAACCGCCGCAATGGTGTTGGGGACGGCAGGGCTGTCGACCCAGAGGATCCGGTGCTCACCGCGCTGTCGGCCGTGGACGAGGAGGTCGGTGCTGAATTCGGAGGAGTCCGTGACGTTGACCTCGATGAAGATGATCGACTCCGCCTCCGGGATGTTGCTTTCGGCGCGCTGCTGCGATTCCTTCTGCCGATACTCGTCCTCGTCGAGACGATCGACGTCGTGCGCCACCATCGCGAGGTAACCCTTCTCGGCTGCCTCGGCGATGAATCGCAGTGCAGTCTCGTCGAATTCGACAGAGGTTGCCCGTAGTTCGAAGGCTCGCGAGATCCGGGAAAGGAAGGACACCACCATGATCGCGGCGATGAAAAACGACGCCACTTTCACACCGTCTGGACGTTCGAAGATGTTCGCGATCGTCGTGTAGACGAACAAAACTGCAACAAAGCTGAACCCCACGAACAGTTTTCGCTGACCGTGCTTACGAGCGGACAGTGCAACGGCGACGGTCGCCGACGAGATGAGCACGAGGACACCGGTTGCGTACGCGGAACTCTGAGCGTCGACACCGGCGTCGAAGTAGATCGTGACAGTGATGGCGATGACGCTGAACACGAGGACCAGCGGACGCACGGCGCGGGCCCACGACGGCGCCATGCCGTAGCGGGGGAGATACCTCGGAACAAGATTGAGCAACCCTGCCATTGCCGACGCACCGGCAAACCAGAGGATCAGGATCGTGCTGAGATCGTAGACAGTTCCGAAGATCTCACCCAGATAGTCGTGCGCGAGGAAGGCAAGCGCGCGACCGTTGGCAGCGCCTCCGGGCTGGAACTCGTTTTCTGGGATCAGGATGGTGGTGACCAGGCTCGACGTCAGCAGGAATCCGCTCATGATCAGCGCCGCCGTGGTGAGCAGGCGCCGCGCACCTTTGATGCGGCCACGTGGATTCTGTTCCGTGTCGTGCGGCTCGCCCTTGATCTGCGGCATGACCGCGACCCCGGTTTCGAAGCCGGACAAGCCGAGCGCCAACTTCGGGAAGACGATCAGCGCGATCAGGATCATCATCGCCGGGTTTCCGTGCTCGGTGGTCATGGCGCGCGTCCAGTCGGTGACCAACGACGGCGCGGTCGCGATGTGCCACAAACCTACGGAGATGACCACCACGTTCAAGGCGAGGTAGACGGCGACCAATCCGACCGCGATACCGATCGCTTCGGTGAATCCGCGGAGGAATACCGCAGCGAGGAGCGCGAGCAGAACCAGGGTGACGGCGACGGTGTGTCCGGAGAGAAAGGTTGGAGCAAAAGGATTCTCGACGAGGTGCGCCGTGGCATCGGCAGCCGAGAGCGTCATAGTGATGAGGAAATCGGTGGCCGCGAAGCCGAGAAGCACGAGAACGAAGATCTTGCCGCGCCACTTGGGCAGCAACTTCTCGAGCATGGCGATCGAACCCTCGCCATGCGGGCTCTCGCGAGCCACTCGCCGGTAGACCGGGAGCGCACCGAACAGCGTCAGCAGAATCAACACGACTGTCGCGATGGGAGCCAACGTGCCGGCCGCCAGTGCCGCGATACCGGGTTGGTAACCGAGAGTGGAGAAGTAATCGACACCCGTCAGGCACATCACCTTCCACCACGGGTGGCGCTTCTCCTTCTTCGGCGCCATCCGGTGTGGCCCCAGATGTCCGGCTGGTTCCTCGGTGATGTCCGCGAGCAGCCAGGCCTCGGTGCGTTGTTTCACAGACGGAGCCGTGTTGTCGGCCGGAACCTCGTTGTCGGCTGCGGTCACCACGGCGTCACGGCTTCAGATAGACATCGTTGAGCGTGACCGTCCGCAGGTTCCGGCTTCGGATGATGTCCACCAGTTGCGGATACACGTGGGTCACCGGCAGATAGTTGAGGTGTCCGATCACTATGGCCCCCGGATTGAAGTACTGGTTCGCCATCTGCAGGATGTACTCCTCGGTGATCAACGAAGAATCCGACAGCGACCCGTACCAGAGGGTGGGCACGGTGTAGCCGACGCTCGCGGCCACGGAATCGACTGTCGCGTTGTGCCTTCCGTACGGCGGCCGAAAGTACGGCGCCGCGTCCACGCCGTAGGTGTTGCGCAGGAACGTGCCGTTCTTCGTCAGCTCGTCGGCGATCTGCTGCTTCGACACTGACGTCAGATCCGGGTGCGAGTAGGTGTGATTGCCGAGCTGAATTTGTCCGCTCTCGACAAGAGGTCTGAGAAGTCCGGCGTTTTCGGTCCACGAGTTGTATTGCCCGTTGACGAAGTACGTCAAACGGATGCCGGTGTCTTTTGCGAACTGTGTGTAGAGGCGCACGACTTCGGAGCTGGCCCCGTCGTCAACCGTCAGGGCCAACAGATCCCCGCCGCCGGGCAGGGCGGTCAACGATCCGCCGGCGGGCAGCGGCACCCGGGCAGACGGCGGTGGAGGCGGCAGCAAGGCAGGCGGGAGATTCGGAACAGCGGCGGGGTCTGCTGGCTCGTCGGCTGCGGCGACCGCCGTCCCGACGGAACGTGACGAACAAGCGGTTCCCATGGTCACTGCGGCGGTTCCGGTCAGAGTTGCTGCTGCGAGGGCGCTGAGGAAGCGTCGGCGGTCCACAGGGCGGAGCCTAGAGCAGATTTGCCCAATTCGGACTTCATTCTCAGCGTTCTTTCAGCGAATGACCAGCTGTGTCCGGTATCGACAGGTTCTACTCAGGAACGGTCGATAGCGTGTCGGCCGTGGAACCGCGACCTCGACACTCGGCAACCAGGCACAGGCGTAGGCGTCAACCGCAGCGGTCGACGCTCTCGGTAGGGCGCAAGCTGGCGGCGGCGTCCCTGTCGACGACGATTCTGGTGGGCGTCGGAATCGGGTGGTACGTGCAGTCGGATCTGACGTCGGGGCTGTACCGGTCGGATGCGCTCTCCGCCCTCGGTGACGACGCCGGCAGTTCTCTCGACGGGGATACCAACATCTTGTTGATCGGTCTCGACAGTCGCAAGGCGATGGACGGCAGTGACCTGCCGGCAGAGTTCGTCACCGACAAGTTGCACGCAGGGGATAGCGATGTGGGTGGGTACAACACGAACACGCTTATCCTGCTCCATGTTCCGGGCGATGGTGGCAAGGCCAGTGCAGTGGCGATTCCACGCGACGATTACGTCTCTGTACCCGGCTATGGAATGGCCAAGATCAAGGAAGCCTACGGAATGGCGAAGGCTGATGCGGACGCCAAACTCGTAGCGGACGGTGTGACGGATCCTGCTGCACGAGAACAGCAAGCGCGTGAAGTCGGTCGGCGGTCGACACTGACCACCGTGCAGAATCTGCTCAAGGTTCCGATCGATCACTTTGCCGAAGTGAACCTGATGGGCTTCTATGACGTCGTCTCGGCTATCGGCCCTGTTCAGGTGTGCCTCAACAATCCGGTTCAGGATGACTTCTCGGGCGCCAACTTCCCGGCGGGGGTTCAGACTCTCGATGCGTCACAGGCACTTTCGTTTGTCCGTCAACGCCACGGCCTGGACAACGGGGACTTGGATCGCACCCACCGGCAGCAGGCTTTCATCAGCGCGGTGATCGCCAACTTGAAGGGCTCCGGCGTCATCGGAAACATTCCGAAGATGACGGCACTGGCCGACGTGGTGAAGAAGGACGTGGTGATCGATTCCGCCATGGATCCCGTCCGATTCGCTTCTCAGGCAAGCGCTCTCGCGGGTGGGAACATCGACTTCTACACCCTGCCCATCGAGGGATACGAGACCGTCGACGGCCAGGACGTCAACATGGTCGATCCGGCGCGTCTGCGTAGTGAAGTGTCGCGGATCTTCGCGGGAGGTGACTCGGCATCTGCACCTGCGATGGACACCGCGATCTCGACCGGGAACGAAGTTGTGGACATCCGCAACGGAACCGCGACGGACGGGTTGGGCGCCGCGTTGGCAGCGGCGATGAAAGCGTCGGGAGTCGAAGTCGGAGAGGTGAGCACTGCAGCTCCGACGGCAAAGTCGGTGGTCAGCTATGGAGCCGGCGCCAAAGCCGTCGCAGAGGCGCTGGCCGAGCAGTTGGGCGTGGCCGCAGTGCCGAACGAGCAGGCAGCGGCCGAATCAGTGTCTGTACTGATCGGTGAGGACAATGCGCAGACCGTGTTCTCGGCCGCGCCGGCGCAGTCGGACTCCTCGGTATCCGCCGGCACAGTTCCCGACACGGGAGCACAGGGATCACCTATCCGAGCGGACGCGAATGGCGGCATTCCCTGTGTGGACTAACTCTCAGGTAATTCGCACGAAACTCACGCTGACTTCTTCGGTCTGCGGGTCTACATTGGAGAAGTCGAACTCAGTCGGGTACTTCACCTTTGGGGTACCTGACTGAGATTGCGTAGTTGAAAGGATCACCGACATGGCTACAACAGCAGCGGTACAGAATCCGACACGCTCACGTGCCAGGACCATGTCCTTGTCCGAGTACGTGGCAGAGCATCCGGCGCAGCGCGTTTTCCCGCCCACGAGTGAGCGGGCGGCCAGGATGGCGATGCTCATCATGTTCGCCCTGATGGCCGTCACCCTCGTCGTACTGGTACTTGACGAGGCAGGAATCTTCGGATGAAGGCAGCGGTCTTCGGCTGAGCCCGACCTTTAGTTACTCTTGAGTAATGACTGAACAGAAGAGCTGGAATGCGTTCACCGTCGAGCGCGAAGACAACATCGCCCAGGTGACGCTGATCGGGCCGAGCAAGGGCAACGCGATGGGGCCGGATTTCTGGAATGAACTCCCCGAAATCTTCGCCGACCTCGACGCCGATCCCGAGGTGCGTGCAATCGTCATCGCCGGTTCCGGCAAGCACTTCTCGTTCGGCCTGGACCTGCCGGCGATGAGCGGTGAATTCGGTGCCGTCCTCGCGGACAAGGCTCAGGCAGGCCCGCGCACCAAGTTCCACGACATGATCAAGCGCATGCAGTCGGGCATCAATGCCGTCGCAGATTGCCGCAAGCCCGTCGTCGCAGCTGTGCAGGGCTGGTGCATCGGCGGCGGCGTCGACCTCATCACGGCGGCGGACATCCGCTACGCAAGTGCCGATGCCAAGTTCAGCATCCGCGAGGTCAAGGTCGCGATCGTCGCAGACATGGGCAGCCTCGCGCGTCTGCCCGCGATCATCGGTGACGGACACCTGCGTGAATTGGCTCTGACCGGCAAGGACATCGACGCAGCGCGCGCCGAGAAGATCGGTCTCGTCAACGACGTTTTCGAAGATGCCGACGCGGTACTGGCCGCGGCGCGCGCGACCGCCAAGGAGATTGCGCTCAATCCGCCGCTCGTGGTCCACGGGATCAAGGACGTGCTCGATCACACCCGCAGCGCGAGCGTGAACGACAGCCTTCGCTACGTCGCAGCCTGGAACGCGGCGTTCCTGCCGTCGCAGGATCTGACCGAGGCCATCACCGCCGTCTTCCAGAAGCGCCCGCCAGTCTTCCAGGGTGAGTAGAAACTGCAAGGGTGAGTAGAAACTGCAAGGGTGAGTAAAAACAGCACACAAAAATCCCCGCACATCTTCCGATGTGCGGGGATTTTCGTAAGGCCTGAGAACTCGAGCTCAGTGACCGCCGTTGGCAGCGAGACGCTTGATCGAAGCCTCGATCTCGGCCTCTGCCTCGGCGCGGCCGACCCAGTTGGCTGCCTCGACGTGCTTGTTCGGCTCGAGGTCCTTGTAGTGGACGAAGAAGTGCTTGATCGCATCGAGCTCGAACTGTGAGATGTCACCCAGATCCTGGATGTGATCCCAGCGGGGGTCGCCGGCCGGAACGCAGAGGACCTTGTCGTCTCCGCCGGCCTCGTCGACCATCTTGAACATCGCGACTGCGCGAGCCTCGACGATGACGCCGGGGAAGACCGACTCGGGGAGCAGGACCATGGCGTCGAGCGGATCGCCGTCCTCACCCAGGGTGTTTTCGATGAAGCCGTAGTCGGCCGGGTAGCCGAAAGCTGTGTAGAGGTAGCGATCGAGTTTGACGCGACCGGTTACGTGGTCGACCTCGTACTTGTTGCGCTGACCCTTGGGGATCTCGATGGTGACGTCGAACTCCACGCCGATTCCTCGCTGTCGTGTCGGTAATGATTCGTCGGAAGGATATCGGGTCAAGGATAAGGTTGCCTGACCACCCAGTAGGCAGAGCACAGACGGAGGGGCGTTGGCGGGCCAAGGAAAGAAGAAGATCGGCTCGTTGGAAGAGAGTCGACGGCGTAACTTCCGCATCCTTCTGGCGGTCGGTGCAGTGGTTGTACTGGCCGTCGCCGGAGTTGTCGTCGTGAAACTCGGTACGTCGAACGACACAGCCGGCAGCGCGACCGTGACTACGTCGCCGCAGCCTGCGCTCGTGACGCCGTCACCTCAGGTGGTGCCCGTCCCGACGGACGCACCGATCCCGAGCGCGTCGGGAATCGCAGCGGCGATCGGCCCGGCCGTGGCCAACCCGGATCTGGGGAAGTTCACCGGAGTAGTCGCTGATGCGCTCACCGGAAACATTCTGTGGAGCGCAGACCCGTCGACGCCGATGACGCCTGCGTCCACGACGAAGGTGCTGACCGCATCGGCGGCACTGCTGAAGCTGCCGCTCGACCACCGGCTGGCCACGACGGTGGTCCCCGGAGCGAGCCCCGGGCAGGTCGTTCTGGTCGGCGGCGGTGACCCGACGCTGACGGCGACGCCGAAGGGGCAGAGCGGGTACTACGCCAACGCAGCGCACATCGCGGATCTCGTCGACCAGATCAAGGCTGCCGGTACGCCGGTAACCAGCGTCGTGGTGGACTCGAGCTTGTTCAAGGGCGACAACATGGCCACCGGGTGGTTCCCCGCTGACATCGCGGCCGGTTACATCACCCCGATCGAATCGGTGATGATCGAAGGCGGTCGGTACGACGGCACTCAAGACGAGTCGCCGCGTTCGGAAACGCCCGCGTTGGACGCGGGCAAGGTGCTCGCTCAGGCCCTCGGTGTCGATCCCGCCAACGTGAGTCTCGGCGCGGCGCCTGCCGGTGCCAAGCCGATCGCCACCGTGCAGTCGGCACCGCTGAGCGACCGACTGCTGCAGATGATGGAACATTCCGACAACGTGCTCGCCGAGACCATCGGGCGTGAGGTCGCGATTGCCTCCGGAATCGAAGCCTCGTTCACCGGAGCCGTCGACGCGACCGGCAAGACCTTGCAGGCCGCCGGGTTCGACTACACCGGAGTTTCGCTGCACGATTCCAGCGGACTTTCCGTCGACGATCTCATTCCCGCTCAGGTACTCGATCGCGTCATGACGGCGGCGGCCGGTGACGGTGATCCGAAACTGCGTCCGCTGCTGGACTACCTTCCGGTGGCCGGCGGAACAGGAAGTTTGTCCGACCGCTACGCGTCCGGAAACCGAACCGGTGCGGGTTGGGTACGGGCCAAGACGGGAACTCTCTCGACGGCCAGCGCGTTGTCAGGGTTCGTGGTCGATCAGAACGGGCGAGTGCTCACCTTCGCACTGATGTCCAATGACCGGCCGCCAGAAGTGAGCCGTCCTGCCCTGGACGCGATTGCCGGAGCATTGAGGAATTGCGGGTGCCAATAGTGGCCGAAAAGACTCCACAAGATGATGAAGCCTCGGCTCCGCTCGGTGGTGCCGTCGACTGGAGTCTTGCCGCCAAAGCCGGGATAAAACTGGCGCGCGGCGGCCCCGCGATGTCTCGCTACACGGCCGAGACGGCAACCGCAGAACTCGCCGAAGCGTCCAAGCGTGCCGAACTGCCGGTTCGTGAAGTGACCGGTTTGGCCGACGGTCTACCGGTCCCGGCCGCTGACGTGCTTGACCGGGCCGGGTGGATCACGGCAGCCTCGCGGTCGATGGCGCATCTCACCGGCGCCGACCCTGACGGCAGTGGCAATCTCATCGTCGGAAAGCCGGCGGGCTTGCAGGCCGGCGCCATGCTGGCGTACCTGTCTTCGGCGATCCTCGGGCAGTACGACCCGTTCACCGGCGAGCACGGCACCCTGCTTCTGGTCACACCGAACATCGTCTCCGTCGAACGGTCCCTTCGGCTGAACCCGAGTGACTTCCGGTTGTGGGTCTGCCTGCACGAGGTCACTCACCGGGTTCAGTTCTCGTCCTCGCCGTGGCTAGCGGAGTACATGAAGGAATCCGTCGAAACGCTTGGTGCGACGGTGGACGAGTCGATGACCGACGTTGTCGGGCGCCTTGCTGCAGAGTTGCGCTCGCGGAAGGAACCCGACTCCAGTGACGGTGCGACGGCGGGCGGGATCATCGGCCTGCTGCGTGCTTCGCAGGCAGAACCTCAGCGTGACGCGCTGGATCGGATGCTCGTACTCGGCACCCTCCTCGAAGGGCATGCAGACCACGTGATGGACGCCGTCGGCCCCGCCGTGGTGCCGTCGGTGGCAACTATCCGCGCGGCCTTCGACAAGCGTCGGCAACGCAAGTCCAACCCCGTGCAGCGGATCATCAAGATGCTTCTCGGCATGGACGCCAAGATGGCGCAGTACGTGCGTGGCAAGGCCTTCGTCGACGCGGTAGTTCTCAAGGTCGGTATGGAGCAGTTCAACACCATCTGGGCCGGGCCCGAGACCTTGCCGTTGCTCGACGAGATCGACAATCCCGACGCGTGGGTAAAGCGCGTTCTCGGCTAGATGCTGCTGCCTGAGACGCCTGCCCTCCTGGCGCTGCGACAGGCCGTGCGGGCGTGGACGGTCGCATTCGAGCCACGGCGCCGGGTGGTCGTCGCCCTGTCCGGGGGAGCCGATTCGTTGGCGCTGACCGCAGCAGCCGTGGCGGAAACCGATTCTGTCGACGCATTGATCGTGGACCATCGGTTACAAGATGGTTCTGATGCCGTCGCGAGCTCGGCCGCAGACCAGGCGCTGGCGCTGGGTTGCCGGACCGCGACGGTGCTGACCGTCGACGTAGCCGAAGGTGGGAGTCTCGAAGCCGCCGCGCGTGAGGCTCGGTACAGCGCTCTGCGCGACGCCAGGACTGACCTCCCGGTTCTACTCGGACACACGCTCGACGATCAAGCAGAGACCGTCCTTCTCGGACTGTCCCGCGGGTCCGGTGGGCGATCGATTCAGGGTATGGCTGCATTCGACGCCCCCTGGGGACGGCCGCTACTCGGCATCCGTCGGTCGGTGACCAGGGCGGCCTGCGTCGACCTGGGCATCACGCCGTGGGAGGACCCGCACAACAACAATCCCGAGTTCACTCGCGTGCGTCTGCGGCACGAGGCGTTGCCGCTGCTCGAAGAAATTCTCGGCGGGGGAGTTGCCGAGGCGTTGGCCCGAACCGCGACGCAGTTGCGTGAGGACGGCGAGGCGCTCGACGAGTACGCCGAGGCACTACTTCTACGGACTGTTGTCGACGGGGAAGTGGAAGTGGACACACTTGCCGAAGCGCCCACCGCAATCCGCCGACGCGCTCTGCGGGCCTGGCTGCTGCAGGGCGGCGCAAAAGCATTGACGGACAAACAGTTACGGGCAGTCGACGCCCTGGTGATCGACTGGCGGGGGCAAGGCGGCGTCGCGATCGGGGGCGGAACACCGGAGGCGAGGTTGGTGGCGGCCCGGCGACGTGGCAGGCTGATCCTCGGATTCGAAGACCGACGAAGGGTTTGACGCGTGTACGAGGGCGACATCGCATCGGTACTGATCTCCGAAGAACAGATCCGTGCACGAACGGCGGAACTGGCTGAGGAAATCGCCAAGCGTTACCCGGCAGGCGCCCCCGAAGGGGATCTCCTGCTGATCGGCGTCCTCAAGGGAGCGGTCTTCTTCATGACCGACTTCGCCCGCGCCCTGCCGATCCCGTCGCAGATGGAATTCATGGCGGTGAGCTCCTACGGATCCTCGACCTCGTCTTCGGGCGTCGTCCGCATCCTCAAGGACCTCGACAAGGACATCGCCGGTCGCCACGTGCTGATCGTCGAGGACATCATCGACTCGGGCCTGACGTTGTCGTGGTTGATGCGCAACCTCAAGACGCGTAATCCCGCTTCGCTCGAGGTCGTCACCCTGCTCCGCAAGCCGGACGCCGTCAAGATCGACGTCGACGTCCGCGACGTGGGCTTCGACATCCCCAACGAGTTCGTCGTCGGTTACGGCCTCGACTACGCCGAGCGGTACCGCGATCTGCCGTACATCGGCACCCTGGACCCCGAGGTCTACGGCGGCTGAGCCCGCTCGCCGGTTAGAACTCTTCACATTTCGGCAACCTCTGCATCAGTCCGCCGAACGGACGACAGACAGGTCTCCGAGGCGTCGCTAGATTCACGGAATGCGCTATCGACGGCTTATTCGGTGACCCTTCCGCCACCACCGCCACCGCCACCGCCACCACCGCCCCCGCCTGGTGGGGAGCAGCAGTACTGGAGTGCCCAACCGCAGGGCGTTCTGTACCAACCTCCGACCACGAACGGCCTCGCAATTGCCGCCCTGGTCGGGGCGCTCGTGCTGGCGCCGGTCGGCATTGTGCTCGGCCACATTTCGCTGGCGCAGATCAAACGAACCGGTGAGCAGGGGCGAGGACTTGCAATCGCCGGTCTGGTCATCGGCTACATCTTCACCGCGCTTCTGGTGCTGTCGATTGTGTGGATGTTTCTCATTGCCAATGCAGTCACCCGCGCGTTCGACGACTACGACAGCGCGTCTTCTCTCTACTACACATCTGAATCGTCGAGTACGACTTATCCGACGTATGCGACCACCACATCCCGGACGGTGGCGCCGACGTACAGCGGAAGCGACACGGCGTCGGTCATCGCCAATGCCTCGGTAGGTGACTGCATCGTACGAAGGCTCGGGGCAGACAAGGGCGACGGGACCAGCGAGACATACGTCAGTCCGGTCTCATGCAGCTCGAGCAGCGCCACTCACCGGGTAGTCAGCCGCGGCACGTCCACATCTTCGTGTACCGCCGATTGGGTTCGCAAAGAGAGTCCTGTCGTAGTGCTTTGCCTAGCGGACGAATGATCGACAGAGGGAGACACAACCGATGACGTTGCCGCCCCCGCCCCCACCTCCCCCACCTCCACCACCACCCCCGCCTTCACCACCGCAGGCTCCGGTTGCCGGACATCCTCCGCCCTCTCGATCTCGTGGCCGAGGATGGATTCTTGCCGTTGCATCCCTTACCGCCGTCGCGGCCCTCGCCGCAGGCGCCGTCACCGTTGTCACGATTCTCCGGTCGGGAGACACCGATGGACCGGTGGCAGGCCAGCTGGTCAACACTTACCCCACGCAGCCGACGCCAGGGTGGTCGTTGGACGTTGACGAGGTTCTGCCGGGCGGAAGATTTCTGTGGCCGGATTCGCTCGGTGCGAGCTATGGAACGGCGAGATTCATCGACGTGGGACAGACTCTGATCACTACGGTCGGTCCACAGCAGGGCCAGCAGTCCCAACTTGTAGCAGTCGACGCCGAGAGCGGATCCATTCGATGGCAAACGCCGGTCGCCGGCACGGTGTCGTGTGCGACCGCCGCGATCGATGCAGCCCTACCTTGTGTCGTCAGGAACCCTGGTGGAACAGCTCGGGTCATTTCCTTCTCGCTCGACTCGGGGGCGATTCGTTCGAGTGTCGACACCGATACAGCCACCTTGGTCGAGGTTTCCGACGGAGCGGTCTTCACTGTCGGCGGTAGCCAGTCCGGGCTGGTGATTTCGCGCGGTACGCCTAACGATCTCGACGCGGCGTGGACAACGACAACTCCACCGGAAACCGACTGCGTCGGATCCGGCGATTCGCATTCGTTCGAGATCGTGGACGGCATCGTCTATTACTCGAGCATCGGATCTACGGCGCTCAACGCGGTCGATGGCGCACTGCTTTCGAATCCGAATCTGGGTGGCTACGAGGCACTTCCAGGACAAGGTTTTGCCGGCGTCCTCTGCGCGATGCCATTTCCGTCGGACGGATACTCCAGCATCGTGTCCGACCGTGACGGTGCCGAGAGATTTAGAGTTGACGAAGACGCACCGGCAGCACCGTGGCTTGTCTCGGCATCGAACTCTCGTCCGTACATCGGCTCGCACGGTGCCTACGACATGAACGACGGCACCGAGTTGTGGTCGGTCATCGGCGGAGACCACTTCTCGCTACGCCGGATCGTCGGCGACATCGTGTTGGGCAACGACTCGGACACGCTCTCGGCCTACCGAATCGACACCGGGGAACAGTTGTGGTCGACCAAGATCGGCGACTACTTCTCTTACTCGGTCTCGGACGGTGAGCGAATTCTCGTCCATCCTAACGACGGCAGGGTACTAGCCGTTGAACTCGACGACGGCTCCATCAGCTGGTCACTCGATTCCCACACCAACCACTGGTCTTGGTCGAAGGCCCACGACGGACTCGCCTCGATCTCCAATGACGAATTCCTCTACTACCCACCGACCGGCGGACCGTCAGGGACACCGGGCAGGCTGCCCGCTGTCCCTGAATTCGACGGAGGCAACGAGTACGTCACGAAATGCGGACGGACACCGACCCTGACGCCGGTTGAATACCGCACGCAGGCAGAGGGTCTCGTCGTTCTAATGGAAATGAAAGCATCATGTCCCGGCGGAGACATCGTCTCCACCGACGCGCTTCGTGTGTCGATCACCGACACCGGCCACAGCGTTGCATCGGCGGTGTTCGACTTCTCCGATGCGCCGATCTATCTTCCCCGAACCGATGGGACGAACACGACGAACTCGATCCAGCGCGAGTTCCTGTACGACCTCGGTAGCTTCTGGAGGCTGCCGAACACTCTCGGTGAGTCTTCGAGTCTGACCAATTCGAGAGCGTCAGGTGCTCAACTCGTCGAATGCGAGGACGAGGGGACGAGTGATACCAGCCTGACATCCGGGCCGGCATCGCGAAGTGACACCAATACGCCGATCCGACCCACACGTAGCGCGCAGCCGACAACGGGCGACGTCGAATCTGCGAGTCTTGACGCCCTCCGGGCTCAGGCCGACGCCGATCGCCCCTTTGTGATCGGTGACCTCGCGAACAGGTGGGTGGCTCAGATCTCCTCCAAGCGGGTCGGACTCGATGCGGCGGATATCAATGGCGCTCAGGTGCATTGGACTGCTGCCCAGATCCTGCGACAGCATCTCGAACTTCGTCTCATGTATCCGGAGGTGCGTCTGCTCTGGAGTGACGAATGGCGGACCTTCGATCTCCGGGGTTGGTGGATAACCGTCGCAGGCTTGACGTTTGCGGATGCGGATGCGGCAAACGGGTGGTGCGATTCGAAGCGGATTGCCAACGATCAATGCTTCGCCAAGATCGTCAGCAACGATCGCGATTCGTCGGGGACCACCAAATATCGGCGATAGTGCCTGAGCCGTTCGGCGCACTTCCCACATCTGAGGAGCTTGGCGAATGACCGAAGACAACTCGCGTCAACACAGCGAACCATCAATAGACGGTTTGCCCCAGCCACACGGCGTGTACCCACCGGCGCAGGGCTATTCACCGGCGCGATCTGCGTTCGAGGATATTCGGATCGGTGACTACACCCGCGACGGGACAGCCGCGGTACTACTGTGCGTGTCGTTCTTCTTGCCGTGGAGTGCGACCGTCGCAATAACCCGCGTCGGTTCGAGTGCTCTTGTGGTGCTTCTGGTTTTGCCGACACTGCTGTCACTGGTGTCCCTGTCTCTGCCGTACGTGGCGCGACTCGGAATGCTCGGGCCGAATTGGAATGTCGGGCAGATACGTGTGCTGCGTCTGGTGGCCAACGGACCCCTCATTGCCACTGTCGTGGGTCTTGTCGTCTACGACGTCATTCGTGGAATGTTCCGATTCAGTGAGAGCTCGAGTGTTTTCACCGGCAACGGGGTCGGCGCTGGAGCGTGGTTCGGGCTTGCCGGCGCCCTGCTCGCAGCTCAACCGCGAGCGGCCGAAATTCGCATCGACCCTCGAACCGCGCCGCGATGGTTGGCGTTGGTGAAGCCGCTTGTGTTTGTGGCTTGGGGGTCGTCAGTGGCCTCGGCGCTACTCGCGCTGATCTACATCCTGGTCTCCGCCAGTCGCTACCGATATTACGACGGGCCGCAGACATTCGAGAGCCTGATCGTTCTCTTCGTGTCGTCGGCCGTTCCGATCGTCGTGGTGGTTGTTGCGGCAGTCGGTCTCGCCAGACGGTTTGCGTCCTGGCGCCTCACCATCGCCGCGCTCGGCATCGCTCTCCTCGCAGCCGGATTACTCCACTCGATCAGCGAGGGCACAAGTGTCGAGCTGTTCCACACGGTCACGGCTAGTCCGTACTACGGCATCACGTTCTTGATTGCCGCAGCTGCAATTACATTCATTCCATTCGGTGTTGCATCCGTCGGCGACGGGACGCACCCCGGATACGTCTGGCTCGCAGCGGCACGAAACGGCATGCTGTTGATCGCGGTGTGGAGCTTCGGTGTTGGATTCTCTCAGATCGCAATGGCAGCAACGCAATTTGGCATCGTGCCGTGGGGAGATGCGTTGGTGCTCGCTGTTCTCGCGATACTCTTCGGGATTCTTGCCGTCGTCGGAGTCAGATCACTGTCGCTTCGGTATTCTTCGCTCGACCCTCGCCCGTCACGCGAGGTTGGTCTTGGAGTCTGTGTCGGCTTGCTCGTCCTGATGATCGCTCGTCTCGTGGTGCAGTCGGCCATGTATGGCGAAATATATTACAGTGCATGGATATTCGATCTCGCCATGGCGGTGCTGGTGGTTCTGGTTGCTCTCGCTCTCACAGTCTCACCGGCTGTTCGGAATTTGTATGCGGGGGTGCAACTGTTCGCGTCGGCCACCACGGTTACAGCTGCGGTACCGAATCTCGGACAGCCCGTTCAGCCTTCGAGGCGTGCTCTCGAGGCTGCGGATTCGCGGACTCCGGCGGCGGTGCTGTTCGAGATCGCATCGAGTTCGCCGGAGTTGCG